>NZ_CP035375.1:1497723-2246584 GCF_004118935.1 Salinibacterium sp. UTAS2018
TCAGTCGACGTCATGCCCATCTCGCGCACGGCGAGAGCGATACAGAAGGGAAGGGACGACGTGAAACTGGAGCCGGGATTGCAGTCGCTGGCGAGAGCCACAGCGACTCCCGCGTCGAGCAGGCGCCGTGCATCCACGAAAGGATGTTTGGTCGAGAACTCGACGCCGGGCAAGAGGCCAACGCTCGTGGTGCTGCCGGCGAGCGCGTCTACGTCGTCATCGGAGAGATAGGTGCAGTGATCGACGCTTGCGGCACCGAGTTCGACGGCGAGCTGCACCGCACCCGATTCGCCCAGTTGCGCGCCGTGGAGGCGAGCGCCCAGGCCCTGGGCCTGCCCCGCCGTGATGATCGCGCGCGTCTCTGCCTCGGAGAAAGCACCGTCGTCGCAGAACACGTCGATCCAGCGCGCGTGCGGGGCACAGGCCTTGAGCATCTCCCCCATCACGAGGGAAACGTAGGCGGCGCGGTTATCGGCGTATTCGGTCGGCACCACATGGGCGCCCAAGAACGTGGTGTCGTCGGTGAGCGTGGAGGCGAGACGAAGCATCCGCGCCTCATCGCGCACGCTGAGCCCGTAGCCACTTTTGATCTCGATAGTGGTCGTGCCCTGCCGGCGCATCTCCGCGACTAACACCGTGGCATTTGCGAGCAACTCGTCGTCGCTCGCCTCCCGCGAGAGAGCGACGGTGCGACGGATGCCACCCGCCTCGTAGCGATGCCCTGCCATCCGAGCTTCGAACTCTTGCGAGCGGTCGCCCGCGAACAGCAGGTGACTGTGACTGTCGACGAAGCCCGGAAGCACGCAGCGACCAGCGGCATCGACATGGAGGTCGGCAGCGGGCGCTTCGGCGGTTGGGCCCCACCAGGCCACTAGGCCACCTTCGAAGACGATTGCGGCGTCCTCAATTTCGGGCCGCTCGTGGTCATGAGTGAGGAGCAGCCCGATGTTTGTGATGACCGTACTTGTCATCGCAGTGCCACTCCCGAGATCGCTTCGAGAACGCACAAGGCCACGAGGCGCACCGTGCGCTCGTCGTCGGCGTCAGCCGCGGCATCCACTTCGACAAGGTCAATTGAACAGACTGACGGGTGCGCAGCCGCAGCACGGGCGGCAACGCGCAGGTCTATCGCCGCAATGCCCCCCGGCACCGAGGCGGGGCAACCGGGGGTAACCGCGCGGTCGCAGACATCCACATCGAGATCGACATGGATCGGGCCCCCTGCAGCCCCGGCGATCTCGAGCGCCTGCGCCATGACATCGTCCATCGACCGCGAGCGCAGTTCGTCGCGAGTAATGACGGTGATACCCGCCTCGCGCGCGCGGTCAGCGTAGGCGAGTGAATTTGCCAGCGGCTCAATACCAATCTGCACCACACGGCTCCCATCGAGGCCGGCTTCGAGCAGGCGTCGCACCGGCGAACCGTTACTCGTACCGTCCCGCAAGTCGTAATGCGCATCGAGCGTGATGAGGCCGGCGGTGGCAATCTGCGTGCCCCAGCGACCGAGAGCCGTCGGCACCGTAGCCGCGTTATCGCCACCGAGGGCAATGACGATCTCAGCGCGCAGACCAGCGACCGCCTCGACGGCACCTTCTTCATTGAGGTCAGGCTCGCGCACGTTGCCGGCGTCGACGATCCGAAGATCGGACAGCGCGGCATAACGGCGCAAGGCCTCCCGCACCGCCTGGGGCGTCGTGTGCGCTTGGGTCGGCGAGAGCGAGGTACGCGAGGTTGGCAGACCGATGAGGGCGACATCCGCCCACTCGTCGGCGACCGGCGCGGGCCAGTCGCCCGCGCGCGGCCAGAGCGGATCAGCGTTGAGCATGGTCACCCTTCGTGAGCGGAGCCTCGTTCATGGGGATGCGAACGCCGAGATCATCAGCGACCGCGATGGCTTCATCGTAACCAGCATCGACGTGACGGATCACGCCCATTCCTGGATCGTTCGTGAGCACGCGCTCAAGTTTCTGGGCGGCGAGCTCGGTTCCATCGGCGACCGTCACCTGTCCGGCGTGGATCGAACGGCCGATGCCAACGCCGCCGCCATGATGGATCGACACCCACGTGGCACCCGACGAGGTATTGACGAGAGCGTTCAGCAACGGCCAGTCGGCGATCGCATCCGAACCATCTTTCATTGCTTCTGTCTCGCGGTAGGGAGACGCTACCGAGCCGCTATCAAGGTGATCGCGGCCGATCGCGAGCGGCGCTTCGAGTTCACCCGATGCGACCATCTCATTGAACTTGATACCGGCCTTGTCGCGCTCGCCATAGCCGAGCCAGCAGATGCGCGCGGGCAGACCTTGGAAGTGCACCCGCTCCCCTGCGAGCTTGATCCAGCGCGCGAGCGATTCGTTCTCGGGGAACAACTCGAGAATCGCCTTGTCTGTCTTGTGGATGTCGCTGGCTTCGCCACTGAGGGCGGCCCACCGGAACGGCCCCTTACCCTCCGCAAACAATGGACGGATGTAGGCCGGCACGAATCCCGGAAACGCGAAGGCATCCGCGTAGCCCGCCGCCCGCGCTTCGGTGCGCAGATTGTTGCCGTAGTCGAACACCTCGGCCCCCTGACGCTGAAAGCCCACCATCGCTTCAACGTGAATCGCCATCGACTCGCGAGCACGCTGGGCGAAGTCGGGGTGGGTGCGCGCGCTCTCCCACTCGTGAAAGTCCACGCCGAGGGGGAGGTACGCCAGCGGGTCATGTGCGCTGGTCTGGTCGGTGACGATATCAATGGGCGCACCCATCGCGAGTAGCTCAGGCACGGCCGCGGCCGCATTCGCGAGCACGCCGATCGAGAGCGCCTTCTTCGCGTCGCGTGCAGCCACCGCGAGCTCGACGGCATGCGCGAGCGACTTCGCCTCGACATCGAGGTAGCCGTGATCGATGCGCCGGGTGATGCGGCTCTGGTCAACATCGATGCAGATCGCAACACCGTCGTTCATGGTCACGGCGAGCGGCTGAGCGCCCCCCATGCCTCCGAGGCCGGCCGTGAGAGTGATGGTGCCCGCCAGGGTTCCGCCGAATCGTTTCGCCGCGACCGCAGAGAACGTTTCGTAGGTACCCTGCAGAATGCCCTGCGTGCCGATGTAGATCCACGATCCGGCCGTCATCTGGCCGTACATCGTGAGCCCCAGCTGCTCAAGCCGACGGAACTCATCCCAGTTCGCCCAATCCCCCACGAGGTTGGAGTTGGCGAGCAGTACGCGCGGCGCCCACTCATGCGTCTGCATCACACCAACAGGCTTGCCCGACTGCACGAGCAGCGTCTCGTCACCCTTGAGCGTCGTGAGCGAACGCACGATCGCGTGATAGCTCGGCCAGTCTCGGGCGGCCTTTCCTGTGCCACCGTAAACCACGAGATCTTCGGGGTGCTCCGCGACCTCCGGGTCGAGGTTGTTCTGCAGCATGCGCAGAGCGCCCTCTTGCTGCCAGCCGAGAGTGGTGAGGGTTGAACCGCGCTGTGCCTGAATCATGACTACTCCTAGTGAAGTTCGGTGACGGAACGTGCTGCTGAGACGAGGGCCCCCGACTGCACGAGCTCGACGCTCGCGGCAATGTCAGGGGCGAGATAGCGGTCGGGACCTGCCCCGGGTACGCGCTCCCGCAGAGTCGTGATGACGGCGGCCGATACTGGCGACGGCTTCTCACCGCGCATCTCAATGCCGCGCGCAGAGGTCAGCAGCTCGATCGCCAGAACGCGCGAGAGGCCGTCGATGCTGCGTCGCAGTTTCAGTCCGGCGCTCCAGCCCATCGACACGTGGTCTTCCTGCATGGCGCTGGTGGGGATCGAGTCGACGGATGCCGGAGCCGCCAACCGCTTCAACTCACTGACGATCCCGGCTTGGGTGTATTGCGCGATCATGTGCCCGGAGTCGACCCCGGGATCCGCGGCAAGGAACGCGTTCAAACCGCCGTTGCGGTTGCTGTCGAGGAACCGGTCAGTGCGACGTTCGCTCATGCTCGCGACGTCGGCCGCCACGATAGCGAGGAAGTCCAGGGCGTACCCCACGGGCGCTCCGTGGAAGTTGCCGTTCGACTCCAAACGGCCATCGAGGGTGACCACGGGATTGTCGATCGCGCTCTGCAGCTCTCGCTCGGCGACTCGTCTCGTATGGTCGACCGTGTCGCGCGCCGCACCGTGCACCTGCGGTGCGCAGCGCAAGGAATAGGCATCCTGCACCCGGGTGAAGCCGTTGGTGGCGTGCGCTGCGATCGCTCCCGAGTCGCGCAACACCGCGCGCATGTTGCCGGCGGACACTTGCTGGCCGGGGTGGGGTCGGAGGGCGTGGAGATCTTCAGCGAAGACACGATCTGTTCCCGCGAGACCCTCGACGCTGAGCGCCGCCGAGAGGTCGGCAGTGGTGAGCAACGCGCTCAGATCGGTGATGGCCATCGCCAGCATGCCGAGCATCCCATCCGTGCCATTGATGAGGGCGAGGCCCTCTTTTTCATGCAGCACGACTGGGTCGATGCCGGCCGCTTTCAGCGCGGTGGATGCCGGCATCAACTCTCCGGCGACACGCACGTCTCCTTCGCCCATGACCGCCAACGCGCAATGCGCCAGCGGAGCGAGGTCACCCGAGCAGCCCAAGCTGCCGTACTCCCCCACGATCGGAGTGATGTCGGCGTTGAGCAGCGCGGCGTAGGTTTCTGCAACGACCGGGCGCACTCCGGTGCGGCCGGTCGTCATCGTGGAGAGACGCAGCAGCATGGTTGCCCGCACGACCTCGGCGTCAATCTCGGCACCGGAGCTGGCAGCGTGGCTGCGAACCAGCGAGCGTTGCAACTGCACGCGTTGCTCGAGAGCGATGTGTTTTGTGGCGAGGGCACCGAAACCTGTAGACACCCCGTAATGCGGCCGAACGTCGTTCGCGAGAGCCTCAATAACTGCCCGTGATGCCTCTATTTCTGCGATGGCGTGGGGCGAGATCGAGACTCGCGCGTGATGGCGCGCAACCGCGACGACCTCGGCGATGCTGACGGGGCCAACGCCGAGAGAGACAGGCTTCGGGGTTTCGGGGTTCATGATCCCAGTGAACGCTGATCGCCCTTCTGCTGCGATAGTGATTCGCGATATGGTGTCTGAGATCTCAGACAGGGGAATCGTGCCGAGCATCCCAGCCGCGCGCAACACCATGGCGGTGCTGCGCCATCTCGCGTCCCGCAAAGGACCGGTCCCCGCCTCAGCCCTCGCCCGCGAACTCGGCCTGCCCCGGTCATCCGTCTATCAACTGCTCGCCGTCATGGTCGATGAGGGTTTCGTCGTGCATTACCCCGAGGATCGCACCTACGGCCTCAGCGCGCTTGTCGCCCAGATTGGCACCTCAGCGTTGCGCAGCGAGCGGCTCTCCGCTCTCGCCACGCCGCTCATGCGCACGCTTGCTCGCGAAGCGCCGATACCGGTCGTGGCCCACCTCGCCGTTTTGAGTGGGTCGGATGTCAGCTACGCCGCCCGAGTGCAAGGACCCCGGGCGCCCACGACCGTGTCGGCCGTCGGCGTGCGCCTGCCCGCGCACCTCACTGCTACCGGACGCGCCATACTTTCACACCTCACCCCACCTCAAGTGCGCGCGCTGTATCCGATGCGGGCTTCACTCACGCGTCGACAGTCCGCCGGACCCCAGACTCTCGCTGAACTGGATCGGATGCTGGATGCTGCCCGCACGCGCGGCTGGGCGAGCGAGATCGGCGACGTCACCGCCGACTATTCGTCGGTCGGAGCAGCGGCTCTCGATCGCAACGAGTACCCCACGGCCGCGATCGGACTCACCTTTCGCACGGATGCCGTGGGCGAGAACTGGGAGGACCTCGGCACCGCAACGGTGGCGGCCGCTCGCGCCCTCACGAGCCGACTTACCGGGCGGTCGAGCTGACCCAGCTCGCACGGGCGGGAGCGCGAGAACATGGCTGTGCGACTGTGGTCGTTAAACGACGAAGGGCCGAGCCTTTCGGCCCGACCCTCGTCGTAATTAGTTACTGAGCTTACGCCAGAACCTTGGTTACCTTACCGGCACCTACGGTACGTCCACCCTCACGGATGGCGAAGCCGAGGCCCTCTTCCATGGCGATGGGCTGAATAAGCTCAACGGTCATGTCAGTGGTGTCGCCAGGCATAACCATCTCGGTGCCCTCGGGCAACGTGATGACGCCGGTGACGTCGGTGGTGCGGAAGTAGAACTGCGGACGGTAGTTCGCGTAGAACGGGTTGTGACGCCCACCCTCATCCTTGGACAGGATGTATGCGGTTCCCTCGAAGTTCGTGTGAGGAGTAACGGAACCAGGCTTAACAACAACCTGTCCACGCTCTACATCTTCACGCTTGGTTCCACGAAGAAGCAGACCACAGTTCTCGCCAGCCCATGCTTCGTCGAGCTGCTTGTGGAACATCTCGATACCAGTGACCGTGGTCTTCTGGGTCGGGCGGATTCCAACAATCTCAACGTCAGAGTTGATCGAAAGCGTTCCACGCTCGGCGCGGCCCGTAACAACGGTTCCACGACCAGTGATCGTGAAGACGTCTTCAACCGGCATCAAGAACGGCTTGTCCTTGTCGCGGATGGGGTCCGGAACGCTTGCGTCAACAGCATCCATGAGGTCAAGGATGGACTGCTCCCACTTGGGGTCGCCCTCAAGTGCCTTGAGGCCTGAGACCTGGATAACGGGAGCGTTGTCGCCGTCGAAGCCCTGGCTGGAGAGGAGTTCGCGAACCTCGAGCTCAACGAGCTCAAGGATCTCTTCGTCATCAACCATGTCGGACTTGTTCAGTGCGACCATCAGGTAAGGAACACCAACCTGCTTCGCGAGCAGAACGTGCTCGCGAGTCTGGGCCATGGGGCCGTCGGTCGCTGCAACCACGAGGATTGCACCGTCCATCTGAGCAGCACCGGTGATCATGTTCTTGATGTAGTCAGCGTGGCCCGGAGCGTCTACGTGTGCGTAGTGGCGCTTGGGGGTCTCGTACTCAACGTGCGAGATGTTAATGGTGATGCCGCGCTGACGCTCTTCCGGAGCCGAGTCAATCGACGAGAAGTCACGCTGGACGTTGGTTGCCGAAGGGAACTTGTCTGCAAGTACCTTCGAGATCGCTGCCGTGAGCGTGGTCTTTCCGTGGTCAACGTGACCGATGGTTCCGATGTTTACGTGCGGCTTGGTCCGCTCGAACTTGGCCTTAGCCACTGTGGGTCCTCCTCAGGACTCGGTTGCTTCGCATCCGACGACTTACTACTGCCGAATGATCTGCAAGTTGGTGTGTATCTATGTTAGTTGCGCGCTGGTAGTGCAGCGATTACTCGCCCTTGTTCTTTGCAACAATCTCGTCAGCTACCGCGCGGGGAACCTCAGAGTAACTGTCGAACGTCATCGAGTACACCGCGCGACCGGAGGTCTTGGACCTCAAGTCACCGACATAGCCGAACATTTCCGACAGTGGTACGTGGGCACGAACGACCTTGACGCCGGTCGCGTCCTCCATGGACTGGATCTGTCCGCGGCGACTGTTAAGGTCACCGATGACGTCTCCCATGTACTCCTCTGGAGTACGAACCTCGACCGCCATGAGCGGCTCGAGGAGAACTGGGTCAGCCTTGCGTGCTGCTTCCTTGAATGCCATGGTTCCCGCGATCTTGAACGCCATTTCTGACGAGTCAACATCGTGAGCAGCACCATCGAGGATGATTCCCTTGACGCCGACCATCGGGAATCCAGCAAGGATTCCGACGTTCATCGAGGCCTGGAAACCCTGATCGATCGAGCCGATGTATTCACGAGGAATACGGCCACCGGTGACCTTATTTACGAATTCGTAAATCTTGTCGCCTTCGACCTCCATGGGCTCGAGCGAAATCTGGACCTTAGCGAACTGTCCCGATCCACCAGTCTGCTTCTTGTGGGTGTAGTCGTGCTTGTCCACAATGCGACGAATGGTCTCGCGGTACGCAACCTGCGGCTTACCAACGTTGGCTTCAACGTTGAATTCGCGCTTCATGCGGTCGACGAGGATATCGAGGTGAAGTTCACCCATTCCCTTGATTACCGTCTGGCCAGTTTCCTGGTTCTGTTCGGTACGGAACGTGGGGTCTTCTTCAGCAAGCTTCTGAATAGCAATACCAAGTTTTTCTTGGTCAGCCTTCGTCTTCGGCTCGATTGCAACCTCAATAACCGGCTCCGGGAACGTCATCGACTCGAGAACGACCTGGTCGTTCAAGTCGCACAGCGTGTCACCGGTAGTGGTGTCCTTGAGGCCGATTACGGCGTAGATGTGACCAGCGGTAACGCTGTCGACAGGGATTTCCTTGTTAGCAGCCATCTGGAAGATCTTTCCGATGCGCTCCTTCTTGCCCTTAGTGGAGTTAGCTACCGCTCCACCAGAGTCAAGGTGGCCCGAGTACACGCGAATGTACGTAAGGCGACCGAAGAAGGGGTGCACAGCAACCTTGAACGCGAGAGCCGAGAACGGCTCGTTAGCGTCAGGCTTGCGGATGATGATCTTCTCTTCATCGCGGGGGTCAGTTGCTTCCATAGGAGGCACGTCAACCGGCGAAGGAAGGTAGTCGATAACAGCATCGAGCATCGGCTGAACGCCACGGTTCTTGAAAGCAGAACCACAAAGGACCGGGTAGATCTCGCTGTTGACGGTGAGCTTACGAATCGCAGCCTTGATCTCTGCAACTGTGATCTCTTCGCCGCCGAAGTAACGCTCCATGATGGCGTCGTCAGTTTCAGCAACAACCTCGAGAAGAGCGGTGCGGTATTCCGCAGCCTTTTCCTTGAGGTCTTCAGGGATCTCTTCGATGGCGTATTTAGCGCCCATCTCGACGTCACCCTTGGAGTCTCCACGCCACGTGAGTGCACGCATCTCGACGAGGTCTACAACACCCTCAAACTCGGACTCGAGTCCGATCGGGAGCTGAAGAACCAACGGACGAGCGCCGAGGCGGTTAACAATGGTGTCTACCGTGTAGTAAAAGTCCGCGCCCATCTTGTCCATCTTGTTGACGAAGCAGATGCGGGGAACGTCGTACTTGTCGGCCTGGCGCCATACAGTCTCCGACTGCGGCTCCACACCCTCTTTACCGTCGAACACAGCGACAGCACCGTCGAGAACGCGGAGCGAACGCTCCACCTCAACCGTGAAGTCAACGTGGCCGGGGGTGTCGATGATGTTGATCTGGTTTTTGTTCCAGTAACAGGTCACAGCAGCGGACGTGATCGTGATGCCACGTTCTTGCTCCTGCTCCATCCAGTCAGTAGTCGACGCACCATCGTGAGTTTCACCAATTTTGTGGTTTACACCCGTGTAAAACAGGATGCGCTCAGTCGTAGTGGTCTTGCCGGCATCGATGTGAGCCATGATGCCAATGTTGCGGACCTTAGTCAGGTCGGTGAGCACGTCCTGTGCCACAGGTTCCTCCGAAGTATGTTGGTGAAGCGAAAATCTCACGAGTGAAGCGAGCCAGACAGCGCCTGACTCGCTTCACTGCGAGGTGCTGACTACCAGCGGTAGTGAGCGAATGCCTTGTTCGACTCGGCCATCTTGTGGGTGTCTTCACGACGCTTTACAGCGGCGCCAAGCCCATTCGATGCGTCCAAGATCTCGTTGGTGAGACGCTCAGTCATCGTCTTTTCACGACGACCCTTGGCGTAGCTCGTGAGCCAGCGCAGTGCGAGCGTGTTTGCTCGGTGCGACTTGACTTCAACAGGAACCTGGTAAGTCGATCCACCGACACGACGCGACTTGACCTCGAGGGTCGGGCGTACGTTGTCGAGAGCCTTCTTGAGAGTGACTACGGCGTCTTGGCCGGTCTTCTCTGCCACGCCGGCGAGTGCTCCGTAAACGATGCGCTCAGCGAGGCCCTTCTTGCCATCAAGAAGAATCTTGTTGACAAGCTGGCTGACGATGGGTGCGCCGTAAACCGGATCCGCGACTACGGGACGCTTTGGTGCTGGTCCTTTACGAGGCATTACTTCTTATCCTTCTTTGCGCCGTAGAGGCTACGAGCCTGCTTACGGTTCTTAACGGCCTGGGTGTCGAGCGCTCCACGAACGATCTTGTAGCGAACACCGGGGAGGTCCTTTACACGACCACCGCGGATGAGCACCATCGAGTGCTCCTGAAGGTTGTGACCTTCGCCGGGAATGTAGGCCGTGACCTCGGTACCGTTAGAAAGCTTGACACGAGCAACCTTACGAAGAGCCGAGTTCGGCTTCTTCGGAGTTGTTGTGTAAACACGCGTGCAAACGCCGCGCTGCTGCGGGTTGGACTTAAGGGCGGGAGCCTTGGTCTTGACGACCTTCGGCGAGCGTCCCTTACGCACCAACTGCTGAATGGTGGGCACTAAATTACTCCTTGTATTTGCTGCACGGTGACAGCGTCTTGATGGTTAGCATTCGCTGTTCTTTTCAGAACACCGAGTTCATCTGGACCCACGCCCCGGCCACACAACTCAAATGAACGAGCTCTGCGGATGGTTTATGGATATGCCGTGGGGGTCAACCAGAAGGTTGAACCCTGTGGTGCGGAGTTACATGCACCCGAACTCCGCTAACGCGGTGACCCTCAACAGGCATAGTTCAAGCGCACAGCAAAGCGCACACCTCAGAAAGAATAGCCCCCCGGGTGTACCGGGGTCAAATGATCACAGCGCACACGCAGGCTCCAGAACAGGGCACGCAACGGCGCATGTGCCGTTAGCGCTGAGCAGCAGTTTTCTCGGCGAGCTCGGCTTCCCACCGCGACCGCGAGTCGGCGTTGCGCAGCGTAACCTTGCGGCCCCGCTTAGCCACCAGCGCACCAGTCCACAGCGACACTTCACGGCCGAGCAACCCGGCAGCAATGATGAACGGATCGGCCAACGCGCCCGCGAACAACACTTGCGCTTGTTCAGGCGTGGTCTGGATGACGCCGTTGATGAGCAAGAGCGCGCCGATGGTGCCGAAGTACACCACGAGGCCAACAATAATGCTCGAGAACACGTGAGCGGCCCAACCGGCACGGTTCACGATCAGAGCGACAACGATCGCCCCCAGAGCGAAGAATGCCACCGGAACATAAAAGGAGGGGGCTTGAACGAACGCGAGAGCGATGCGGCCGGTTGCTGCCGCGCTAATGGTTGCGACAACGATGGCAAAAATAAGCGCGAACACGAGCGTCGAGGCAAGCGCAATGAACACGCCGAAGCCACGATTGCCTGAAACCTTGGGCGGGGTCGGTGCCGTGACGTAGACGACGCGTGGTTCACCGGATGCCATGCCAGCGGCGGCCGTGGCGACGGCCGGCTCTGGTTCAGGGTGGGGCTCTGGCTGAGGTTCTGCGTGAGTTTCTGGCTGTGGTTCAAAGTCGGACTCGGCGCTAATCTCAGGCGCGTCGACGACGACGGGGGTGGCCATCGGCTCAACTTCCGCCTCGAGCGTGGAGTCGTCGTGAACCAGGGTGGCCGCGGGAGCTGCAGGCTCCGCAACGGGCTCTACGAGGGGCGCGGCCGCAGGCGAAGCATCCGCTTCGGACGTCGTCTCGTCGACCACTACAGCATCCTCAATGTTGTCGTCGTTCTCGGTTGAAGAACCACGCTCTACAGATGGATCGGTCATGACTGTTGCCTCCTCGTGCCAGCGACTGATGCTCTCAGTGTACTGAAGCAATTCCCAGAAACGAGAAGAACGCCACGACCAAGAGGTCGTGGCGTTCTTCAGAGCTATTCGAAGCACTACACGCTAGTTGACTTCTCCGCCCGAAGTGCCGGTCGCTGCGAGCGGTCCACCGCTAGTTGACAATACGTACACAGCACCCTCGAGGTCGAGTTCGTAACCACCATCGTCTCCGCCAGCTTGCAAGTTCGTTGACGTAACGGAGAACGCTCGCTGGTAAAGCTGGACGCTATTGATGAACTTCAGAAGGTCCGATCGAGAGCCCGACGCCCTGATCGAGACTCCGACCGAGACGAGGCCGGGCACTGACTGGATCGCGGTTGGGCCAGCGGGGGCTTCAGCTTCTGCCACGGGTTCCGCCCCCTCAGCAGTTTCGCCACCGTCCTCAGGAGCTGCGCTTACAGCAACCTCGGCCTCGGGCGCCAATGCTTCAGTGACCGACGAGTAGGAGAGCTCCGTAAAAGTAGCGCCCGCCGAAGTCGCGAGATTACTGACTTGACGCGCAAACTCTGAAGAAAGCTGAGTTCCCGGAATGGCAATTTGAGCTTCTGCAAGATCCGCAAACAACTGGTCGGAATCCGCTGCCAGAGCTTTCAGCGCCGCAAGCTCATTTGTCTTCACCTGATTCTGCGCTTCGACTGCGACAAGTTCCTCATCGGCGATCACCGCGTCGGCGAGGGCGGGGGAAACTCCCACCACATAACCGAGCAACAGGATTAGCAGTACCGCCGCAACACCAATTACGTTCCACATTCGCGTCATGGTCATGAGCCGCTCTCCTCTTCACTCGTCTCGGAATCCGGTTCTGGGGACTCAGTTGGTGTCGGCTCAGCTTCTTCTGGGGCAGCTTCCTCGCCGTCTATCACTTCATCGAACCGATGGAGCAGAGCTTTGTCCCCGATAAGCACAACTACTGAACCCGAGAAGGTGCCTCCCTCTTCAACCGCAGTCGACAGCAGGGTGGACTGCACGACGCCATCTACGCTTGAGAGCTTGCGCACCCAGTCATCGATATCTCCCACTGAATTGGCGCCAATTTCGAGGGAAAATGCCGCCATGGACTGCTGATCCAGCGGTGATGAAGCCGGCGCAAAGCCCTGAAGCGGGTTTGCCGTGTCGAAGTTATAACCAGAGATCGTCATCCCGGAACTGAGCTTCGAGTTCATCTGGTCGATTAAGAACTTAAGGGACACCTCCGTGGAATAGGCGAACAAGCGAGCGGCTTGAGTCGTACTCAATAGTTGGTTTGCTGAGCGCACTTCGTTGTACTCGCCCTGTTGAGTCGTTAACGAGAGTGTCAAGGACCGCGCATTCTCGAGAGCTACCCCACGCTGCAATGAATAGACGTTCGCGCCCGCAGCAGCCAGAATCGCAATTCCAACCGCCACAAGGGCTACAAAGATCGCTCGACCTCGCGAACGGGCTGCGGACTTGCGCATTCCGACTTCTGGGGGCAACAAGTTGACCGAAGGCGGGTAAGCGATGGCAACTTTTACTTCGCGCCGTGCTGTGGGCTTTTTCTCACTCATGCGGATACTCCTGTTACCAATCCCAGAGCCACAGACATATCTTGCGCATCTCCCGTGCCCCGAAGTCCTCGCGCTGCCGTGGCGAGCGAGAACGGATCGGGCTGTGTCGTCGGTACCTTTGTAAACTCACCGACTGTCTCAGCGAGACCGAGAAGTCGAGACCCGCCACCGCTCATCACAATGCGGTCGATCGCACGATTGTTTCGCGCATTCTGGAAGTACTGAATAGTGGCGCGAATCGCCAAGAGCGTTTCGTTGACCAGCTCAAACGACACTTCAAGAGCGGGCCGTTGCTCGGCGGTTGCGCGAGCCGCAACGACTCCGACAGAACGCTTGATCGCTTCAGCATCCCTCATTGAGATATCGAGCCTCTGAGAGATTCCCTTGGTGATATCTGCGCCTCCGTTAGGTAAGAACCGAATGAAGTGGGGCACATGACCCTCCAACGCGACGAGAGTCGTCGTCGCAGCGCCGATGTGAACCAGGAGACTCGTGGTGTTCGCCGCCTCGCCTCCCGCGAATAAACGCGTAAGCGCGAAAGCCGAAAGATCGACGTTCGCAGGCTGAACGGAGGCTGCGCTTGCAGCGTTGACGTTAACCAGAAGCGGTGCTTTGATCGCAGCGACGAGCATGCCCTGGAGCATCGGCCCGGTCTCCCCCTCGAACTCGCTCGCAGGATAGAAATCGAGCAACGCATCCGACGCCGGAACTGGTAGCAGGTCCTGGACTTGAAAGGGAAGCGACTCCCGAACTTGGTTCAGAGGCAAGCGGGGCACCGTAATGTCTCGCGCAAGCACCTTCGAGTTGCCAACTCCCATCACGACATCGCGCGTTTTGAAGCCTCCGGCAGACCAGAGCTTACGAATCGCAGCCGTCACGGTAGCCGAGTCAACTACTTCACCCGCTTTGACGGCGCCCTCGGGCAGCGGAATTTCTCCGAATCGGAGAATTGTCGGTCGTTGTTGGTGCGGACTATCGACTTCCACAGCGCGTACCGCTGTGGAACCGATGTCCAACCCCACTAGTTTCTTTCCCATTTTTTCCCCCAGACGACGATCAGCTAAGACCGACAGCCACCAGATATCCATTCCACATTTGTGCGCCGAACGCTATGCCAATCCAGGCTCCAGCGATCATCCACGGACCGAACGGGATCGCCGACCGGCGACCCGCCTTTTTGAATACTAAAAGTGCAATTGCGAACAGCCCACCCAACAGGAACGCCGCAAAAGCCCCCACTGCCACCGTTCCCCAACCGAGCCAACCGAGATAAAGCCCGATCACAGCGGACAATTTGACGTCGCCCATCCCCATTCCGCGCGGGGAAACTACGGCCACGATGAAGTAGAAGATAAAAAGCGCGAGCGAGCCGAGCACTGCTCCCAGGAGCGCGTACCAGTTGCCCGTGCCAGCGCTTGCCATAGCTAGCAATGCGAGCCCCACGAGGATTGATGGGAGCACGATCTTGTTAGGCAGCGTCTGAGTATCCAGATCGATGAGCGTCAGGGCGATTGAAATCGCTGCGAAGTAGAGGAATGCTGGCAATGCCCACACCATGCTCGTTTCGGCGCCAATCACCGCAGCGATGATGCCGAACGATATCGCCGTCGCGGCTTCGACGACTGGATAACGAAGCGAGATCGGCTCTCCGCAGTCTCGACATTTTCCACGCAAGAATAACCAGCTGATCACAGGGACGTTGTCGTACGAGCGGATTGCGTGATCGCACTTCGGGCAGGCGCTCGGGGGCGTAGAAAGCTTTCCTCCATGCGGCACTCGCCACACCACAACGTTGAGAAATGATCCCACCGCTAAGCCCAGAAGGCTCGCGAAGATGGTCACGAGTAGTGTCGCGGTCATGGCGTGGGAGTGCCGTCCGCGCTGTATGCCGGCTTGACTTCAATCCACACGTTTACACCGTAGGTGGTTGTCACCGGGGACAAGAACTTCGGCGGGGCTGTGAACTTGAGCCGCTCGTCGTAGACGTAATCCTTGGCGTAACCACCACCGTTGCTGGACACAATTCCGCGGAACTTCTGCGCAATAGCGCCGTTGACCGTGAGCACAGCGTTTGAGGGCGCGTATGCAGGATTTTGGACCAGAAAAGTGTGCGAGACCGAGAGGATCGCCGCGTCGATTCGACGACTCTTGTCGCTGACGATGGGCTGGTAGCTACCGCCCCACCAACTCGACACATACTTCACAGGGTTCCAGACCCAGACCGCGTCGTTGCCGACTAGACCGAGCAAGTCAGCCTCGGGATCGTTGTAGGTGATGTCACCGATCACGTAAACGTAGTGCTCCGCGGAGAGCGTCGTTTGGCCATTGAGCGTCCCTTCAACAAAAAGATCGCCGACGCGGCATCCGTACGCTCCAGACGCTGCGCTTTCGAACTTGACAGGGTAACCGATCCCGTTTCCAGTACCTCCCGCCGCCCCTTCGCACTTCAGGCCGCTGGGGGTCTTGTTCCATGCCCAGTAGTTAGGGTCACTTGACACTGTGGGTACGTTCTGCACGTAAATCACATTATTGGCGGGAAGAGCAAATGGCGTGCCGGAAGCTAGTTGAGCAGGGGTGCCGCATTCTGTGTTCGGCGATGCAGCGGAAGCCGGAGAGCCCAGAGTTCTCGTTGCTTTGGTCCAAGGAGAAGTAACTGAGATTTTTCCATTCGCCATCAAGACTATTTCGGTGGGTCCGGTGTACAGGCAACCAGGGCGAGGAACCCCATCTGAAGTCAAGTCCGCGCGGGTCTCGCGGAGGTGCTCCGAGTTGGTCGCGGGCATTCCGATGTATTCCTTGAAGGACGGTCCCGCGTAATCCCCGAAGTTTTGATCGCCGCAAGCTTGGCCGTTGGATTTTTGCGCTGTGTAACGAATATCCGAGGGGTTTTCGGGCGCATATGCCGTTGTCAGTTCACCCAAAAAAGTAGCTTCGCAAATTCGGATGGTGTCGTTCGAGTGCGCAGGACCTTTAATAGTGTCGCCGCCGTCGAAAGCAATTTCTCCACAACTCACGCCGAACTTGTCGCGGCCGGCCCACCAGTGCTTCACGCAACTGTCTGACTTGCCGGTATACGCAGGATCTTGCATTTCATAGTCTGTGAAATAGAGAAAGTCGATAAAGCCGTCTTGACGCAAATCAGCAACGATCGATCGTGTTTCGCCGCCCACTTTTCCCGTTGACTGAATGCGAACATTTCCGGTGCCCGCGTAGTTGGAGTTGTCTACCTCGTATCGAAAGTAGGAATCCCCGACACCACCGGGCACAGCCTGCCAAGCGGCATCCACAGCCACGTTGAAAGCGTCGTTCTTTTGCGCTGCCGCTGGAAGCTTGACGCTGCTTCCCGTGGAGAGGGTGAACTTCGAAGCGGGATTGCCGTACTGCACGTACGAGGTGTCTTCCGAGAGTCTGCTCTGATAGTCCTCTACGCCGGCATAAGCCGCCGCGAGAGATGCGGACCACTCCTCCGTCGCCGCGGACTGACGGAATCCGCCCGTCGCGTATGTAACAGCTGTGGTCACGAGGAGTCCAAGGACGACCGTGATACCGATCACCATCGGTAACGCTGCGCCGCGTTCGCCAGCGATTCGGGTGCGCAAAAAACGGATCATGGTGTGAATCCAATTCTAGGAACGTCAAGGTTCGGGATACCGACGGTGTTTTGAAGAGTTGCAGTTTTCGCAGCGCCGGAGGGGTCGGTTTGGACGGTCATCGTCACCGTTACCGCAAGAATTTTCGAGTAAGGATCGCCGTCGTTCCAGACGATTTCAGTAGGAGCTCCGGGCTCTCGCACGGTCACCGCCTTTAGATACGAGAAGACGGGCTTCCCGCCGGCAGCGATCTGACGGACCACAGTGCGCTCAGAAGTCGGCGAGTCCAGATCGAAAGTGAACACCCCTTTACTCTCGCCCGTCGGTTCCCACCGAGTCTCGACCAGAGTGCGCTCAGGCGTGACCTCGAACATCACTCTCACTGGTTGGGGCGAAGCCGCTTCCGTGTCTAAATAGGCTGTGAGTACGACTCGCTCGGCGGTAGCCTCGCTAAAGACAGGGGTAAGTGCACCACTGGCCAACTTCAATTGGGTTCCGGAACGCAGCACGCGCGTTAGCTCATTCATCGCGACTGTGGCGGATGCCGTGTTGTTGGAAGCCGAACGGTCGCTCGTGAAGGAACGCGTGAAGCTGATGAAGATAGTCATCACCATTGCGAGCATCATCGTGAGCAGCGCGATCGTGACGATGAGCTCCGCGAGCGTAACACCGCGTTCATCTGCTCGAATACGCCGTATTCGAGTCGATAGCGTAATGCGCATACGGTTCATTACGACGCTACTCTCGGGTCGACGATCACTGTTTCTGACGCGACTGAGCCGCCGCCGAGTATCGGAGACAAGATACTTCCCAGCACCCCCCACTTCGACCCGGTCAGCTTTTCAATTTTCCAGGTGCCGTACGGCAATGCGATGTGAGTAGTACCCGATTCGACCTTTAGATAGGTCAAGATGTCACCTTGGGTGCAGCCAGGATCACCGCTGCCGTCCACCGCCGGCTGGGAGACCGCCCGAATATAAGAGCCGGAGAGACCAGAGATCGGCACGAGCCCCATAGGCACCACCGCATTGGCCGTGCCACCCGGCTCAGCGGCAGTGACTACATTGGGCGGAGAGCTGTAAGTAACTCCGGCTTGAACGACATCGGGCCAAGCTGCGGGGTTAGTCGACAGGCAGTACTTTTCGCCACTTGAGGTGTCTTGCGGCTGTGGGATATACCGACCCGCAAAAACCTCATATCCAGAACGCCAAGGGAAAAGCTCGACGCTGTTACGAAAAAATTCTGCCTTTGAATTCGCTGCTGGACTAATAAAAGGTCCGTAGGAACTCAGCATTGTCGTAGCCAAGTTCGAAGGCATTTGAACCTTCGAAGGCGCTGTCGCTGCCACATAGTCGAGACGGTAGTCAACGGCATCGTCGTAGTTAAAGGAAATCGAAACGGCTTTGCCAGCGGCCACGCTCGCCAACTTGTTCGGCGCCGAATTTTGACCATCGTCAGTGACGAAGCCGGATCGAGAAACCGTGACGTCGTAGTTACCCGGCACGACCTTAAGAATGAACGTGCAGCCCTGCACATTGGTATTTGCGATCGTTTTTGTCGGCGTTTGAGCGCCCGCAGCCGGCGATGACGGCTTAGCGCTGACGGACACGCCAGCGATGCCGTCGCCCGCGCCTCCGGTGACAGAGACAAGGATTGTGCCCAGCGCAGGATCGTTGATCCGGTTGTTCGGCGCGAGGAGAGTGTCGAAGCGAACCGGTTCCGTTCCAGGCCGCATGTTGGGCCACGTGACTTCGACGTTGATTCGTTTGTAGCGCAAAGCGCCGCCACCGGCGCTGCACGCAACGGTGTCATCACCAGCGGAAACCCAGCCGGTGGAGCGCACGACGGTGAAGTCGTCGCCGTTAAGAGTTTTGGTGTATGAGGCATCGAACAGCTGGAAGACATCTTCGGCGCTGCGGGCCAAGTCAATTTCTTGAGACGCAAGATTTGTAGCAACGACTCGTGCGCGGTTATCGCGTGTGACCGTAAGCACTGTTGTGAGTGACTGGAGCACTCCGAGCGAGACGATCGCAAAGATCATCATCGCAACGACGACTTCAAGGAGGCTCATGCCGGCGTCGGAGCTACGCAGTCGCTGCAAAACCTTGTGCATGATGAGCCCTTTCGTTCGGGTGTTAAGGGTTGTAGGTAGTGCAAGAGAGATGGGTTTCTCTCGGGAGAGCGATCACTCTCCCACCGGGAAAGGGGCGCCGCCGCGTGGCGACGCCCCTTCGTTAGAACTCAGTCAGACTATTCAGTCTTCTCGGTGGTTCCGTCTGAGCTGGTGTAGGTCCAGGTCGGGCCGTCGTAGTCCTCGTGGTTGAACACGAGAACGTAATCCGTGGCCGTCGGCGTGATAGAAGTCAGCGTAACGCGAGGTGTCGGCTTGTAGCCGTTGGCCTCAAGCTGGTTCGCCTCACCATCGGGACCAGCGAGTTCGAGTCCGGTGAACGAGCCGTTCTCACCAATCGCGTAAGTCTCAGCAGCGATCACTGCGTTCGCGATGTCCGACTTGACCTGTGATTCCCAAGCGCCCTGGCGCTGGTTCAGGAAGAAGGGGATAGCGATCGCGGCAAGGATGCCGATGATCAGTACGACAACGAGGAGCTCAACAAGGGTGAAGCCCTTCTGGTCGTTCTCGAGGTCGGAGCGCTTGCTGCGCAGTGCTTCATTCAAACGTGCAATCATTGTGGTTTTCCTGTCTAGTGTTCGGATCTTGGACAGGGGCCCCCAGAAAAAAATAGCTTCTCAGCCCCCCACAAAAAATAATGCCAACATGTGGGCAACCTGAGAATCCCACAAACGGGGGTGAACCGCCTGATTTCTGGCCCCAGTCTGAGGGGGAACAGGCGAGTCGCGGTGACTTTTGCGCCCAGTTTAGGGGTAGGTGCCGGCTCGTTAAATGCCAAACGGGGGCACCACGACTCGGGTCGCGATGCCCCCCGCCTGGGGCTGCTAGGTGCCTATTTCTCCGGGACTATTTGATCTGATCGAAGATGGCAAAGATGGGCATGTACAGGGCGATAACCATCACACCGACGATCGCACCGATCACGCCGATCATGAGCGGCTCAATGAGCGCGGTGAGCTGTTCTGTAGTCTTCAGCACCTCGTCGTCGTAGAAGTCAGCGATCTTCGAAAGCATGACCTCCATCGACCCCGAGTCTTCACCGACGGACACCATCTGCGTCACCATCGACGGAAACACTGGCTCCCGCATAAGTGGACCGGAGACAGACTGTCCTTGGCGCACAGAATCCGCTACCCGCCGCAAGGCTTCTTCGATGACGTAGTTGCCCGAGGTCTCTCCCACGATCGACAATGCCTGCAGGATCGGCACACCGGCGCCCAGCATCGTTCCGAAGTTGCGCGTGAAGCGCGAGATGGATACCTTGCGGAAGAGCGGGCCGAACACCGGCATCCGCAGTTTCCAGGGGTCCACGAATTTACGAACACGCTCGGTGTGCTTGTTCTTGCCCCACCACACGGAGAACGCGATTCCACCGACTACCAGCACGGGTGCGATGAACTTCATCGCGGAGGACGCCCACACGAGCATTTGGGTGAGCAGCGGAAGCTCTCCGCCGAGGTCTGCGAACATCTGCTCAAACACGGGAACGATGAACAGCAACATGCCGACCACCGCAGCGATCGCCATGATCAGCACCACGACCGGGTAGGTCAGCGCCGACTTGATCGTTCCGCGAAGCTTGACTTCGCTCTCAAAGTTGTTGGCGATCGACTCCAGCGCGTTGTCGAGGAATCCGCCCGTCTCACCCGCACGAACCAGGTGAATCATGATGGGCGGAAAGACGGTGCCATGCTTAGCGAACGCATCCGACAGCGTGCCACCGGTCTCGACCTCGACGCGAATTTGACTCAAAGCTTTCGCCAGAGTCGGGTTTTCGGTCTGCTCCGACAGGATCACGAGAGCCCGAATCAGCGACAGTCCCGAGGAGATCATCGTCGACATCTGACGGCTCATCACCGCGAGATCGTCGAGTCCCACCCCCTTCTGCAAGAAGGCGATGTTGATTTCCTTGTTGAGGCCTGTCCCAGAGCCACCCTCGGTCACCGAAATGGGGCTTACCCCCATCGACCGCAGTCGAGCCAGAACCTGATTCTCGTTGGCAGCGTCGATGCGCCCCTTGACGACCTTGCCGGCTTGATCGCGCGCCTTGTAGTCGTAGGACTTTGTCGCGGATGTTGTCGCAGCCATTAGTGCCCCGCTCCCGAGCTCTCGCCCATCAGTCGGTGCATGCCCTCAGGGTCGTGCGCCTTGGCCATTGCGGCCTCTTCAGTAATCGCACCCGACTTGGCGAGGCCAGCGAGGTGTTGGTCCATGGTGTGCATACCGATACCTCGACCGGCCTGCATCGCCGACGGAATTTGGTAGATCTTGCCCTCACGAATGAGGTTTCCGATAGCCGGCGTCATCGTGAGCACTTCAGTAGCGGCGACTCGCCCCTTACCGCTCGCGCGGCGAACCAGCGTCTGACACACGATGCCCTGCAGCACCGCCGCAAGCTGCGTGCGAACCTGGCCCTGCTGGTGCGGCGGGAAGACGTCAATGATGCGGTCAACGGTTTGCGCAGCATCCTGAGTGTGCAGGGTGGCAAAGACGAGGTGGCCAGTTTCAGCCGCCGTCAGCGCGATCGAGATGGTTTCGAGGTCTCGAAGCTCACCAATCAGGATGACGTCGGGGTCTTGACGCAGAACGTGCTTGAGCGCGTTCGTGAACGAGTGGGTATCGCGGCCAACCTCGCGCTGGTTGACCAGCGACTTCTGGTTGCCGTGAAGGAACTCAATCGGGTCTTCAACGGTCACGATGTGGTCCGCACGGGTGCGGTTCACAAGGTCGATGAGCGCCGCAAGAGTCGTCGACTTTCCCGAACCGGTTGGTCCGGTAACGAGCACGAGTCCACGCGGCAGAGTGGAGAAATTTCCCACCGATTCCTGAATACCAAGATCCTTGAGCTGCTTGATCTCGGTCGGAATGATTCGGAAAGCTGCGCCCATGTTGCCGCGGTCCATGTAGTAGTTCACACGGAAACGAGCGGCCTCAGACAGTTCGAACGCGAAGTCGAGCTCGAGAACTTCGAGAAACTGTTCCTCTTGCTTCTGGTCGAGGATGCTGAACAGCGCGTCGCGGGTGCGGTCTTTGTCCCACTCCCCCATGCCCTTGAGCGGCTGGAGGCCACCATCGACACGGATCATCGGCACGGCGCCAGAAGAAATGTGGAGGTCGGAGGCGCCGGTGTAGACAACCTCTTTGAGAGCGTCGAGCAGCTCGGGGTTAGAACCCTCGCGCGCCGTCAGCTCCATCTCGGGACGCATTTCGCGGTCCTCTTCGACAATCTTGGGCACAGAGAGAAGCTGCGATTCTTGGTTCAACGGTGAGTCGGGTGCGCCGAAACCACTCGTGAAGCTCAGTAGACCTTCGTCGGCTCCGGGAGGCGGGAAGTTCAAGTCGCCATCAGCGGCCGGCGCGATGTCGGGCAGGTCAAGTAGCCCGCCATCAGCCGCAGACTGCGCGGGGAACTTGACGGTCGGGGTGTCTGACGACACGGTGTCCATGATGCGGGTCGGAGCCTCGGGCTGCGGAGTCGCGGTGTCTTCGGTGAAATACGGGACTTCAGCAGCGGTCGGCGACGGAGTCGGAGCGGCTTCGCTGACGGGTGCGTCAGGCGCGGGCACAGATGCTGCGGCCGCGGGTGCGGCCGCTGCAGCAGGCACTGGTGCCGGAACCTCAGGCGCGGCGGCTTCTGGGACCGGAAGCGACGCCCCCGCAGCCGACGTTGCGGCCGAGGTCTGCGACATGGCGCCAGCGGCGGCCTGGCGGAAGAGTTCGTCGAGGGAATCGATCGAGGTGACAGGCTCGGTAGCCATGCGGCGCGCGCGGCGTCCACCTTCAGTGGCATCCGCCGCCGGCGTTGCGGCGTGCGCCTCAGCCGGGGCTGGCTCGGAGTGAGCGGCCGGAGCGTGAGCTGCCGAAACCGGCGGTGCCGGAGGCGCGGTCACACCAGCAGTGTCGGTGCTCTTGATCGAACCGGAAGGCGGCGGGATCGTCGGAAGCGGTGAGGCCGGAACGGTCGCAGCTGAGGCCGACGGTGCGGCCCCCGTCTGCGCCCACTCCGGGAACGGTGATGGAGCCGCCGCAGCCTGCGGGCTGTCAACACCGGGAACGCTTGTGCCCGGCATGGGCGGTGGTGCGTCGGTCGGGACGCTCTGCCCCGAAGGCGCGCTCTGCCCCTTCGGTGTGAACAAACTTTCGTCTACCGATTGCGACGGGATGTCATAAATCCGCTTAGCCATAATTCCCCCAGGTACTGCGTCTTAGGCGACGACGCGCAAAATCTCTTCGATGGATGTCAAGCCCAATTGAGCCTTCGCCCAACCGTCCATGCGCAGAGTGCGCATGCCCTGATCGATCGCGACGCGGTTAATTTCCGCGCTCGACGAACGAGCAACAGCAAGACGTTCAATCTCTTCAGTCACTGCCATCACTTCGTGCAGTGCAATACGACCGCGGTATCCCGTCTTGGAACACACGGTGCACCCGACGGGTGCGTACAAGGTCGGCATCGGGCCTTCTGGGTTGAAGCCGACCTTCAAGTTAACGAGGTCCTGCGGGTTATGAACCGCAGGCTGCTTGCAGCGGTCACAGAGGCGACGCGCGAGTCGCTGAGCGACTACACAGTCGATAGCGGACCCGACCAAGAAGGGTTCAATATCCATCTCGATCAGTCGCGTAATTGCGGCCGGTGCGCCGTTGGTGTGCAGAGTGCTCAGCACAAGGTGGCCGGTGAGCGCGGCTTCGATGGCGATTTGCGCCGTCTCTTGGTCTCGGATCTCACCGATGAGAACAACATCCGGGTCAGAACGCAGAATCGAGCGCAGAGCACTCGCGAACGTGAGGCCCGCCTTCGGGTTGACCTGAACCTGGTTGATGCCCGCCATGCGGTACTCCACCGGGTCTTCCACCGTAATGACGTTGATCTCCGGGCGAGCAACGGCATTGAGGGTGGTGTAGAGCGTGGTCGACTTACCGGAACCCGTAGGCCCGGTCACAAGGATCATGCCGTAGGGCTTGGAGTACGCCTCTTTGTAAATCTTGGCGTTGTGCTCGAGCAGGTAGAGCTGGCTCAGATCGAGAGTCGTGTTCGAGTTGTCGAGAATACGCATAACGACTTTTTCGCCGTACACGGTCGGCAGCGTGGCGACACGAAGGTCGATCTTTTTTTGACCGTGGATAACGGAGATACGGCCATCCTGAGGCTTACGACGCTCAGCGATGTCCATTTCGGCCATGATCTTGAGGCGAGAAATGACGCCGTTCTGAATCTGGCGCGGGGCACGCTGCATCTCGTGCAGCACACCGTCAATGCGGTAGCGAACACCGAGGTCGTGCTCACCGGGCTCGATGTGAATATCGGATGCCTTGTCCTGGATGCCCTGGCTGATGAGCAAGTTCACGAAGCGAACGATCGGTGCGTCGTCTTCGGTCGGTTCGTTGCTGTTTGTGGCGAGAGCGACATCCGTCGTCGTCGCTTCTTGCTCAAGTTCGTTGCTCAGGCTGGAAAGCTCACCGTCAGCGCGGTGGAAGCGGTCGAGTGCCGTTTGCAGGTCGCTGCGCTCAGCAACCACGACGCGAATCTGGCGGCCCGTAGCCGAGCGGATGTCATCGAGGGCAAAGATGTTGCCGGGGTCAACCATCGCCAAGACGAGGTAGCCCTCGCTGAAGGCGATCGGTAGAACCTCGTGACGGCGGCAAATTGCCGCGGGCGCGAGGGCGACAGCCTGGTTATCGACGGCGAAGTCGACGAGTTCGACGAACGGAACTCCCGCCTGTGCTGCACGCGCCGAAGCGAGCTGGGCCGGCGAGATCGTGCCGCTGTCGAGTAAGTTTCGGACGAGTGCTTCCTCGTCGGTGTGTGACGTTCCCACAGAATCAATGCTCTCAATCGGCATCATTCCGCGAAGAATCAGTACTTCAGCAAGTGTTGTCACGCGTGCCTCCCCCCAAGGTCTTAGCGAAGTCCAACGCTAATCGAGTCACATGAGCACCACTAGACCCACGTGTGAGGGGTAGTCAGGTCGTTTCAGGAAGCCCATTCGCCGCGAGTCGCAGCATTGAGTGCCAAATTGATGCTTTTTTCGATGTACGCCGCCAGTCGGGGCATCGCGCACTCCGAAATCACATCGGAGATGTCTTGAGCATGGCGTTGGGCGCACGCGTGAACCGTTGCGCGCGCGGTCGAGAAGCACCCGGAGCACGGCTTCGTCGAGCGCGCATCTTCGCCACGGCAATGACGTTCCTCATGAAGGGATACGGCCAGCTGAAAAGTGACGACGTCTAGAGTCTCCACAAAAGAGTGGATGAGGTCGTGCGGCCACTGCCCGGAATGATCGAACGCGGCGAAGGTTGAATCGCGGCACGACACGCAGCCGGCTTCGGTGCCCGAGACGGGCTGGCGCCACTCCGCAACAAGGCGATACCAGCGCTGAAGAGAACAGTCGACGAGATCGTTCACCGCATGACGATTCATACGTAATTCCCCCGCCCTCGATTGCTGACTTACCGATAGTCGCATCGCGCGAGGTTTTGCGGCAGTCGTCAGTATCAATGACACCCGTTTGGGGGACAGACAGAAAGTTCCGGTAGATTTGTGGTTGGCAACCCGAAATTAGTGCCACTCTCATGCTTACCCTGATCCGAACGGGGACACCCTTGTCAGAGCACGACCCACCGCCACGCACCTATCGAATAGGGCATGTGGACGATCACGAGACGGTGCAATTGGGCTTTGCGTCCCTGCTCTCCCACAGCCCCGACATCATCCTGCACAGTTCCGCCGCGAGCGTGCGTGACTTGGAGTCCGTCGCCTCCGAACTCGACCTCGTCGTTCTGGATGTCCGCCTCTCCGACGGCAGCACCGTCGACGAGAACGTGGCGTGGCTGCGCGAGCGCGGTCTCAACGTTCTCGTCTTCACCGCAGCAGACAACGCTACAGAAGTACGTGCAGCATCCCGGGCCGGAGTTCTCGGTATCGTGCGCAAGTCGGAATCCCGCGACGTCATTGTCGACGCTGTGCGGGAGGCCGCTCTCGGCAACCCCGTCGTCACTACAGATTGGGCCGCCGCGCTCGACTCCGACCCAGAACTCGCTGCCGCGGGGCTCAGCCCCAAAGAGCAAGAGGTACTCGCGCACTATGCGTCCGGAGATAAGTCGGTCGCTGTCGCGCACCGGGCGGGGCTCTCGGCAAGCACCGTCGCGGAATATGTGCGTCGCATCCGCCACAAGTACGCGATGGCTGGCAGGCCCGCCGCCACCAAAGTCGACCTCTACAAGCGTGCTGTCGAAGACGGCATCCTGCCTCCTCCCCACTCGTGAGTAGTACAGGCCGGGTGAACGACGCCGCGGTGACGCCCCGCGACGAGGGTGGGGCCGAACTCGCCGTCATACGGATCATGACGCTCATTTTCGCCGCCGCCGCGGTTATGTTTTTGGCTCTTTCTGCACCCTCGTTCTTTGAGCAGGCCGACTACCTCATTCCTCATTGGCAACTTGCCGCGGGCATTGCAATATTCGGAACGCCCTTAGTCATCGCCGCGGTCGCACCGTGGAGTTCACTGCGTCAACTTCGCATTCTGCATGGGGCATATGCCGCAATTTTCACGGTCACCGTGCTCAGCTGGATCCCCGCCTTCATCAACGGCCCCATGTCTCCCGAGGCAGCACCGTGGGTCGTGGGGTTGACCGCTCTGGGCACCACCCCCGCCGCAATCGCGTGGCGGCCGGTTGCCGCCTGGTTGTTTTTATTGGCGTCGTCAATGGTGATCGCTCCGATCCGGATCATCGCCGACGGTGGTGCGGATGTCTCACTCGCGATTCAGTTCGCCTTCTTTACGATCACCGTCTGCGCGGCCTTCACCGCGGTGGCCACCGTCGCGATAGCGGCCGGCCGAGAAGTGGATGCCGCAAGCGTTGCCGCCCGCGCCTCATCGATGCGCGCCGCCGCCCTCACCGCTCGCGGCGAAGAGCAGGCTCACCTTGATGCCCTTGTGCACGACGAAGTGATCGCCACGATCTTCGCTGCTGCGGGGGCCGGACGCAGCGAATCGGCGTCGACCCGTGCGCAAGCGGCGCGCACCATCGCACGCCTCAGCGAACTGAGCGACACCAGTGCGACCGTTCCCGAACTCATCCACATGGACTACTTCGTGCAGGGGCTCGCCTCGTCCGTCGCCGAGACTACGGATTCCGCGACGTTCACCGTGATCGGCGAGCGGTATGCCGCGCTCCCCTCGCCGATCGCAACCGCACTGATCGAAGCCACAGTCGAGGCGCTGCGCAACAGCGTCGTGCACGCCGGCGGAGAAGCAGCACCCGTCGTCCGAGAGGTGCGTTTCACGCTGCGCCCCGACGGAGTGGAAATTACGATCATCGACGATGGCAAAGGGTTCGACCCGGCAGCGGTACCTGCCAACAGACTGGGTATCGTCGTCAGCATCCTGGGTCGCGTCAACTCCCTGCCCTGCGGCCGCGCCTCAGTGTGGTCGCAGCCTGATAAGGGCACCCGAGTAACAGTGGGGTGGAGCGAATGACTCGAGAAACTACGCCACGAGGGCGGCTC
Organism: Salinibacterium sp. UTAS2018; assembly: GCF_004118935.1. Lineage (NCBI taxonomy): Bacteria > Bacillati > Actinomycetota > Actinomycetes > Micrococcales > Microbacteriaceae > Salinibacterium > Salinibacterium sp. UTAS2018. The sequence goes on from NZ_CP035375.1 coordinate 1,525,126, forward strand.
GATCTGCCCCAGATCACCGGACTCGGCGCTCACCTTCTGATCTGGAACTACTTCGTCACCATCTCAGTGTTGGCACTTTTGTCGCTCGACGATGTGCACTCCGCTGTTCCCGTGTGGATTTCTATAGCCCTGTTCGGCTCAGTTTGGTTCGTTTTGACTCACGACGCTCAACCCCGCGTCGGTCTGGGTGTGAGCATCTACGTCAGCGTCGCCTGCGTGGTGTCCACCGCTATCTCGTCCAATAATTCCATCGTCGGCGGGTTCTCCCAGTGGTATGTCGGCGCCGGAGCGTTGGCAATGTTCTACCTCAGCCTGCGTCGACGCGATCTGGTCGCGTGGCTGGGATTTGTCGGCATCGCCATCACGGTTCTTCTCTGGGGGCTCTCGACAGACGGCCGCCTGCTCGAAGCGATATTGCTCGTCGCGCGCCAAGCACCCTACGTGCTCGTCGGTTCCCTGTTTTCCTTTGGCATGAGGCGCACGCGGCACCGTCTGGATGACATCCGCTCGATCGAAACGTCACGAGCAGCCGCCGAGGCAGCAGCGCTCGCACGCACGGCCGAGCGCTCCCGCAGGCTTGCGGGCCTCGACGCTGCCGTCGGCGCCCAGTTGCAGCGGATTGCCGATGGCGTTGAACTGACGGATGACGACCGCGCTGAACTTGTGATCGCCGAGGCCCGTCTGCGTGACAGCCTTCGTGCGCGTCAGCTCGATCTGCCTGAGATCGTCTCGGCGGTACAACGCGCGCGACGCCGTGGCGCCACGGTAGTGCTGCTCGACGACCGCTACCCGCTGCCGCTTCCTAGCGCTGCTCTCGCCGCCGTCACAGAGGCGGCCGTTCGTACTCTGGACGACGCCGTTACGGGGGCGGTGACTATCCGGCTCCTGCCCGCCGGCCGCGCACTCGTAGCGACAATGGTGACGGATGACGCTGGCTTCTCCCGCATCGAAATTCCTGCGCCGTAGCACCGCGCTATTCACCAACGACAAAGGGCCCCCGTCGCGATGACGGGGGCCCTTCGTGGTATCACCCGGAGGTGATGCCGAGACTACTTAGTTGTAGGTTCCCGGCGTGGAATCGTTCGAGCTGAAGCTGTCGAAGTCGACGAAGCTCAAGTCGCTCTCGGTGAGGCTTGCATCATCAGCGAAGATGCGGTTGGGGTAACGTTCGGCTTTCGCCTCTTCCGTTGCCTCGACCGACACATCGCGGTAGCGAGCCAATCCCGTACCAGCCGGGATGAGCTTACCGATGATGACGTTCTCCTTGAGTCCCATGAGCGGGTCAGACTTGCCTTCCATGGCCGCCTGCGTAAGAACGCGGGTGGTCTCCTGGAACGACGCGGCCGACAGCCACGACTCGGTCGCCAGCGAAGCCTTGGTGATACCCAAGATCTCCTGACGAGCGGATGCCGTTGCCTTGCCCTCGGTGAGAACACCGCGGTTGAGCTCGTTGTACTTCGAACGGTCGACCAGCTCACCCGGGAGGAGCCCGGTGTCACCGTGGTCAACAACAGTCACCTTGCGGAGCATCTGACGAACGATGACCTCAATGTGCTTATCGTGAATCGGTACACCCTGCGAGCGGTAAACGCCCTGGACACCATCAACGAGGTGCTGCTGCACGGCACGGACACCGCGGACACGAAGAACTTCCTTCGGGTCAACGTTTCCGACGTGAAGCTGCGTGCCGAGCTCAACGTGCTCGCCGTCCTCAATGAGGAGGGTTGCACGACGCAGTACCGGGTAAGCGATGGGCTCGTCGCCATTGTCAGGCGTGAGGATCAGCTTGCGGCTGCGGTCGGTGTCTTCGATCGTGACGCGACCAGCGGCTTCTGCGATGGGGCTTGCACCCTTAGGGGTACGAGCTTCGAAGAGTTCCGTAACGCGGGGAAGACCCTGCGTAATGTCGTCTGCCGAAGCAACACCACCGGTGTGGAAGGTACGCATGGTCAGCTGGGTACCGGGCTCACCGATCGACTGTGCGGCGATAATTCCGACAGCCTCACCGATGTCAACGAGAAGACCGGTTGCGAGCGAGCGGCCGTAGCAGACGGCACACACACCAACAGCGGACTCACACGTGAGTACCGAACGAACCTTGATGCTGTGAACACCGGCTGCAACGAGCTTCTCGAGCAGAACGTCTCCGACGTCTGCACCAGCAGCGGCGACGACATCGCCCTTCTCGTTGGTGGCATCCGCAGCAAGGCTGCGAGCGTAGACCGAGTTCTCAACGTTGTCGTCGAGGATCCACTTGCCATCAGCGTCCTGCGCTGCGATGGGCATGTCCAGTCCCTTGCGGGTGCCACAGTCGTTTTCACGAATGATGACATCCTGCGACACGTCAACGAGTCGACGCGTGAGGTATCCGGAGTCTGCAGTACGCAGTGCGGTGTCGGCCAGTCCCTTACGAGCACCGTGAGTCGAGATGAAGTACTCGGCTACGGTCAGGCCTTCCTTGTACGAGTGAACGATCGGGCGAGGGATGATCTCACCCTTCGGGTTCGATACCAGACCACGCATACCGGCGATCTGACGAACCTGCATCCAGTTACCACGAGCACCAGACGACACCATGCGGTTGATGTTGTTGTCAGTGCGGAAGTTGGACTGCATGGCAGTCGCTACTTCTGCGGTCGCCTTGTTCCAGATCTCGATGAGCTCCTGACGACGCTCGGCGTCGGTCGTGAGTCCCTTCTCGTACTGGCCCTGAACCTTCGCTGCGATCTTCTCGTAGCGGCCGATGATTTCCGGCTTGGTCGGCGGGGTCACAATGTCGGACAGCGCAACGGTTACACCGGAGCGAGTCGCCCAGTGGAATCCAGCGTCCTTGATCGCGTCAAGAGCCGAAGCAACATCCACCTTCACGTACCGCTCAGCGAGGTCGTTGACGATGGCCGAAATCTGGCCCTTGTCAGCGAGTGCCTCGATGTACGGGTAGTCCTTCGGGAGCGCCTCGTTGAAGAGAGCGCGACCGAGGGTCGTTTCCATGAGCTTGGACTGTCCCTGAACGAATCCCTCGGGAGCGTCTTCCTCAGCGAGGTGGACGCCGTCGAGACGGAGACGTACCTTCGCGTTGAGGTCGAGCGAGTGCTGGTCGAACGCGAAGATCGCTTCAGCGACCGACGAGAACGCACGGCCTTCGCCGACAGCACCCTCCGTGAGCGTGGTCAGGTGGTGCAGACCGATGATCATGTCCTGTGTGGGCAGGGTCACCGGGCGACCGTCAGACGGCTTGAGGATGTTGTTGCTGGCGAGCATCAGGATGCGAGCTTCAGCCTGTGCTTCAACCGACAACGGAAGGTGAACAGCCATCTGGTCACCATCGAAGTCAGCGTTGAACGCAGCACAGACGAGGGGGTGAAGCTGAATAGCCTTACCCTCAACGAGCTGAGGTTCGAATGCCTGGATGCCCAAACGGTGCAGTGTTGGTGCACGGTTCAGCAGCACGGGGCGCTCGCGAATGATCTCTTCGAGTACGTCCCAGACCTGCGGACGTGCACGCTCAACCATGCGCTTGGCGCTCTTGATGTTCTGCGCGTGGCTCAAGTCGATCAGGCGCTTGATAACAAACGGCTTGAACAGCTCGAGAGCCATCTGCTTGGGAAGACCACACTGGTGCAGTTTGAGCTGCGGTCCAACGATGATCACCGAACGACCGGAGTAGTCAACGCGCTTTCCGAGCAGGTTCTGGCGGAAACGACCCTGCTTACCCTTGAGCATGTCGCTCAAGGACTTGAGGGCACGGTTGCCAGTTCCCGTTACGGGGCGACCACGACGACCGTTGTCGAACAGTGCGTCAACGGCTTCCTGAAGCATGCGCTTCTCGTTGTTGACGATGATCTCGGGGGCACCGAGGTCAAGGAGTCGACGCAGACGGTTGTTGCGGTTGATCACACGACGGTAGAGGTCGTTGAGGTCGGAGGTCGCGAAGCGGCCACCATCCAGCTGAACCATCGGGCGAAGCTCCGGAGGAATAACCGGAACGACGTCGAGAACCATCGCGGCCGGCGAGTTGCCGGTCTGGAGGAACGAGTTCACTACACGCAGGCGCTTGATGGCGCGGATCTTCTTCTGACCCTTACCGTTAGCGATCTGGTCGTGCAGTTCAACGCTTTCGAGCGCCAGGTCGAAGGCTTCAAGACGCTTCTTGATTGCCTCGGCACCCATGAACGCCTCGAAGTAGCTACCGAAACGGTCCTGCAGTTCCTGGAAGACGGAGTCTTCAGGCTTCAGGTCACCGATCTTGAGGGTGCGGAAGTCTTCCCACACGCGCTCAAGCTGCGAGATCTGCTCATCGATCGACTTGCGCAGCTGAGACATTTCTTTCTCAGCAGCATCCTTGACGCGGCGCTTCTGGTCAGCCTTCGCACCCTCTTCTTCAAGAGCGGCGAGGTCTTCCTCGAACTTGGTCAAGCGGTCAGCGATGCGGGAATCGCGCTGGCCCTCAAGCGTCTTGATTTCGAGACGGATCTCGTTCTCAAGCGCAGGCAGGTCAGCGTGACGGCCTTCTTCGTCAACCGAAATGATCATGTATGCAGCGAAGTAGATGACCTTTTCGAGGTCCTTCGGTGCCATGTCAAGCAGGTAACCGAGACGGCTCGGAACACCCTTGAAGTACCAGATGTGGGTAACCGGAGCGGCGAGCTCGATGTGGCCCATGCGCTCACGGCGCACAGCCGACTTGGTTACTTCAACACCACAGCGCTCACAAACGATGCCCTTAAAGCGGACACGCTTGTACTTGCCACAGGAGCACTCCCAGTCGCGCGAAGGTCCGAAGATCTGTTCGCCGAACAGACCATCTTTCTCCGGCTTGAGTGTGCGGTAGTTAATGGTCTCTGGCTTTTTTACCTCACCGTGCGACCAGCGACGAATGTCGTCGGCGGTAGCGAGACCGATTTTGATTTCATCAAACGCGTGAACGTCGAGCAATTTATCTTCTCTCTTCGAAAGTTCTGCAGTCGTGGTCGGTCGAGTTAAATCTCGTCAACAGACGAGGACTCGAACCGCGCGGAAATGTTGATGCCCAACTCTTCGGCGGCACGGAACGCTTCATCGTCCGAGTCGCGCAAGTTGACCGTTGAACCGTCAGCCGAAAGAACTTCGACGTTGAGGCACAGCGACTGCATTTCCTTGATGAGAACCTTGAAGCTCTCGGGGATACCGGGCTCCTGAATGTTCTCGCCCTTAACGATGGCTTCGTATACCTTGACGCGACCGAGGATGTCGTCCGACTTGATCGTCAGAAGTTCCTGCAGAGCGTATGCGGCACCATAGGCCTCGAGCGCCCACACTTCCATCTCACCGAAGCGCTGTCCACCGAACTGAGCCTTACCACCGAGTGGCTGCTGAGTAATCATGGAGTACGGACCGGTTGAACGAGCGTGGATCTTGTCGTCAACGAGGTGGTGCAGCTTGAGGATGTACATGTAACCGACCGAAACGGGAGCCGGGAACGGCTCACCCGAACGACCATCGAACAACGGGGTCTTACCCGTGTGGTCGATGAGACGAACGCCATCACGAGTAGGAGTCGTGGAGTCAAGAAGACCCGCGATCTCCTCTTCGTACGCACCGTCGAATACAGGGGTAGCAACCTTGGTTCCGGGAGCAGCGCTGAACGCTTCCTCCGGAAGGTTCTTGGCCCACTCCGGCTTGCCTTCAACTTCCCAACCCTGCTTCGCAACCCAACCGAGGTGAGTTTCGAGAACCTGACCGAAGTTCATTCGACCGGGGATACCGAGCGGGTTCAGGATGATGTCGACCGGGGTTCCATCGGCCAAGAACGGCATGTCTTCGACAGGCAGAATCTTGGAGATAACACCCTTGTTGCCGTGACGACCAGCGAGCTTGTCACCTTCGGTGATCTTGCGCTTCTGGGCGATGTACACAACAACACGCTGGTTGACGCCCGAGCCAAGCTCGTCATCGTTGTCTGCGGAGAATTCCTTGACAGCGATGATCGTGCCCTGCTCACCGTGGGGAACCTTCAGCGAGGTGTCGCGAACTTCGCGGCTCTTCTCGTTGAAGATGGCACGGAGCAAACGCTCTTCAGCCGAAAGCTCAGTCTCACCCTTAGGCGTGACCTTGCCGACGAGGATGTCGCCGGGGCGAACCTCAGCACCGATACGGATGATTCCACGCTCGTCGAGGTCAGCCAAAAGTTCTGGGCTAACGTTCGGCAGATCGCGCGTGATCTCTTCTTTACCGAGCTTGGTGTCGCGAGCATCCACTTCGTATTCTTCGATGTGGATCGACGACAGTACGTCATCCTTGACCAGGTTCTGGCTCAGGATGATCGCGTCCTCGAAGTTGTGACCCTCCCACGGCATGAATGCCACGAGGAGGTTCTTTCCGAGGGCGAGCTCGCCGTTTTCGGTTGCCGGACCATCAGCGATGACCTGGCCAACTTCGACGCGCTCTCCGGCGCTGACGATGACACGGTGGTTGTAGCTCGTGCCCTGGTTAGAGCGGTTGAACTTGCGCAGGAAGTATTCCTGCGTTCCGCCCTCATCGAGCTGAACAACAACGACGTCTGCAGAAACCTCAGAGACGACACCGGCCTTGAGCGTGGTGACAACGTCACCAGAGTCAATAGCGGCGAAGGCTTCCATACCGGTTCCGACAAGCGGGCTCTCGCTGCGCAGCAGCGGGACAGCCTGACGCTGCATGTTGGCACCCATGAGTGCGCGGTTTGCATCGTCGTGCTCGAGGAAGGGGATGATCGAGGTCGCTACCGACACCATCTGGCGCGGCGAGACATCCATGTAGGCAATGTCTTCAACGGGAACGAGGTCAACCTCGCCACCCTTCTTACGGGCAAGAACGCGGGGCTCAGCGAACCGCATGTCCTTGGTAAGAGGCGCGTTTGCCTGCGCAACGATGAAGTCATCTTCATCGCTTGCAGTCAGGTAATCGATGGTTGTCGAAACAACGCCGTCGATCAAACGACGGTACGGGGTCTCGATGAAACCGAAGGCGTTAATACGGGCGAACGAAGCGAGCGAACCGATCAGACCAATGTTGGGGCCTTCAGGAGTCTCAATCGGGCACATACGGCCGTAGTGAGAGGGGTGAACGTCTCGAACTTCAACGCCAGCGCGCTCACGGCTCAAACCACCAGGGCCCAGCGCCGAAAGGCGACGCTTGTGGGTCAGTCCCGCGAGCGGGTTGTTCTGGTCCATGAACTGCGAGAGCTGCGACGTACCGAAGAACTCCTTGATCGCAGCGACGACGGGGCGCACGTTGATCAGAGTCTGCGGGGTGATCGCTTCGATGTCCTGCGTGGTCATGCGCTCGCGAACGACACGTTCCATACGGCTGAGGCCGGTACGAACCTGGTTCTGGATGAGCTCACCCACGGCACGGATACGACGGTTACCGAAGTGGTCGATGTCGTCGATGTCGATACGAAGGTCGACCTTCTTGCCGTCGCGAACACCCTTGACGCTGGCTACGCCGCTGTCACTGACAGAAACGTTGGGAGCAGAGGTGTCGTGGAGCGACACCATGTACTTGATGGTGGCGATGATGTCTTCAACGGTGAGGACCGACTCTTTAATGTCGGTGTCGAGGCCAAGCTTGCGGTTGATCTTGTAACGACCAACCTTCGCGAGGTCGTAACGCTTCGAGTTGAAGTAGAAGTTGTCGAGAAGCGCGCGTGCGGCTTCTGCAGCTACCTGCTCGCCCGGACGGAGCTTGCGGTAGATGTCCTTGAGCGCCTCTTCCTTGGTAAGGATGTTGTCCTTTTCCAAGGTGGCCTCGATCGACGGGAAGCCCTTGAACTCCTCGAGGATCTCTTCGCTGGACAGGCCGAGGGCCTTCAGGAAGACCGTGACCGACTGCTTGCGCTTGCGGTCGATGCGAACGCCGACCTGGTCGCGCTTGTCGATCTCGAACTCAAGCCAAGCACCGCGGCTCGGAATGATGCGAGCCGAGTAGATGTCTTTGTCGGAGAGCTTCTCGGGCTGGCGGTCGAAGTACACACCGGGCGAACGAACGAGCTGAGAAACAACAACACGCTCGGTTCCGTTGATGATGAAGGTACCGCGAGCCGTCATGAGCGGGAAGTCACCCATGAAGACGGTCTGAGTCTTGATCTCACCGGTGAGGTGGTTCATGAACTCAGCGTTGACGTACAGAGGCGCAGCGAAAGTCTTGCCGCGCTCTTTGCACTCATCAATGGAGTACTTCGGCTCTTCGAGCTCTGGATCGGTGAACGACAGTTGCATCGTCTCACCGAGGTCTTCAATCGGCGAGATCTCTTCAAAGATTTCGTCGAGACCACTGCGTGTGGGCAGATCGGTGCGGCCAGCGGCAACACCATCCGTTACACGAGTTTTCCAGCTGTCGTTGCCGACGAGCCAGTCAAAGCTCTCGGTCTGCAATGCAAGCAGATCGGGAACCGTGAGTGTGTCAGTAATTTTAGCGAAAGAAAGCCGCGAAGCTGCGCGGCCATTCTTGGGGGACTTATTGGTGGACGCATCGCGCGCAGCAGCCAAGGAACAACCTCCGTGAACCCCGTCGGGTTCGTCTGTCAAGATGATTGACGGTCGGTAATGAAATGCTCACCAGAAACGCCCCGCCGCTATACTCGGGGCACCCAGCTGTCCGCAATATGACCGCTTAATTTGTCTGGGAGCGCAAGGATCTACTATAAGCCGGTTTGGCACGCCGTGTCCACCCGATTCTTGACCTATCTGAGATTTTCCACTAGGGGTTTGCTGTGAGTCCCGTTGCTCGCTTCTTCGCCGCCATCGCCCCGAAGGCCTCCCAGATGAGCCGGTGGGCGTTGTTTACGGTGATGTCGGCGTGGTCATAGGCCGGCGCAACCTCCATGACGTCGAAGCCCACGACATCCGTTTCGAGCACAATTTGGCGCACAATGCGCAGCAAGTCAATGGGCGCGAAGCCGCCGGGCTCAGGGGTGCCGGTCGCCGGCGCGAAGCCCGGGTCGAGCACATCGATGTCGATCGAGATATAAACCTTGGATGCTCGCGCCTTCGCCGCCGCGATGATCTCGGGGATCATCTCCTTGACGCCGCGTTCCCAAAACTCTTGCATCATGAAGTGCTTGAGGCCGTTATCGCGCATCCACTTCTGGTCTTCTTCTCCTGGCCAGTAGCCGCGGAGGCCGACCTGCAAGAAATTGGGACCGGGGATCGCGCCCGACTCGATGAGACGGCGCATCGGGGTTCCGTGGCTGGCGAGGTTGCCCTCGAGAATGTTGGCAGTGTCAGCGTGCGCATCGAAATGGATCATGACGACGTTGCCGAAACCGTGGTGCTCGGCGACCGCCGTGGCTGCCGGCCAAGTGATCGAGTGGTCGCCACCAATGATGAACGGGACGATACCGCGACTGGCGACCTGCGAGACGCGCTCGTGAATCGCAGCCCGCGATAGCTCCCACATTCCGTGGCTAGTGATGGCATCCCCGTAGTCGACAACATCGAGGTGGTCGAAGATCTCGACACCGAGATCGAGGTGATAGGTGCCAGGGTCGTAGGCGCTGGCGCGCAACGCACGCGGGCCAAAGCGAGCGCCCGGGCGATTGGTGGTGCTGTCATCCCACGGAGCGCCGACGACCGCGACATCCGGCTTCCAGGAATCAAGCTGCTCGGGCTCGCTCAGCATCGGTCGCATTCCGAACGTCGCGGGCCCCACATAGGACTGCGCGTTCAATTGCGCCTGGAGGTGGGGAGGAAGTTCGCGGTTCGTATCGGCCATGCTTCACCGTAGCGCTCAGCAGTTCTGGAACCCGCGAGCGCGACTGCATGTCACGACGGAGTGTGGCAAAGTCAATGCCATGGCCGAGCATCCCAGCACCACCCTGAAATTGAGCGGCCACTTTGCCGAGATCGCCCCTGACCGTTGGCAGGACGGCGCGTTCACCCTCACAGTGGACGGCACTCCGCAATCGCACGTGAATATGGATGACCCGAGCCAGCTGTTCTTCGAATACGTGCAGCGCATGGGACACGTCATTGACCAGCTCTCTGAACCCGGCGCCCCCATCAGCGCGGTTCACCTCGGCGGTGGCGCCCTCACCCTGCCCCGCTACGTCGAAGCCACGCGCCCCGGCTCGCGCCAACAGGTTGTCGAGTTGGAATCGGATCTCGTGGACTTTGTTCGTGCGGAGCTTCCGTGGTCGAAACGGGCCTCCATCCGCGTTCGTCACGGCGATGCCCGCGAAGTACTAGCGAAGTTTCCGGCGGGAATGCGCGGAGCCGTGGACCTTCTCGTCGTGGATGTCTTCAGCGGCGCCCGCACTCCGGCCCACGTGACGAGTGTTGAGTTCTACGAGGAAGCGATGACACTGCTCGCTCCGGAAGGCGTTGTCGTCGTCAACGTTGCCGACGGCCCAGGGCTAGCCTTTGCGCGCAGCCAGGCCGCAACACTCAAGCACACGGTGGGACATGTGGCCGCTCTCGCCGAGACTCAGATTCTCAAAGGACGCCGTTTTGGCAACATCGTGCTCGTCGGTTCTCCGTCGGCACTCCCCCTGCACTGGATGCCGCGGCTTCTCGCCGGCGGTCCGCACCCCTCAAAAGTGGTTGCCGGTGTGGAACTTTTGGACTTTATTGGAAGCTCTCCGGTCGTCACAGACGCCACTGCGGTGAAATCTCCACCCCCATCCAAAAATATTTTTCAGGTCAAACCGGGTAGAGGATAGACAGATCTGTCCCTTTGTACCCCGGTTTTTCTGAGACTTTCGGGGTACAAGCGCTGTACCCTTTTCGCGGTTTTTGGGCGACAACCCCGTAAAAACGGGGTATTTCGTCCCCCAAATGAGTGTGTCTAGTCCCCCATGGTGCGGACATGGGGTGCCCCCCATTACTGGGGACTGTCCTCCTTAGTGAGGACATATAGATTCGTTTTTAGGAAGTTGAGAGCGAGGCCCGAACCTCGTTTCTACTCACCTGAGATGCAGGAACCCGAAACCGGCACACAGCTTCTTGAATCCCGATAACCCGAACCACATTCATCCCGGCCAGCCTTGCTGCGCCGCGAAAGGACATCATGAACAAGCTCGTCAAAGGCTCCATCGCAGGTGCAGCAGGAATCGCTCTTCTCCTCGGCGGAGCAGGAACGCTCGCCTCGTGGAACGCATCAGCAACGGTCGCTTCCGAATCAGCCATCACCGCCGGAACATTGAACATCAAGGCTGCCGACGCCGGCGTCTGGGTTTTCAACAACGAGAAGGTTGACCTCAAGGACATCAAGATCGTTCCGGGCGACAAGCTCACGTACACGAGCACCTTCGAGGTCACCGCCACCGGTGACAACCTCAAGGCCACCGCCGATATCGGCAAGGCTTCGATCTCCGCGCTTAACTTCGAGTCCGACGCGGACGTCAATCTCGCTACGAAGCTCGAAACCAGTGCAGCGTTCACCGTCAACGGCAAGGCGACCGACGCAATCGTCACCAACCAGGGAACTCAGAAAGTGGTCGTCACCGTCACGATCACCTTCCCGAACGAAGGCGCCGGCGACGAGAACAAGGCAATGACCGGATCGGTCAACCTTAACGACTTCACCGTCACGCTCTCGCAGAAGAACTAGTTTTACCCGGCGGGGTGTGCGGTCTGGGGGGACGCACACCCCGCAATCCTCTTCACAGTATGTAGATAGCAAGCTCATCGAAAGGCGGTGCACCATGAACTCGACAACAGTCCGAGGGTCGCACCGCCTTGACATGGTTAACGGCCGCCACCAGCGCCGTTCCGCATCACCACTCGCCACTCTCGGCAAGGGCACCTTCGGCGCCATCAAAGCACTGGCCATTGTGGCCATCGCCGTGTCAATCGGCCTCGTCGGCACCGGCGGCACGTACGCCTACCTCAATGCTTCGGCTACCGCGGCACCCGGCGCGACCGTCACGGCTGGCACTGCAGGTCTCAAGGTAAGCAGCCAGGCGTTGAACTGGTCGGCTCTTGCGCCGGGCAAGACAGTAACTGGCACTTTCACCGTGACGAACACCGGTGATGTGCCCCTCGTACTTTCCGCTGCGATTGCAGCGAAGATGACCCCGTCATCCGCCACCAATCCATTCACGATCACGGTCGCCAACGGCGCGTGCCCCACGTCTGGTGTTCCCTCCGGAACACTGAACAGCACCGTCGCCGCCGGAGCCAGCACGAGCGCCTGCCTCGTCGTCGCTCTGCCGGCGAACGCACCCGCGAGTGCGCAATCCGCGAGCGCCGCGATCACCGCGACCATCTCTGGGGTGCAGAAATAATGCACACAGCAAATCGCCGATCGCCTGTGGGCTACCAAGGAATGAAGTCATCCACTCGGATCTCTTTCATCGCTGGCTTCGTTGTTTTTCTTTCGCTCGTCTCGGGTGTCAGCTTCGCCGCGTGGAGCGCCTCGTCAACACAGACCGCTACCGCTTCAGCCGGTGCCGTCGCCCTGACGACAGCGACCGCTAGCGGCGCATCCACGATCTCCGCACTCGGACCGCACACCTACACCGCGAGCAATCAGTCGCTCACCAAGGCCATTACGGTTCGCAACACCGGAACGGTCGAAGCAACGGTCTCCACCATCGCTATTACGCGCTCCGGAACACTCGGCGGTGATCAGATTGCCGTGAAGTTCTGGGTTGGCACGAACTCCTCGTGCGCCGCAACAACTCCGGTTGTATCGGCGACACTGGCCGGCGGGACCGTATCGCTGAGCACCCTCAAGATGAAGCTGGCTTCGACCGGCAGCGCCATCCTGTGCACCTCGACCACTTTCACGGGCAGCCTCGTTAGCCAAGCAGGCAAGACGACCACCGCGACGTTCGCTATCAACTCGAGCGCTGGCACCAATTGGAATGCCACCGATGTTGTCGCCGAAGCAGGGCGCTCGTTCACTCAGTCGATCTTCCAGACCAAAGCACCCAACGCTCCCACAGGAACGATGTGCGTCAACGAACGCAGCGACTACACGGTCACCGTCTCGTGGAACGCTCCCGCCGGATTCACCACACCCAACGGCGGATACAACGTCTACTACGACGGCAGCCTGATCGGGAACTCTACGACTACCACCGCTTCCATCACAGGCAACGCCACCTGGGCAGATATTACAATCCGCGCTGTCGCGTCAGACGGAACAATGTCGGTCGACTCAGCAGATATCCCGGTTCGCCCTCGCGGTTACGAATACCGCTCCGGCTACTACGGAATCGCATGCAACTAGCACTTCGCCGCACTGTCGGCATCACCGCAGCAGCAGCATTGAGCCTCTTTCTCGGAGTGGCACCGGCAAGCGCCGCAACGGGCGGCGGCGACATTGAACTCAGCGCTGACGGCGTGAGCTTTGCCAGCACCTACCCGGGCGCAGTGTTCGACAGCGTCGCTTTGCTCAGCCCGGGCGATAGCCAGACCGAGACTATCTACGTGCGCAACACCGGCACCGCCGCGGGTTATTTGCGAGTCACGATGCGCGATGTTTCATTCTCCGATACGACCTACGCGGATGCCCTGACCGTGACCACGAGCGCGCCCAGCAGCGCTGGCTCCTCACACTCCCTCAGCGCAGCAGCACCGTGCCTCGTTACCCACGAAGGGACGGTCATTGCCGCTGGCCAGACCGTGCCCGTGACGGCGACGCTCGACCTTGGCGAACTGACTGGATTGCAGGGGCAGGGAGCCACGGCATCCGTTTCGCTTCGCTTCACGCTGTCGGACACCACACCCGGCAGCCTCCCGGCCACGCAGTGCGCGAACTCTGGTTCAACGGCTGTGCTCGTGCCGGCGTCGCCCAGCTCACCGAATACACCCAGCAGCCTTGACGGCACTGCGGTCGCCGGAAGCGTAACGGCCTTGACTCTCCCGACTCCGAGCCCGAGTCCGAGCCCCGCGCTTGCCGGCCCCGAAGTCGACTCGGCAAACGGACTTACCCCGACCTTCCCGAGTGGATTTACTCTCGACCCCAACTCATGGCGGCTCTACCAGGAGTACCTTGTACTCATCCTGTTCTTGGCCGCACTGGTCGGCGCCGGCATCTCGTGGATAGTCGGCCTACGCACACGAAAGGACGCTGACGATGTCTGACCTCTCGACTCGTGCAGCCGCCCGTGACACCGCCAACGCTGACGAAGAAAAGTCCCGCGGAATTCTTTACTACCTGGGCATGGGTATTAGTGGCGGCCTCTTCGCTCTGGTGCTGCTGGTGGGGGCGCTCGTCATCATCGTTCCCAACCTCGCGGGCGCATTGCCTCTGACAGTGCTGACAAGCTCGATGGAGCCGAACCTGCCGCCCGGCACGCTCATCGTCGTCAAGCCGCTCGAGACTGATGCGATCGTCGTGGGAGACGTCATCACCTACCAAATCGAATCTGGCAAGGCGGGCGTCATCACGCACCGCGTTACCGGAATCACCAACTCAAGCGACGGCAGCCGCACCTTCACTTTGAAGGGCGACAACAACGACGTCGCCGACGAGCTGCAAGTTTTGCCCGTTCAGGTGCAGGGCAAGCTCTGGTACAGCGTTCCGTGGATCGGTTACGTCAGCAATTTCGTCAACGGCAATGCGAAGAGCTGGCTCATACCCGTGATCGCCATCGGCCTCTTCGTCTACGCCGGGTTCATGATCGCCAGCGGAATCATTTCGGGCGCCCGCAAGCGCAAGCGTCGCCGGGCCCGCGCTCAGCGTGAAGCCGAGCGTGCAGCATCCATCGCAGCAGCAACCGAAGCGGATGCGGTCGAGCCAGCCGATAACCGCGTGCGGTTCGACTAGCCGCCCATCCATTAGCCTCGACAGGTGGCTGAACTTTCCCGAGTGCGCGTGTGGGCGGATGCTCTCATTCGATTGCACTTGGATGACAGTTGGCAGTTCACCTTCGACAACGCCAAAACGCGGGCCGGGCTCTGCAACTTCACGCACAAGCGCATTTCGGTGTCGCGATATTTGGCGGCGCGGTACGAGGATGACGAGATTCACCAGATTCTGCTGCACGAGATCGCGCACGCCATGGCTGGCTCCGGTGCCGGGCACGGAGCGCAATGGAAGGCCGTAGCGAAAGAGCTCGGCTACGAGGGCAAGCGACTGCACGGTGGAGCGATCGCCGATGAGTTTGCACCTTGGGTTGGCACCTGCCCGGCCGGTCACCAGCATCACCGCTATCGCAAACCGACCCGTGTTCTCGCGTGCGGGCTCTGCTCGCGCAAGTTCAGCACGGCCAATCGCATTGACTGGGTGCACCGGGTGGTGGCGCGGCCGCGCGGTTAGGCAATCCAGCTGAGACGCTGCCCGCAGAGTGGTGGCCGATGCCTGACGCGAGAGGCCAGCCGCGAGCGCGACCGGTCATCGGGGCATCCCGTAACCGGCGATAATGGTTAGGTGCCTCATCCCGAAACCACTGCTCCTACTGTCACGCCCGCAACTACGCCCGCCCCCACGCCCACCGCCGATAATGCCGGTGGCGCCACTGGCCAGTGGTTCACCTCGAGCACGTCACGGCAGTGGTGGTTTGACTCGGGTGCGCGTGCCCTCGACTTCGCCTACACCGGCGCGATGGGCAACAATCCCGCGTGGGAACGACTGAACACTCCTGCCGATCTGGCGACCTGGCTCGAGGGCCGCTTTGAGGCCTGCGATGGCACGGTGACCGATCGCGACCTCACTGACGCGAAGGGCTTGCGCGAAGCGATTGCCTCGATCGCCACCACGCTTAGCGTGAACGGCACTCCCGACTCTCGCCAGGTCGACATCATCAATCTTTTTGCTGCGACCCCGGATGTTCCGCCCCGGCTGACCGGCGGAAGCCTGCAGGCCGGCCGCACCCGCGTTCGCACCGGTCAGGCGCTCGCGACCCTGGCGCGCGAAGCGGTCTTTCTCTTTGGCGACGACCAGCTCGAACGCATCCGCGAATGTGCTGCTGACGACTGCGCCCTCGTCTTCTACGACGAATCACGCTCGAACAACCGCCGCTGGTGCTCGATGCAGCGCTGCGGTAACCGCGCAAAAGTGCGCAGCCACCGTGCTCGCAATGCGGCACGCTGACTGCGCACTAAAGGGGTGCTCTCAGCCGTCGATTAGTCGACGAACTGAACCTCTTTCCAGAAGGTGACGTAGTTCGAGAAGTCCTTGCCGACGCGCTCTGCGGCGCCCGGGAGGATGTTCGGGTAGCTGAACGCGCGGTCTTGGTACTTCTGGCCGTTGGCGCTGACTACGAAGTACTGGCAGTCACCCTTCCACGGGCAGTGGTACGGGGTGGGGCTCTTTTCGAGCAGTTCGTGGTTCACGCTGGCCGGTGGGAAGTACCAGTTGCCCTCAATCTTGAGGAGATCTTCCTTGGGTGCTTCTGCGATGACGGTGTCGCCGATTACTGCCTTCATACTGTCCTCCATTGAGTTGGTCGGGGTGAGTCAGTGACAGGTAACGCAGTCAGTGACCCTCCGGTTCAACGCTCACGGAGCAATGGTCATTCCCGAACGAGTTCCCGGCTGTGCTGAACGATGGCAAAACTGGCTGAAGCATTGCTGACAATGGCCGCATCGAGGGCGCCGCGTCCGGCATCCTGAATCAGCAGCTGACCCGCCGTGCTCGCGGACAACAAGTGGTTGTGGGCTGACTTGAGGCCAGTGAAAGCGGCGACAGCGGATGCCGCTTCCGGAGAAATGTAATCAATTCCGGCATCCGCGAGAGCATCCACAATCGCGCCTCCAGCCAGGAGGTCGTCGACGGTGAACCCGCCGTCCGCAGTTCCGGCAGCAATAACGGCGACGGTGAAGCGGTCACCTTTGAGCTCTTGTTGCGCGATAACCCATTCGGCGACGGCTGTGGCTGCCCCGGTGCCGGCGCTGAGAATCGCGAACGGTCCGGGCAGCTCGGGGGCGGGCGTGGAACCGTCGGCGAGAGCATCCGCCCACACGACAACATCGGCGCCGTCGCTCAACTCGTGCGCTTGCGCGCGACCGAAGCCAAAGCGGACTTGGTACTGGGGTTGGGTGCGCGGATCGTTCATTTCTCGAGGCTAAATGGTTTTGATTCGAGCCAACGCTGGATTACTGAATGTGACAAGAGGACACTAGAGGAATGCGCGTGCTCCTGAAGTTTGAACTCGATTGTGCCCCCGACGATGCGTGGCGCGCCATCCGCAGTCCTTCCGTATTTCAGGAGGTCTCGGCCCCGCTCTCGACTTTCACTTCGCTCGAGGTCGGTGGCTTTCCCGAACTGTGGGGCGCGGGCGAGCATCCGGTGCGGATGTCTGCTGCCGGGCAGTTCCCTGTTGGCCGACAGGTGATTGATGTGTCATTCCCGGATGCCCCTGACGGGGTTCGAATCATGCGTGACAGTGGCCGCGGGCTCAGTGGGCCTCTCGCTCTCGTCACGCAGTGGGAACACTCCATGGCGATCAGCGCCGCCCCCGGAGGAAAGACCCTCTACCGCGACCAACTCGTGTTCAGCGCAGGCATTCTCACTCCCCTGATGTGGCCGCTGTATTGGGCGTTCTGGCAGTGGCGCGGCATAGCACTCCGACGTCTTGCGCCGTCTTGGGGTTGGGGCACAACTAGGAGAAGTAATCTCAGCCTTTAGGTTGACCGTTCTGGCTTCAGCCGTCGGCTAGCGAGCCGAATCGTGGGCGCGAAAGGAACATGCGGTGCCTCGACTGCGGCGGAGCAATACAACAGGGCGCGGGTACTCGCGCAAGCGATCAGGTAAGGGATTTAGCTACAGCGACCCTGCGGGCGCAACGGTTACCGAATCAGAGCTGAAGACCCGGTTTGCCGCGCTCGGCATCCCGCCCGCCTGGACCGACGTGTGGATCTGCCCCTACGAAAACGGGCACGTTCTGGCCACCGGTTTCGATGAAGCGGGCCGCCGCCAGTACATCTACCACCCGGCCTGGCGCGAACGTCAAGATCGCGTGAAGTTTGACCGCGCCCTCGAGCTTGCCGCTGTACTGCCCGGTGCGCGCGGCGTCGTCACTCGCACGCTGCGTGCGAGCGAGGACCCTCGCGAACGCACCCTGGCCGCAGCCTTTCGGATGCTCGACACGGGCTCCCTGCGCGTCGGCAGCGAACGTTATGCCGAAGAGCACGGCAGTCACGGCCTTTCCACGCTGCTGTGCGATCACGTCACCGTGATCGGAGACCGCGTACAGCTCTGCTTCCCCGCCAAGAGCGGGCAACAGTGGGAAAGTGAAATTGTGGATGCCGACCTCGCCGAGTTCATCCGGCGTCGCCTTCGCAGCGCTCCCGATGCTTCGGTTCTCTCGTGGCGCGAAGGCCGCGAGCGCCGTGCCCTCACCGCGGTGGACATCAATGCCTACGTTCGCGAACGCACGGGCGGCGACTTTACGGCGAAAGACTTTCGCACGCTGCGTGGCACGATTGCGGCGGCGTCGAGTCTGGCGGTGAGCACGGCTGCTACCGACGTGGCCGTGAAGAAACTAAGCCAACGGGCGCGCGCGGGATTGATTCGGCAAGCGATGGAGGCCGCCGCCGAAGTGCTCGGCAATACTCCGGCTATCGCCAAGAAGAGCTACGTCGACCCTCGAATCGTTGACCTGTTCTCGGCGGGCGAGACTATCGATGCTCGGCGGCTCGCCTCCGCCGAGAGTGAAGTGCGGGCGCTGCTCTCCCGAGACAAGTAACGGCCTAGTCGGCGGCGCGGGTTAGCCTGAACCCATGACCGCTCTTCAGGTAGCCGACTGGCGCCGCCGCAACTTTGCTCTCTACGCCGCTATTCGTGAGAACCCGGATGCCGCGAGCGCCCACGCCGACTGGCGTGCGGGACGAGATGAGATGTTCGCCACGCATCCAGCCTCGCCGCTGTTGCCGGAGGACCTGCGCGATTTCACCGGGCTGCCGTTTGAGCCGTACGATTCCGCCTGGCGCTTCGAGGCATCCATTGTTCCGGGCGACGGTCGCCGTATGGACGTCGAGACGGGAACGGATGGCGTGGTGCCGTTCGACCTACTCGGTACGGTCGAAATTGAGTCGGTTGGCTCGCTCGATGTGTGGCGTCTGGCCTCGTATGGCGGCGGTATCTTCATCCCCGTGAAGGATGCTCTTTCTCGCGTGAAAGGCGGAACCTACGGTGGTGGCCGCTACCTTCTCGACACCG
Organism: Salinibacterium sp. UTAS2018; assembly: GCF_004118935.1. Classification (NCBI taxonomy): domain Bacteria; kingdom Bacillati; phylum Actinomycetota; class Actinomycetes; order Micrococcales; family Microbacteriaceae; genus Salinibacterium; species Salinibacterium sp. UTAS2018. The sequence continues at coordinate 1,544,194 of NZ_CP035375.1, forward strand.
TGAAGGGTGCCGATCTGGGGCCGGGCAGCACGCCCGAGTCGCTCGTGCTCGACTTCAACTTTGCGTACAACCCGTCTTGCGCCTACGACCCCGCGTGGGCGTGCCCGCTCGCCCAAGCCGGCAATACTCTGGCTGGGCAAGTGCCGGTAGGCGAGCGTTACTAGGGGCGTTGCTGCTACGCTGGGGTTACTTGCGAAACAAATATGTTTCCCTGCGTCGTAGAACGCTTCCCTCTTCTCGCCCACGTCAATCAGAAACGTGTGGCTCGTAGAAAACTTTCTCCGGCGAACTGGAGTAATCCGCGCCGAACGTAAGTTCGAGATCTGACCTGTGTGCCGCATCCGTGCGAAACGCCTGATTGGGTCGGTGTAGATCAGCACTGCCACGTTCAATTCGAACTGTGCGTGTGCGCCTCCGGTGTAACGCCCATCTGTTACTTATGCCCGAAAGGCACCACCGTTTTGACTGAACAAACTTTTAGCTCGCTTGGCGTACCCGCCCCTCTCGTTGCTGCTCTTGCAGCCGATGGCAAGACCACGCCGTTCCCCATCCAGCTCGACACCCTTCCCGACACCCTCAACGGCCGCGACGTACTCGGCCGCGGTAAGACGGGCTCGGGCAAGACCCTCGCCTTCTCGCTTCCCATGGTTGCTCGCCTCGGCGGCAAGCTTTCGGGTGGCAAGCGCCGCCCGGGTCGCCCGCTGGGACTCGTACTCGCCCCGACCCGTGAACTCGCCACGCAGATCTCTGCTGTGATCGAACCTCTCGCTGCCGCGTATGGCCTCAACACCACCACGATCTTCGGTGGCGTCAGCCAGAACCGCCAGGTTGCGGCTCTCAAGGCCGGCGTCGACATCGTCGTTGCCTGCCCCGGTCGCCTCGAAGACCTCATGAAGCAGGGCTTCGTGAGCCTCGACGCGATCGAGATCACCGTGCTTGACGAGGCCGACCACATGGCCGACCTCGGCTTCTTGCCCGTCGTCACCCGCATCCTCGACAAGACCCCGAGCAATGGACAGCGCATGCTGTTCAGCGCCACCCTCGACAACGGTGTAGACAAGCTGGTTCGCCGCTTCCTGCACAACGAGGTTCTGCACTCGGTCGACGAAGCAAACTCGCACGTCTCCGCCATGACCCACCACGTCTTCGAGACCGAAAGCGTTGAATCGAAGCGCGTTCTCATCGAAAAGCTTGCTTCGGGCACCGGCCGCCGCATCCTCTTCATGCGCACCAAGCACCACGCCAAGAAGCTGGCACGCCAGTTGACGGACGCCGGAATCCCCGCCGTCGACCTCCACGGAAACCTCTCGCAGGTTGCCCGTGACCGCAACCTCGCCGCGTTCTCCGCTGGCGACGTGAAGGTGCTTGTTGCTACGGACGTCGCAGCGCGCGGCGTGCACGTGGACAACATTGAGCTGGTCATCCACGTTGACCCGCCGGCCGAACACAAGGCGTACCTGCACCGCAGTGGCCGTACCGCTCGTGCCGGAGAAGAGGGCGACGTCGTGACGATCGTTCTTCCAACCCAGCGCAAAGACACTGCAGCACTGTTGCGTAAGGCCGCCATCACGGTGACCCCGCAGCACGTCAACGCCAAGTCAGAAGCCGTTGTGGCCCTGACCGGTGAGGTCGCCGAATACGTGAAGCCTGAGCCTCGCGCCGCAGCTCCCGCCCGTGGCCAGTCGCAGGGTGGACGCTCGCAGGGTGCCAACGCCCAGCGCAAGCGTTCGCGCCGCGGTGGCGAAGGTGCCGGATTCTACGAAGGCGAACGCGATGGTGGCCGTGAGGGTGGCCGTGGTGGCGCCGGTGGTCGTGGCGGCAACGGTGGCGGTGGCGCTCGTGGCGGCCGTAACGGTGCAGCACGCGATGGTGCTCGTGAGGGTGCTCGTGAGGGTGGCCGCGACGGTGCTCGCGGTGGCCAGCAGCGTAACGATCGTCAAGGCTCCGGCCGTGGCGCAGTCGTTGCCGGTTCGGGTTCGAGCGAACAGCGTTCGACTCACCAGCCTCGCCAGCAGCAGTCCGAAGCCCCCTCGCGTCCGCGCGGTGGCAAGGGTCGCGCTCAGGCCGGCAACGGTGGACCGGTTCGCGTCGGCCAGGTCGTACGACCCAACCGTCGTGCCTCGAGCAGCGGGCGCTAAGCCTTAGCTCTTTCTGGTGCGCGTGAGCGCGCTGCCGGGCACGCGTGAGCGCGTCGGGCACGCGTAAGTGTGTCCGCGAGCACGCGTAAGCGTGCCACAGTTTCACCGTCGAGGGCGGCGAATCCCCTCCAGCAGCGCTGGAGGTGGGGTTCGTCGCCCTTCCGCGTTTAAGGGCGCTCTCTCTGACTGGGTCGCTGGGTGCTGGGCGGCTAGCTTGGCAGCTCGCTGTTCGGGTGACCTGCCGGCCAGACAGCCCGCCTGATCAACCTTTGGAAATTCAGGAAATTCTGTTTCGACGCACGTTCACGGGCGCCAGCGCGCCCGGATTTCGGGGCATCCAAGCTGGCAGCCCAGGCGCGCGCATCAGATTTCCTGAATTTCCAACGTTGCACAGCTCCAGTACGAGCGGCGGGCGCGCAATGCGCAGCACAGCGCCCAACGGCTGCCGGCCGGCGCACAACGACTCTCCGGCCGCAACCGCGGTCACGCTGGTCTACGGAAACTCAGGAAACTCTGTTGAACCGACCGCGTGCACGGCATTACTCCCGCAGAGTTCTGCGCTTTTTGCGTGACCGAGCGCGAACGCGCGAACGGATTTCCTGAATTTCCAAAGCCTGCCCTCAGCAGACTGACGGGCAGGAGCTAGCGGGCAGTTACGGCAGAACGCCGACGGAGGCGAGGGCGGCGCGCAGCAGTGCTCCGCGGCCGCCTTCCATATCGGCGGTCACGTCGTCGGCTACCGCCGCGGCGGGGCTCAACCAGGTGAGCTCGAGCGCATCCTGACGCGGTTCGCACGTGCCGGTGACGGGAACGACGTAGGCCATCGAGACGGCGTGCTGGCGGGGATCCGTGAACTGGCTTTCGCCGGGCCACGGAAAGTATTCGGCGACCATGAACGGGGTCGGGCTCGCGGGCAAAAGCGGGAAGGCCATCGGGCCCAGATCCTTTTCCAAATGACGGAACAGAGCGTCGCGCAACGTCTCGCCAAACATGACACGGCCCGAGACGAGCGTGCGAGTGATCTCACCATCGTTGCCGCGCACCAGGGTGCCGACCTCGGTGACGCGACCCAGCCCATCCACGCGTACCGGAACGGCCTCAACGTAGAGAAGCGGTAAGCGTCTGCGTGTCTCAGCGAGCTCTTCGTCTGATAGCCACGAGGAGTTGGGGTCTGGTGTGCCGACGGAGCTCATGCTCCATTGTCACCCATCACGGAACGTTTAGTGCGCGCCAACGTCGCGCCGATTCGCTAACATTCCTCAGATGGGCATGCGCCCTTTCGTTGAGAGGGCACCATGACTGATGAGACACCGCACGGTTCGGCACCCGAAGAGGTACCGGTGAACACTGCCGACAACACGGCTGCCAAGTCGGGCCTGCCCGGCTGGGCCTGGGCTCTGATCATCGCCGGCGCACTGTTCGTCATCGGGATTATTGTCACCGTTGTAATCGTTGCCGTCGTCATCGTCGGTGTCGCGAACAAAGAGGATTGCAGCCTTCCCGGTAGCTGCGGGCAAGGCCTGCCGCCTATCTCCGCCGAAGAACCAGCGGAGCCCGCTAGCGGCGACCGCATCACCCTCGACGGCAACGCCAACTTCGGTGAGCCGCCCGTCTGGGGCGTACCGTTGGATGCCGACTGGGAGATCAAGGTTTTCGACGAGGATGGCATCAATAGTTTTGGAGATCCCACCACGGGCTGCAACATCGTCACCTCCCAACGTCAGACTGCGGTGAGCACTCCCGCCGGAGGCGATCTCGCAGCATCCCAAGCAGCGATGCAGGAAGAACTCGACGCCCTCATGTTGAACGGCGTTTCGATGCAAGAGCTGGATTCGGGCGTAGTCGACATCGCGGTGGCATCCGAGTCCAGCGGCGTCAGCATTGAATTCTTGACCACAGCCCAGTACCAGGAATCTTCTGAAGGAACTTCTCGGGTCTCAGAGCTTCTGGTGCGGGGTATGCCCGCGTCGGGCAGCATCATGGCTGCGCTGGTTTTGTGCGAAACATCGGTCTACGAAGCTGGGGAGTCACCGTTCAACGACCTCGTCAGCGGGCTCGCTGTGACGGCCAGTTACTAGTCGTCCACACCCTGACATGCGCCGCCGCAGTGCACAATTCTCGCGGTTCCGGGTGGCGGTAGCTACCCCCATAACTAGCGTTCCTTTGCGGGCACTCGCCTGCAGTGCGAAAGGGAACCATGACCGAGAACGCCTCCACTTCTGCCGAGCCCTCAAGCCCGGCGCCGCCAGACGCTGAGCACCCAGCTCACACACCGCCTATTACCGCTGGGCAGGAGCATCCCGATCACGCGAGCACCGTTGTGATCTCAACCGTTCGGCGTCGTTGGCCCTGGTGGGCATGGGCGTTACTCATCGGCATTCCCGTGATGATCGTGTCAGGTATCGCCAATACGCTTATTGCCAACGTTGTTCTCGACCGCGCACTACAGACCGTAATTTGTTACGCCGATGGATACTGTGGGGTCGACAATGATGCTTCTGCGGGTTCTGCCGAAGATCCGAGTGGCGAGGTATCGGCAACGAATCACGTCCCCATCGACGGCAGCGCGATCTTCGAGGGCAACCCGGTGTGGGCGTTGACCCTCGACCCGACCTGGCAGCCCCTTGACCTCGATCTGGTCGGCCTCGCGGCGTATCGAGACGATGCCACCGGGTGCGAGCTGATCGCTTCGCAGAGCTTCGCTGCACCAAACGCCGAGGATGCTGGGGATGCCGTGCTCTCCGCTGATCTGCTTTCTCAGGAGCTCGACGCACTGACGGCCGGCAATTCTGAGGCGTTGGTGATCAATGCCGGCGCAGCGACCAGCATTCCCGTCGTCGCTGCCGAAAGCGGGTCAACGATCGACTTCCTGTCGGCGACTATCAGCCAAAGAAACGCTGACGATGTCGCCATGAGCACTGAAATCGTCGCGCGGTCAATGCCAAATTCTGGCGGCGCTCTTGTCGCAATGCTGACGTGCGAGACCGCTACGATCCCGACGTTCGGCGAGAAGTTCAACTTCTTCTCTACGGCACTTGCCGTCACAGTCGGCCCCTAGCCGCGCCGCGTAGGCTTTGGGCATGCAGATCGATTCCTCCGCAGTGCTCTGGTCGGCCCCTGAACGCGAACGGGCCGGCCGCCCGCTCATCGTGCTGTTGCATGGGTACGGCTCCCACGAGGGCGATCTGTTCTCGCTCGCTCCCGCCCTGCCACTCGGCCCCGTGATTGCTTCACTGCGAGCACCGATCCCCGAAAGCGGCGGGTTCTCGTGGTTCCCCATCGATCTGAGCGGCGGCGGACTCCCCCAGGTTTCTGGCGTGGATGACGCAGCTAACGCCGTGCTCGAATGGCTCGATACCCAGCAGTACACGAGTGTGAGCCTCCTCGGTTTCTCGCAAGGGGCCGCCATGTCGCTCCAACTCTTGCGGCTCGCCCCGGAACGCTTCGCGAGTGCCGTCGCACTCTCCGGGTTCGTGGCCAGCGCCGAGCACCCGGGAGATGCGGCGCTCACGAGCATCCGCCCGCCCGTATTTTGGGGTCGAGGTACCGATGACCCGGTGATTCCCGCGGCGGCAATCGCGCGCACCGAAGAGTGGCTCGTCGACCACACACGCGCCGAGACCCGCATTTATGAGGGGCTCGCGCACGCAATCTCTACCGATGAGCTCAACGACTTTGTGAGCTTTATGCACGGGCACGCGTAGCGTTTCATGGTGCGGTTCGCTGTGCGGCCGCGAGTGAACGGCGGTTGCGGTGGTGCGTCGTTACCGCCGTTGGCAGTCGCGCTGCACGCCTACGGCGAAATCCGTAGGGCACTGTCAGGGGTTGCGACGAAGATAGAGATATGAGCGACGTGCTCGGCAAATTTTCGCCCGCCACCCGAGAGTGGTTCGAGGGCGCGTTCGATGCTGCCACCCCGGCCCAGCTCGGGGCATGGGATGCAATCTCTACCGGAGCCCATGCGCTCGTCGTTGCCCCGACCGGTTCGGGCAAGACGCTTGCCGCTTTCTTGTGGGCGATCGACCAGCTGGCCTCGAGTCCACCGCCCGCGAACCCCAAGCAGCGTACGCGCGTGCTGTACATTTCTCCGCTCAAAGCCCTCGGCGTTGACGTCGAGCGCAACCTTCGTGCTCCTCTCGTCGGCGTCACCCAAACCGCACGCCGGCTCGGGCTTGGTGAGACGGACATCACCGTGGGCGTGCGATCGGGAGACACGACCCAGCAAGACCGGCGTCTGCTTGCCCGACTGCCTCCCGACATCCTGATCACGACTCCTGAGTCGCTGTATTTGATGCTCACTTCGGCGGCCCGCGAGACCCTCAAGAATGTCGACACGGTAATCATCGACGAGGTGCACGCCGTCGCCGCTACTAAACGTGGTGCGCATCTGGCGTTGTCGCTCGAACGGTTGGATGCTCTGCTCGCGAAACCCGTGCAGCGCATCGGCCTCTCCGCGACCGTGCGCCCGATCGAAGAAGTTGCGCGATTCTTGGGCGGCCGCTCCCCCGTGACGATCGTGCATCCGCCGTCGACCAAGACGTTCGAGTTGAGCGTCGTCGTTCCCGTGCCCGACATGACGATTCCCGGCACGGTTGCTTCCGCGCGCGGCAAAGCCAGCGGCGGCGACGGCAGTGACGATGAAGCAACGCCCGAGTCGGCGGCATCCCTGTGGCCGCACGTCGAAGAGCGCATTGTCGATGCGATTCTCGAGCACCGCTCCACCATCGTGTTCGCGAACTCTCGGCGCCTCGCCGAACGGCTGACGGCACGCCTCAACGAGATTTACGACGAGCGAATGAACGACGGCAGCGTCGACGGCGACGCAGCCCGAGCCCGCAGCCAAGCCAGTGCGGATGCCACCGCCTACGCCGCCCCGCAACAACCGTGGAAGCCACCCTCCGACATGATGGCGCAGGGCGGATCCACGATGGGCGCCGCCCCGCTGCTCGCCCGCGCGCACCACGGTTCCGTGAGCAAGGACCAACGCGCGATCATCGAAGACGACCTCAAAACCGGAGTGCTTCGTTGCGTCGTCGCGACCAGCTCGCTCGAACTTGGCATCGATATGGGTGCCGTGGACTTGGTGATTCAGGTCGAGTCGCCGCCGTCGGTCGCGAGCGGGCTTCAGCGCATTGGGCGAGCCGGGCATCAGGTCGGAGAAATCTCCAAAGGCATGCTGTTCCCGAAGCACCGCACCGACCTCATCCACACCTCTGTTGCTGTTGAGCGGATGCGCAGCGGACAGATCGAAGCGCTCTCGGTGCCGACGAATCCGCTCGATGTGCTCGCGCAACAGACCGTCGCGGCCGTCGCCCTCGACGAGATTGAGATCGAGGACTGGTTCGACACCGTGCGCCGCAGTGCGCCGTTCTCGACCCTGCCCCGCAGTGCATTCGACGCCACCCTCGACCTGCTGAGCGGCCTCTACCCGAGCGATGAATTCTCGGAGCTGCGCCCTCGCGTGGTGTGGGATCGCGTGGCCGGCACCATCAGCGGCCGCCCCGGCTCGCAGCGCTTGGCCGTCACCTCGGGCGGCACGATCCCCGACCGCGGCCTCTTCGGCGTGTTCATGATCGGCGGCGAAGCCGGCGCTCCCGGCCGTCGCGTGGGCGAACTCGACGAAGAGATGGTCTACGAATCGCGCGTCGGCGACGTCTTCGCGCTCGGTACCACCAGCTGGCGCATCGAAGACATCACCCACGATCAAGTGCTCGTCTCGCCCGCCTTCGGGCAGCCCGGTCGCGTGCCGTTCTGGAAGGGCGATGGCCTCGGCCGCCCGGCCGAGCTGGGCGAAGCTATCGGGGCGTTCACTAAGGAAATCGCTACGGCATCCGCTGACGATGCTCGCGCTCGGGCTGAATCAATCGGGCTCGACGAGCATGCCGTGAGCAACCTCCTCGCGCTGGTTACCGAGCAGAAGGCAGCGACGGGGCACGTTCCGAGCGACACGACTCTGGTGGTGGAGCGATTCCGCGACGAGCTGGGCGACTGGCGCGTGATCTTGCATTCCCCGTACGGCATGCCCGTGCACGCACCGTGGGCCTTGGCGATTACGGCGCGCATCCGCGAACAGCTGGGAGTGGATGGCGCCGCCATGGCCGGAGACGATGGCATCGTCGTGCGCATTCCCGACACCGATGCCGCGCCGCCCGGTGCCGACCTCTTTGTGTTCGACGCTGACGAGCTCGAACAGATTGTCACGGAAGAAGTGGGCGGTTCAGCCCTCTTTGCCGCGCGCTTTAGGGAGTGCGCTGCTCGCGCCCTGCTGCTGCCGCGTCGCGACCCCGGCAAGCGTTCGCCGCTGTGGCAACAACGCCAGCGGGCCTCGCAACTGCTGGATGTGGCGCGCAAGTATCCGAGCTTTCCGATCGTGCTCGAGACCGTGCGCGAAGTGTTGCAAGACGTGTACGACCTGCCGGCGCTCACGGCGCTGACGAAGCGGATCGCGAGCCGCGGCATCCGCGTCATGGAGACCGAGACGGACGTGCCGTCGCCGTTCGCGCGCAGCCTGCTGTTCGGCTATATGGCCGCTTTCGTATACGAGGGCGATTCGCCGCTGGCCGAGCGTCGCGCGGCCGCGCTCTCGCTCGACCCGGCACTACTCGCCGAGCTTCTGGGCCGTGCCGAACTGCGCGAGCTGCTCGACCCCGATGTGATCGCCCAGACCGAGAACGAGCTGCAGCGACTGGTGCCAGAGCGTCATGCTCGGGATGCCGAGGGCATCGTCGATCTGCTGCGCGTGCTTGGCCCGCAGACCGTTGCCGAGATCGAGGCGCGCTCGCTCGTGATCGGCACTGCCCTCGCCACCGACTTGGCCGGGCTCGCGAAAGCGAACCGCGTGCTCGAAGTGACCATTGCGGGCGAACGCCGCTGGGCCGGCATCGAAGACTCCGCGCGACTGCGGGATGCGCTTGGGGTTCCGCTGCCCATTGGTGTGCCCGCCGCGTTCATCGAACCCGTTGACGATCCCGTCGGCGATCTCGTGAGTCGCTACGCCCGCACCCACGGTCCCTTCACACTCGCGGATGCCGCCGCCCGCTTCGGTCTCGGAACCGCCGTCGTGCAGGACACCCTGCGTCGCCTCGCAGCTGACCGCCGTGTCGTCGATGGGGAGTTTCGCCCCGGAGCGAGTGGCACCGAGTGGTGCTCGGTGGATGTGCTGCGACGCCTGCGCAGCCGCTCCCTTGCGGCACTACGGCAAGAGGTCGAGCCGGTGTCGCACGCGACGCTGGGACGGTTCCTGCCCGCCTGGCAACACGTTTCCGCTGCCGGTGACTCCCTGCGCGGTATTGATGGCTTGGCGCAGACCATCGACCAACTTGCTGGGTACTCGGCCCCGGCATCCGCGTGGGAGAACTTCATTCTGAGCGCGCGCGTACGCGACTACTCGCCCGCGTGGCTCGACGAACTGACGACCTCGGGTGAGGTGGTCTGGGCCGGGCAGGGTGCGCTGGCGGGTAGCGATGGCTGGATTAGTTTGCACCCGGCGGCGACCGCAGCGCTGACGTTGCCCGAGCCGGATCGCGACGGGCTAAGCGAACTGCAGCAGAACATTCTCGAGGCTCTAGCCGGTGGCGGTGCGTTCTTCTTTAGGCAGCTCTCGAACCAGGTCGGCAGCACCGATGACAAGGTGCTGCTGAAGGAGCTGTGGGATTTGGTGTGGCGTTCGCTCATCACCAATGACAGTTTTGCGCCGTTGCGCGCGCATCTCGGTGGGACGCAGCGGGCAACGCGGGCTCCTCGTCCGGCGCGGGCTCGGGCCTATCGCGGTCGCGTTTCGACGGTGGCGCAGGCCGGGCCGCCGAGCGCGTCCGGGCGCTGGGCGCTGCTCGAAACGGCCGAAGGTGACACGACGGTGCGGGCCAAGTCGACCGCCGAATTGATGCTCGAACGGCACGCTGTCGTCACGCGCGGCGCTGTCGTCAGCGAAGGCATCCGCGGTGGCTTCGCCCTGACGTACCGCGTGCTGAGCGGCTTCGAGGAAACCGGCCGGGCACGCCGCGGCTACTTCATCGACGGTCTCGGCGCCGCGCAGTTCGCGACCGGCGCGACCGTGGACCGCTTGCGTGGTTTCACTCGGGATCCGGATGCTGCGCCCGAACTTCGCGCGATCACGCTCGCCGCGACTGACCCGGCGAACCCGTACGGGGCTGCGCTGGGGTGGCCGGTGGTTGGCGGCGAGGATGCTGGGGCTGGCTCGGCGACAGGTACTCCCGCAGGGAGCGACTCGGACGCCCCCTCGTCGCCAGACGAAGGCTGGGCGACAGCCGCAAAGTCCGCCGCGGATGCTCCCAAGAAGCACCGCCCGGGCCGCAAGGCCGGCGCCGTCGTCGTGATGGTCGATGGCCACCTCGCCCTCTACTTGGAGCGCGGCGGCAAGTCCCTGCTCGCCTTCGATCTCGAGCCTGCCGTCGTGGATGCCGCGACGCGTTCACTCACGAGCACCCTCCGCGGCACCCTGCCCAAGCTGCGCATCGAGAAGGTCAACGGTGATTTCGCCGTCGGTACTCCCGTGGGCAAAGCCCTCGTAGAGGCCGGGTTCGTGGCAACACCGCAGGGGTTGAGACTTCGTGCCTGAGGGTGATTCCGTCTATAAGGCGGCCGCCAAACTGCGGGCGGCTCTCGACGGCCAGATTCTCACCCGCACCGACTTTCGGGTGCCCGCCTTCGCGACGCTCGACCTCAGCGGCCAGGTCGTCACGAGCATCGTGCCGCGCGGCAAGCACCTGCTGATTCGGGTTGCGCCGGCCGCCGACTCCGTCGCTTCAGCAGCCTCGGGCGCAGTCACCGGCTCAGGCACAGGCGCAGCCGTCGAACCCGGCGGCGGCCTCACCATCCACAGCCACCTCAAGATGGAGGGCGTGTGGCAGATTTACGGCGCCGGGGAACGGTGGCGCAAGCCCTCCTACCTGGCTCGCGGGGTGCTGAGTACCGCATCGAAAGTGGCGGTAGGTTTTGAACTGGGGCTGCTTGAGGTGGTGCCCACGGCATCCGAAGACAGCATTGTGGGGCACTTGGGCCCTGACCTTCTCGGGCCGGACTGGGATGCCGAACTCGCTTTGGCGAACCTGCTGTCAGACCCAGCGCGTCCGGTTGCGCTCGCGCTGCTCGATCAGCGGAACCTCGCCGGCCTCGGCAACGTATTCGCGAACGAGTTGAGCTTTCTGCGCGGTGTGCGCCCCCACACTCCCATCGGCGAGATCGCGGACCCGAAGCGCCTCGTCGCGCTCGGCTACAAGGCGATCATGGTGAACAAGGACCGCCCGATCCGCAATCTCACGGGCCTGCCGCGCGGCAAGCCCCGCTACTGGGTGCACGGGCGGCGCGGCGAAGCGTGCCTGCGCTGCGGCACCCGCATCGAGTCGGATCAGCTCGGCACTGGCCCCACCGACACCCGCTACATGTGGTGGTGCCCGAGCTGCCAGAAGTAGGGCTCACGCAGTAACAGGCAGTGTCGCGCTCCGCGCAGCCTGGGCTCGCCAATGCTCTGGAGCAATCCAAGCGCGTGTTTTCGACCCAGACGATTCAGCTAATCGTCGTTCCTTTGCTGCGACGAACGAAAGACCACGAACTCATCGCCCTCATACATCCTCGTACTCCGGCCATCAAAGAAAACAATGTCAACGCAATCCGACCCGTCTGGAACTAGCTCGACGATCGCTGAATCAAATTGTTCACTCCAATCGCCTTCCTCCAGCTCGAACGGGAGCGTAATCACCATCCGCCGCCCACCGGGATCGGAATCATCGAAGTCAGCGAGAACGGGTGTCATACGAGCAAGAATGCCATCGAATGGTGCGCGTTTTGCCAAGGCCTGCCGTAGCGGATTTCACTAAGCCGAGCCCAATCGCTGCATCCGACTGATATTCGACACATGTGCTGGCGCCGCAGTTGACTCAGACAGCGTTCGCTCGGGACCTGGCAGTGTCGCGCGCCGCCGCATCCCGACTCGCCCATAGGCTGAAGAACGAACAGTGCGCTGGGGCGAAGCCCCGACGCGCGCGCCTCGAGAAGCCCGAGAGAGATCATCAGTGAAGAAACAGATCAACGTCGTCGGTGCCGTCATCGTTCGCGAAGGCCTCATTCTCTGCGCCCAGCGCGGACCCCATGGGGCATTGCCCGGCATGTGGGAGTTCCCCGGCGGCAAGATCGAAGCCGGCGAGACTCCCCGCGATGCACTCGCACGGGAGATCACCGAAGAACTCGAGTGCGAGGTGGCCGTAGGCGAGCTGATCACCACCACTACTCACGAGTACGAATTCGGGATCGTCGTACTGACCACGTTCTACTGCGAGCTGCTGTCCGGCACGCCAGTGCTGACTGAACACGCTGAAGTTGTTTGGCTCTCGCCCGCAGAACTGAGCTCGCTTGAGTGGGCGCCTGCCGACATCCCGGCGGTCGAGCTGGTCCAGAAGGCGGCGAGCGCCTAGTGGTAACCGACCTTCGCGAACTCGAGCCTTTCGGCCGTGATGTCGAATTTGGGTACGTCGACAAGACCGTTCACGCTCCGCGAAGACTTCATCCTCATCTGGTTCTCAACACAGAGAACGATTCGATGCTGCGTGCGCTGCGAACTGAGCTGCAGCGAGCCACCTCTTTCACGTTTTCGGTGGCGTTCGTCTCGCCTCGTGCAATCGCATTACTCAAGCAGGAACTGATCGATTTCGAAGGTGTCGGGCGAATCATCACCTCCGACTATCTCGGCTTCAACTCGCCTGCCGCATTCTCGGAACTGCTCAATCTCAGAGAACTCGGGATAGATGTTCGCATCCACAACGAGACTGCATTTCATCCGAAGGGCTATGTCTTTCAACAGCCGAGAGGCGTCACTGCAATTCTCGGTAGCTCGAACCTGACTGAGACCGCTCTAGCGAAGAACCACGAATGGAACCTCCGAGTCTCAGCAACCCGCGATAGCGACCTCGCCGAACAATTCACCAACCTTCTTGACGATGAGCTATTCAACTCGACGCCTCTCACTCAAGACTGGATCGACGACTATGCCGCCCACTACCAACCTCCGGCGCTTCGCCCACGAGGCGGACGACGGTCGACCCCAGCACTCGATGAGCCAGAGACAGTCGGGTCGATCACTCCGAATGTCATGCAGGTCGATGCCCTTAGCGCGATAGCTACAGTCCGTGCGGCTCAGAAGGACCGAGCCCTCGTGATCTCCGCGACCGGCACAGGAAAGACAATTCTTTCTGCTTTGGATGTTCGCGCTGTCAATCCGCAACGCCTACTCTTCGTCGCCCACCGGGAGCAGATCCTCGACCGAGCCATCACCGAGTTCCAGAAAGTGCTCGGTGCGCCCAGAGCAGACTTTGGAAAGATCACCGGCAACGAGCGTGAGCCCGACAAGCGCTATGTTTTCGCCACTGTGCAAACTCTCTCGCAGCAGCACGTACTCGACAGCTTGGACCCCACCACCTTCGACTACATCCTGATCGACGAAGTACATCGTGCCGGCGCCAAGAGCTTCACGAGAGTCCTCGACCACTTTCAAGCGAAGTTCCTTCTGGGGATGACGGCTACGCCCGAGCGTACTGACGGCGAGAACATCTTTGAGTTGTTCGACTACAACGTCCCGTACGAAATCAGATTGAACACCGCTCTCGAACTGGAGATGCTCGCCCCGTTCCACTACTACGGGGTCGCTGACATCACATTTGACGACGGCTTCACCACGACCGAAACAACTTCGCTTTCACGGCTTGTAACTCGAGAACGAATCGACCTGATCCTGAAGTCCATCGAGACCTACGGTCAAGCAGGAGCAAGCCCGCGCGGCCTGATCTTCTGCAGCCGCAAAGAGGAAGCGCACGCCCTCTCTGGTGAGCTCAACAAACGGCAACTTCGCGGAAAGCAGCTGCGCACAGTCGCGCTCACCGGCCAAGATTCGATCGAAGCGCGCGAGGCTGTAGTTGAACGCCTTGAGGCGGGTGAACTCGATTACGTGCTCACAGTAGACATCTTCAACGAGGGTGTCGACATCCCCACCGTGAACCAGATCATCATGCTGCGCCACACTCAGTCGAGCATCGTGTTTGTTCAGCAGCTCGGTCGGGGCCTTAGAAAGGTCGACGGCAAGGATTACCTCGTCGTCATCGACTTCATCGGAAACTACGCGAACAACTTCCTCATCCCGATCGCGTTATTTGGTGATGACTCACTCAACAAGGAGTCGATTCGCAAGAACCTCATCGCGGCCGAGGAGGTCGGAGTTCTCGCTGGCCTTTCTAGTGTGCGCTTTGACCGCATCTCTCAGAAGCGCGTTCTTGAATCGCTTGCAACCGTCAAATTGGATAGCTTTCAGAACCTCAAGAGCGCGATCGAAAGTGTGCGGAGACGCGTCGGTCGAGTTCCGCTGCTCTCGGACTTTTTGAAGTTCGAGTCAGTCGACCCTGTTGTTCTCGCGACAAAGATGGGGAACTATCCGGCGCTACTCGCCAAGGTCAAGGTAGCCGAGAACGAGCTTTCCGAGCAGGAATCACGAGCGCTCACGGTGGTCTCGAAAGAATTACTGACGGCCAAACGACCGCATGAGCTACTGCTACTGCGCGCGCTGCTCTCCAGCGGGCGCTTAGACGAAGAGTCCGCGGCGGCGACGCTCGCGTCCGCGGGGCTATCCGTCGACAACACCACTGTCAAAGCTGTCCTCCGCAGCCTCACTCTTGAGTTCAATACTGCATCCGAAGTCGCCATGTTCAAGACGTCGGGCCCGGCGATCAGGAACGACCATGGAGTTGCGGAGCTAAGCCCAGAATTCGCAGACGCGTACCGGACACAGGCCCCGTTTCGAGCCCACCTTGACGATGTGATCGACAGCGGCCTGCAACTCACGGCAGACCGCTACTCGCTCGCTGGCCCGTTCACTCCGGGCAGTCAGTATTCACGCAAGGATGCGAGCCGCCTTCTCAACTGGCGAAGCAACATGTACTCGACTATCTACGGATACAAGGTCGATACCGACACGAGCACCTGTCCTATTTTCGTGACGCTTCACAAGTCCGAAGAAGTCTCGGAGAGCACTGCCTACGAGGATGAGCTGCTCGACTCCCACACCATGCTTTGGTACACGCGCAGCAGAACAACACTGGACACTAAAGAGGTACGCCAGATTTTGGACAACGCTGTCGACATCCACGTGTTCTCGAAGAAGAGCGACGCCGATGGCCCTGGCCACTATTACCTCGGCCAGGCAACCGCACAAAAAGCGGAGCAGACCACGATGCCGAATGGCTCAGGCAAAGAACTCTCAGTCGTTCGGATGCACTTGCGCTTCGAGAAGCCAATCCCCGCTGGCCTCTTCGACTACTTCCACACGAACTTGACTGATTAGGAGCGTTTCGGCGCGAGCGCGCTACCGCCGAGCACCGAAAAGTCAGCACCCCCTGACACACTAGCCACGTGACAGATACCCGCACTGAGGCCCTGACCGTTCTTCGCACGCTTGTCGGCAATGAGACTGCCGATTTTCATGAGGGGCAGTTTGAGGCGATCGAGACGCTCGTCGATGGGCGCCGCCGGGCGCTCGTGGTGCAGCGCACCGGGTGGGGAAAGTCCGCCGTCTACTTCGTTTCCACGCTGCTCATGCGCCGGCGAGGTGCGGGGCCTACCGTGCTTGTGTCGCCACTGCTGGCGCTGATGCGCGACCAGATTGCCGCGGCATCCCGCGCCGGAGTTCGGGCCGTCGCCATCAACTCCACCAACCCGCACGAATGGGCTGAAGTTCAGCAGCAGCTCGCCAACGACGAAGTTGATGTGCTGCTCGTCTCGCCCGAACGCCTCAACAACCCCAGCTTTCGAGACAACCAACTGCCCGCACTGATCAACCGCATCGGGATGCTCGTCGTCGACGAAGCGCACTGCATCAGCGACTGGGGCCACGACTTTCGCCCCGACTACCGCCGCCTGCGCGAACTCATCGCCACCATGCCCGCCGGCGTACCCGTGCTCGCCACCACCGCCACCGCCAACTCTCGCGTCGTCGCCGACATCGCCGCGCAGCTCGAAGGCGGGGCAAGCGGCGGTGCAGACGGCACCGCTGGCGTCGAAAACCCCGTAGGCACCACAGGTGCCGCCGAAAACACAGCCGCGGCAGGCACCGAAGTCGTCACCATCCGCGGACCGCTCGCGCGAGCATCCCTGCGGCTGGGCGTACTGAAATTGCCGGATGCCCGCGCCCGCCTCGGCTGGCTACTGAGCCACCTCGCCGAACTTCCCGGCAGCGGTATCATCTACACGCTCACAGTGTCGGCCGCCGAAGACACCGCGCGACTGCTGCGCGATAGCGGCATGGATGTGCGCGCCTACACCGGCAAAACCGACCCGCAAGAACGCGAAGAGTCCGAGCAGGCGCTCAAGAACAACACCGTCAAAGCGCTCGTGGCCACCAGTGCCCTCGGCATGGGATTCGACAAGCCCGACCTGGGCTTCGTCATCCACCTCGGTGCGCCTTCTTCTCCCGTCGCCTACTACCAACAGGTGGGCCGTGCCGGGCGTGCCACCGACAACGCCGACGTGCTGCTGATGCCCGGGCCCGAAGACCGCGACATCTGGGAATACTTCGCCACCTCATCCATGCCCGACCAAGCCAATGCCGAACTCGTGATCTCCGAGCTTACCGCCGCCGCTGACTCTGGCGCCGGGCCCATCTCCACGCCCGCGCTCGAAGCGCGCGTGAACCTGCGCCGCAGTCCCCTCGAACTGCTGCTCAAAGTGTTGGATGTCGACGGTGCCGTCGCCCGCGTGCAAGGCGGCTGGACCGCCACCGGCCAGCCCTGGAGCTACGACGCCGAACGCTACGCCGGAGTCACCGCCGCCCGCCGCGCCGAACAACAGAACATGCTCGACTACGAACAACTCCCCGCCGGCACCGAAGGCTGCCGCATGGAGTTTCTGCAACGCGCCCTCGACGACGACACCGCCACCCCCTGCGGCCGCTGCGACAACTGCGCCGGCATCTGGTACCCCACCGATATCACCACGGATGCCACCAGCCGCGCCACCGCCACCCTCGACAAAGTCGGCGTCCCCATCGAACCCCGCGCCCAATGGCCCACCGGAGCCGACAAAGTCGGCGTGCCCGTGCGCGGACGCATCAACCCCGACCAACGCTCCCTCGAAGGCCGCGCCCTCGCCCGCCTCACCGACCTCGGCTGGGGCGGCACCTTGCGCACCCTCTTCGCCCCCGGCACCCCCGACGCTGCCGCGAGCCCCGCGCTCGTTGCCGCCTGCGTGCGCGTACTCGCCGACTGGGGCTGGGATGAGCGACCCGTCGCCGTGGTCTCCATGCCGTCGCGCCGCCGCCCACAACTCGTGGCATCCGTCGCCGAAGCCCTCGCCAGCGCCGGCAAGCTCCCCTACCTCGGGTCGCTCTCGCTCACCGGTGACGGACCACAGGGTGAGCCCGGCGGCAATAGCGCCTACCGGCTCGCGAGTGTGTGGGGGCAATTCGAGTGGGCTGGTGGCAGCGAACTCCCCCGCGGCCCGATCTTGCTCGTCGATGACCTCGTCGACTCCCGCTGGACCCTCACAATCGCGGCGAAAGCGCTCCGCGACGCCGGGGCGGATGCCGTGCTGCCGTTCGCGCTTGCCCTGCGTGGGTAATCCGAAACGACTAACCCTCACCCGCCAGCAATTTCGCACTCTCCCTGCCGCTTCACCGGCAAGAAAGCTACTCTGGTAACTCGAACAACGTAGCCGTTGCGGTGCGATCGGAGGTCGCGATCATGTCAGGTCTCTCCACGAATCAGAGCCCCACCAAGCACGCGCGCTCGCTCGAACGTCACTCCGGCACCATGATCTCCGCCACCAACATCAACGGTGGCACCCTTCCCGCCGGCACCACGCCCACCGACACCACGCCCTACAACTTCGCCCTCGGAGCATTCCTCTCCCTGTTCGCGATTCCCCTCGCCCTCGCGGCTGCGATCCTTGTTGGCCTGCTGGGCTTTGGAATCGGAGCCATCTTCGGAGCGGTCGGGATGCTCACCGCCTTTCAACTTTTTGCTGTGGGCTCGCGCCAGACCGTCACACGCGGCCGTGATTTTCTGTTCGCCCTCATTGTGGGATCGATCGCCACCGCTCTCGGAGCCATCGCCGGACTGCTCTCCGGGCTCTTCAACACCTATGTATCTAACGGCGGCACGACCGGCATCATTGAAGACATCCTCACGGGGCGCACCGAGTTCCCTTTCCCCACACGGGCCGAGCAAATCACCGTTCCGTTCATCGTCACCGCTGTACTTGCCATCCTCGTCGTGGTTATGTACGCCGCCAAAGCAGTTGCGGCGCACCGCGACAGCCTGATGGCGAAAGCCAATGCTGCTGCAACTACCGCGACCACCCGATTCGAAACGTCGCGCCAAGCGCTGTCGTCCTCCGCCGCCAACTCGGCGAATGCAGCCAACAAGTTCGCCAATCACGTGATGACCATCAATGCGTCATCCCCCGGCATCATCCTCAACGGCAAACCACTCGGCGAACAAGAAACCCCGACGGGGTTCGCGTCGCGGTTGAGCGATCTCGCTCGCAAGGCAGTCACCGCGTGGTCGGGTCTCCGCACCGGACGATAGGCATTACCGTGGAATACGTCCGCGACCGTTGCGTCGCCATCATCCACGAGCCACAGGGCTCACTTTGAGAGAAATACTTAGCTATCCTGAGAGTTAGCAAGCTGGTGCCTGGCGAGAAAATCCCGCCGCACCGCGCGAGGTGATGACCATGTCAGAGATGTACCAAAACCCCGGCCCTGGCAACTATGCCCACGCTCAGGGGCGCGTATTCGAAGTCGAAGCGCAAATCGCCGCGGCTGAGCACGGCCGCGGCAACATCATCCAGCAGCCTGACGAGCCCTACCGGTACCGCCGCGGCATCCTCGTCGCCCTCCTCACTATCCCTATCGCCGCCATCCTCGCGGCCGTCTTCGGGCTCAACTCTCCGACCACGGGCGCCGCTACCTCACCGTTCGCCATCCTCATTGCGTTCGACCTCTTCGCTCGCGGATCAGGGCGATTGCCCGTCGCCGGCCGAGGATTCGCTGCCGCAACCGGTATCGGCATCGTCACCATGATCATCGCCGCCGCCATCAGCTACCCGTACAGCCTGTTCCTGACCTACCTCTACGACGGCGGCACCGGCGGCATCCTCGGCTCAGGCTTCGCGCGCTTCTTCTCGACCTGGATCGACGCCAATGTGACACTCATCCTCGTCACCATTGCCGTCGTGGCAGTAATCTCTGTCGTGATCGTGTGGAGAAAAGCACGAGCAGCCCGAGCCCACACCATCGCCGAACAGTAGTCGCGGCCCGGGACTGATCCGCCTGCTCGATCGCACCCATCCGCGATGCCCGTCGTCTCCGAATAACTCTGCACAGAGGGAAAATCGGCACCGTGCCGAGCAAAGGGGACACCATGGCGATCATCCGCTACACCGGTATCTACAACGCTGACGGCGGCGTCTGGGGAGAAACGCGCTACGTCATCGGTCACATGCTCGGCACGGCCGCCTGCTCGCTGTGCGACATCACGCACTCGCCGGTTCGCCGCAAACCCGAATGGGATGCCATGGTCCGCCGGCTCGGAGTGCCCCTCGACGTGCGCCACCGCAACGAAATCACTCGGGCCGAAATTAAGCACGTCGTTAGGACGGGGCTCCCCGTCGTGATCGCCCATCACGACGACGGCAGCATCAGCACCGTTCTGCACAGCACTGAGTTGGATGCCGTGGGCGGCTCCGTCTCAGAGTTCGAGTCGGCACTGGTCCGGCCTTCGCTCGCGGCCTAGGCACGCACACCGCTCGCGGCCGCGGTTGACTTCTCTCCGCGACAGGCGTCTAATGGAGATACCCCCAAGGGGTATCATCTGAACGCACACGCGGAGGTCTTCATGCCCGGCTACGACGACAATAAAGAGCAGCTGCTCAAGCGTCTGCGTCGCGCGGAAGGTCAGGTTCGCGGCATCCACCGCATGATCGAAGAAGACACGTACTGCATCGACGTTCTCACGCAGGTGTCGGCCGCGACGAAGGCACTCGAGTCCGTCGCGCTTGCCCTGCTCGATGATCACCTCAGCCACTGCGTTGCCGAAGCCGCGCGCGAAGGCGGCCCCGTTGCCGACGAGAAACTGCGCGAAGCGAGTGCCGCGATCGCGCGCCTCGTGCGTTCCTAGACTCGCTTTTCACTACAACTTCCGCCCGCGCCGAGCGCCTGCGGCCACAGAAGGAGAATCATGACTCACACCGCCGATTACCTGGTCGAAGGAATGACCTGCAGCCACTGCGTGAGCAGTGTCACCGAAGAACTCAGCGAAGTGGATGGCGTGACCGCCGTCACCGTTGACCTCGCCTCGGGCCTGCCCTCCACCGTTTCTGTCACGTCGGAATCACCCCTCGACGACGCCACCGTCAGCGCCGCAATCGAGGAGGCCGGCTACACGCTCGTCACGAGCCTCTGATGCCCGCCGAACCTCTCGCCGCCGGCGACATCAACCTGCTGGATGTCGAGCTCGACATCACGGGAATGACCTGCGCCTCCTGCGCGGGCCGCATCGAGCGCAAGCTCAACAAGCTCCCCGGTGTGGAGGCGACCGTGAACTACGCCACCGAGAAGGCTCGCGTTCGCGCGCCCGAGGGCACCGATACCGAGCAGTTTCTGGAAACCGTGAAGGCTGCCGGGTATAGCGCCGTCATCCCGACACCGGTGTACGAACGCGACGAAGCCGACGGCAGCGACACCGGCAGCAACAGCGCGAAAAGCAGCGATGACGACTGGGCGTCGCAGTTGCTGCGTCGCCTGCAGATCTCCACCGCGCTGGCCGTTCCGGTCGTACTCATGTCGATGATCCCGGCACTGCAGTTCACCTACTGGCAGTGGCTGGCTCTCACTCTCACGGCACCGGTTGTGGTGTGGGGCGCGTGGCCGTTCCACCGTGCCGCCGCCACCAACGCGCGCCACGGTGCCGCGACGATGGACACGCTCATTAGCCTCGGCATCACGGCTGCCTTCGGCTGGTCGCTTTACGCTCTCTTCTTCGGTGGCGCTGGGGAGCCCGGCATGCACATGACGATGACATTCTTCGGAACCCCTCACGGCGGCGCGAGCGAAATCTATCTCGAGGTCGCTGCTGCCGTCACCGTCTTCATCTTGCTCGGCAAGTACATCGAGGCGCGCGCCAGCCGCGAGTCCGGTGCGGCCCTTCGCGCCCTGCTTGAACTCGGCGCGAAGGATGCAACCGTGCTGCACGGCAGCAACGAACAGCGCGTTGCCGTCTCCTCGCTCGTCGTCGGCGATCGCGTTGTCGTTCGCCCGGGCGAGAAGATCGCCAGCGACGGCCTCGTCATCGAAGGCAACTCTGCCGTCGATGCGAGCATGCTCACGGGCGAATCGGTGCCCGTCGAAGTCGGCCCCGACGACCGCGTCACCGGTGCCACCCTCAACGTGGGCGGACGCCTCGTCATCGAAATCACCCGCGTCGGCCGCGACACCGAACTGGCCCGCCTCGGCCGCATGGTCGAAGACGCGCAGACCGGCAAAGCCGACATCCAACGTCTCGCCGATCGCGTTTCGGCGATCTTCGTTCCGGTCGTGCTCGTGCTCGCCGTGGTTGCCTTCGTCGGGTGGATGATCGCCGGCGGGCCCATCGAACTCGCTTTCACGGCCGCCGTCACCACGCTCGTCATCGCGTGCCCCTGTGCCCTCGGACTCGCAACGCCCACCGCCCTGCTCGTGGGCACCGGCCGCGGATCGCAGCTCGGCATCCTCATCAGCGGACCCCAAGTTCTTGAACAGACCCGCTCGGTTGACACCATCGTGCTCGACAAGACCGGCACCGTCACGACCGGCGAAATGCGCCTCAGCTCGATCGAGGTGCTCGCGGGCGAAAACGAGGAGCTCGTGCTGGCTCGCGCCGCCGCCGTCGAGGCTGGCTCCGAGCATCCGGTCGGCCGGGCCGTTGTTGCAGCAGCTGAAGATCGCGCGCTCGAACTGCCAGCCGTCACCGATTTCGCCGCCCACGCGGGCACCGGCGTTCAGGCCACGATTGATGGCACCGTCGTGTTCGTCGGCAAGCCGTCATGGCTCACCGCCGACCACAAACAAACGGTGTCGGATGCCGCCCTCACCCTGGTCGAGAAAGCCGAAGCTGCCGGGTCGACCGCGATGGTCATCGCGTGGGCCGGCCACGCGCGAGGCGTGCTGGTTGTCGGCGACACCGTAAAGGCAAGCAGTGCGGACGCCATTGCCGAGTTCGTCCGCCTCGGCTTGCGCCCCGTGTTGCTCACCGGCGACAACGCCGGAGCGGCAGCCTCCGTCGCTGGTGTGGTCGGAATCACCGATGTGCACGCCGGGATTACTCCGCAGGGAAAGCTCGACGTCATCCGCCAGTTGCAGGCCGAAGGCCGCGTCGTCGCAATGGTCGGTGACGGAGTGAACGACTCTGCTGCCCTCGCCGCCGCCGACCTCGGCATTGCCATGGGCGGTGGAACGGATGCCGCGATCGCCGCCAGCGACATCACCGTCGTGAGCGGAGACCTCATGGTCGTCGCGGACGCAGTTCGCCTCGCCAAGCGCACCCTCGGCATCATCCGCGGCAACCTGTTCTGGGCCTTCGCCTACAACGTGGCGGCCCTACCCATCGCGATGCTCGGGCTCCTCAACCCGCTCATCGCGGGCGCGGCAATGGCGTTCTCGTCGGTCTTCGTCGTGACGAACAGCCTGCGGTTGCGCAGCTTCAAGGGCAGCGTCCGCGTGCCGGTGCGCGGCGATCCGGCCTAAGCCCTTTCGCCCGCACCGATTGTGGGGTGGGATGGACGCATGCTTCTTCACCAGCGTGCTCGCACCCCGCGCTCGATCCCTCTGCATCTAACGGTTCTCGCCCCGCTAGCAGCCCTCGCCCTGCTCGCAGGCTGCACTCAGGCCCCGCAGTCGAATCCGCTCCCCGCCGCGACGACGGATGTTCCGCCCCAGTCGCTTTCGTCGGTAACCGTCGACGCCGAAGCGCCAACAGAAACGATCGTCACCGGCCTCGAAGCCCCCTGGTCGATGGTGCGCTTGGAGTCAGGCTCGACGCTGATCAGCGAGCGAGACACTCGGCTGGTGAAAGAACTCACCGCCGACGGCAACCTGCGAGAGGTCGGGGTGATCGGCGATGCTGCCCCCGATGGCGAAGGCGGCCTGCTCGGGCTCGCGACCCTCGATGGCGCGACGCTGTATGCCTATCTCACCACCGCGACTGACAACCGCATCCTCCGTTTCGACCTCACAGGCGAGGCCAGCAGCTACGCGCTGGGAGCCAGCACCGAAATCCTTACCGGCCTTCAGAAATCGCGGGTGCACAATGGTGGCCGCATCGCGTTCGGACCCGACGGGATGCTCTACGCCACGGTCGGCGACGCGAGCGAACCCGAGCTGGCGCAAGACCCCGACAGTCTCAATGGCAAGATTCTGCGGATGACGCCTGACGGCTCGGTTCCCGCCGATAACCCGTTCCCCGATTCGTTGGTCTACTCTCTCGGCCATCGCAATCCCCAAGGACTGGCCTGGGATGCCGACGGACAGTTGTGGGCATCCGAGTTCGGTCAAGATACCTGGGATGAGTTGAACGTCATCACTGCGGGCGCCAACTATGGCTGGCCGGTGGTGGAGGGAGATTCCGCCGACTCGCGCTTCACTGCCCCCGCGTATCAATGGGCCACCGACGATGCGAGCCCCAGCGGCCTCACCGCCGTCGAAGGCACGCTCTTCATGGCTGGTCTCGGCGGCGAACGGCTCTGGGAAATTCATCCGAACGACCCGACAGTGCCATCGAAAGGCTGGTTCACCGACGATGTGGGGCGCCTTCGCGATGTCATTCCCGGCCCCGACGGCAACCTCTGGATGCTCACCAACAACACGGATGGCCGCGGTGACCCTCGCGAAGGAGACGACCGCATCGTGCAAGTCGAGTTGCTGACTACTCCGTAGAGCGATTGCGAATCGCGATCCCCCGCGTTTCGTCCGCCGCCTGGCGACGGGCGAGCACGAGATTGCGGTAGGTGTCACGCAGCGGCAGCTGCACGGTATTTTCGGCGGGAACACCGGCTAGCAACTGACGCAGGCGCGTGAACTCGGCATCCACTTCGATACCGGCCACGAGCGCGAGGTTGCTGATGTACAACCAGATGAGAACGGCGAGTGCTCCGCCGAGCCAACCGTAGACCCGGTCGTAATTGGCGATCGTCGACACGTAAAAACCAAAGCCTGTGGTGGCGAGACCCCAGGCAATGATCGCGAACAGGGCCCCGGTGCTGACCCACCGCATCCGATCGTGGCGCACGTTGGGCGTGTAGTAGTAGAGCACCGCGATGATCATGGTGAGGATGGCGGCGAGTACTGGCCAGCGACCGTAGGCCCAGATCGTGATCCAGGGTTCGCCAAAGCCGAGGGCTTCCGCGATCGCGGTCGCGACCCGAGTAGTGGTGAGCAGCAGGGTGACGACGGCAGCGAATGCAATCAGCAAGAAGGCGGAGAGAACCAGCATCAGCCCACGGAACTTCACGAACCGGCGACCCTCTTGGATTTCGTACACACTGTTGGCGGCCCGACCGAAAGCGGTCGCATAGCTCGACAGCGACCACACGCTCAGGGCTACGCCGATGATCAACGCAAGGACAGGGCTGCCGACGGAAAACAGTTGAGTGAGCGGTTCGGTGAAGAGATCAAGCGTGGCCGGTTTCAAAATCTCATCGGCAAGATCAAGCACCGTATCGGCGGCCTGCTCTTTGCCCTGCGCGATGGCGAAAGCCGAGACGATGCTGAGCGCGGCCGGCAAAATAGTGAGCGCAGCAAAGAACGCGAGTGTGGCGGCAGAGTCGATTCCGCGGTGCAACATGAAGCCGTGGTACGCGCGGCGAAACGCATAAGCCCACTCGCGCCGCGGCGTGAGGAACGCGCCTTGCGGCTCAGAATTCTCCATCGGATCAGCCTAAACGACCGGCCGTTGCTTGGTTCGCGCGACGCGGTTGCGCGGGCCCGCTTGCTCACGCCCGCGATCGAACAGGCTCGCGTGTTTAGGCCCGCTCTACCGGCTGCCGCAGCAGGGTGCGAAGTTTGGATGCCTCGACCTTGCGAAAGTCGTTGAAGTAGATCTCGTGGTGCTTGCCGGTCATCCGCAACCCCTGCTCGGGGATGAATTCGTCGTGCAGCTGCGCCAGAATCTCGGCCTCATCGTCGTAGGGGCCGAGATGGAGTGTTTGCACGCACAGCCCCTCGGCGAGGGTCTCGAGACGAACTTTGCCGAGGTCGGCGGGCAGGCTGTCGGGAGTCTTGCTGCTGCCCGTCTTGCTCTTGGCAGCGACCACCGTCACGGCATCCTGAAACATCTGCTCGGTGATCCACTCGGGAGTCAGCAGCATCACCGTCCAGCCCCACTGCGATTTGTCGCGCCCGGTCGTGAACGCGGCCATATCCTCGGCCCACCAGAGCGCCTCGAGCGGCGGCACCACATAGTCGCGGTCGAGCGCCTCGCTCGCGAACTTCAGCGTGTAGGCCACGGGATACAGCGCGGCGATCGCGGTCGTGTATTCGCTGCCCTCACCGGGCGCCCCGTGACCGTCAACCATCAGGTATTGCTGGGGTGGGACATCCAGAATTCTGAATTCGTTGTGGCGCGCTTTATACGCGTCGAGCGTCTTCTTGAAGTCTGTTTTCATTGCCCCACCCCGTCGTATGCGCGTGCCTGTGCGTGTGCGCGGTGTTAGCTCGCGCCGATGACCACGTTGGCGATGAGCATATCGAGCTTGCGCACGTCGATGGCCTTGCCAACCTTGATCTTGATGTGGCCGGCGCGGGTCCACAGTTCGAGCTCAGCGTTGAAGTCGAGCGTTCCCGCGTTCTCAGAGGACCACATGAGCACGTTCGAGTAGGGCAGCGAGTAGAGCTCCACCTTCTTGCCCGTGATGCCTTGAGCGTCACGAACGATAAGGCGCTTGTTGGTGAACACGGCGCTGTCGCGGAACGTCTTGTACGCGGCGATGGGCTGTTCGCCCGGCAGGAGCATAGGCATGACGTCTTCGGGAATCGGCGCTTCAGAAACAAACGTCCAGGCGGCGATTACGGCGGCTTCCATGGGGTACTCCTTCTATCGGGTGGTGGGCCGAGATCTCCGGCCCGCACACACCCTATCGGTCGGCAGCGACGCTGCGATTAAGCCCGACTTCGCAGCATCCGAAACGGTAGAATCGTGGTTGTGCCGCTTTCGGCGCGGTAAGGATCGCCTCGTGACATTGCCTGCTCAGACTGACCGCCAGCCGCTCGTCGAGCCGGGCGCACCGCTCAGCTCCGAACGTCTGATTCGTTACTCACGCCAGCTGGCCAATCCTGACTTTGGTGAGATCGCCCAGCGTCGCCTTGCTCACGCGCGAGTGCTTGTCGTCGGCGCGGGTGGCCTCGGCAGCGCCACCATCCCTGCCCTCGCCGCGATGGGCGTCGGCACCATTGGTGTGATCGATACGGATGCCGTTGAGCTCTCCAATCTGCACCGCCAGCTCGCCCACGGGGTCGCCGACATCGGGCGCAGCAAACTCGATTCCATGGCGGACACGGTCGCGCAAGTCGATCCCGAGATTGGGTTCGTTGCCCATAACGTGTGGCTCGATTCCAGCAATGCTCTCGAACTTTTCGCCACCTACGACCTCGTGCTCGATGGCAGCGACAACTTCGTCACGCGCTACCTCGTCAACGACGCCGCGGCGCTTTCGGGAATACCGCTCGTGTGGGGTGCGATCCTGCGCTACGGCGGCCAAGCCGGTGTGGCGTGGGCGGGCCTAGGCCCCACCTACCGCGACCTCTTTCCTGTTCCCCCCGCGCCGGGCACCGTGCCGTCGTGCGCCGAAGGCGGAGTGCTGCCGACCGTGTGCGCGATCATCGGCGGCATCATGTGCTCCGAAACCGTGAAGCTCCTCACCGGAATCGGCGAACCACTTCTGGGCCGAGTCACTACCTACGACGCGCTCAGCGGGCGCTTTCGCGAACTTGAATACGCCGTGAGCGACGAAGTGGATGCCGTGACCGAGTTGATTGATTACGAACTGTTCTGCGGTCTGACGCCTGCTGCCATTGGTTCGAGCGGGGCCGGCGACACGAGCGCCACCGGCGCGACCGGCGCGCTTGGCGCGACGAGCGGAAGCGACGCTGCCGGCGGCGTGAGCGACGAGATCGATTCGCGCGAACTCGCGGCCCTGCTCTCCACGGAGGCTGCGCTGCAGCTGATCGATATTCGGGAGCCCTTCGAGTTTGCGATTGCCGCGATTGAGACGGCGGAGCTGATTCCGCTTGGTGGCCTTGAGGGCCGGCTTGCCGACATCCGCGCCGATATTCCAGTCGTCGTATATTGTCATCACGGAATCCGCAGCGAACGCGCTCTGCGCCTATTGCAGGGCGCCGGTTTCACCAACATCCGCCACTTGGTTGGCGGCATCGACGACTACTCGCAGGTCATTGATCCTGCGCTCGCGAGGTACTAAAAGTGAACGATCAGACCCCGGCCAGCTTCGCCCTCATCTCGGATGCCGCCATCGATGAAGCCGCGATCCGTCGCGCTGTGGAGTCCCCCGCGTCGGGCGCGGTCGTCGTGTTCTCGGGTGTGGTGCGCAATCACGACGGCGGCAATGAAGTGTGGTCGCTGGAGTACCAGGCGCATCCCGAAGCCGAGGCGCTGCTCGCTCGGTGCTGCGCTGAAGTGGCGGCCGAAACGGGCCTCGCGATTGCGGCGGCGCACCGCGTCGGGCTGCTCCAGATTGGGGACATCGCCCTCTCGGCAGCGGTCTCTGCCGCGCATCGCCGCGAAGCCTTCGAGGCGTGCGAACTGCTCGTGGAGCGCATTAAGAAGACGGTGCCGATCTGGAAACGTCAGCAGCTCGCCGGCGGCGCGACCGAATGGGTCGGGCTGTAGCGAGTCGCTCCGCGCGGACGTAGGTCGCTGAGTCACGCACAGCTGAGTCGCGTTTCCCAAGCGGCGCTGCGGGTCGTGCGTCGCTGGGTCGCGTTGCCGAAGCGGCACCGCGGGTCGGTCGCGTCTGGCCTTAGCCGCCGGCGAACGGCGGCAGCACGTCGACGCGGGCACCCACCGCGTGCGCGGGGTCGCGGCGAACAACGCCGTCGATCAGGAACGACCCCGACTCCACGACGCGCTGCATGAGGGCGCCGTAGCGTTCGATGAGCAGGGCCTTGAGCGTGCTTAGGGTGGCTCCGGCCTCGATCTCGAGGTGCTCTTCATCGCGCCCGGCAGCCTCGGCGGCAGCGGCGAAATAGCGGATGTGCAGGGTCATGTCAGCCACCAATGTACGACATTTCAATTCTCTTGGCGCCGGGCTTGGTGCCATCGGCTCCGGCTGGGCGCGGAGTGTTGAGCGAACGCAACTCTGAATAGCGGTCGGTGCGCTCTCGCCACAGGCTCGCCATGGCATCCGACAGCTGGTCGTCGGTGCAACCGTCGCGCATGAGCGCGCGCAGATCGTGGCCCGAACTCGCGAACAGGCAGGTGTAGAGCTTGCCGTCGACCGAGATACGGGCACGGGAGCACGTGTGACAGAACGACTGCGTGACGCTCGAGATCACACCGATTTCGTTGCCGCCATCGCGGTATCGCCAGCGCTGCGACGTTTCGCCGCTGTAGTTGGGGGCGACTTCTTCGAGGGGAAGCTCCGCGTTGATGCGAGCGACAACCTCAGCCGACGGCACAACCTCGCCGAGCTGCCAGCCGTTGGTGGTGCCGACATCCATGTACTCGATGAAGCGCAGGATGAACGGGGTGTCTTTGAAGTGGCGCGCCATCGCGACGATGTCTTTGTCGTTGTGCCCTTTCTTCACGACCATGTTGATCTTGATGGGGCCGAGCCCGGCGGCGTGGGCGGCATCGAGACCAGCCAAAATCTTCGCGACGGGAAACTTCACGTCGTTCATGGCTTGGAAGGTCGCGTCGTCGAGGGAGTCGAGCGATACCGTGACGCGCTTGAGCCCGGCTTCCTTCAGCGCGACCGCAAGGTGGCCGAGCGCGGAGCCATTGGTCGTGACCGCGAGGTCGAGGGGCTTGCCCGCCGGAGTCGTGAGTTTCGACAGCATTCCGACCAGCTCTGGAAGCCCTTTGCGTAGTAGCGGTTCGCCGCCAGTGAGACGAATCTTCTCCACACCGTGCAGCGCGGCAATGCGCGCCAGCCGCGTGATCTCTTCAAAACTCAGAAGCTCGTCGCGCGGCATGAACGCGTAGTCAGCCCCGAAAACTTCCTTGGGCATGCAGTACACACACCGAAAATTGCACCGGTCGGTGACCGAAAAACGGATGTCGTGCAGCGGCCGGCCGAGGGTATCCACGAGGGCGTTCGCCGCCACATCTGCGAGCGCGTTCGCAGAAGGAGGCACTACCGCGGAGGAACTCATTCCGTCACACTATCCCGCTGCGGGCTGCGAAACCTCCGAGGTCGTCGCCTCGACCGCATCGCCCACGTGAATGCGACCGCCATCAAGCGGAGCCAGGCGGATGCCGAACCACGTTTTGTGGTCGCGCTGGCGATGCTGCGCCAGGGTTCGAATCGGTTCCTTGCCGCGCTCGAGCGTGGTGGGTTCGATCGTGGTCATCACGCAGCGGTCGCAGATCATGGTGACGCGAAAGCGCACGTCGCCGATCGTGACGTGCGTCCAACTTTCTTCGACGAAGGGTTCGAGATCGTCGATGATCACGTTGGGGCGGAATCGGATCATGTCGAGCGGTTCGTCGTTCTCATCCGTCCACTCGTCGAGCTGTCGAAGCGACGCTTCGGAAGCGAGCAGCAGCGGGCCACCGTCGGCGAGCGAGACAACTTCTCCGGGCTGGCCGCCGTCTTCGGGGTCGATCGCGCGCACGGTCGGGTCGGACTGCCAGACGAGTCGTGCGTCGAGGCCGACACGTTCGCTCAACCAACGGTTGACGTCTCCGTGAGCGGCAAGCGCGGTGCCCTGCCCGTCGTGGCTCACTTCAATCGTGTCGCCGCCATCCGCCATGTCGACGGTCACGCTGGAGCCCTCGCGGTCAGAGAGCTGAACTGCCGTCTCGCTCAGGGCGTGCGCCGAGAGGCCAAGCAGCTGGTTGTGGCGGCGAGCGGTGAGAGTGTCGCCCGCGCTATCGACGATGGCCCAGCGGCGATCCTGGTCAAGACCCCACGGATTCACCGCGGCAGATTCGACGTCTTCGCCGGCAAACGACTTCACTGGATACACTCTGAGTTTCGTCACGCGCATGAGCAAATCTTAGCAACGCGCATCCCAAGAGCGACGGGACTGTTCAGAGGATTAAAAGTTCCGCTGTGTGGTGCAGATTACCCTCGCGGGGAGCGCCGATTAGCGGCGCAGATAGGCCGTGATCTGAGACGGATCGACGGACGCCACGACGCGGTCCCCCGGCGCGATGTCGCGCGCGAGCAGATCGGCGGCCGACGCCTCAGCCACGACGGTGTTGCCTAGGAGCGTGACGCGGATCCCCTTGAGTCCGGGCTCGAGCAGATCGACGGTGGCGAGCCATTCATGCGGCAGAGGCGGGGCGGATGCGGCGGGCTCGACACGTGCGGAGTCCGCGACTCCGGGCGCTGCAGTCGCAGCACCGTCGGCCCGAGCGGCACCCCGCGACTCCCGGCGCAGCGTCACCGCGGACGGCGGGAACGCGACCGAAACTTCCGTACCGACCGCCGGCACGATGCTGTCGACGGCGAGAGCACGCCCATCCGCGAGCCGCACGAGCTGGCTGGTTTCGACAATGCCGTGCAGCACGGTGAGGCCGACGAGCGCGGCCGCGAACTGGTTCACGGGCTCGCCCAGAACCCGAGCGACGTCGCCACTGTCGATGATGCGGCCAGCATCCATGATGGCGACGCGGTCGGCCAGCACCATGGCATCCACCACATCGTGCGTAACGACGATCGTGGCAGGCGCCGTCGGCGGGCGGCCACCGATTCCGATGTGGGCGGCGAAGACGCGGGCCGACAGACACTCGCGCAGCAGGGTTCGCACGAGCGAGGCGTTCTGCACATCGAGGGCAGCCATCGGCTCGTCGAAGAGCAGCACATCCGGCTCGATCGCCAGCACGCGGGCGATTGCCACACGCTGTTGCTGGCCGCCCGAGAGCTCGGCAGGTGTGCGGGCTGCGTAGTCGCTCATCCCCACGGCGTCGAGCCATTCGGATGCTCGGTCCCGCGCTTCGTCCGTTCTCATGCCGTGTGCGCGCAGCCCGAAAGCCACATTCTCGAGAGCACTCAGGTGCGGGAACAATAGCGGGTCTTGCCCGAGCAACCCGATGCGACGACGATGAGCCGGCACCACGGTCATCCGCCGACTACCAGCGTGCTCGTCACCGACGCGACCGCGACGAGCGCGCCCACGGCCAGCCCGATCGGCGGCCCGCCCAGAGGTGTGGTCAGGGGCGCTCGCAACCTCGGTCAGTACTCGACCGTCGACCGACACCGTGCCGAGCTCAGGGACGAGCAACCCCGCAATCACCGCGAGCAGCGTCGACTTTCCGGAGCCGTTCGGGCCCAGCAGAGCGAGCGTCTCGCCGGGCGCGACGGTGACGCTCGCGTCGAGGGTGAACGATCCGCGGCTCACCTGCATGGTGGCATCCAGCGTCATGGCTCAGAGCTCCGGGGTTGTGCGCCAGCTGCGCAGCAGAAGGAGGATGACGATGCCAACAACCACGAGCAGCAGCGACAGAGCGATGGCCGAATCTTGGCTCACGCCGGCGCCGTTGAACGCCGTGTAGATGGCCAGCGGCATGGTGCGGGTCGTTCCGGCAGCGTTGCCGGCGAAGAGGGCGGTGGCCCCAAATTCACCGAGGGCACGAGCGAAGCACAGCACGGTTCCGGCAATGACGCCCGGCATGATGAGCGGCAGCGTGACCCGCCGAAATACTGTCCAGCGCCCGGCGCCGAGCGTGGCCGCGACCAACTCGTAGCGGGTACCCGCGGTGCGCAGCGCGCCCTCGACGGAGATCACCAGGAACGGCAGCGCCACGAAGGATTGCGCGATCACGACCGCTCCCGTCGTGAACGGAATGCTGATGCCGAACCACAGTTCGAGCACGCTGCCGACGAGCCCGTTGCGTCCGAGAAGGTACAGCAGCGCGATGCCTCCGACTAACGGGGGCATCACGAGCGGGAGCGTGGTGAGCGCGCGCAACAGCCCCGCCAAGCGGTTGCCCGAGCGAGCGATCACGAGCGCGAGCGGAATGCCGACGATGAGACACAGCACCGTTGCGGCGAGCGCCGTCTGCAACGACAACCAGAGCGCCGACTGCGCTTCGTCCGAGACAATCGCGGCCGGAACGCTCGGCCAGTCGGCACGCAGAAACAGCCCAATGAGGGGCAAGATCAACAGGGCGAAACCGAGAGCTGCGGGCAGGTACAGCAGGCGCGGGATGCCGGAGCCGGCGGTTGCAGTCGTGCGCGAGACGGCACTCATGGCTTCACGAATCCGTAGCTCGCGAGGATGCTCTGCCCCGGCGCCGAGAGCACGAAGTCCACGAATGCCTCCGCGATGGCCGGCTGCGCAGCCTCGTTCAGCACGGCGATCGGGTAGTTGTTGCGAGCCGTTGCCGCGTCGGCGATCGCGACACCGTCGACCGCACCCGCCGCATCCTGCACATCGGTGACATAGACGAGCCCCGCATCCACTTCGCCGAGCTCAACCTTGGTGAGCACCGCTTTGACGTTCTGTTCTTCGGTCACCGGTGTGAGGTCGACCGCGGCGGCGTCGAGCAGGATGCGGGCTGCCGCACCACACGGCACCGCGGGCGCGCACAGGGCAACCTGCACGCCGGGCTCCGCCAAATCGCCCAGGGTTGTGATGTCCAGCGGGTTGCCGGGCTGCACCGCAATCTGCAATTCGTTAGTGGCGAACGCAACAGGGGCAGAAGCTAGTTCGTCACCGATCTGCTGCATCGTGGCGTCATCCGCGGAGGCGAAGACATCGGCCGGCGCACCCTCGCTGATCTGGGTGGCCAGAGTAGAGGAGCCGTCGAAGGAGATCGGCGCGATGGTGACGCCGGGATTCTCCGCGCTGAATGCCTCGGCCAGCTCGGTGAACGACGCGGTCAACGAGGCCGCCGCAAAAATCGTGAGCTCACCCTGCAGTGCGCCGTCAGAAGACGTGGATGCCGGTGCCGGGTCGGCTGCCGAGCATCCGGAAAGCCCCACCAAGCCTGCAATCGCGACGGCGGCGACCGCCGTCAGCACGCCAACTCGGCGTCGTGCCCGCCTGCCCCGTTGCCGCGGCTGTCGCGCACCCCACATCACTACGAGCCGTCTTTCGGCGCCTCAACCACGACCATCGTCGCCTTCACGACGGCGACTGCGAGCGAACCAATTTCGAGCTTCAAGTCGCGCACCGCTTCCGTCGACATGAGCGACACAATGCGATGCGGGCCGCACTGCAGCTCGACCTGAGACATCACGGTGTCGCTGAGGATGCCCGTGACGAGCCCGACCATCCGGTTGCGAGCGCTGCTCGTTGACTCGGATGCCGCTGCCGCCAGTTGGGCCTGCTGCGCACGCTCTTGAGCGCGGTGAGCAAGGTGCGCACCGTCGACCACTTGGCGACCGGCGTCGTCGAGCGCGACGGGTAGATCGTCGGTCGCGATCCAGCGCCGCACGGTGTCGTCGCTTACTCCGAGGAGCCCTGCAGCCTCACTAATCCGATATTGCGCCATAATTTACAGCGTAACACCGCAACTGCGGAGCTTTCAGGGCGTTTGCCCCGCATCTTCGATATGAGTGCTCGGCTATTCGACAGCTCACCCGCCGCTCGACCCTCGCTCGCCCGCCGCTTGCTCAGCCGAACAGCGCCGAAGCCTTCGTCATGGTCTGAAATACTCCGTAGAGCAGCGGAATACCGACCAACGCCCAGACGATCGCGAGTTGTGCTTTCTTCATGTCAGGCCTCCGCGGAGATCGTGAGGTCTTTCGACCCCACTGTGGACGGTTCATGGAAGGTGGAATTCACGGGCCGCACCATGAGGTTGGCGATGAAGCCCACGACGAGCAGTCCCACCATGGTCAGCAGCGCGGGCTGGTACGCCGCAGCGGTCAGCTCGCCAGGCGCACCCTGGGCATCCAAGAACGAGTTCACGATCAGCGGGCCAGCGATGCCAGCTGCTGACCAGGCAGTGAGCAGTCGACCGTGGATGGCGCCCACCTGGAACGTGCCGAAAAGGTCACGCAAGTACGCCGGCGCCGTGGCGAAACCGCCGCCGTAGAACGAGATGATCACAAAAGCGAGCGCCACGTACAGCGCCGTCGTGTTGGATCCCACCAGAGCCAGCAGCACGTACAGCACCGCCCCCACGCCCAAATAGATCATGTAAATGTTCTTGCGCCCGGTGATATCGGACGTGGACGACCAGACGAACCGGCCACCCATGTTGGCGATCGACAGCAAACCGACGAAACCACCGGCCACGGCGGCTGTGACCAACGATTGCCCGTCGGCCTGTCGGAAGAAGTCTTGGATCATGGGAGCCGCCTGCTCGAGGATGCCGATCCCCGCCGTGACGTTACAGAAGAGCACGATCCATACGAGCCAGAATTGGCGTGTCTTGATCGCGTTGCTCGCCGAGACGTGATTGCTAGTGACCAATGACTTTGCCTTGACCTTCGTCGGGTCGAATCCGGCCGGAGTCCAGTCGTCGGCGGGCACCCGGATCGTGAACGCGCCAAACATCATGTACGCGAGGTAGATGAGCCCGAGCGTGAGGAACAACTTGCCAACGGCATCACCGCTGGCCACCCAGCCCTCGGTTCCCGCGTTGGGATCGTAGAGCGCAAGCAATGCCGTAGAAACGGGGCTGGCGATCAGCGCGCCACCACCAAACCCCATAATGGCCATGCCGGTTGCGAGGCCCGGACGGTCCGGAAACCACTTAATCAAGGTCGACACCGGCGAGATATAGCCGATCCCGAGTCCGATACCGCCGATGAAGCCGTAGCCGACGTAGACCAACCACAACTGGTTGGAGAAGATACCGAGCGAACCGATCACAAAGCCGCTCGACCAGAACAGCGCGGCGACAAACATGGCCTTGCGCGGACCGCTGCGGTCAACCCACGTTCCCATAATCGCGGCCGATAACCCGAGCATGACGATGGCGATCGAAAAGATGACACCGATCTGAGTGAGACTCGCGTCGAAGTGATCAACGAGCGCGGTTTTATAGACGCTCGTGGCGTAGGCCTGACCGATGCTCAAGTGCACCGCCAATGCGGCCGGCGGAACAAACCAGCGATTGAAGCCGGGAGGGGCAATGGTGTGTTCTCGATCAAGCCAGCTCATGGACATTCTCCTCGGTACAAATAAGCGTGCAGGACAGCAACGTTGCTGTCGGCAAATCGGCCGCGAATCACAGGCTAACCGTTAACCTGATCAATTCTTAGATGTTTGGTCAAGATTGTCTACGAATTTCCATCGATTGGGGGCAGTATGGGGAGATGAAACGTGGAGCACCGGTTGACGACATCAATGAAGACGACCTGCTCGTCAAGAAGCCGAAAAAGTCGGCGGCCGGCGTTGAAGCCGTGCTCGTGGCCTTGGATCGGGGAATCGCGCAGGCAGGTGTGACCCGCACCGCACGCTCACTGTTGCGGCTGAACCAACGTGACGGCACGGACTGCCCCGGCTGCGCCTGGCCGGAATCGCAAGGCCATCGCAAGGTTGCGGAGTTCTGCGAAAACGGCGCCAAGGCCGTCGCCGAAGAAAGCACGCTGCGCACTGTCACTCCGGACTTCTGGGCGCAGCATTCCATCGCCGAGCTGTCGGAGAAGACCGAATACTGGCTGGGCAACCAGGGCCGCATCACGCATCCGGTCGTCATCCGCCCCGGCGACACTCACTACTCGCAGATCTCCTGGAACGACGCCTTCGAGCTCATCGGCGAGAAGATCCGCGCCACCACTCCCGAGCGCACGGTCTTCTATACCTCCGGCCGCACGGCCAATGAGTCGGCGTTTCTGTACCAACTCTTCGCGCGCTCGATCGGCACCAACAACCTGCCGGACTGCTCGAACATGTGCCACGAATCATCCGGTTCCGCTCTGAACCCCACGATTGGTATCGGTAAAGGCACCGTCTCGCTCGAAGACATCCATGAGGCTGAACTCATCTTTGTCATTGGCCAGAACCCCGGCACGAACCACCCGCGGATGCTGTCGGCGCTGGCCGAATGTAAAGACCGCGGTGGCAAGATCGTCGCCGTCAATCCGCTCCCCGAAGCCGGGCTGTTCAACTTCAAGGATCCACAAACCCCCAAGGGAGTCGTCGGGGGCGGCACCAACCTGGCCGACGAATTCCTGCAGATCAAGGTCGGTGCCGACCTCGCGCTGTTCCAGGCGCTCGGCCACTTGCTTCTGGAGGAAGAGGAGCGGGTTCCCGGCTCCGTTGTTGACCACGAGTTCATCGCAGCGAACACCGACGGCATCGATGCCTACCGGGCCGCGCGCAAGACGATCGACTGGGATGAGACCGAAGCAGCGACAGGCCTCTCTCGCCTCCAGATCGCCAAGGTTGCTCAGATGATGGTCGAGTCGAAGGCCACGATCATCTGCTGGGCACTCGGTCTCACGCAACAGCCTCATTCCGTGAACACGCTCAAGGAGATCATCAACCTGCTCCTGCTGCAGGGCAACTTCGGCAAGCCCGGCGCCGGTGCGTGCCCCGTGCGCGGCCACTCGAATGTGCAGGGCGACCGCACGATGGGTGTGTGGGAGAAGCCACACGAGTGGATGCTGGATGCCCTCGACAAGGAATTCGGAATCACTTCGCCCCGCGAGCACGGCTTCGATTCGGTCGACACCGTCGAAGCGTTCGAGAACGACAACGTCGACGTGTTCGTCTCGATGGGCGGAAACTTCGCGCTCGCCGCCTCGGACACCGAAGCGCTCGGTAACGCACTTCAGCGGGTGGGCCTAACCGTTCACGTGTCGACCAAGCCGAATCGCTCTCATGTGGTGCACGGACTCACCTCGTTGATTTTGCCCACGCTAGGTCGCACCGATACCGACGACAAGCATCCGAGCGGCCGTCAGGTGCTGTCGGTCGAAGACTCCATGTCGGTCGTGCGCAGCACCCAGGGTCGGTTGTCGCCGGTGTCAGATCACCTGCTCGCGGAACCCGTCATCATCGCCCGCATGGCCATCGCCACTCTGGGCGAGGATCACCCGGTGGATTGGAAAGCGATGGCCGAGGACTACGACGTTATCCGCGACCACATCGCACGCGTGCTGCCGGGCTTCGCCGATTTCAATGCACGGTTGAGGACCAAGAACGGGTTCGTGCTGCCTAACCCGCCCCGCGACTCCCGCAGCTTCGCCACCGACATCGGTCTGGCCCGCTTTACGGTGAGCCCGCTCGAGTATCTGACGCCGCCTCCCGGGCACTTGATTCTGCAGACGATGCGCAGCCACGACCAGTACAACACCACGTTCTACGGTCTGGATGACCGCTACCGAGGAATCTCGGGTGGTCGTCGCGTCATCCTCATCAACAAGGACGATGCCGCCGACATGGGGTTCGCCGACCGCGACCTCGTGGATGTCATCAGCACGTTCCAAGGGCAGGAGCGCCGGGCAGACAAGTTCCGCCTCGTCTTCTACCCGACCCCGCGGGGCTGCGCGGCAGCGTACTTCCCCGAAGCGAACAACCTCGTGCACCGCGAGCTCGTTGCGCGCGAATCGAATACGCCCGGCTATAAGGCGATGGCGGTGCGATTCATCCCCGCGGTGGAAGACGATGCCCCGCAGATGAGCTAGCGCGGGGCCGTACGCTCAGTTCGCGTCGACAGACTCATTCTGCACAATGCGTTCTTGCCCGGCGTAGAGCACCATCGACTGTCCGCGCAGGAAGCCGACGAGCGTCATTCCAACCTCTTCGGCAAATTCTGCGGCCAGCGAGGATGGTGCAGAGACGGCGGCCAGAACCGGGATCCCCGCCATCATGGCCTTCTGCGCGAGTTCGAAGCTCGCCCGGCTCGACACCATGAGCACGGTTCCCGACAGGGGCAGCAGATTCTGTTTAACGGCCCAGCCGATGACCTTGTCGACGGCGTTGTGCCGCCCGACGTCTTCGCGCGCCACCAGCATCTCGCCCGTCACTCCATCGAACAGCGCCGCCGCGTGCAATCCACCCGTCTTCTCGAACACGTCTTGCGCTTCGCGCAGCTTCTCGGGGAACGTCGTCAGCAGCTCAGCGTCGATTCGCGCGGCATCCTCGGCGACAGAGAACGCCGATTTGGTGCGCACGGCATCGATGCTCGCCTTGCCGCACAGTCCGCAGGAACTGGTCGTGAGGAACGATCGCTCCAGGCTGGGATCGGGGGCCGGCACGCCCGGCGCCAGGGTGACGTCAACGACGTTGTAGGTGTTCACTCCGTCGACGGTGGCACCAGCGCAGTACCGTGCGGCGAAAAAGTGCTCGCCCGAGGTAATGATTCCCTCGGAAACCAGAAAGCCCGCGACGAGGTCAAAGTCGTCACCGGGGGTGCGCATTGTGACGGCAAGCGAGCGCCCGTTGACGCGCATCTCGAGCGGCTCCTCCACCGCGAGAACATCCTCCCGGGATGCCGGAGGCGAACCGATAGTCACTCGGGTGATCTTGCGTCGTGCGGTGATTCTGCTCACGCTGCCTGCCTCCTCGGGAGCGCCGCGGATTCTGCGCCGCCCCGCAATCGAGACTATCTCGGTGGTGGCAGCTACGGCAGCAGCGACCACAACTCGCGCCGGATAGTGACGCCGATTGCACCGTCGCTTAGAGTGGCTGCATGCTGATCGATGCGGCGGTGCTCGCCGGAGGTCGCTCGTCCCGATTGGGATCTGTGGCGAAAGCAACGCTCCGCGTGCAAGGCCGCAGCCTGCTCGAGCACGCGCTCTCGGCGGCATCCAGTGTGGCGCGCACCTGCATCGTTGTCGGCCCCATTGATCCCGACCTCGTGGACACTACGGTGTTCATCACGCGCGAGAATCCGCCCTTTTCGGGGCCCGCTGCTGCGCTTGCCGCCGGCGTTCACCACCTCGCGACCAACGGCACCAGCGAGAGCGACGCCATCCTTGTTCTTGCCTGTGACATGCCGGGCATTGCTGCCCAGGTGCCAGCGCTCGTAGATGCCCTCGCTGCCGCTCCCGCCGACGTGGATGGCGTGATTTCCGTCGATGCGACTGGTCACCGTCAGCCGCTTGCCTGCCTGTATCGCCGCCGCGCCCTCCAGAGCGCCCTCGCGCGGTTCGACGCCGACGGCCTGACCGGGCTCTCGATGAGAAAACTGATTGAACCGCTGAGGCTGGAGCCCGTGGTGGCTCTGCCCGGAGCCACCGATGATGTTGATACGTGGGAAGACGCAGCTCGCCTCGGCGCCACTGAACCGACCACAGAAACGAAAGAAGCCGCACAATGAACTCCGAAGAACGCCAACGCCTCGACGACTGGGCCGCGCACCTCAGCAGCGAGCTGGGCATCGCCAGCGATGAGTTTCGTGCCGCGATGGATGTCGATGGAATTCTGGATCTCGCCGGGGTCGCTGCGCATTCAGTGATCCGGCCCGCGGCTCCCGTGACGACATTCCTTGTCGGCTACGCCGCTGGTCTGGCCGCCGCGGCCGGAACCGACCCGTCCTCGGCCATTCGAAGCGCGGATGCTCTCTCGAGAGCTGCGCTCGCCGCCGCGAGCGATGCCACCCAGCCCGCTGCTGCTGCCGCTGCGTCGGACTTGGCACCGGAGTCTGCAGCATCATCCGGCTCGGCAACATCCAGCGCAGAGCCATCGGGATCGGCGTCATCCGGTCCGGCACCGTTCGGCACGGCAGAATAATGGCGGCCTCCCCCGCATCGATCAGCATCCCGGAGCACCTCGCCCGCGTTCTGGCGAACGTCGCACCATTGCCGGTCGTCAGCGTTCCGATCGCGCAGGCGCTGGGGCTCACCCTCGCCGCCGACGTGCACGCCACGGTCGATGTTCCCAGTTTCGATAACTCCGCGATGGACGGTTATGCGCTCCGACGCGCGGATGCCGTCTCCGCCACAGCAGAGACACCGATAGCGCTCCGGGTGGTCGCTGACCTTCCCGCGGGCTCCGCCGAGAACCCGTCATTGCAGCCCGGTCAAGCTGCCCGGATCATGACTGGTGCCGCGGTGCCTACTGACGCGGACTGCATCGTGCCCATCGAAGACACCGATGAGGGCACCGACACCGTTCTTATTTTTAGCGCCCCGAATCCCGCCGCCCACATCCGCCGCACGGGTACCGATGTGCGCATGGGCGATCCCGTGCTGACGGAAGGGCGCGTTCTCGGCGCCCGTGATCTGGCGGCCGCCGCGGCATCCGGAGTCAGCATCCTGACGGTTCACCCCGCACCGCGCATCGGCGTGCTCTCGACCGGCACTGAACTGCGCAAGCCCGGAGAGCCGCTGGAGCGTGGCCAGATTCACGACTCGAACTCGCTGCTCTTGGCGGCGATGATTACCGAGTGTGGCGGCATTCCCGTTCAGCTCGGCTCGGTTGCCGATGACGATGATGCTCTGCGCGAGATGCTCGAGGAACATGCGCCCGAGGTCGATGCATTTGTCACTTCGGGCGGCGTGAGCGTCGGCGCCTACGACGTGGTGAAAGCTGTGCTCGCCCCGCTCGGCGTCTGGTTCGGACCGGTGCGGATGCAGCCCGGCAAGCCCCAAGGGTTCGGCCGGTTCCCGGTGGGCGACACCACGGGCCCCCTGATCTTCGCCCTCCCCGGCAATCCCGTGAGCGTCTTCGTGTCGTTCGAGACCTTCGTGCGCCCCGCGCTGCTCACGATGGCGGGCCGGTCAGCGGTCCACCGCCGCACTCTCACCGCCACCGTCGCGACGGGCTGGCGCAGCCCTGCGGGGCGGGCGCAAGCTATGCCGGCCGTCGTCGAACAGGATGAGGCGGGGGCTGCATCCGTTCGTCCCGCAAGCGCGGGCGGCGCCGGTTCCTATCTCGTTGCGAGCTTGGCTGGCGCCAACGCGTTGGCCTTCGTGCCCGAGGATGTGACCGAGGTACGCGAAGGCGACCTGCTGGCTGTCACACTGGTGTCATGAGCGATCAGCCTTTCACGCACCTCAATTCCGCTGGCCAAGCCCGGATGGTGGACGTCACCGCCAAGACCCCGACCGTGCGCGAAGCGACGGCGGAGGGTTTCGTTCGCTGCTCCCCCGTGATCATCGAGGCGCTGCGCTCGGGCAACGCTCCCAAGGGTGACGTTCTCGCGGTCGCTCGCATCGCTGGCATCCAAGCCGCTAAGCGCACCGCCGAACTGCTGCCGCTCGCCCACATCATCGGCGTGCACGGCGCGACCGTCGACCTTGAAGTGACGGATGACGGTGTCGCCGTCACCGCGACCGTGCGCACCGCCGACCGCACGGGCGTCGAAATGGAAGCCATGACCGCGGTGTCGGTCGCGGCTCTCGCGATCGTCGACATGGTCAAGGGCATGGACAAGACCGTGCAGATTGAGACCGTGCGGTTACTCGCGAAATCCGGTGGCCGTTCGGGCGATTGGCGTCGCCCGGAGTAGGTCGCCCGAGCGCGCTCGCACCCGGCGTTCTGTATCCGGCTCCCGAATGAAACTCGTTAGCTAGTGGTCTCCGCCATCAAGCTGCTCGAGGATGTGGCCGATTAGCGGCGCCACCACGGCGAGCCCCTCTTCGACCGCCTTGGTGGAACCGGGCAGGTTCACCACGAGAGCATTGCCCGCGATGCCGACAAGGCCACGACTCAGCACCGCCATTTTTGTGTGGCGAGCACCTTCGCGCCGCAACTCTTCGGCGATGCCGGGAATCTCTCGCGTGAGCACGGGCCGGGTTCCTTCGGGCGTGAGATCTCGAGGTGCCACTCCGGTTCCGCCGCTCGTGATGACGATGCGGGCACCGGCGGCGAGCGCGGCTCGGATGCCGGCAGTGACAGATTCCGCGCCATCCGGAATCACTGTCAACGACGCTGCATAGCCCTGCGC
Organism: Salinibacterium sp. UTAS2018; assembly: GCF_004118935.1. Classification (NCBI taxonomy): domain Bacteria; kingdom Bacillati; phylum Actinomycetota; class Actinomycetes; order Micrococcales; family Microbacteriaceae; genus Salinibacterium; species Salinibacterium sp. UTAS2018. The sequence continues at coordinate 1,586,336 of NZ_CP035375.1, forward strand.
CGTGAGCAGCTCGACCGCGCGCGGCCCCGAAGTGTCGGCTCGCTCGCCGCGAAAGCTGCGGTCAGACACGGTGATGACGGCGGCGGGGATGAGCGCGTGATCCATACCCGCTACGGTACGCCAGCTGCGCCGAACAACGGCGCCGGCGCCGGCGCCGACGAAGTGTGCGTAAAGCAGTGGCCCTTGGGGGCCCTAGTCGAAGACCAGCACGCACCCAACAGCGTAGTTTTCTAAATCTGAAACATGAAACGTGCGCAGTCGAAAAGTGATCCGCTGACCGGAGCCACGGAACGCGCCCGGGCGAAGGTTCGACGTGGAACCCGAGCTGCCCAAATGCGCACCCCCACTGCCGACCGAGCCCAGAGTGCTGCCATCAATTTGGAACACCTCCATCGCAACACCGTTGTCGCGGTCGTAGTCAGTCAGGGGGTCGGTAAATGTGACGCTTCCCCAAGCGAGAAAACTGCGCCGACGCCCAAGATTGATTTCCGCTGTCGTCGAGCCTGAACCAAAATTCCACAGGTTCACTTGATGCGCGTCCATTATTTGGCCTTCTTCCCGGTCTTCGGCTTGCGATCAGTGACTGAGCAGACGCCTTTAGCGGGATTGACGGAGAGGGTTTTCGTGCGGTCGCTGGGGTCGAATGTCTCCGGTGCCCTCGCGACGGCTAGCTCGGAAAGTTTGCGCCCCGATTCATGGTGTGCGAGTGCGAGCACGTCAGATTCCGGTGCCGCGACCGGATCATCGTTTCCCAACTCGTAGTAGCTGGCGGTGTGCACGACCTCGCCAGTTTTCTTGTCGTAGACGATGTATATGTTCATGCTTTCGCTCCAATGATGATGGGCCCTGATGGATTCAGTCGTCGAGCACCACTATGCATCCGACTCCGTACGCTTCGAGATCCGAAGAATGGAAAGTGCTCAGCCGAAACTGCACCCGACGCCCCCGGCCCACGATTGCGCCGGGGAAGAGATTGCTTGGTGCTCCTGGTGCGCCAAGATGCTCGCCGCCGGTGCCCACCGCGGCTGGGGAAGTGCCGTCGACCGTGAAAATGTCCATGGCAATGCCGTTGTCGCGGTCGTAGTCGGTGAGGGGGTCAACGAACGTTGTCTCGCCCCATGCCAAGAACCGGCGCTCGCGCCCCAGATCGACAACCGCTGAGTGGCTTCCGCCGGCAAAAGCGTGCAGGTGCGCGACAGCAGCACGGTCTCGGAACCCCACGCGGAACGGATACAGGCTGAGGATGCCGCGAATATCTTCCTCGGCCAGAGTGTGGTCGCCATTATTGACGTACGGATACATCGACGCGCTTCCTTCGCGCGAATGTCCCAGCCCAAGTGCGTGGCCGATCTCGTGGATCGCTGTGTTGCGAAGGTCTTGCGACGAGAGAAATCTAAGCAACTCAATCGAGGGTCCGGGCCACGTAAAAGGAGGGAGGTGAGCCCAGTCCCGCCACGTCTCAGCCTCGTCAAAATGGACTCGCCCATCCTCGGGAAAGAACCCATGTGCGACCACATCACCGCGGCCGTCGAATGCAGATCCGTCACCGTGGTCTCCGGTCTCCCAACCCAACTGCATGTCGGCGCTAAGCCCACCCGTTCGCTCAAAGGTGAGCGGCGACACCGCAGCCCACACGTCGAAGGCCGCATCGATCGCATCCACCTCGCCCGCCATATCGGGGGTGGAGTTGTAGACGTTGTAGGTCAAGTCATAACGAGGCCATGGTTGTGAGTTGAACTGGATCGTGAACGGGTCGGTCTCGGGATCTCCCGCAGAACTGAGGTCTTCTGCGCGCACCACCTCAGCGGGAACGTCAGGGCACGCACAACGAATCTGTGACATCAGCTTCAACGTCTGCACGTCGATTCGACCAGACAGCGGCAGTCGAAAGAACTTCTGGTAAAGGAATACGGCTTTCTGCACGTGCTCGCAATACGACTCTTCGGGGCACTGGCACTGCTCGTCGAGAATGTAGCCCGATCGTCGCAGTCGCAACCTCAGGTCGCCAACGTGGGCGTTGAAATCCCCACGGCTGTAGACGACACGAGACTTTTCTCGTGCAACTTCTTCGTTCCAAACTGCGTTCATCAGCGCGACCCTTTGAGATTCGAGTAGAAACGCGAGACAGCTTGCAATCCGTGACATCAAACTGTCAGAGGGGGTGGAACGCTTAGTCTGCTCCTGAATACGCTCACTGTCAAGGCTCCCGCTGTCGTGCGGGCTCAGCCGCTTCAGCGTCCGCGGTCGCGCCCCGCAACTAGACTCCAGATCATGCGCACGCCAGAGTTCACGATCCGACGAACGGATGCCGACGACTGGCGCGAAGTTCGCACGCTGCGGCTTGAGATGCTCGCGGACACCCCGATGGGCTTTGCCGAGCGACTCGATAGCGCCCGCAGCGCCACCGAAGCAGACTGGCGTTTTCGAGCGGTTCGCGGTCAGAATCCGCGCGGCATCGCGATTGCGGCGATCACGACCGACGGGCGTTGGATTGGCACGATGGGGGGCTACGTCCCTGACGCCACCACGGGCCCACTCCTGGTTGGTGTGTATGTCACGCCCGACTTCCGCGGCCGCAAGGCTGGCGTGACGGATGCCCTGCTCTCGACTATCGAAGAGTGGGCAGCCACCTACGGCAGCACCCTCACGCTCGGCGTGCACGAAGACAACGCGCGGGCTCGCGCCGCCTATGAGGGTCGTGGCTACGTGCTCACGCGGCACTCGGTCCCTTACATACTCGACAAGTCCCGGCGCGAACTCGAGATGATCAAGCAGCTGTAGCGTGCAGCGTGGCAGCGGGTTCAGCTACCGGCGCGCGCAAGAGTCAATGTTTGCTAGCGCGCCGCGACTGCCTAGTCAGTCAGCGGCGGAGTACGCGGCGGCGCCACCCGACGCTGCGACACCGCTTCATACGCGACGCCGATGCGCAGCAGGTCGAGATCGGAATACGCGGCACCCGCGAAGGTGATTCCCACAGGCATCCGGATGTCGTCCATGAGCCCCATGGGAACAGTGACGGTCGGAATACCCAGGTGCCGAATCGCGAGGTTTCCGTTAGCGACCCAGACACCGTTTCGCCATCCTGCTGCTGCCGTGGCGGGGTTGGTGCCCATATCGGCGGCGCCCACATCGGCGACCGCGGGGAAGGCTACGGCGTCGAGCTGGAGCTCGCGCATCCACTCTTCAAGGTCGATGCGACGAGTTTCTTCGAGGCCGCGCACGCCCGCTTCCAACTCTGGGATGTCGGTGAATGCCGCATACGGGTGGTCGCGCACCTGCGTCGGGTACACCGCGATGTCGTCTTCGAAGCCGTCATAGTGATCGTGCGGAGTGCCCGGCGTCACCGGGAAAATCGTGCTGCCGTCGACCCCGACGATGGTGTCGAAGTTCGGGTCGCCGTTGGCCTGCAGAAAGTCTTCCCACGCCCACGCCGAGAGATCGACGATTTCGCGCTTCAAGAATTCGGGGCTCACGAGACCGCGGGTCGCGATCGTGGGGGCGCCGGCGCGGTCAGCCTCGTAGTTCGAAACGGCGGGAAAGTCGACCTCGACCACGGTGACGCCAGCGGCTTCGAGATCGCGACGCGCTTGGTCGAACAGGGTCAGGATGCTCGGGCGGGTGTCAATCGCGGTTCCTGTCGGGCCGCCGACTCCGCGCGTGCCCGAGCCCGCCTCGGTGTCGCGGTTGATATACATCCGGGGAACGCCGAAGCGCTTGCCCGCCAACGGCAGCGCGGCAGCAGCGGCATCCGCGTCATCCGCGTCAGCCGCCTCAGCCGGCGCAGCATCGCCAGCGTCAACTCCCGCATCCGAAAGCAGCGACAGATACGTCTCCGGTCGACCACTCGATGCCGCCGGAATCTCCACCCACGGCTGCGAGCGCCAAAAGTCGCCCCGAGTATCCGCATCGTCGAACACGATCACGTCGAGCACGGCGAGCAGGTCGGCCATGGTGCGGGTGTGCGGCACGACGACATCCATTGTGGGCACGAGAGGCCAGTTGCCGCGCACCGAAATCACGCCGCGCGAGGGCGTGTAAGCGCACAGGGCGTTGTTGGAGGCCGGGGCCCGGCCGCTCGACCAGGTCTCTTCACCGAGGCCGAAGGCGGCGAAACTTGCGGCCGTTGCGGTGCCCGATCCGTTCGACGATCCCGAACCATAGGCGGCGGTGAGGTACTCGGCGTTGTACGGGCTCTCGGCACGGCCGTAGACGCCGGGCTGCATTCCGCCGTTGGCCATCGGGGGCATGTTGGTGAGGCCGAGGCAGATCGCTCCGCCGTCGCGCAGGGCACCGATCGTGGCGGCATCCCGCATCGCCATCAGATCGGCGAAGGCGGGGCTGCCCGCCGCAGCGGTGAGCCCCCGGTGCAGATAGCTGTCCTTTGCCGAATACGGGATGCCGTCGAGTGACCCCCGCAGCTGACCAGCGGCCCGGCGCGCATCCGATTCGCGCGCTTCGGCGAGCGCCTCGGCGTTGGGCACCACGACGGCGTTGAGCTTGGGCCCGCTGCGGTCATAGCGATCGATCCGCTCGAGGTACGCGGTGACGAGCGCTTCACTTGTGAGGGTGCCCGCGGCGAGCGTGGCCTGCAATTCGGCGATGGACGCTTCTACGACGTTGAAGGTGCTCATACGATCGCTCCCGGTTCTTGCGCAGCAGCAGCACCGTCGCTGAGGCCGGGCCGTTGAGGTTGTTGTTGGGTGATGCAGTGGATGCCGCCACCGCGCGCAAAGATCTCGCGGGAGTCAACCATGCGCACCTCGCGGCCGGGATACGCATCGCCCAGAATTTCGGCGGCGCGAGCATCCGCCAGCTCATCGTTGAAGCCACACCCAATGACTCCCCCGTTGACGACGAGGTGGTTGACGTAGCTGTAGTCGACGAAACCGTGATCGTCGCGCAGCACAGCGGGCGCGGGCAAGTCGACGATCTCGAAGACGCGCCCGGCGGCATCCCGCTGGCTTTCGAGGCTGGCCCGAATCTCGGCCATGACCTGGTGGTCCGGATGCTCGGGGTTCGGTTGAGCGTGCAACAACACGCGCCCCGGCGACGCGATCGTCGCGACGATATCGACGTGACCGTTGGTACCGAAGTCGTCGTAGTCACGGGTGAGACCGCGCGGCAGCCAAACCGCATGAGTCGCGCCGATCGTGCGCAGCATATCGCTTTCGACGCGGGAGCGGTCGGCGAGCGGATTGCGGCGCGGGTCGAGCTGAACGGTATCGGTCAGCAGAACAGTACCTTCGCCATCAACGTGAAGTCCGCCACCCTCGGCAACGAGGAGCGAACTCACGAGTTCGGCACCAGAAGCCTCAGCCACAACACGACCGATCGCAGCCGACTTCTCCCACTCGGCCCACTCGGGCGCACCCCAGCCGTTGAAGATCCAGTCAACGGCTCCGAGAACGCCGGGACGCTCATCGTCGAGCACGAAGGTGGGCCCGATGTCGCGCATCCAAAACTCGTCAAGGGGTGCTTCGAGCAGCTCGATGCTGCTGGCGAGCATCCGCCGAGCACGAACCATTTCGGTGGGGTCAACGACCATCGAGACGGGTTCGAATTCGGCGACGACATTGGCGACGTCAGCCCAGGCCGCATAGCCGAGTTCGCGTTCAGCGTCGGTCGCGCCAAGGGTCTCCCCGATGCGGGGGAACGCCATCCAGGTGCGCTCGTGGGCGGCAGTTTCGGATGGCATTCTCCAGCTCATGGCTAGCCCTTCGGCGCGTCGATAATGGTGGATGCCAACCGGTGGCCCACCCGAATGGCGCCATCAACGTGTTGGTACCCTTCGGCCGCGAGGTCGCTGGAGCCGAACTGAATCGGGCCAACGGGCTCAAGCTGCAGCGCGCCGTAGCGGGTAAGCCCACCGAGGTCGAAGCTGGCGGCGTAGGCACCGCGCGTCCACTCTTCGGCCGCCCAGTCGCTTTCGTAGTACACGGCCGGGGTGAGTGCTTCGTCGCCGTAATAGGTGGCGAGTGATTCGAGGATGCGCTGCTTGCGGTCAGCCGGATCGAGCGCGAACAGTTCGTCGGCTTTCTCTCCCGAGACGAAGCCCACGAGGGTGCCGCGCTCTTCGCCGTGGTTGGTGTTGTCGTAGGCCTCGTGCACCATTTGGTAGGGGCTGAAGGCCGTGCCCGAAAGCCCAGCCGCTCGCCAGAACGGGGTCGCATAGGTCGCGTGCACCTTGATCACGAGCCCGAGCGACGAGTGTTGCTGCATCTGCTGACGCATGCGCGGCAGGGCCGGAACGTAGTCGATGCGGTCGTACAGGTTCGGCGGCACGGCCACGATCACGTGCTGCGACGTGACCGTAAGTCCGTCACTCGTAACGGTCGCGCCCGTGGCGTTCCACTGGATCTCACGCACCGGTTGCGACTGTCGCACGACGTCTTCGCCCAAGGCGGCAGCCATCACGAGCGGCACCTGCTGCAGGCCGCCCACGACGCGCTTGTCGAGGATAAAGTCGGCGTCGACGAGGTTGCTGAAGCTGCCGGCACTGGCCGCCATGAGCAACGCTTGCAGCAGCGAGAAGGCGTGAGCGGGCTTCGTGAGCATCGCCTCGGCAACGTAGAGGGCAATGTTGTCGATCGCTTCGACATCCGCGCTCTGGCTTTCGAGCCACGCGCGGTACGAGATGCGGTCGAATTCTGCGGCCCGCGGATGCTCCCACGGGGCCTGCAGGTCGAGCTCAGCTACGAGTTCGTCGAGTACGGCAATGAGCCGAGTGATTTCCGCTTCGGTCTCCGCCCCCGCCGGAAAGATGTCTCCTGTGAAGCGGCGAGCCACACCATCCTGCGATACGTAGATACTCTCGCCGTCGCGGTAGCGCGAGTAGGTTTCGAGGCCCAACTCGGCGAGCGTGTCGATGAGAGCGGTCTGGTCGGGGGATACCCACTGACCACCGATTTCATACATTTGACCGTCGATGGAGTTCGTCCACAGGCGTCCGCCGATGCGGTCACGCGCTTCAAGCACGATCACGGTCTTGCCGGCGGCGACAAGATCGCGTGCTGCGGTGAGGCCGGTGGCGCCGGCTCCGACAATGACGACGTCACAGTTAATGGTGTTCATCCCTCCATTATTTACCACCTGTTCAATAAGAGTCAATAGCAGCTACACTGCGAGGATGGCAGCAGGCACAACTCGACGACGAAACGCCACCGAGCGGGCATCCGAAATTCGTGACGCAGCGCAGGAGATCGCCCTGACTCGTGGCCTCGCCGCCATCTCACTGCGCAGCCTTGCCGCGCACTGCGGAGTCAGCGCGCCCCTCATCACCCACTATGAACCGAGCATGGAAACCCTCGTGGCTTCCACCTTCGCGTCGATCGCCGAGAAAGAGATCGCCGAGGTCGCACGGCACGCCCACGCCCCCGCCGACCCGCTCGACCAGCTTCGCGCTCTTCTCGAAGCTCTCGCTGATCCGACCCGCGACAACGTCGGCGAAGTCTGGGCAGACGCGTGGAGCCTCGGCCGTCGCAACGACCTCCTCGCCGCAGCCGCCCGCCAGTCAATGGACTCGTGGCACGCGCTCGCCATCGGCATCATGCGTGCGGGTCAGGATGCCGGCCAGTTCGCCCCCGTGAGCCCCGAGCGCGTCGCCCTCGTTCTTTTCGCACTCGTGGATGCCACGTCTGCCTACCAACTCGTCAACTTTCGAAGCCGCGACACCCGCGACTCTCTCGTGCGCGAGACCCTCGAAGACATGCTCGACGTCTCGTTGAAGTAGCCGCGCGAACAGCGCCCCTGCGAGCAGCGCAATCAGCGATCAGCGATCAGCCCTCTCGAAGAGCCGCACGGTCACCGGCGCAAGCTGAGAAAACACCTCATCCGGGCGCTGACCCGTTGAGCGGCATCCGGAACTATGTTTTAGTGGTGAGCACGGAGGGGAGTAGTCCCCGCGAAGCTCATCGTCATTACGGTCGTGTCATCATGGCCCGGTGCAGCTAGGGCCTGAAAAGGCTCGACGAGACCTCCAGAATTTCTAACATTCTGGAGTTGTTTCATGAACGTTCCCCTGTGGGCTTGGCTCGCTGTCGTCGGTGTCATTCTCGTGATGCTCGCGATCGACCTGATCGCACATCGCACCGCCCATGTCATCAGCGTGCGTGAAGCCGCAGCGTGGTCGGTCGTCTGGGTCGCTTCCGGCGTGACCTTCGGTGGCATCATTTGGTGGCTGTTCGGCGCAGAGTTCGGCCAGCAATACTTCGCCGGCTTCGTGATCGAGAAGTCACTCGCGGTCGACAACGTGTTCGTCTGGGCCATCATTTTCTCGGCCTTCGCCGTACCGCCGCAGTTTCAACACCGGGTGCTGTTTCTCGGCGTCATCGGCGCTCTCGTGTTCCGCGGCATCTTTATCGCCGCCGGTGCAGCGCTGCTCAGCAGCTTCGCCTGGGTGCTTTACGTGTTCGGTGCCTTCTTGGTGTTCACGGGCATCCAGATGCTTCGCAAGCGCAACGAGCATTACAACCCCGAGAAGTCGGTGGTGCTCAAGATCTTCCGTCGCCGCGTGCCAATGACGGATGCCTTCTACGACCAGAAGTTCGTCGTGCGCAAAGCGGGCGTGCTGCTTGCCACCCCGCTGCTGGCCGTCTTGGTACTCGTCGAAATCACGGACATCGTGTTTGCGGTCGACTCGATCCCAGCAATCTTCGCGGTCACCGATGAAGCCTTCCTTGTCTTCACCGCGAACGCCTTCGCGATCCTGGGCCTGCGCGCAATGTACTTTCTGCTCGCTGACCTCATGCACCGCTTCATCTACCTGAAGATTGGGCTCGCCCTCTTGCTCGTCTGGGTCGGAATCAAGATGCTCCTCCTCGACGTGTACTACATCTCCACCACGCTGTCGCTCGGTGTGATCTTCCTCATCCTCGCCACTTCCATCGGCGCGAGCCTGTGGGCAACTCGAGGGCAACCGCGTCACGCTATCGAGACGCCAGCGAGCGGCGGATTCCGGATGGCGACCGAGCTCGAAATCGCAGAGCTCGACGCGCCACAGCAGCGCGAACACTCGATTGAACGCTAAACGCTAGGCCGCAGACATTGAGAGGCAGCGGGCAACGCAAGAGCCCCGCACTCCTTGCGGAGTACGGGGCTCTTGTCAGTCGCGATTAGCGGCAGGGAGTCATGTTGGCCACTCCGTTACCGAGAGCTCCCGTTCCACCGAGCAGTACCCGGTTTGAGGTGTCGAAGTCTTTCAGGTTTCCGACGACGCTCTTCGGCACGCAGTTGCCTGGCACTACGTAGAGCGGAGCCGACGTGTTGCCCGCAAGAGCAGCTCCGGCGAGCGCATCCGCGTATCCAGTACCGACGGCGAAGAAGGCGCGCGGTGCAGTATCGAAGCTGGCGCTATTGATCGCCTGCGATGTCGCATAGCGGTCACTACCGGAATAGCGGGTGGTCGAGTCGATGCCGGGCTGGGCATCCAGAGCCTTCATGACCTTTGATGACACAACTCCGGTTCCGCCGGCAATCATGATGTCCGAGATATCGAGGCGGTCGATCAGTTTGGCTGTCGCACTGTCGATTCCCTTAGCTTTGCCATCGATGAGGATGACGGGGCTTTCCGTGCTGCCGGCTGCGGCGCTCGCACTCAGCGCATCGGGGTAGTTGGCGCCCGTCGCGAAGAATGCGGTGTCCGCGCCTTGCGGGAATGCCCGCTGGACCACGATTCGCGAGGTTTCGTAGCGGCTCGCTCCCCCGTCGCGGCGAATCTTCGGGGCGAGTTTAGAGAGCTGCGAGTAGATGGATTTCGACAGCACACCTTCACCACCGACGACGACGATGAGTGCCGGCTTGAGACGTTTGATTTCGTTCTTGACGACCGTGGGAAGCCCTGTCGGTGGCGTCAAGAGAAGAGGCCCGCCCTGCATCGCGGCGGCAGGCGCAGCGCTCAGCGCATCCGGGTAGTTGTCGCCGGTTGCGACATAGATGACGTCTACGCCGGGCTTGTATTCCTGCGAGATTGCAACCGCGGTCGAGTAGCGGTCAGCACCAGAGAGGCGCTCGACGCCACTCGGCGCAACGGCCGGTGCGGGAACGCTCTTGCCGTACTTAGCGAAGTTCTGAACGGCCCAGGTCGTGCCATTGATGGTGAGGAACGAGATACCAATGTGGGTGTAATCGCCCATGATGTTGGCGCGATGCCCGGAGGAGTCCATCCACGCATCGTGCACGGCGGTCGGTGATGTCCAGCCACGGGCAACGTTCTCAGCTGCACGAGTCCAGCCGCTCTTGATCTGCGACGAGTACTTCGGATTGTGCGCCATCACCCCGTTGGCCGCCATCTGCTTTGCCCACGCGCTCGATACCGAGCTCAGCGACGAGTCCAACTTCAACGGGCCAAGGCCCTCAGCTGCCCGTGCGTTGTTGACCAGCGAGAGGATAGTGCCCTCTCCCGATGCCGCTGCTGGCGTCGGCGAAGAGAACGCTAAGCCTGAAGCCAATACCCCCACGATCGCAAACATTCCCAATGCGCGTACGACTGTGCGTCGCGCTCGAAACCCCCCGGTTTTTCCCACGAAGTGAACGCTACGCGAGCCCTCAGCGCGCGTATAGTCCCCTCTTCCGGGGACTGGGCGTACCCAAAACGGGGCACACGGAGTGCCTAAACTAGCGGCTCTTTGGGGATTCAACCCGGCCATTCGGGGGGCAAAACCGGTTTTCCCGACCGAGCTGAAAAACCACCGGCCTCACGGCGGTCGCTGGGGCGCCTAGGTCGCCCAGGTCGCCTAGAACGCCTAAAACGCGTTAGGTCGCCGAAGGAATGATCTGGTGCACGAAGCGCGCTTCAGTGAGGATGCGTCGTCGAGAAAAAACCCAACGCCCCTCTTCGCGCACATACTCATCCTCGTACCGAATAAGAAAGTTGTGCGCGAGGTCGAACGGCAGCCGCTCGTTCTGATGAAAATCTTCATAGAGGTGATGCGCAATGCAGTAGACCTCACCCGTCGCGGTGTCGCCGTCAACCCGGATCTGCTGGGTGGTGACAGAGTGCAGGGTCTTGGCGTAGCGCTTCAGCTGGTCCCCCGGGATGCGCACCACATCGTCATATCCGCGGGGCGCCGAGGAGCCGCTCTCGAAAACCACATCGCGCGAAAACAGTGACCGCCAGATCTCGACATCATTCTTATCGAGAGCCATTGCGTAACGGTGGGAGAGGTCTCGAACGGCGAGTTCGTCGAGCAGAGTGTCAAGAGGGTTCACGGCACCACTTTCGTTCGGTTCAGAAAAGCGACTAATCGATCTGGCGATTGCACCATATCAGCCGCCTTTTCTCCGCTGAAGCCTCCCAGCCGCCGCGAGCGCTAGCGCCACCGCTCAGCCCGACCTGCCCTCCCGCGCGAACAAAAAAGCCCCAGATTCTAAAAGAATCTGGGGCTTTTCTTTGGCGGTACCGGTGGGATTTGAACCCACGGTGCGCTTTCACACACACAACTTTTCGAGAGTTGCACCTTCGGCCGCTCGGACACGGTACCGGGAGAGAGTTTAGTACAGATATCAGCGACGTGCGTTCACGAGTTCTGGCGCATCCAACTGAGACCGTGCAGGAGCAGCGCGCCGACCAGAGAAAGGGAGCCGAACGAGAACCCGATGGGCGCTACCGACTGCACTGTTGCGACCATTTCGTAACTCGCCACATCGATGTTTCCCACGCCATAAAGGATGCTGTTGGCCCACCATAAAGCGGTCGAAGCGGCCGCGAGCCCGGCGACACCGAGGGCCCACAGCGCATAGAGCCATGGGTTGCGAGCGAGGCTAGTGGGTTCGGCCGGCGCCGCCACCTCCGTCGGCTCTCCCGAGTCATCTACATATTGCGATTGCCCTGCCTGCTGGCCAGGAGAGTTCGCCGTTTCCGGTGCGAGCGACGGCGACTGGGCAGGCGACGAAGACGGTACTGGTCGCGCTGGCGGTACTGGTGGCGCTGATGGCGAAGATGGCGAAGATGGAGGCGTAGTCGTAGTCGTAGTCGTCGGCGTCGGCGTCGGCGTCGGCATCAGCGGAGCGAAGATGTCGGTCCCCGCGGCGTCGGCCTGCTCGCCAGGCTCCCCCGTTGCGTAGCCACGCTGGAATGCAGCATCGAACCGAGGATCGAAATTGTTGCTGGCCACGTGGAAGCTCCCTTGTTCGTCGCTCCATCGTAAACACGATCGGCGCAAAATCGCGCATTCCTCAGCAATCTGACAACCGCCCCGTTTCGCCCGACGAGAACACGCAGTAGGCTGCCATACCCCTAGGGGTATGCTCGACTGATGAGCACCGCCAGCACCCCACGCCCCCGCCGCATTCTCGTCATTGGTGGCGTCGCGGCCGGAATGTCCTTCGCCACCCGCATGCGTCGCCGCGATGAGCGCGCCGAAATCGTGATCTTCGAACGCAGCGGTCACGTCTCGTTCGCCAATTGCGGCCTCGCCTATTACTTGGGCGGCGTCATCACCGAGCGAGACGAGCTCCTGCTCCAAACGCCCGCCAGCCTCGGCAGCCGCTTCGGTCTCGACGTTCGTGTCAACCACGAAGTCACCACGATCAACCCGGCGGGCCACACCATCACGGTGCACAACCGCGACGACGACACCACGAACACCGAGCACTTCGACGAGCTCGTCATTGCTACCGGCGCGAGTGCGGCCATCCCGGCCATCCCCGGCAGCGAACGGATGCTCGTGCTTCGCAACATCGAAGACGTCGACGCCCTCCACTCTTCCCTCGGCGACCTCGACCCAACGACCGCGAACGTAGTCGTGCTTGGCGCTGGCTACATCGGCGTCGAAATGGCCGAGAACCTGGCCAAGCGCGGCCTCAACGTCACCCTTGTGCAGCGCCCCGCCCACATTCTGGGCACTCTCGATGCCGAGATGGTCACGCCCGTCGAAGCCCATTTGCGCGCCAACGGCATCGACTTACGCCTCGGAACAGAAGCGGTAGCGGTGGATGCCTCCTCCGTGCGCCTCAGCGATGGCACAAGCGTCGAGGCAGACGTCGTTGTCGCGGCCATCGGAGTTCGCCCCGACAATGCCCTCGCCGTACACGCTGGCCTCGCCACTGGAGCCGCGGGCGGCATCCGTGTGGGAGCCGGCTACAAGACCAGCGAGCCACACATCTATGCCGTCGGCGATGTCGCCGAAAAGGTCGGCGCGATCAGTGGCGAACACGAGCTCGTCGCCCTCGCCGGTCCGGCCAACCGCGACGGCCGCTACCTTGCCGACACCCTCGCGGGCGACGATGTGGCCTCGAAGCCCGCCCTCGGCACAGCGATCGTGGGAGTCTTCGATCTGACCGTCGCAAGCCTCGGCTCGACTGAGCGCGCGCTGCGGGCCGCCGGCCGCGACATCCGCGTCATTCACACCCACCCCGTGTCTCACGCTGGCTACTACCCCGGCGCTCAGTCGCTCTCCCTCAAGCTCATTGTCGACGCCGCGACCGACCTCATTTTGGGGGCTCAGGCCGTGGGCCAAGAGGGCGTCGACAAACGCATGGACGTTCTTGCCACCGCCACGAGCTTCGGCATTACCGCGAGCGCTCTCGCGGACCTCGAACTCGCCTACGCGCCCCAGTACGGCTCCGCCAAAGACCCCATCAACCACCTCGGTTATGTTGCGAAGAACCTTCGCGACGACCTCAGCGCCTCGGTTCAGTGGCACGAAATCGACGCTGAACTCGCGGCAGGAACGCTGCTGGTGGATGTTCGCACTGCCGCCGAATTCGAACGCGGCGCCATCCCGCACGCCGTCAACATTCCGCTGGACGAGCTTCGCGGCCGCCTCGACGAACTCGGTGACCGCCGCGTCATCGTGCACTGCCAGGTGGGCCAGCGCGGCCACACCGCCGTACGCATTCTCGCCCAGAATGGTTTCGATGCCGTGAACCTCGACGGTGGCTACCGCACGTGGAGTGCGGCCACGGCCTAGACCAGCGGCTTCGCCCTCCACCAATCGCTCACGCACCTCATTCACCCCTAAGGAACCACATGATCACCATCACCCCCAAGACACTCTCTGAACTCACCAACCCCGTCATCGTTGATGTGCGCGAACCGGTCGAATACGTTTCGGGGCATGCGCCCGCGGCGGCCAGCATTCCACTCGGTGAACTTGTCGCCCGCGTCGAAGAGATCGACCGCGATGACACCGTCTACGTCATTTGCGAAAGTGGCGGACGCAGCGCTCAGGCCGTCGAATGGCTCAGCACTCAAGGCTTCGACGCCGTCAACGTCGAAGGTGGCACGTCGGCGTGGCGCAACGCTGGCCTGCCTGTCACGAAGGGCAACTGATCATGGCGACGGATGCTGCAGCTACCGCCACCGCGGAAACCACGGCAGTTGCTGCCGATGCTGGCCACGATCCCGAAGCGATGCGCAAGGTGATGAATCGCCTCAAGCGCGCCGAGGGACAGCTTCGCGCCCTCATCGAATCGATGGGCGCGGACTCGAATTGCAAGGATGTTGTGACGCAGCTTTCGGCTGTGAGCAAGGCCCTCGATCGCGCTGGCTTCATGATCATCGCCAACGCCTTGCAGTCGTGCTCGACCGAAGACGCTGATGGTCAGGGTAGCCACGATGGGATGACGAAAGACGACATCGAGAAGCTGTTCCTCACCCTCGCGTAGCGGTGTCAGTCGTGCCGCCTACTCTTGAACCATGGCCCGAGCTGTAAGTAATTTTCGCTGCACTGAGTGCGGCTGGACCTCCATTAAATGGGTAGGCCGCTGCGGCGAATGTCAGCAGTGGGGCACTGTGACCGACGCGGGTACTGCCACCGGCATCACGAAGCGCGTCTCCACCGTCGCAGTCTCTGAGGCACGCGGCGCACGCTCGATCACCGAGATCGGCGCTGAGTCGGTCGCACACTGGCCGAGCGGCATCGCCGAGTTCGACCGGGTACTTGGCGGCGGCGTTGTTCCCGGAGCCGCCATTCTGTTGAGTGGCGAGCCCGGCGTGGGCAAATCGACGCTACTTCTTGAGGTCGCGTCGCGCGCAGCGGCATCCGGCCAGCGCGTGTTGTACGTCACAGCCGAAGAGTCAGTCAGTCAGGTGCGGCTGCGCGCCGAGCGCACCAACGCCCTGCACCCCTCGCTCTTCTTGGCGGCCGAAACCGATCTCGGCACCATCCTCGGCCAAATCGACCACGTCAAACCCCAGCTCGTCATCGTCGACTCGGTGCAGACCGTTGCCTCCGCCGCGACTGAGGGCATTGCCGGCGGGCCGTCGCAAGTGCGCGAAGTCGCCTCCACGCTCATCCGTGTCAGCAAAGACCAAAATCTGCCCATTCTGCTCGTCGGTCACGTCACTAAAGACGGCAGCATCGCGGGGCCCCGCCTGCTCGAACACCTGGTGGATGTCGTGCTGCAGTTCGAGGGCGATCGCCAGACCGCGCTGCGCTTTGTGCGCGCACACAAGAACCGTTTCGGCTCCACCGAAGAAGTTGGATGCTTTGAGATGACCGGCGAAGGCATCGCCGAAGTCTCCGACCCCAGTGGCCTGTTCCTCTCCCACGCGCGTCAGCCCGTCAGCGGCACGTGCGTGACTATCGCTCTAGAAGGCAGACGTGCCCTCCCGGTAGAGGTTCAGGCGCTCATCGTGAAATCCCAAGCTCCCCAGCCGCGACGCGTCGTGAACGGCGTTGACGCCTCGCGCGTGGCCATGCTGCTGGCGGTGCTCGAGCGGCGCGCGGGAATTCCGCTGTCTACCTTCGACGTGTATGTCTCGACGGTGGGCGGCATCCGCGTCACTGAGCCCGGCGCCGACTTGGCGATCGCTCTCGCCATTGCCAGCGCCTACAAAGACAAAGCTTTCTCGGCCACCATGGCTGTCGTCGGCGAGATCAGCCTCGCAGGCGAAATTCGCCCCGCCTCTTCGTCGAAGCAGCGGCGCGCCGAAGCAACTCGTCTCGGGTTTGGCACCGTGATCGATTCAGAGGCTGCTCATGTTCGCGAAGCGCTGCGCCTCGCCTTCGCCGGCGCCACTGACGAGCGCGTTCAGATTCCCGAGTTCTAGGCCCCGGCCTCACTTAGCTTTCACGCAGCCCCGTGGTTCGCCGCTGCAGCTGCCGTGGTCAAGCGAAGCGTTCGCCGCAACACCGTCGCCCCCCCCCTAACGCAACAACGGCGACCCGTCTGAAGACGAGTCGCCGTTGCAACTGAAACTGTGGAAGCCGAGTGGCTAGCCGAACAGGGTCCAGAGACCCCAGTCCTCTACGCGCCAGCTGATCCAGCCGTTTTCGCGCTGCAAGCTCACCAGAATCGAGTCGCTCTGCCCATTTGCGGGCTTCACTGCGCGACACGTAAAGGTGTCACCGATCAGCACCGGCGGTGTCGCCGGGCAGTCGAGTTCAATGTTTGCACCGAGCGCTGACGCCTGCGCCTGAATCGAATCTTCGATCTGACCGCTAAACGTCTGCGGGATGAGCGAAATGATGAGCCCCGGAAGAATCAGCATGCCGATTACGAGCGAGACGAGAGTTGCTGACCAAGTGGCGATCGGGGCGATGCCCTTACCGGTCTCGCGCATAGTGCGGATACCGCGCATGACCAGGTAGACCGGTGCGGTCAAGAATGCCCACGCAGCATTTGCGGGGTTCTCGTGACCCCAGACCTGCAGAAGCAGGTTGTCGTACGCGGCAAGGCCGAGAACCACAATGTAGGGAGCGATCCAGACAACGAGCAGCAGCGGCAGGTTCGCACCGAGCCCCGCACCCGCGATGAGGAACATGCTGGTCAGGAGTTGCACGAGCGGCAAAATGGCGATGAGCCACACTGCTGCGTTGTAAGTACGGTGTTGGCGGATCTCGCGCTCAGGCGCTGCCTCTTCTTCGGCATAGGAACTCAGCGTGGATGCGCCGGGCATAGTGTTCGCGTGAGCGGCGGCAGCCTTAGGCAGCAGCAGAGGTTCGTCGACTTCGCGCGTCTCGTCGGCCGGAGCTTCGAGTTCACGCAGTGTCATCGCCAGTAGAGGCTGAGCGCTGAGTTCATCATGAACGGGCGCCGTCTCTGGCTCCGGTTCGCTCAGAGTCTCGGTGGTCAGGAAGCCTTCGGCACCATCGCGATCGCTATCGCGCTGCGAGCGACGTGACGGGTACCCGCCGATGTCATCCTCGAAGTCGTCATCGTCATCCGCAAAGGCCAGCTTGGTCGCTGACGGCTGCACAACGATAGGGGCACGGGCGTCTGAGGTGTGCTCAGTCCACGCTTGGGCATCCCACCAACGCAACTGGGGCAAACCTAGAGGGTCTGGGTACCATCCCGCTGGCACACCGAAACTGTTGTCTTCCACGTGGAACAGAGTAACTGGCTCAGACAGGGGATAGAAAGGCCTGTTTATAACATTGATGGCGGCGTGAGTCTGGATGTAACCCTAAAGAGTGCCGAAATTGGCTGTAAATGGTCTATTTTGACCCATTTGTCCCCTGAACTGGGTCAGCGGTTGAACCAAACTAGTTCGGTCCCGCGGGAAGAAAAAATCAGGCGCGGCGACGCCCGTCACGAAAGTGTGAGGGCATCCAGAATGTCGTCGGCCGATGCCTGCATCGCGTGGGGACCGGCCACGTCAAACCAGACGGACTCCAGCACTCCCTTATTGGTCTCCAGAAAAGCCTGAAGGTCCTCCGCGCGGTATGCCACGACTTGGTGATCTGACTCTTCAGGAAGCATCGCCACATAGGTGTCAACAGACGAGAACAGCAACAGCATGTACTTGTCAGCATCCCCGCGCCGGAAGACCCGCACCTGAGGCTCGGCAGCATCCGCCGCACTGTCGCCGTTACCGATTTCTACCAGCATGGGAACCATCACTCGATCGTTGCGCAGTGCGAGCGCCACCGATGTCGGGTCGCCTGCTTCAAGCGCCTGCGCGAGCATGGGGGAACTAAATTCGGCGCTTTGCGCCGCAGAGGTTGAAGAAGACATGGCCTATCCGGGTTAGTTCAACAAGAACTGTTTAGTGCTTTCAGAGCTAATGTCGCCGACCGTGACCTCAAGGTGGTAACTGGCGCCCCCCGCCGATACGGCCGGTCGATCTGACTCACAGGTGTCTGTCGCGGAGCGGGTGCGATCCCACTCGATCGTGCTCGACTTCACCTCGACGCCTGGCTGCAGTTCGATGGTGCGCGGCTCGCCCTCCGTCTGGCAGTGCGTCGAATTCCAAATCTCGTCGTCACCGCTGGTGATCACGAACTCTTGAATGTCGCTGCCGGCCTCAATAGCGCACGGCTCCGTCATTGTGCTCGTTATGGAGAACGACAACTGGGGGTTCTGATTCTCGTCGTACGTTGTTTCGTCCGTTGCGGCGTCGAGCGTGAGTTTCGCGGGATCACAAATAACTGCACCCGATGCATTCGTTGCCGCGGGAGCGCTTGAAGCAACTGCCGAAGGTTCCGCGCTGGGCGAGGTCGAGGCGGGGCCAGACGAGGCCTTGGGGCCAAACACAATCAAGAGGATGATTGCGATCACAGCAACGAGCCCTAACCCGACGATCAAGCGCCGGCGCCAATAGACGCTGCTTGACTGCGGGCCGACTGGATTCCTGAACGTCGACATACCGCAAGGCTAAACGTCTGAGGCCGCTAAAGACGCTTCAGCATGCGCGTGTTGCCGAGGGTATTGGGTTTTACACGGGAAAGATCCAGAAATTCGGCCACACCCTCGTCGGGAGAGAGCGCTAACTGGGCAAAAACGGTCGGATCGACAATTTCTTCCTCGACAGGCTCGAAGCCGTGGCGTTCAAAGAATGCCGTCTCGAAGGTAAGACAAAATAGGCGGTCGAGACCCAGCGTGCGCGCATCCGCCTCGATGCGATCCATGAGCGCATGCCCGACGCCCTTGCCTAACCAGTCGGAGGCGACAGCAAGGGTGCGCACCTCAGCCAGGTCGTGCCACATCACATGCAGGGCCCCGCATCCGATCACAGAGCCGTCGGGAGCGACGGCAACACGAAACTCTTGCACCGCTTCATAAAACACGACGAGGTCTTTGCCGAGCAGGATGCGCTCGTTTACCAGAGGCTCGATGAGGCTCTGAATGGCCGGCACGTCGTGCGTTCGTGCCGGGCGGATGCTGAAGCTGGTCACGAAGCAACGGTACCGCTGGCGGAGCCCCCAGCGTCGCACCGCGCTGCGGGTTTCTCCGACACGTTGACGCTCGCAGTGCTGCTCCCCTGCCGCACATGACGAAACGGCTGGGCAAGCACCCAAAGGTGTCGCCCAGCCGTTGTCGTCTGGAGTGAGGGTTGAGGCTTAGGCCTCGACCTCGGCCGGCTCCTTTTCGGGGAGACCGGGCTGGCGGCTCGTGACGAACACGAACTTGTTGTCAACGAAGTCAACGTGCACGTGGTCACCGGCGTTGAGCTCGCCGTGGAGAATCTTCTCGCTTAGCGCGTCTTCCACTTCGTGCTGCACTGCGCGGCGAAGCGGTCGGGCACCGAGGGCGGGGTCGAACCCGACTTCGATGAGGCGCTCCTTGGCGGGGGCAGTGATCTCGACGGTGAGGTCGCGATCCATCATGCGCTCAGAGAGACGCTTGATGAAGAGGTCAACGATCTGCAGCAATTCAGGCTTGTTGAGCTGCGGGAAGACGATGGTCTCGTCAACACGGTTGAGAAACTCAGGCTTGAAGTGCTTCTTGAGTTCTTCAACGACCTTGCCGCGCATGCGGTCGTAGCTCGTTGCCGAGTCACCTTCCACTTGGAAGCCCATGGGGCCAGCGGTGATGTCCTTGGTTCCCAAGTTGGTGGTCATGATGATGACGGTGTTCTTGAAGTCCACCACGCGACCCTGGCCGTCGGTCAAGCGACCCTCTTCGAGGATCTGCAGGAGCGAGTTGAAGATGTCGGGGTGAGCCTTCTCGATTTCGTCGAAAAGCACAACGCTGAACGGCTTGCGGCGCACCTTCTCGGTGAGCTGGCCACCCTCTTCGAATCCTACGAATCCGGGAGGGGCACCAAACAGGCGCGACACGGTGTGCTTTTCGCCGTACTCACTCATGTCGAGCGAAATGAGGGCGTTCTCGTCATCAAAGAGGAACTCCGCGAGCGCCTTGGCAAGCTCGGTCTTTCCGACACCGGTCGGACCGGCAAAAATGAACGAACCACTGGGACGGTTGGGGTCCTTGAGGCCTGCACGCGTGCGACGGATGGTCTTGGAGAGAACCGAGACGGCTTCCTCCTGACCAATGACGCGCATGTGGAGTGCCTTCTCCATGAAGATAAGGCGGCTGGACTCTTCTTCGGTGAGCTTGAAGACGGGGATGCCGGTTGCTGCTGCCAAAACTTCGGCAATCAGACCTTCATCCACGATTCCGCTCGCGCCGACGTCGCCCGACTTCCACTGCTTCTCGAGGCGAAGACGCTCTCCGAGCAGCTTCTTCTCTTCGTCGCGCAGGCTAGCGGCCTTCTCGAAGTCTTGGTCTTCGATGGCGCCTTCCTTGCGCGAGCGAACGTCGGCGATCTTGTCGTCGAATTCGCGCAGCTCGGGAGGTGCCGACAGGATCGACAGTCGCAGGCGTGCGCCGGCTTCGTCGAGCAGGTCGATGGCCTTGTCGGGCAGGAAGCGGTCGGCGACGTATCGGTCGGCGAGGTTTGCTGCGGCAACGATGGCACCGTCGGTGATGGATACCTTGTGGAACGACTCGTACTTGTCGCGCAGTCCCTTGAGGATGTTGATGGTGTGCGGCAGGTTAGGTTCGTGCACCTGCACGGACTGGAAGCGGCGCTCAAGCGCGGCATCCTTCTCAAAGTGCTTGCGGTACTCGTCGAGGGTCGTTGCACCAATGGTCTGCAGCTCGCCACGAGCCAGAAGCGGCTTGAGGATGGAGGCTGCGTCGATGGCACCTTCAGCAGCGCCGGCACCGACGAGGCTGTGGATCTCGTCGATGAAGACGATGATGTCGCCGCGGGTACGGATCTCCTTGGTGACCTTCTTGAGGCGCTCTTCGAAGTCACCGCGGTAGCGGCTACCGGCAATGAGGCTTCCGAGGTCGAGCGAGTAGAGCTGCTTGTCTTTCAGCGTTTCAGGAACGTCGCCAGCAACGATCGCGTTGGCGAGGCCTTCAACAACAGCAGTCTTACCGACACCGGGTTCACCGATGAGGACGGGGTTGTTCTTGGTGCGGCGGGAGAGGATCTGCATAACGCGTTCCATCTCCTTCTCGCGACCAATTACGGGGTCGAGCTTGCCATCGCGAGCCGCCTGAGTGAGGTTGCGGCCGAACTGGTCAAGAACCTGCGATCCCTTGTCGGGCGCAGCATCGTTGCCACCAACGGCAACGGCTTCCTTGCCCTGGAAGCTACCGAGCAGCTGGATGACCTGCTGGCGCACCTTGTTGAGGTCAGCGCCGAGCTTCACGAGAACCTGAGCGGCAACGCCTTCACCCTCGCGGATGAGGCCAAGCAGAATGTGCTCGGTGCCGATGTAGTTGTGACCGAGCTGCAGCGCTTCGCGCAAGCTCAGTTCAAGTACCTTCTTGGCACGCGGCGTAAAGGGGATGTGGCCGGTCGGCTGCTGCTGACCCTGGCCAATAATGTCTTGCACTTGCTCGCGCACGGAGTCGAGCGAAATACCCAAAGACTCAAGCGCCTTAGCGGCAACGCCTTCACCCTCGTGGATGAGGCCCAGCAAAATGTGCTCAGTGCCGATGTAGTTGTGGTTGAGCATCTTGGCCTCTTCTTGGGCCAAAACGACTACACGACGGGCGCGGTCGGTAAATCTCTCAAACATCTCTTCACTCCTTAGATACCGCTACAGATTCGGTACCGATGTAAAGAGACTAACCAGAGAAATCGCGAAATAGTCCGCTGTTCGCCCTAGGCGTGACTGGGCTGGGTTACTGCTCAGGAATGCACGCGCCCGGGCCTGCGCCGGGCAGAAATTCAGCACCGCTGGCGAGTACCGCATCGAATAGTTGCCGATCCTGACTCGACTCCGCGGACGTCACGGTACAGGCGGAGGTATGAATGAGGAACTGTCTTCCTTTTTCGGTGTAGCTGAAGTTGAGATCTGGCACCCTGCTGGCGAGCACACCAGCAGCAACAACGTTTTGCCAGTCAGCCTCGCGGTATTCGTTGTGGTTGACAGCTATCGACGCCTGCGTCAGAACGGTGCCCTCACGCATCGTCGCCTGCAGCTGCAACTGCACGCCTTCGGGATACTCTTCGCCCATTCCTGAGGAGTCGGCGGAGAAATCAGCAAGGGGGATAGTGCCTCGAATCTCATCGAGCAGTGCCACCGTATCGGCGGCCGGCAGGCTCGGATAGGCCCACATTCCCGAGAAGTTCCACATCGTGGGACTGCTGGTGTCGTCAGGAACCGCGGCAAGGGCGGTAAAGTTCGCGATGACTGAGTCGGCAGTGGCAAGAGCATCCTCCCCGTCAGGCCACGTAATGGTGCGGTCGTAGAGCGCACCACTCATCGAGGCGGTAAGCGCCATCGACAGGTCCGCCTCGACGGCGCTCTCGGCGGCACGCCAGTAGGCAACGTCATCAGCAAAATTCTCATCGGAAAATTCAAAACTGCTGCGGCTGAGGACGCCAGCACCGTCGTGCGCAGCGCTCAGCGTGAGCAGCGGGGCCGCAGTTTCAAAATCGACGCTCGTGAACGTCTCCCTAGCGACAGCAGCAATTCTCCGCACTTGATCGCGCGAGAGATTATCGGCCACTACGACGTGCAATTCTGCGGCGGCGCTCTCCGGAGTATCTGAGGCAAAACGAGCGGATGCCGACCGCACTCCTGCGATACTCTCCAGCTCAACCGCAGCCGCGTCGAGCGCGCGTTGGTGAGAAAGATCCGACGCCGCGGCATCCCATAATTGCCCAGCACCCCCCACGAGCGCACAACCGCTGAGAGAAACGGAGAGCGCGAAGATCACCGCGATCGAGGCCGCATTTTGTCGAGAAGACGTCATGATCCGACCGTAGTTCGATCCCTAGTCGCGCGCTCGCCCCAGAGGGGGGGCGAATCAGTACCCATCGTCAAAGTCAGGGATGCACTGCCCCGGTGCTGCGCCATCCAGCAACGCGACGCCACTCGCCTGCACCGCGTCGAAGAGGGCTTGATCGTCGTCGGTCTTCTGGATTGTTCCCTCGCACGTCGAGGTATGAAAGGAAAAGTCTCTGTCGAAAGAGAAGTACTCGAAGCTGAACCCTGGCAGTCGAGAAGTTGCTGCGGCAGCAGCCACCAGCGCCGGCCAGTCCTCCTCTCGGTATTCCGGGAAGAGAAGATCTACTTGGCGGCTCTGCTGCAGCATCGAGTCGCTCGCCCAACGAACACTGACTCCCTCGGGGAAGCTCTCGCCGCCTTCCGGCTCCGCGGTGAGCGAGGCATTGGTTCGTAGCGGGAATAAGCTGCCGAGCCTCTCAGCCAGGTTCAACACTTCGAGGGGTGGAAGCGAACCTGATGACTGCAGACCCGGGATAGACCAGAACTCAAAAACTCCGTTGTCGGCCGTGGAGAGCGCGCCAACAGGACTATCTTCCGGTGGTGAAAGAGCCGCAAGAGCGTCATAGTTATCAATAATCTGGCGAAGCGGTTGCCGCGGGTCAGC
This sequence comes from Salinibacterium sp. UTAS2018, assembly GCF_004118935.1. Lineage (NCBI taxonomy): Bacteria > Bacillati > Actinomycetota > Actinomycetes > Micrococcales > Microbacteriaceae > Salinibacterium > Salinibacterium sp. UTAS2018. Next base: position 1,609,859 of record NZ_CP035375.1, read on the forward strand.
CTCAGCGGGAGCCGAAATAGCACGCATATGTTCGTCCCGAACAAAGACGGTTGAGTGAAGATTCATCGTCATGGTGAGTTGCGTCGCGGCGGTAATTTCACGCCAGTACCGGTAGTTCTCGACGACTTCGGTGCGAGGGAGGCCTAGGCCCGACACCGTGAACTCCGCCTCGTCATCGCCAGAAAGCCTGATGCTGAACGAGATTGGCAAGCCCGCACCTTCACCGTTGCCGTCGTATCGACTCATCGTTGACGCGACGACCGCCAATTGCTGCTCCGCGAAAGCTTCGCTCACCGCAACCTCGATCGTTGCGAAACTCTCCCAGTACGAATCGGGCGTCGCGATCCACGACACTTCGCTCACTCCTGGAATCCGCCGAAGCTGCACGAGGCTTTCAGAGAAGTCGCGCTGCTCTGCCGGCGAAAACCCTTCAACGAGAAGTTCGGATGCTTCGCCGCCACCCGGAGTACAGCCTCCGAGGGCCACCGTGAGCGCGATGGCGGCCGCAACCGCCCCCAGGACCCGCCGAGGAAAATTCATGACTCAAGCTTACGTTTCGCCCACCTGCACAGAGCGCAGGTCGAGGGAACCATCTGAGGCGCACAATTGGCCCTTGCACGCCATATCGATAAGCATTATGTTAACGATTATCGTTAGGAAGCAATAATGTCCACAACCTCCCCCGCGACAGCAGCGTCTCGAAGTGACCGCTACGGCTTCTTCGTCGTCATCGCCTTCGGGCTAGCAGCGGCAGTGGTCCTGCTTGTCTTGTTGATCCAGCGCATGATCGAAATTGTTCCCAACGTCGAAGTTCCGGTCGTCGCCCCATTCGCCAGAGAAATGGCAAGCTTGCCGATCGGCCCCGATGGAGCCGAAGTCCTTGTCGACGTCGATTCCGCCATCATCCTTGTGACCGGGATGCCGCCCATCACGCTCATCTCGCTCATGCTGGCCGATGCTATCCCCGCGCTTGCCACGATCACCATGATCGTTCTCGGGTGTTTTATGGTTCGAAACTTGCTGACGGGCCGGGTGTTCAGCGCGCACAACCTCCGCCTGCTCAACGGCTTTTTCGCCGCCGCCATTACCGGGTGGGCCCTAGGGCTGCTGTTCCGCACGATGGGCACCAACGGTGCTTTCGCGACCCTCAGCGATTACAGCTACAACAACGTGCTCGCCGTATTCGCACCCGCTCCGTGGCTCGCAATCTTGGGACTCAGTGTCCTTGTTTACTTCTTCCAAGTCGGCGCACGCCTGCAGCGTGAAACCGACGGCCTCGTCTGATGGCGCCGGCAGACGAGAACGACGTCACCGGCATCCACTGTCGGCTCGATGAACTGCTTGAGCAACGGGGGATGACGCTCACGCGGTTGAGCGAAATTGTGGGGGTGAGCGTCGTGAACCTGTCGATTCTCAAGAACGACCGGGCCCGCGCCATCCGCTTCTCAACGCTGTTTGCGGTGTGCGAAGCGCTTGAGTGCGAGGTCGGTGACCTTCTCGTGACCGCCGAACGCTAGCGGCAGCGATCGCTCATAGCCAAAGTTAATCATTCCGTAACGTTATGCCGGTGGTGTTTGGCCATAAGGTGTCGTTATGCAGGACGCACCGCACGACACCGCCACCCTTGACGAACTGACGCGCGCTCTCGACCTTCACATGCTGCGCATTCTCGTTGCCATTCAAGAAACGGGCAGCGTCTCCGCGGCCGCTCGGCGACTCGGTTTCAGCCAGCCCGCCATCACCCAGCACCTCAAGCGCAGCGAAGCCCGACTGAGTATCGCCCTCGTCGCCCGCACACCACGAGGCATGGAACTCACCGAAGCCGGCACCCTGCTCGCCCGCCACGCTCCCCGCATCGACGCCGCCGTCACCGCCGCAGCGAGCGATCTCACCGCTCACCTCGGGCTCGACCGCGGCTCTGTGCGTCTCGCCGCTTTCCCCGCCGCCGTCGCCAGCATCATCGCGCCACTGCTCTCGCGCCTCGCTCGCGAGTTTCCGGGCATCCACGTCGAATTCAGCGAAGCCGAACCGGATGCCGCCCTCAGCGCCGTCGCCGATGGCCGTGCCGATATCGCCCTCGACTATCGCTACACGAGCGATCACTCGGTGGCATCGAGCTCGCACACGAGCGCCGATGGCCTTCGCTCGCGCTTCTTGCTCTCTGAAAATGTGCTCGCGATCGTTCCCCGTGCCGTTGCCGACCAGCTCGGCGCCACGGCGAGCGTCAGTGCTCTGCTCCCCTTCACGTGGGTCGGTGGCCCCGCTACCTGCACCGAGCAGCTCGTCGCCGTCGCGACCGGGCTGGGCGAAAAACCCACCCTGCGGCACGACGTGACGACCACCGGCGCAGCACTCGCGCTTGTGGCATCCGGAATCGGCGTGACGTTTTTGTCCGAACTCGCCATTGCCACCACTACCCTCCCCGACGGCGTTGTCGCCCTCGAGTTGCAGCCCAAACTTCGTCGACGCATCTATGCGACAACGCTCGACGACTCCGCCGACACTCCGAGCATCGCCGTAGCCCTCCGGCTGCTCGCCATGCGCGAGGTGGCCCGGAAAACCAGCAGTGATCGCGCGGCACTGTCACAGCACTCGCACCTCCAACGCGCGAAATTTGCATCCTCTCCTTTTACACCTCCTGTAACGCTCACCGAAAGGCACGAACTTCGCATGAGATCGACTAACTCCACCCTGGCTAAGGGGGCTCGAGCGTCAACCGTCGCCGTGGCCGCCTCCGCCCTGCTGCTCGCTGGCTGCGCCACGTCGAGCACTCCGACCGGCGACGGCAACATCGACACCATCACGGTTGCACTGCCCGGCTCCCTCTCGAGCCTCTATGTGGGCGCGGAGAGCGGCATCCTGAACTATTACATCGCCTCCATCACTCAAGAAGGCCTCGTCTCAATCGATGCCGACGGCGCCCTGCAGCCCGGCCTCGCCGAGTCGTGGGACCAGCCGGATGACGTGACTTACGTCTACGAACTGCGCGACGATGCTCAGTTCCAAGACGGCACCCCGGTCACCGCCGACGACGTCGTGTTCAGCCTCGAGCAGGCGCGCGACGAGACCAGCTCGCCCGGCCTCTCGTACTACTTGGGTGGCGTCGACACGGTAGAGAAGACCGGTGACCTTGAGGTCACCATCACGCTCTCCGCTCCCGACTCGGCCTTCGCGGCCAACATGAGCACGGGTGGCGCCGCCTTCATCACGTCGCAGAAATTCTGGGAAGAGAACGACGGCGAAGTCGGCACCAGCAGCGCGCTGCTGCTCGGTTCAGGCCCCTACAAGGTCACCGAGTTCGTTCCCGACTCGCACGTGAACTTTGAACGCGTCGACACCTGGTGGGGCGACCTTCCCGAGGTGAAGAACATCAACGTGAAGTTCATTCCGGATGAGGGCACTCGCCTTCTTGCCGCCCAGTCTGGCGACATCGACGTGGCCTTCAACGTTCCCCTCGCGCAGTCGACCCAGTGGGAAGACCTCGACAACATGCGTGTCGACTACGTCAACGACCTCTCTTACGTCGGCATGTACTTCAACACCGCCCTCGAGCCGTTCAACGACCCGAAGGTGCGCGAGGCCTTCGCCCACAGTGTTGACCGCACCACGATCGTCGACAAGCTGCTGCGCGGCCACGGCGAAGTAGCCACCGCTATCGCCACCCCCGAATCGCTCGGCAGCGTCTACAGCGCCGACGACGCTCGTGACCTGCTCGCGAGCATCCCGCAGTACGACTTCGACCTTGACGCCGCAGCGGCAGCACTGGCAGCCTCCGATCACCCGGATGGCTTCGAAACCGACATCCTGTTCCCCTCCACGGGACCGCAGCTCGGTACCGCCGCTCAGTCGCTCGCCGAGAACCTCTCCAAGATCGGCATCACGCTGAACGTTCGTGAAGTTCCCATCGAGGAATGGCTCGCCAGCCTCGAGCAAGACAGCAGCTACGGCGTTGGCCTCATGTGGTACTTCTCCACGCTGGGTGACCCCGCCGAAGTTTCGACCTACATGCTCGGTGACTACAACATCTCGAACTACGAGAACCCCGAAGTTCTCTCGCTGTTCGAACGTGTGGGCGCCGAGACCGACCCGAGCGCCCGCATCGACCTCCTCATCGAGGCCGAAACGCTGCAGGCAGAAGACGTCATCAGCGTTCCGCTCTGGTGGGGACAATCCGCCACCGCGTTCTCGAAGGACATCGACATGAGCAGCTACAGCTCATTCGCGTTCATCTCCGCGTGGCCGACCCTGCTCACCCCCGCTGGATAATCTGTGACAACCACCCCGATTGCACGCGCATCACAAGCTCGGTCCCTGGGCCGCATGCTTGTGGTGCGCGTGCTCGGCACCCTCGCAATTCTGTTGGTGCTCTCCATCATCGTGTTCTCGATGCTGCATCTCGCCCCCGGCGACATCGTCAAGAACCTGCTCGGCAACCGAGCATCCTCGCCCGAAGCGATCGCCGCCATCCGCGCGCAATACAACCTCGATCAACCGCTGTATATGCAGTACCTGATCTGGTTGGGCAACGCCCTCACCGGTGACTTCGGGCAGTCGATTCGCCTGCAAGATTCGGTCTCGAATGTGATCGGCTCGCGCCTCGGAATCACCGCCGCGCTCAGCGGACTCGCGTTTCTGCTCGCGCTCGTCGTGGCTGTTCCCCTTGGCGTTCAGAGCGCCGTTCGTTCGGGAAGCTGGATCGACCGCTTCGCTACTGGATTCGGCATCGTCGGTCTCAGTGCGCCCACCTTCGCCGTCGGCCTCCTCCTTCTCTACGTCTTCGCGTTCTACGTGCCGATCTTTCCGGTCTACGGAGCGGGCGATGGCGGCCTCGACACCCTCTGGCATCTCGTGCTGCCCGCCATTACTCTGGCGCTCGGGCTCGGCGCGATCATCCTCAAACTCACTCGCACGGCGATGCTGCGCGAACTCGAGACCGACTACGTGACCTTTGGTCGCGCGCGCGGCCTACCCGACCGCCAAGTGCATCTGATCGCTCTGCGCAACGCCGCCATTCCGATCGTCACCGGCGCCAGCCTTGTGCTGACCTTCCTCGTCGGCGGCACCGTGCTCGCCGAAACGACGTTCGCGCTGCCCGGCCTCGGCACCCTGCTGCAGGGCTCCGTGCTGTTCAAGGACATCGCGGTCGTGCAAGCGCTCACCCTGCTGGTCGCCGTGACGATTGCGATCATCGCGCTGCTGGCCGACCTCGCCTACATCTTCCTCGACCCCCGCATCCGCGCGAAGGAGAGTGCTCAGTGAGCAGCACCGAAGCTATCGTTCTCGCTAAACTTCCCCGCTCGCGCCGCCGGCATCCGGCGGCCGTCTGGTTGTCGCTCGCCCTGCTCGGCATCGTCGCCTTTTTGGTGCTCTTCGGCAACCTGATTGCCCCGGATGCAACAGCCCAGTCGATTCTCGATTCTTTGCTGCCCCCGGGCAGTCCAGGTCACCTTCTCGGCACCGACGAACTCGGTCGCGACGTGCTGGCTCTGACGATCGCGGGAGCGGCATCCGCCCTCGTTGGTCCGGTGTGTGTTGCGCTCGGATCGATGGTGCTCGGGATTCTGCTCGGCACGGTCTCTGGCTACCTTCGTGGGCCGATCGACTTCATCATTGGCCGCTGGACCGACCTGCTGTTCTCGCTGCCGCTGCTGCTAGCCGCGATCGTGGTCGCCGGCGTCTTTGGCGCTGGCTACTGGATGACCGTGCTGCTGCTCATTCTGCTGTTCTCGCCCTCGGACATCCGCATTGTGCGCGCCGGAGTCATGGAGCAGGCCGCACGGCCGTTCGTAGAGGCAGCCCAAATGCTGTCGCTTTCGAAGACGCGCATCATGTTCACGCAGGTGCTGCCGAACGTCTCGTCACTCATCATTACCAACTCGATGCTCAACGTGGCCTTCGCGCTCGTCGCCTTCTCGTCGCTCTCGTTCTTGGGTGTCGGCGTCGCTCCGGGAACTGCCGACTGGGGGCGCCAGCTCACCGACGGTCGCGCAATCATGATCGACAATCCTGCTGCTGTGCTCGTGCCAGCACTGCTCATCATCGGTGTCGCCTCGGCGGCAAACCTTGTGGGCGACTGGCTCGGCCAACGCTTGACCCGGACGGGACGCTCATGACCCAGACCCACGTGACGAACGGCGCTGCCGCCGGCACCTCCGCGACCGCGCAAGTGACCGTGACCGGCCTCTCCATCGATGGGCCAGCCGGCGTCGTTGTCGAACCGTTCGACTTTTCGATAGCGCCCGGCGAAACCCTCGCCCTCATCGGCGAATCGGGTTCGGGCAAGACGCTCTCGGCCAAAGCAATCGCCGGGCTGTTGCCTGCCGGGTTCACGGCTCGCGGAACCATCGAGCTCACGAGCGCCACGATCGAGCTGCCGGCCACGGATGCCATCTGGCGTGCCACCCGCGGTCGCCGCATCTCGCTACTGCTGCAGGATCCCTTCACGAGCCTGAGCCCCGTGCACCGCTGCGGCGCCCAAATCGCGATGACGATTCAGGCTGCGAGCGCGACTCGCCTCAGCAAGGCGGAGTGCGCCGCACTGGTCACGCAGAGTCTTGCCGAAGTGAATCTGCCCGCGGATGTCGCCCGCGCCTACCCGCACGAACTCTCCGGCGGAATGCGTCAACGGGTTGCCATCGCGGCGGCCCTCGCCACCGACCCCGAACTGCTTATCGCTGACGAGCCGACTACGGCCCTCGACGCGAGCAACCAGGGCGAGATTCTCGACCTGCTTCGCGGGCTGCAAGAAAAGCGCGGCATGGCCGCCCTGCTCATCTCGCACGACCTCGGCATGGTGCGCGGGCGCGCCGAGCACGTGCTCGTGATGCGCCACGGCGAGATTGTGGAGCGCGGGGTGACGAGCTCCGTGCTCAATGCCCCAAGCCACCCGTACACTCGGGCGCTGATCGAAGCCGACCCCTCGCTCACCGATCGCTCAGCTCGGAACGGACGTACGACATCCGGGGCAAGCGCCTCCGCTGACCCCTCGGGCGTCGGCGACCTCGTTGTCGCGACCGACGTCACCAAGAGCTTCGGCGACAAGACCGTGCTGCACGGTGTGAGCGTCACCGTCGGCCGCGGCGAAACCGTCGGCATTGTCGGCGAGAGCGGCTCGGGCAAAACCACGATCGCGCGGTGCATCGCCGGGCTTGAGCACGAGTCGAGCGGCGTGATCGCGTTCGACGGTGTCGCCCTCGCTCCGGGCCGCGCTTCTCGCGCACCCCAGCAGATGCAGATCGTGTTCCAGGATCCGTACTCCTCGCTGAACCCGATGATCAATATCGGGCGTTCGCTGAAGTTGGCGCTGCGGGTGGCCGGGCGTCCGGCATCCGACCTCAATGGCCTGCTGAAGCTCGTGGAGTTGCCGCCCGAGTTCGCTCGCAAGCGACCGGCCGAGCTCTCGGGCGGCCAGCGTCAGCGCGTGGCGATAGCTCGAGCCCTGGCAGTGCAACCCGAATTGTTGATTTGCGACGAATCAGTGTCTGCACTCGATGTGTCGGTGCAGAAACAGATTCTCGATCTGCTCGCGAAACTGCGTGTCGATCTCGGCCTCTCGATCCTGTTCATCTCCCACGACCTCGCGGTGGTGCGCCAGCTTGCCGACCGCGTCTACGTGCTGCGTCACGGCGAGGTCGTCGAGTCCGGCGAGTGCCACGACGTGCTCACCGCCCCAACACATCCCTACACCCAGGCGCTCGTCGCAGCGTCGATTCACGAAGCACCCACTCACTAAGCTCGGCGCCATAAGCGCCCGACTCGCCCCGAAAGGACCCCGTGGACACCTCCACTGCTGCTGACTCTGCCGCCGCACGCTCGACCAACGCGAGCGCGACCATTGGCACTGCTCTCGTTCAGCTCACTCCAGCCGAGCTTCCCGCCCATCTCCTCGAGGCGCTCGGCGCCGAGCGTGCGGCCCAATGGCAACGCGACCGCCAGCCGTACAACCCCCGCGTGTGGATGCTCGGCTCCCCCGCCGGCAGTGCAGCAGCTCTCACCTCCGGTCGCCCCAATACCCGCTACACGAAGCTCGTTGACCTCTGGGCCGACAGCGATGCTGCCGCCCAGAGCCTTCTCGGCGAACTGATCGCGGCTTCCGCGGAGCGAGGCGACGCCGCCCTCAAATGGCAACTCCCGCTCGACGCCGAGCTGCCGGCCTTCGCTGCCGACCTCTGTTTCGCCGAACTCCGCACCCCCATCTCCTCGGCCGACGGCACGCAGGGTGTGCGCGGCTTCGTGCTGTGGCACGGCGGTTGGCCACACGAGCAGCTGCGCTACTACGGCCAAACCACGCTGTTCACGTGTGGTGCGGTTGCCGCAATGACGGCTCTCAGCCACTTGGGCCTCGAACCCTTCGCCGACACCGAAGACGAGGATGCCCGCGAGCGCGAACTCGCCTTCTGGCGTTCGGCCACCAACTTTCCAGCCTGCGAACCCCTCGGTCTCGCCGTCGCTGTTCACGATGTGATCGCGCAGTCGGCATCCGCCATCAGTCTCGAACTGCACCTCGACACGACCGAGCCGACACTCCTCGAAACGTACGAGGGCGAAGAGCGCACGTTCCGTGAGCAGCTGCAGCAGCAGTCGCGGGCCGAAGCGGCGAGCCGCGGCATCCAGCAGCACACGGCCCCCCTGTCGATTGAGCAGATCGCCGAGCGCGTTGCCGGCGGCGAACTCGCGATCCTCTTGATCGAAGAAGAACCCATGCACGATGCCTCCACGCCGCACTGGGTCGTAGCGCACTCGGTGAAGGGCGACATCGTTCTACTAAACGACCCGTGGATCACGGCTGAGCAGGGCGAGACCTGGGTTGACTCCCACGATCTGCCCGTCTCGATCGCGGTGCTCGACCAGATGGTGGCGTTCGGCGACCCCACTTATCGCGGCGTCATTTTTGTGGCACGCTAGCTCTCACTGAGGTGAGGAGCCGCCGTGAGTAACACCGAGAAGAACCCGGCCGAAGTGTTGTGTGAAAGCGAGCAGGGCGCTGGCGTGCAGTTGCTCACGCCGCGCGAGGTTCCCCTCGGTGGCCCGCGCGCGATGAATGTGCGGCGCACTCTGCCGCAGCGTTCCCGCTCCCTCATCGGCGGATGGTGCTTCGTCGATCACTACGGACCTGAGACGACCCGGATGCACGTGCCGCCGCATCCGCATACCGGCTTGCAGACCGTGAGCTGGCTCTTCGCCGGTGACATCGAGCACCGCGATAGCGTCGGCAGTCTCGCAACCGTGCGGCCCGGAGAGCTGAATCTCATGACGGCCGGGCGTGGCATTTCGCACTCCGAGGTCTCCCCCGCCGAGCCGACGCTGCTCCATGGTGCGCAGCTCTGGGTGGCCCTGCCGAACGCGCACCGCGACACCGCGCCCGCCTTCGAGAACTACGTGCCGACGCCGTTCGAACATCAGGGCGCGACCGTGAGCGTCTTTATCGGTGAACTCGCTGGCGTCTCGTCGCCCGCCCGAGTTTTCACACCGCTTCTCGGCGCCCAGCTCGACGTGCCGGCCGGCACCAGCATCACGCTCACTCTCGACGCCCGCTTCGAACACGGCGCGCTCGTGGATGCCGGTGACGTGACCATCGCTAATGTCGAGACGCCTGAAGATCACCTCGCGTATCTCGCTCCCGGCCTCACCGAACTCACGATCACGGCGACGACGGATGCCCGGCTCCTGCTTCTCGGCGGCGAACCGCTCGGCGAAGCCATCGTCATGTGGTGGAACTTTATTGGGCGCAGTCACGACGAGATCGTGATGTTCCGCGCGCAGTGGCAGGCCGACGTGATTGAGGCCGGCAATCCCTCTGGCCGCTTCGGAACCGTGGCCAACTTTGATGGACATCCGCTGCCCGCCCCGGAACTACCCACGATCAGGCTGAAGCCGCGCCTGTGAACCGTCGTTAGACCGCGGTCACCCGCAGCACGAGTGCTTCATCAGGATGCAGAATCGGCAGCTGGAGCCCCACCGACCCGAGCACTGCGCCCGACAGCGTGAGTTCGCCCTCGTGCCACCACGCTGGCGCCGTGCCCGGATAGGTTGCCGCTTCCGCCCCCACATCGACGGGGCTGACGCGGTAATCGCGGTGCGGGTCTAAACCCGGCAATCGCCGGGAAGTCGGTACAGCATCCGACGGAGTATCGAGACAGGTCACCCAGAAGACGGCGTCGACAACGCCGGTAGCGTCATCCGCCACAATGCCGGTGACAACCGGCTGAGCAGTCTCGAGCTCGCCGCGCACGACACGTCCTGAATGAATGAGGCCGCGCAGCGAACGGTACGCCGCCGCCCACACGGGCAGAGCAGCGCGCTCCTCGGCAGTCGTTGCCGTGAGATCCCACTCGATCCCCGAATGACCCATGAGCGCGGTCGCGAGCCGGAAGCCGAGTGATAGCGAACGCCCCGACGTGTGCGCTGGCGACGATCCGACGTGCGAGCCCAGATATTCGAAGGGCACGAGCAGGTTGGTCCAGCGCATGATCGAGAAACGGTCATGAGCATCGTTGGTGTCGGATGGCCACACTCGCTGCACACGCTCGAGCACTCCGGCATCCACCCGGGCACCGCCCGAGGCGCACGACTCGATCTCCACGTGCGGGTACCGCACACGCAGTTCGTCCATCAGGCGATAGGTCGCAGCAACGTGCCGGTGCACCGAGCCACCGAGCAGGTCGCGATTCATGTCCCACTTCAGGTAGCTGATCGCATACTCGTCGAGCAGGGCGCTGATCGCATCGAGCACGTGCGCAAAAGCAGCAGGGTTGTCGAGGTCGAGCACGAACTGGTTGCGCCACGACTTCGGCAACGGCCGATCATCGTCGCGAAGAATCCAGTCCGGATGCTCGCGCGCAAGATCCGAGTCGAGAGACACCATCTCGGGCTCGACCCACAGGCCAAACTGCATCCCTCTGACGGTCACGCGATCAACGAGTGGAGTCAGACCTTCGGGCCACGACTGCTCGTCCACGGTCCAGTCGCCGAGAGCCCGCTCGTCGTCTGTGCGGTTTTTCATCCAGCCGTCATCGAGCACGAAGCGTTCGACGCCGGCATCGGCGGCCGCGTCGGCGAGCGCCGCCAGCTGCTCGAAGTTGTGGTCGAAATAGACGGCTTCCCACGTGTTGAGGGTCAGCGGGCGCGGTGTCGACGGGTGCGCGGGCAGGCCACGGAACCAGGAATGGAAACGGTCGCTCACGCCGTCGAGGCCGGCATCCGACCACGCAGCGTAGGCCCACGGTGTTTCGTACGAATCGCCCGTAGCGAGACGAATCTCACCGGGTGCGAGAAGCTCAGCGGCACCGACGGTCGTGATGCCCAAGGCCGAGCGGTCAATCCAGACCCGGGTGTCGCCACTCGTGCCGAGGTGCATCGCCCAGACCTCACCGTGGCGAAAGCCAAAGCCGGGTGTGCCCGCCACGGTGAGGTAGGAATCGTCGTGACCGCGGCGACCGTGACGAGACTCGCGCAGCCAGGTTCCGTAGTCGATAGCGGAGCGCTGGGGCTGGCGTTCGGCCGCCCAGATTCCGCTGAAGTCGAGTCGCTCGCGCGCTACGGGCGCAAGCGGAAGAACGGTAGCCAGCGACGAGAGCTCGAAGATCTCGGTGGCAGTGTTCGTGAGCTGCGAGCGGCTGCGCAGCACTCCGGCAGCAGTCAGCTCGAAAGTAATCGTGAGGCGAAGCGCGACAGCGGCGTCCGCGTCATCCGGTGTGACGCCAGCGGCATCAACCAGCGTGATGCGTACAACGCCGGGCTCCGGATGATCGATGCTCTCGGTTCGCAGTGCGGGGCGGCGCACGCGCCCACCACTGGCACCGCCAGCAGCAACGCCAGCACCAGCGGGCTGATCGTGGCGCCCCTCAAGACCGGGCAGGCCACTCCAGCCCTCGGCGAGCAAAGGAACGATGCTCAGCCGGAAGGGTTCGTCGATGGAACTCGGCCCGAGAGCCCGCTCGCGTGAATCCGCGAGCGCCGCCAATTGCGTGGCGGAGAGTTCTCCGAGGTCTGCACCCCAGTGCGTGATCGACGGCACGCCCGTGCCGCGAGCATCCAGCACGAAGCTGGTGCCCGCGGCACGGAGGTGAACGATGTCGTTCGTGTTATTCGTTGACAGCAATCGCGGCAGCCTTCATGGCGTCGATTGTCTTCTGCTGACCATCGGTCAGAGCATCCGTGAGGGTGCCTGAGCCGGAGATCGCGCCGGAGAATCCGTCTGCAACGTCGGTGTAAACCTGCGTCATAGTCGGGCCCCATGTGAAGTCAGGGTTGACCTCAGCGCCGGCAGCAGCGAACACGTCGTAAATGTTCTGTCCACCGAAGAAGTCAAGACCTTCGGAGAATGCTGGCAGGTCGCCACCCGTCTTTGTCGCCGGGTAGATGTTTGCCGTCTTGTTCATGCTGGCAAGGGCCTCAGGGTCAGTGTTCAACCAGAGTGCGAACTGTGCAGCTTCGTAGGGGTGTTCGCTTCCCTTGAGAACTGCCGTGCTCGATCCGCCCCAGTTGCCGGCGGCGGAGTCGCCTTCGTTCCACTGCGGCATCGGTGCGACAGCCCAGTTGCCTGCGGTGTCAGGTGCGCCACTCGTGATGGAGTTTGCACCCCACACTGCGGAAACCCAGCTCCAGACCTCACCAGAGTTGTAGCCGTTGTTCCACTCATCGGTCCACGCCGGAAGCGTAGCGACGAGGTCGTCGTCAAGCAGGCCCTGCCAGTAGTCAGCAACCATGATCGACTCGGGCGAGTCGAGGGTTACGTCCCATGCTTCGCCATCGTTCTTGAACCATTGGCCGTCAGCCTGCCACACGAGACCGGCGAAGGCGTTGATGTCGCTCTGCGAGAAGTTGGTGATGTAGCCACCCTCTTCACGGATCTGCTTTGCTGCCTCAGCGTATTCGTCCCAGGTCGTCGGGATGGCGATGCCAGCCTTTTCGAACAGGTCAGCACGGTAGAACAGTGCCTCGGGGCCGGTGTCCTGCGGCACTGCGTATACAGCGTCGTCTTCACCAAACGTGACCTGGCTCCAGGTCCAGTCGATGAACTGGTCCTGAGCATCCATGACTCCGGCACAGTCGGCGATGTTAACAACGCCGTCCTGAACGCGGAAGTTCGGCAGGGCGTCGTACTCAATCTGGCCGAGGTCGGGAGCGTTGCCGGCCTCGATCTGGTTGAAGAAGTTCTTGTACGTTCCACCAAGACCGTTAGGACCGGTCTGAACCTTGACCTGGATGTCGGGGTTCTTTTCGTTCCAGATTGCTGCGGCGTCTTCCATGCCGGGCAGCCACGTCGTGAAGTCGAGTGTTACGGGACCGTCTGACGGGGTGCAGGCGCCAGCGGCGTCAGTGCCGCCATCTGTGCCGGCGCCGGTTGAGCATGCTGAGAGTGCGAGCGCGGAGACGAGCACCAATGCTCCTCCAGCGCGAGCTATGCGATTAGCCATGCGATTACCTTCCTTGATTGTGATTGTGGTGCGGGATTCCCTCGGGGCAAGCCGAGTGGTCGAGAGGCGACTATTTGAGTGCGCCGGTTCCTAGCCCACTGCGCCAGAAGCGCTGCAGGCTGAGGAAAGCAATGATGAGCGGGATGATCGACAGCAGTGCGCCGATGATCACGTAGGCCCGAATTTCGGGGATCTGGTTGACCTGGCTGTTCCAGATGTACAGACCGAGGGTCACGGGGAATAGCTTCTCGTCGCGCAGCATGATCAGCGGCAAGAAGAAGTTGTTCCAAATGGTGACGAACTGGAAGAGGAAGATCGTGACCATCGCCGGGGTCATGAGTCGGGTCGCAACCGTGAAGAAGGTACGCACCTCACCTGAACCGTCGATGCGGGCAGCCTCGACGAGCTCATCCGGAACACTCGAGGTCGCGTAGATCCGAGCGAGATAGACACCAAACGGGCTCACGATGCTCGGCAGGAACACCGACCAGAAGGTGTTGGTCGCGCCGACCTGGCTGAAGACCAGGAACAACGGAAGGGCCAACGCCGTAGCCGGAACGAGCACGCCACCGAGCACAACGTTGAAGAGAGTTTCGCGACCGCGGAAATCATACTTCGCGAGGGCATAACCCATCATCGTCGCGAAAAGCGTAGCGACGGCGGCGCCAGCTCCCGCGTAAAGAATGCTGTTGAGCATCCAGCGGAAGAAAAGACCGTCGCGGTACGTGGCCAGGTTGCCGATGTTTTCGAACAGGTTGAAGTCGGCGAACCAGAGCGGTGCGCTCGTCGTAAAGTCGCTGCGATCCTTCGTCGCCGCCACGAACAACCACCAGATCGGAACCAGGAAGTAGAACGTGCAGATGGCCATGACGAGCATGGCACCGGAGCGAGAGAACAGGCTTTCGCGAGGGCCGTGGTGCTTCTTTGCGGCAGTCTTCGTGGCACTCATCAGTCAGCCTTTCGCTGGGTGAACTTGAGCACGGTGAACGAGAGCGCGAAGGTGAAGAGCGCCAGCACGACCGAGAAAGCGGCGGCCAGGTTCACGTTCGGCACCGACGCTGTCGAGTAAATGAGCAAGTTGGGGGTGAAGGTGCTGGTCACTGCCGACGTGAAGCTCTTGAAGACTTGAGGCTCAGCGAGCAATTGCAGCGTTCCGATAATCGAGAAAATAGCGGTGAGCGTGATGGCGGGGGTGATCAACGGAATCTTGATCGACCACGCGATGCGCGCCTGCGATGCTCCGTCGAGACGAGCAGCCTCGTAGATCTCGCTCGGGATAGCCAGCAGCGCCGAGTAAATGATGATCATGTTGTAGCCCACGAATACCCAGGTGACCACGTTGGCGATCGACCACAGCACGAGATCGGCACCCAAGAAGTTGATCTCCTTGGTGATCGCGGTGAACGGCGACAGGTTCGGTGAGTACAGGAAGCCCCACATGACCGCCGCGATAACACCCGGGACCGCATACGGCGCGAAGAAAGCGAGACGGAAGAAGCGCTTGCCCTTCACGAGCGGCGAGTCAAGCAACAACGCCAAGAGCAAAGCGAGCCCAAGCATCACCGGCACTTGCACGACACCAAAGCTGAGAACCCGAAGAATGGATGACCAGAAAGCCTCATCCTGGAAGACGCGCGCGTACTGCACGAAGCCGCCGAAGACCTCCGTTGGCTTGCCAAACGTGCCTTCTCGTTCGACCGTCAGCAGCGACTGATAGATCGCCACCAGAATCGGCACAATGTAGAACAGCGCGAAGAGAATCGAGAACGGCGCGATGAAGAACATCACCGCTCCCCGGTTGTTCGTGGCCTTGGTGGCACGGCGAACCTTCTTCGTCACCGCCTTCGGGGGTGTAGCGGGCTTAGCAATGTTCGAAGTCATCGCGTTGCTCCTTCTTCGACAGTCAGGCGGATGACGCGAACGCCACCAGCAGGAACAGTCACTGAACCGGTGACTGTAGTTTCCGTCAACAATTCTGCGCCGTCGGCGGGGAAAGAAATCTCATGCGCGCTGTGATTGATCACGAAGCGGAAACGATCTGTCTCGTTCGACCGCGTCACGACCTCAACGCCCTCCGGCAATTCGAGAGCATCGACTCCGGCTTCGTTGAGCGCACGACCCATCAGGTCAGCGAAACTGGCGGCGTCGAGCGCGGTAGCCACGTACCACGCGGCTCCCGAACCGAAGCGGTTGCGCGTGACGGCCGGCCCACCGGGCATGGGGCCGTTCGCGAACTCGGCTACGACATCCGCTGTGGTGGGGCGTACATGTTCGGCCCAGATGCTGGCTTGGCCGCCATCGTTGAGCAGCAGGCGAGTTTCGGGCTTCACGGGCATGAACTCTTCGGTCCACACTCCCAGCATGTCGCTGAAGGCACCGGGAGGGGTCTCGCCCGTGGAATCGAGGCGGATGCCGTCTGTCTCGTCCACAATTCCGGAGAAGAAAGTGACAACAGCGTTGCCTCCGCCCGCAACGAAGTTGCTGATGACGGCCGCGCTCGCGTCATCCACGAGGTAGAGGCTAGGAACAATGACGAGCTTGTAGTCGTCGAGCGAGGCGCCGGGAGCGACAATGTCGACCGTGACCCCGTTGGCACTCGCGGCGGCATAGGCGGCGTGAACCTGCTCGAGGTAGCGCACGGCCGACGACGGCTGGGAGTCACCTTCGGCTGCCCACCAGGATTCCCAGCTGAAGACGAGAGCGACGGACGCCTCGACCCGGGTGCCCGCGAGAGGCTCGAGGGAGTGGAGTTTCACACCCAGGTCGAGGGTCTCTCGCCACACAGCAGTGTCAGTACCGGCGTGAGGAAGCAGGGCCGAATGGAACTTCTCGGCACCCTGTCGCGACGCGCGCCACTGGAAGAAGCAGATCGTGTCTGCACCCCGAGCAACGTGCGTCAACGAGTTGCGAAGCATTTCACCCGGCTGCTTGGCCAGGTTGTGGGGCTGCCAGCTGACGGCGCTGCTGGCCTGCTCCATGAGCACCCACGGCGCACCCTGTGCGAGACCGCGTGTGAGGTCGGCTGCGAACGACAATTCGCTGTTCGGATGCGGCAGGCGGTGATCGAGGTAGTGATCGTTGGCGATGACATCCATTTCGCTCGCCCACTGCCAATAGTTCTGGCTGCGAATGTGGGCGGTGACCATGAAGTTCGTCGTGACCGGGATCGGGCTGACTTTGCGCAGCAGTTCTGCTTCGGCGCGGTAGTAGCCAAGAAGCTCGTCGGAGCTGAACCGGTTGAAGTCGAGGCGCTGCGCGGGGTTGGCCGAGGAGAGCGTGGCGCGGGGCGGCAGAATTTCGTTCCACTCGCTGTAGCGCTGGCTCCAGAAGGTAGTACCCCAGGCGGCGTTGAGGGCGTCGACGGTGCCGTAGCGCGCTTCGAGCCAGGTGCGGAAGGCGGCAGCCGACGTGTCGCAGTAGCAGTGCGCGTTGTGGCATCCGAGTTCGTTGGACACGTGCCACATCGCGAGGGCGGGGTGCTCGCTGTAGCGCTCGGCGACTGTAGCGACGAGGCCGAGAGCCGCAGTACGGAACTCAGGCGAGCTCGGGCACCATGCTTGGCGACCGCCCTGCCAGCGGCGGGTGCCGTCGGCGGCGGTAGGAAGAATGTCGGGGTGGGCGGTCGTGAGCCACGCGGGCGGCGACGAGGTGCCGGTTCCGAGGTTCACGCGGATGCCGGCAGAGTGCAACAGATCCATGATGGCGTCGAGACGATCGAAGGCGTACTGCCCCGCTCGCGGCTCGATCTCTGCCCAGCCGAAGATGTTGATGGCGACGAGGGTGACCCCGGCCTCACGCATGAGGGCGACATCCTGCTGCCACACATCCTCTGACCACTGCTCGGGGTTGTAGTCACAACCGAGAACGAGGGAATCGGGTGACCAGCTCGCGACGCGATCTGCGCGGGGTGTGGTCACGCGTGCCTCCTTTGGCAATGGATGGGGCTGTCGAGCAGCAATTCTGCCCGCCTACGTCCCGTTTCTGTGAACGTGCACAGATCGTGGTCGACAAAAACCTCGGGAGGTTTCTGGGAGCGTTCACACACTAAGCGAGCTTGTTTGGTCGTGTCAAGTATCCGGCGTGTCTGTGAACGCGCACAGCCCCACAAACGCGGGGACGTGCGCGGCCAAGGAGAGCGCTAGCATGGGGGCATGGCAATCCCTGGAGCACGGCCGCGCCGCGCGACAATCTTCGACGTCGCCGCGGAAGCGAACGTGTCTCGCGGCACCGTTT
Source organism: Salinibacterium sp. UTAS2018 (assembly GCF_004118935.1). Taxonomy (NCBI): domain Bacteria; kingdom Bacillati; phylum Actinomycetota; class Actinomycetes; order Micrococcales; family Microbacteriaceae; genus Salinibacterium; species Salinibacterium sp. UTAS2018. The sequence continues at coordinate 1,627,510 of NZ_CP035375.1, forward strand.
CCCGCATGCTGAACGGCGAACCTTACGTCTCCGATTCCGCCCGCGAAGCCATCGAGAAGGCCATCGCCAAAGTCGGTTACGTGCGCAACATGGCGGCCCGCAACCTCGCGACTCAACGGTCGAAGGCGATCGCCCTCATCGTGCACGAACCTCACTCCGTCTTTCTCGAGGATCCCAACATTGGCGCCATTCTGCTCGGCACCAATGAGCGTCTCTCCGAAGCCGATTACCAGCTGGTGTGCCTCATCATCGGTTCCGACCGCGACAGCAGTCGCATCGCCGAATACCTCCAGGGCGGCTTCGTGGATGGAGCCGTCATCGTCTCCGCCCGCGAGCACGACCCGATTGCCGATGCCATCGCCCACATCGGCCTGCCCGCCGTGTTCGTCGGTCACCCGATGAGCGCTCCGGATATGCCCTACGTCGGCATCGACAACCGCGGTGCCGCCCGCGACATTACCCGTGAACTTCTGGCCACCGGCCGCAAGAAAATCGGCATGATTGCCGCTGCCCTCGACCGTGACTCCGGTAGCGAACGCCTAGCCGGCTTTCGGGATGCCCTGGGCGACCAGTTCGACGAGAACCTGGTTGTCGACTTTCCGCTCTACTCACGCGAGAGCGGCGCCGAGGGAATGAAGGCGCTGCTCGAACGCGCTGGCGACCTCGACGGAGTCTTCGCGGCATCCGATGCTGTGGCTGCCGGCGCTATGGATGTGCTTCGCGAGAGCGGTCGCTCGGTCCCCGGCGACGTCGGCATCGTGGGCTTCGACGATAGCGATTGGGCACAGCGGTGCCAGCCCCAACTCTCGACAGTGCGTCAACCGGCCGACCTGCTGGGACGCGAAGCAGCATCGATGGTGCTGGAACTCGTCAACGGCATCGTGCCCGAAACTCGCGGCCGTATTCTCCCGACGGAGCTCAAACTGCGGGGCTCTGCCTAGCTAGCAAGTTCAGCCCAGCTGGCGGTTCAGCCCAGCTAGCGGTTCAGCCTAGAGTTCTGAATTTGCGGCCATCTTGGCGCGCTCTTCAGCCTCGATCTTGGCGTAGCTGCTGCGCTCGGTGCGGTCGGAGCGAATAATCGCTGCCATGACGAACCAAAAAATAGCGCCCACTGCGATCGTCGGGATGACGGAGAAGATCGCGTTAGACCAGAATTCTTGAGGCACGTCTCTAGCCTAACCGTTGACCAGGGTGACAATGGCGATGAGAACGACAAGTCCCACGAGAGTCACAGTCATGATGAGGCGTGATGATTTGCGATCCACTACTGAGCCTTCACTAATACGCCAACGAGGCCGGTCAGCACCATAAACAATCCGGCGCCAGCCACGAGAACCCAGAGCGCGATGCGCATGGGCGTAATCGTCGACTTCTTCGGCGTCTCGGCAGCAGCAGCAGCAGCAGCAGCAGCGGCATCCGGAGTCGCAGCGCCGCCTGCAGTCGCAGCGCCATCAGAAGTGTTCTCGGGCATGGGGTCGGCCATCGTCGAGCTACTTACTTGACCAGAGGGAAGAGGATGGTTTCGCGGATGCCGAGGCCCGTGATGGCCATCAGCAAACGGTCGACACCGACACCGATTCCACCGGTCGGCGGCATGCCGTGCTCGAGAGCGCGGATGAAGTCTTCGTCGAGGCGCATTGCTTCAACGTCGCCCTGACTAGCCAGGAGTGCTTGCTCCACGAAACGTTCGCGCTGAATCACGGGGTCAACAAGCTCGGAGTAGCCGGTAGCCAGTTCGAATCCACGAATGTAGAGGTCCCACTTTTCGACAACACCTTCGATGGTGCGGTGGTCGCGCACCAGTGGGCTCGTATCGACGGGAAAGTCCATGACGAAGGTCGGGAGGTCGAGGCCCGGCTTCACGTAGTGCTCCCACAGCTCTTCCACGTACTTGCCGTGGGTGGGCTGAGTGACCTCGATGCCGACAGCATCCGCCAGCACCTTCAGTTCCTCAGCGGACGTCTGCGGCGTGACGCTGAGGCCGGCCGCTTCGTTGAGGGAGTCGTACATCGAGATGCGCGCCCACTGGCCACCGAGGTCATACTCGGTGCCGTCAGCGAGTGTGACGAGCATCGATCCGGTGACAGCAACGGCGGAGTTCTGGACGAGCTCCTGCGTGAGGTCAGCCATCTGGTTGTAGTCGCCATAAGCCTGGTACGCCTCGACCATCGCGAACTCGGGCGAGTGCGTGGAGTCAGCACCCTCGTTGCGGAAGTTGCGGTTGATCTCGAACGCGCGCTCGATGCCACCGACAACGGCACGCTTCAAGAACAACTCGGGCGCAATGCGCAGGTACAGCTCGGTATCGAACGCGTTGGAGTGCGTGACGAAGGGGCGAGCGGATGCTCCACCGTGCATCGTCTGCAGCATCGGCGTTTCGACTTCGAGGTAGTCGTGCGCGGCGAACGTGGCGCGCAGGCTCGCGTTGACCTTGGCGCGAGCGCGCACCGTGAACCGGGCCTGGTCGCGAACGATGAGGTCGAGGTAGCGGCTGCGAACGCGCTGTTCGTCGCTCAATTCGGAGTGCAGGTTGGGAAGGGGAAGAACGGCCTTGGACGCGATCTTCCAGTCCTTGACCATGACGGAAAGCTCGCCGCGGCGGCTCGAAATGACCTCGCCACTCACGAACAGGTGGTCACCGAGGTCAACGAGTTCTTTCCACAGAGCGAGCGACTCGTCGCCCACTTCGCCGAGCGAAACCATGACTTGGATGCGCTGGCCGTCACCGGACTGCAGCGAGGCGAAGCACAGCTTGCCGGTGTTGCGGAGGTGCACGATGCGACCCGCGAGACCGACGACATCGCCCGTGGTCTCATCCGCTTCAAGCGACGGGTACTTCGCGCGCACGGCCGGAATGCTCGTGGTGATGGCGACGCCGACCGGGTACGCCTCAGCGCCCGAATCGATGAGTCGCTGACGCTTCTCTAACCGAACGGCTTTTTGCTCAGAAACTTCAGCTTCGGTGGGCTCGGGGGCGTTAGCAGCGTCATTCACGCCCTCAATCGTAGCCGGGATAGCCGCGCACTGCCGCGCCTCAAACTGCAGACGAAAACTAGCCGACGTAGAGGGTCGCGTTGTCGATCAAACGGGTCTCCCCCACGCGTGCGGCGACGAGCGCGACAGCTGGTCCACGGTAACCATCGGGCACCGGCATGAAGGTGTCGGTATCGACGACGGTGAAATAGTCGAGCTCGACGCCTGACGCTCCCATGAGCGCGCCCTGGGCTGCGGCGATCACGGCATCGAGGCCGCTGTCGGCGGCCGAGGTCGCCGCGTTGAGAGCGGTCGACAGGATGGAGGCGGCTTCGCGCTGGTGGTCATCCAAGAACTGGTTGCGGCTCGAGAGGGCGAGACCGTCTTCTTCGCGCACGGTTTCGATGATCTCAAGCTGCACCGGGATGTTGAGGTCGGTAATCATGCGGCGAACGAGAAAAAGTTGCTGGCCATCTTTCTGGCCGAAGGTGACGAACTGCGGGCTCGTGATCGCGAGTAGCTTGGCGACGACGGTGAGCACACCGTCGAAGTGACCGGGGCGCGTTTTGCCTTCGAACATCGTGCCGATCTGGCCGGCGGAAATTGTGGTCGAGGTCGGCCCCTTCGGATACATCTCCTCCACACTCGGAGCGAAAACGTAGGGAACACCCATCGCGCCCAGCATGTCGAGATCCTCGTCCATGGTGCGCGGATACTTGTCGAGATCTTCGCTGGCCCCGAACTGCGTGGGGTTGACGAAGATCGAGACGATGCGCACATCGGCGAGTTCGGCAGCACGCTCGACGTGAGCGAGGTGACCCTGGTGAAGCGCGCCCAGCGTGGGCGTCAAAGCAATAGTGCGGCCAGCGGCGCGCTCGTGCGCGACCACATCGCGCATACCCGCGACGGTCTCAATAACTTGCGGGCGGGGGTGTGAACTCACGAGGGGTCCTCCTGTGAATGGGGCCTCGGCTCGGGGTCGAGCAAGGAAACATCGATGCTAGTCGCTGTGGCACGCGCGAGCGCACTCTCGACCGAGGAGCGCAACAGGGGTCCTAAAACACGCGCGGGGGCATCCACCCCGACGCTGCCAAGCAAATCTAAAGATTGACGGACGATCGCGGCCGAAAAACTAGTGGCGGTACTGACCGCTTCGGCCCACGCAGCACGCTCGTCTTCGGAGATCACGATCGGCTCGGCGCCCATCTCCACGACGAGAGCTTGCGCAATCGGCAATACCGGAGTGGGCGCGCTGACGGCGCAATAGGTTTCGTGCAGGCGCGTGAGGTCAAGGCTTGTTCCCGTGAACACCATGGCCGGGTGCACGGCGAGCGGAATCGCGCCAACAGCAAGTGCCGGCGCCAAGGCCTGATAGCCGAGCCCCGGCGCGGTGTGCAGCACGAGTTGCCCCGGTTGCCACACTCCAGCATCGGCGAGACCCTTCGCGAACGACTCAATCTCGCTCTCCGGAATCGCCAGAATCACGAGCTCGCTGCGTTCAACCAGAGTCGGGATGTCGAGAACGGGAACGTCGGGAAGGATCGCGCTTGCGCGCTCAAGGTTGCGCTCTGACGTCGCCGCAATTCCCACGATTGCATGGCCTGCGCCTGCGAGGGCTGCGCCAAGAATCGGGCCGACCTTTCCCGCACCAATGATGCCGATTCCGAGCCGCCCAGCTGCCTGCGCCATTACGCGTCGTCCTCAGGGGGTATTGGTGCCGAGGACTCGGTGTTCACACCTGCACTGCGCCAGCGGTGACTCGTGTCGACGCCTGCGGCGTGCACGGCCGCGTGCTCAACCTCATCGAAGAAGCGCACAACATCGTTGCGGTCGAGCGCACCGATGGTGGCCGAAATTGGCCCTGCAACAGTGTGAATTCGCAGCTCAGCAAGACCCATGCGGCGCAGCAGCGGACCCTCGTTCATGCTGACGCTCTGCATGCGGGCTTGAGGCACAAGCACGAGGGAACGCCAGATGGCTCCCTTGCGCAGCGCGACGGCATCCGAAATCAGCACGAAACCATTGCGGCGCCAGGAGAACCAGCGCAGCCAGGCCGCCCGCTTGGGCGAGGTGACGTAGTCGTCATCGTGGGCTCCAGCGGCTAGACCGCACTCGAGCAGTTCCCGCGACTTGGCGTCAGCGAGGCTCGGCAGAATGAGTTGCAGCACGCGGTGCACATCGGCCATATCTCCGACCGGGAGCAGCGTTGTCTTGGCGGTTGCGCCGCTTGAGCTTGTTGCTTGCGAGGCCGTGTTGATCTTGATTTCCCACCAGCCGGCAGCGCGCCATAACAGCGGCTGCGATACCTCAACCGCGTGAATGCGGCCGGGCGGGAGCGTCTCATTGGTCGTCGACAACAGGCCATAACCGACACGGATGCCGTCATCCGTTGCCGCGATCGAGTACCGAAGCGAGCGCGTCAGTCTGGATGCCAAATAACCGCCGAGACCGAGAAAGCCCGGGAGGAGCGCAAAGATCCAGCCGTAGTCGCCAGTAACGATGATCGTCGTGATGATGCCGATGCCCACCAGAATCGCGATGATGGTCGCTTCGCTGAGCACGAGAGAACCGATGAGCCGCGGGATGCTGATGCGCACGATCGACTCTGGCGGCGCGGCATGGGGGTCGAGCTCTGGGGCCAAGAATTCGTTGACGCGCGACTCCACCACACCCGTGACACCGGTCGGGGCTTGTGCGGCTGCATCGGCCGCTGCTTCAGCCGCGCGAGTGCCCGAGGCGAGCTGCAAGATCGCGACTCGTAAATCGTCGGCGCCAGCGGAGCCGAGATAGGCCAGCTCAACGTTGGCGTCTTGACCTGCCACATTCACTTCGAGCTTGGCGGCCCCAAACAGGCGTGCCAAGAATGGCCGCGAAATATTGATGCCCTGGATGCGATCAAGTCGTCCACGACGGTTGGTGCGGAACAGGATGCCGCTGCGCACCTCAACAAGCTCGTCCGTGATGCGGAAGGTGTGCATCCGCCACGACAGATAAAAACCACCGACGCTCAGAATCAGGATGACGAGCACGGCGAGAATCGCCAAAATGATCAGGCTTGACTCGGCAAAACGCTCCAAGAAACGCAGTTCTCGGCTGCCGCCGCCAAAAATGGTGTCGAGAAAGACGTCGCGGGCGTTGACGATGATGACACCGATGATTGCCACGAACGCGATGCCGCCGCGCAAGAACGGCGTTGCCGGGTGCAGTCGATGCCACTCACCAAGGCGACGAGCGCTCTCGGGCACCGTGAGCGCCACGGCGGGAGCAGCAGGCTCGGCAGTGTTCAGGTTCGCAGGTTCAGTTGCGTTCACGGACTCCAGCGGTTCTCGAGGCTCCTGCGGCTCGGCGGGCTCGGCGGGCTCGCGCGGGTCGCTCACAGTCCGGCCCTGCGGCTCTCGGCCAGGGCGACGAGCGTGTCTCTCAACTCCTCAGCATCCTGCTCAGGAAGGCCAGGAATCACCACACCGGTGGATGCCGCGGCCGTCACAAACTTGAGTTCACTGAGGCCAACGGCGCGATCGAGGGGTCCGCGGTTGATGTCGACGAGCTGCATGCGGCCATAGGGCACAGCAACCACGCGGCGGAACATCAGTCCGCGACGAAAGACCAAGTCATCCTCGCGCAGCATGTAGCCGATCGCCCGCACTCGCCGCGGGGTGAGCGCGATGTTGATGACGAAGATGATGCCGAGCGAAATCGGAATTACGGCAAGCCACTGGATGCCGGTGATGAAGGTCGGGATTGACGTTCCCACCGTGAGGATAATGCCCGTAATGAGCAGCCCGACCGCTTCTACGATGGTGTACTTGCGGGAGACGCCGCGCCACTCGGCGTCGGGGAGATCAAGTCGCTCGGTCACGCTGCTCCTTGGGGGTCCATCGGGTTCTGCGACGACGGGTCGTCATCATCAGGCGGGATGGTGCACAAATATTCAGCGACCAATCCTGCGATCAGCAACACTATCGCGCCAGCCGAAACGACGAAGCTCGTGCCGATAGCGCCGGTTTCGGGAGAAACGGTGCGACTCAGCAGGTAGACCGCGATGCCGAGGGCGGTTCCGCCAAGGAGAGCCCCGGCGAAGCTCGATGCTTTCGCGAGCACGACAACGCGCAGCGCGAAGAAGGGATTCACGCGTTCTTTGCGCAGCCCGCGTGATGAGCGGTAGATGGGCACTGCCAGCACGACCACGATCACGGCGATCAAGAAGAGCGAGACCGCCAAGGCGACCGAGGGGGTCACAATCGGGTTTCCGGATGCCGTCAACAACACTTCGAGCAACCAGCCGACGGCTGCTCCCGCCGCGGCAATGGTGACCAAGTGCACGGCCGACGTGCGGGCTACCACAGGGGTTCCGCCTCACACTCGGTAGCGTCGTTCTCGATGCCCGCAAGGGCGTCAGCCGCGCTTCCGATTCCGGCGAGGTGCGCGTGGGGGTCGAGCTGCAGCAGCGGCACGAGCACGAACGATCGTTCGGCGGCCCGAGGATGCGGGATCGTCAGAAGTTCGTCATCCACTTGCAGGTGCGCGAAAGAAATGATGTCGATGTCGAGCGTGCGATCGCCCCAGCGTTCGTCGCGCACGCGACCATGCTCAGCCTCGACGCGCTGCAGCTCAGCGAGGAGAGCGTGGGGCTCCAGCGAACTGCGCGCTAACACGACCGCGTTGAGATACGCGGGAGCAGAGTGGTCGATGCCGGAGAGTTTCAGGGCCGGAGTCTGCACAATGCTGGAGGCGGCATCCACGGTCACACCGTCGATGCGGTTGATGGCGTGCACGGCGTCGCGCAGGGTGGATTCGCGGTCGCCGAGATTGCTGCCGATGGCAAGCATCACCGGCAACTCGACGTGCAGTCGTTGCTGTCGCATCACGGCAGCGGCTGCGGTTCTGCACTGAAGCCAGCAGTCTGGGCACGGGCTGCACGCTGACGAGTGATGGTGACCGAGACATCGGTGAACGGCACAGTGATGGGTGCTTCTGGTTTGTGGAGCGTGATCTTGGTGCTCACGGCGGCCTCGTGTGCAAGCACCACAGTGGCGATGCGTTCGGCAACCGTCTCGATGAGATCAACCGGGTTGCTCTCGACGGCGGCGACGATCTCTTCGGCCAAGACGCCGTAGTGGATGGTGCGGTCAAGGTCGTCGGTGCGGGCAGCGGCCGCGAAGTCGAGATACACGGTCGCGTCGATCACGAAGACTTGACCATCGCGACGCTCGTGGTCGAAGACGCCATGAAAGGCGGTGGCGCGCAAGCCAGTGAGGGTGATTTCGTCCAGTGCGGGATTCATCGTTTCTTGCCCTTCTGCATAGCTCGATACACGGAAAGTGCAATGTGCGTTGACGGAACATCGTGCACCCGAACGGCCCACACGCCCGCCTCGGCGGCGACATTGCTGATCACTGCGGTAGCCAGGTCGCGCTCGGCTGGCGGCGCATCGGCCGGAAGCATTTTTGCGAGAAAGCGTTTGCGTGACGCCCCGATGAGCACCGGATGCCCGAGCGACGCAATCTCGTCGATGCGCGCCAACAGCGCCCAGTTGTGGCGGGCGTCTTTGGCAAAGCCCAAGCCCGGATCGAGCACAACGCGGTTGGGCTTCACACCCCACACCATCATTTCTGCCAAACGCGCCTTCAGCTCGCTGCGCACGTCGTCAACCACATCGTCGTAGTGCGCGAGTTGCCCCATCGTGGTGCTGTGCCCACGCCAGTGCATCGCAATATAAAGCAGATCTGTTTCGGCAACCGTGCGGTACATCTCGGGGTCAGCAAGCCCTCCAGAGACATCATTGATGATGGATGCTCCCGCATTCGCCGCGGCCAGTGCCGTCTCGGCATTCATGGTGTCGATGCTCACGGTCACGCCTTCAGCCGTGAGCGCCTTGATCACCGGGATTACCCGCTGCTGCTCCGCCGCGGCAGAGACTCGTTCGGCACCGGGGCGAGTCGATTCGCCACCGACATCGACGACATCCGCGCCCTGGTTGCGCAGTTCGATGCCTCGCGCAATGGCGGCGTCCACATGTTCGAACTGGCCTCCGTCGCTAAAAGAATCAGGCGTGACATTGAGGATGCCCATGATTTGGGGAACCGCCACGCGAGGGTTTCTACGCATCGCCACCTCGGCCGATGAGCGCCATCACTTCAGCGCGTTCCACTGGATCGCTAAGAACCCCACGAGACGCCAAGGTCACCGTGGAGCTGGCGGTCTGGCGGGGGCCGCGAGCCGAAACGCAGCCGTGAACAGCATCAACAACAACGAGCACTCCACGCGGCGACAGCCCCGTGTTGATCGCGTCGGTGATCTCTTCGGTCAGTCGCTCCTGCAGTTGCGCGCGCGCGGCAATCGTCTCGACGACCCGCGCAATATTGCCCAGGCCGATGATGCGTTCGTCTGGAACGTAGGCAACATGGGCGACGCCCAAGAACGGCAACAGGTGATGCTCACACATGGACCGAAATTCGATGTCACGCACGAGAACCAGCTCGCCCGTCTGATCCGCCTTAGCGGTGAACTCGATGCTGTCGGAGAGGTGCACGAGAGGGTCGATCGTGTTGCCTGCGAAGAACTCGGAGTACGCCTCGGCGACCCGACGCGGGGTGGCGGTGAGGCCTGCCCGCTTCGGGTCTTCGCCGACGGCATCAAGAATCTCGGCTACCGCAGCTTCAATGCGTGCGAGGTCGATCGACATGGTGCCCTAGGCCGTTGCTACCCCGGGCGACTTGCGTGGCCGTGGGGTGCGTGCCGGCTTCGAAGGGGTGCTTTCGTCGCTGTCGCTTGCGTCAGCCTTCGGCACCTTCTTCTTGGGAACCTTGATGGGAGGCAACTGCGACACCGGGCGCGCGTCGCTCGAGAGCCACTGGGGACGCTCGGGAAGCTTGGCGATTCCCTTGAAGATCTTGTCGAGCTCCACGTGGTCGAGAGTCTCTTTCTCCATCAACTCGAGGGCGATCTTGTCGAGCACCTTGCGGTTCTCGTTGAGCATCTGCCATGCCTCGTCGTGAGCCTTATCGATCAGCAGTCGAACTTCTTCGTCAATGATCTTGGCGAGCTCGTCGGAGTATTCGCGGCTCGAGCTCATGTCGCGACCCATGAAGGGTTCGCTCGAGGCGCTGCCCAACTTCACGGAACCGACTCGGGCACTCATGCCGTATTCGGTGACCATGCGGCGCGCAATCGAGGTGGCCTTTTCGATGTCGTTGGATGCCCCGGTCGTCGGGTCGTGGAACACGATTTCTTCCGCAACCCGGCCACCCATCGCGTAGGCGAGCTGATCGAGCAGCTCGTTGCGCGACACGGAGTACTTGTCTTCGAGCGGCATCACCATCGTGTAGCCGAGGGCACGTCCGCGAGGAAGAATGGTGATCTTCGTGACGGGGTCGCTGTTGCGCATGGAGGCAGCAGCCACCGCGTGACCACCCTCGTGGTACGCCGTGACCAGCTTCTCTTTGTCGTTCATGAGGCGCGAACGGCGCTGCGGGCCGGCCATGACACGGTCAACCGCCTCGTCGAGGGCACGGTTGTCGATGAGCTGCGCGTTGGAGCGCGCGGTCAGCAACGCTGCTTCGTTGAGCACGTTCGCCAGGTCAGCACCGGTGAAGCCGGGTGTCTTGCGAGCGAGCACTTCGAGGTCAACGCCCTCGGCCATGGGCTTGCCCTTGGCGTGCACTTCGAGAATCTGCTTGCGACCGATCTTGTCGGGAGCATCCACACCAATTTGACGGTCGAAACGACCAGGGCGCAGAAGCGCGGGGTCGAGAACGTCAGGGCGGTTCGTTGCGGCGATGAGGATTACGTTGGCGTTCACGTCGAAGCCATCCATCTCGACCAGCAACTGGTTGAGAGTCTGCTCGCGCTCATCGTTACCGCCACCGATTCCGGCACCACGGTGACGACCAACAGCATCGATCTCGTCGATGAAGATGATTGCGGGAGCATTCTGCTTGGCCTGCTCGAAGAGGTCGCGAACACGGCTTGCACCGACACCCACGAACATTTCAACGAAGTCTGAACCAGAGATTGTGTAGAACGGCACTCCAGCTTCACCCGCGGTGGCCTTGGCCAGCAGGGTCTTACCGGTTCCGGGAGGGCCGTACAGCAGTACGCCCTTCGGGATGCGGGCGCCAACAGCCAAGAACTTGGCCGGTTCTTTCAGGAAGTCTTTGATTTCTTCGAGCTCTTCGATGGCCTCGTCAGCACCAGCGACATCCGCAAAAGTGGCCTGCGGGGTGTCTTTACCCACGAGCTTGGCCTTCGACTTGCCGAACTGCATAACCTTGCCACCGCCACCCTGCATGCGGCTGAAGATGAAGAAGAAGATGATGCCGATGATGAGGAACGGCAGCATGATCGAGAGGAAGGAAACGAAGAAGTTCTCCTGCGGAACCTGGTCGTTGAACTCCTTGACGTCGGCGCCGTTGACAGCAGAAACGATCTCGGTGCCACGCGGTGCTACGTAGTAGAACTGCACCTTCGTGCCGTTGTCGCCGTCGGCTTTGGAGAGCTCGAGGTCAACACGCTGCTCACCGTCAATGATGGTGGCTGATGACACCGTCGATCCCTGAAGAAGGTCGAGGCCCTCTTGAGTGGTGATCTCTTTGTAGCCCTCGCCGAGGAGAAGGCTCGCGGCGATCGAGACGGCGGCGATACCGATGATGATGTACGGAACGGGGCCGCGGAAAATGCGCTTAAAATCCATGATGTTCCGGGTCGGGTGACCCAGTGCCTCTCTCTGAAGAAACGTGCTGCAAGGTTACCGGTATCGCGCTGCAAGCGGACTGCGTGTTTTCCCTCGGCGTAATGCCTGCTGGGCTCCGCTGTGGTTGTCGCGGTTGCGGCGACCACAGTGATCGCACAGACGCACCCTCGCGAACCAAAACAAAGCCGTTCCCGCGAAGCATCTGAATTGTGGAAAACTCAAAACACTTCGCGCTCGGTTGTCTACTTTAAATTCAGGCCAGCAAACCGCTGTCCAATTCGGATAAACGACAAGGAGCCTGAAATGGAACTCAAGGTTGAAGAACCCCAAGAAGAAAAGATCGACTTCGCTGTTCTCTACGGTGGCAAAGTAGCCCTTTAAAGTGATCCTGAGCGGGCGCGGGCGATCCGTTCGCGCCCGCTCTGAAAGGCAGCGTTAGTTTGCTTACAATTTCAGCTCACAACCGAACTCCGATCTCCTACAGCGTGGTGAAAGTTATTCTGACCCACTACGGAATCAGCGGAGATAGCACCGATTGGCTAATGCAACACGGTCTTCGAGTGTTAAGACCTCTAGACCAGGAACTAGCCGAGCGAGTTCGCTCAGGAGCAGCGAGCCTCACCGACGCGGCCACGCCTGATCACCAGATCAGATTCTTTCAACAGCAGCGAGCGACAAGAAGCTATTTCAAGATCGCCGAACGGATATCACGGGATTCAGGCCATATCTCTGTGCGCGTTTCTAGCGCGCTCGAGCTCGACGACGGAAGCCGCGAGTTTCTAATGACAGCCAGCAAAGTTGCTGGCTGGTCGGTTCAACTTGAAGTCGGAGTCGTTGATGGTGCACTTAGCCATGTGCCGAGCAGAGAGGAGCAAGAGCTCCTTGAGGCCCTGAAACTTCCCAAAGTTTCGGAAAACGCAGACTACGTGTACCAGCAGGCATTCGAATACATCAACGCTGGAGACGCTTGGACTGCGCAGAAGTTGGGAACATCCCTTCAAGAAGTCGAACAATCGTCGCGCGTCTGGAATTTACTCGCCCTAGCCAATGCGATGCTAGGGCAGACGCTCAATGCAGAGCACTATTACGATAGATGGAGCCGGTCAGGCGACGTTATGGATTTCGTCCGCGCAAAGTATGGAACTGCCATGCTTTACGCACGGCATCACCCCTCAGGTCTGAGAGATCTCGAAACCAGCGCCACTCTGCTCGACGAGGCATATGACGCTCTTCACCAGCTGAATTCTGGGCGGCGAAATGGCGACGACGTAATCTTTGATGAGGTATTCAACCGAAACGGCTACGCGCTAATCCTATTCCGACGGGGGAAAGTCGAAGAGTCGATCCGGTTGTTGCGTTGGGGCATCGATACGCTTAGCGGGACAACTGAAAACATCGCGATCCACCGAACTGTGCTGATCTACAATCTCGCACAATGCTTCACCCAGCTCGAGGACTTCGACTCGGCGCTACGAACATACGAAGAACTGATCGGCGTCGACCCCCACATGCCCGAGTACCGGCTGGAAATGGCGAAGTGCTTCGCGCGAATAGGAGATCTTGACGCTGCAATATTCCAATGCAACACGGCAGTAGAATCCGACGAGACTCTCGCTGCAGCATGGGCCCAGTTAGGTGTATATGAAGGCCGAAAGGGTGAGCACGATAAAGCCGTGCTGGCGTTTCGAAGAGCCCACTCTATAAATCCAGAATCGCCGGTGCATCTAACCAACGTGGTGTACAACCTCATTCTGGCCGGCGAGCACGAGAAAGCGCTGAGCGAAATAGTGTCGTGGGACATCCACTCGCTCGCCCAGCCTGAGGTTGAGCGGCGCGTATCCCTCGCCGCGGAGGTCTTTTTGAGTAAAAACAATGTTACGAAAGCGCTCGCAATACTTACGCAGGGGCTCAAATTGTTCCCCAATTCTATTTACCTCGCGCAAAATTACGACATAATCGTGAGCACTAAGCCGTGAACGTCGACCTGCGCGTGCAGTTGAGCTTTTTCACTGCACTTTTCGCCGCCGGCATGTGGATGTCGAAGGTCGCGCAACCGCTCTATTTTGAACGCCTGGATTCGCTTCTAGCGTTTGGGGTCGGGTACGCGGTTATGGCGGTTGTTGGCGGACTGTCATTCGCGTGGGGTGCGCTAGCCGATCGAATTGGGGGGTTACGCGCTGTCAAGATAGGCACACTTATCTACGGGGTGGGCATCGCTGGGCGGCTTCTCACCGACCTTGTGCCCGTAGTCATCTTCTCCGCCATAGCTGGTTTGGGGGCTTCGCTAGTTCTGGTCGCGATCAGACCCTGGGTTCGAAGCAACGCTACCGATGATGAGCTTCCTCGGATAGTCGGGGCGCGAAACCTTGGGAATCAAATCGGCGTGGTGACGGGAACAGCCGGGGCTGCCGTTATCTTCAGCATGATCGACAGCCGCATTGACGGGCCTGCGACAGCGCTGTGGGTCGCGCCTGGACTCATCGCGCTCGCGCTGTTGTGGCTCACTTTAATGCCGCAGACAAGACTTAACCCACCCCGCCTGAGTACCCGGGGCGTCAGGGATGCACCACGAATTTCGAGCTTCCGCTCAATCGGATTCCGTCTCGCCATAATCGGGCTCATCTCTGGTTTCTATGTAAGTCTGGTGGCCCCCTATGCGCCTCTAATCCTGACGGAAGGTGGAGCCTCAGCAGCTCAAGCCGCTATCGTTCTAGCGCTTCTTAGCGGGGCGCAAATATTAGTCTCGTGGGCACTTTCACGATGGGGCTCACACAGCCGACCGTTCAGACTGTTTGCGCTTGCGGAGGTAAGCGCAGGAGCATTGGCGATTCTCTTAGGACTGAGTTTCGGACTTGGACTCTTCTGGGTCGCCCTTGTTTTTGTGCTCCGTGCAGCATTGATAGCGCTCGCGGTCGCATGCGAAGAAACGATCCAGTATGCAGTGATCCCCGCACACGCCACAGGGTTAATTTTCGGAATCTCTCAGGCTGCTTTTCTTGTCGGCGATGCGGTCGGAGGGGCGCTCGGGGCGCCTCTCTGGCTGGCAACAGGCCCAGAAGGGCTCTTGCTGACTGCGGGTTGCGCAACCCTTCTTAACGCGGTCCTGCTCCCCGTTCTGTTGAGCAAGCTCAAGACGCCTCAAGCGCCGTCGAAATAACCGATGCCTGTCGAATCGATCTTCGAAGAGGACCATCTTCGCCCGGTATTCGCTGATGAGAGTGGCTTTGTCTTTTTCAGCTCCCTCGATGGAAAGCTGTACCGAGCATCCCGCTCGACTTCTATGCGCGCTCGCTACTTTGAGTTCAAGCTTACGCCGGGGCTCGCACACTACTGCGTTCCAGGTACACCTTTCGTATACGGGGTTTTGCATACGAGGACCGCTATAACGATCACCAAGAGTGTTCTCGCCGCTTCGACGATCAGGAATGTCGACACGTGGGCTCACCAAGGTTTTCCGTCGACGGAGTTCGATATAAGAGCGTTTGTCCCAGATGCCTCAACGCAGACCATTCAGATTTTGCTCAAGCCCATCTCAGACCCTAATCAGTGCGTCTTCGTCGATCTGAACTCAGGGCAGGGAAAATCTCTACAGATGGGCGAGGCCATCCCAAAGTGTGTCCTGTCCGACGGAACGTTTATCTGCGAGTTGCCCAACAACCGATGGGCTGCCTTCGACTCTGCTGGTGGTTACCTCCATGGAGGGGACGGAAAGGTAAGTCACCCAACGACAAGCTTCGCAGTCATTAGGCAGTCTTCAAAGCAGGGTAGCCAGTTTTTCCTAGCTCGAGCTGAGGGCACCTTGAAGCTGTCTCTTCCCTCGTCGTGGTCAATAGTTGATGTTGGCGCGTCTGATCTTGAAGTATTCGCGTACGCCATACACGCGCGACTTGGCCAGTCCGTATTTCGCGCTAAGCCCGATACGTTGGATTTTGATCACTGGATCTCTCCTTGTGGTACAGCGCAGATCTTCTCCATTGGTGCCACCCAAACTCCAGTTCTGCGGCTTACTGGACTGAACATTGGATCGAGCTGGATTAGCGGCCCGCAGAAAATGTGCGGAGTCGCCGCGCCTAGATCCGACATCAAGGTCGAGTACATATCAATCGCAGGCGTCCCCTGCGTACGGGTCAGCAGGTCAGGGGTGAGATGCAAAAACCTAGTTGTGTCATTCCATGGTGGCCCTGACAGCCATGAGCTCGACGACTTAAGGTACAGCGGCGCGTATAGGGAGTGGCTTGACCGAAACGTCGATGTGCTAATTATCAACTATCCGGGATCACTAGGTTTCGGGGACGCATTTCAGACGTCCGCATGGGGTTCGTGGAGGCAGTCCGTCGAGACTGTCTCCCGCGCTATTCGTCATGCAATTGCGCGGCACCGCTATGAATCTGTCGTGGCGTTCGGCGTTAGCTTTGGTGCTTGGGTTGCAGCACAGCTAGGCGACCTCGAGGCTGTGAAGCGAGTGGTAGTCATGTCCCCGATTCTCAGCCTGACCGAGCACATCGAGCGTCACAGCCCGCACAATGAAGAGTTTTCTACGTGGGCATCCGAAAGATTCGGAGCCGACGATCTGGGTATCTCCTTGCCGTCGAATCGCTCGCACAAAGGCGCAGCACCGGTGTTCGTTTTGGCGGCAACGAATGACGAGATCGTGTCCCCCGGTTCGACGAAATCGGTCGCGGATCGAGCAACGGATCGTGGCCACCAATGGCAAATGACCGAGGTTCCAGGTAGGCACTACCCAGCAAGTACCGCTGATGCCGCGAAACGTTGGATGGTTTTGAAAGAACTAATGACTCAAATTCCGACCAAAACGGCTCAATCTAGAAGACCAATCAGCGACGTCTGACGCTCGCTGAGTTAGTGATTTTCTGTCGTGACCGTGAAGGTCTGAATGCGCGGTGGAAGCTCCGGGCTCATCAAGATGTGGCACTTGATGCGACCGCGTTCGCCGTCGATCGTCCAGTTGGTCACGGCAGGAGTGTCGCTGAGCGTGCGCGGTACTTCGGTCAGAGGCGCACCGGTGAGCGGCCCCACCTCAGCAATCGCTTTCGCAATGCCAGCGATGCGCTCTTCCCACGGAACATCGAGCGCGAGGTTGACGGCGGCAAGCGCATCCGCGGTGGGGGTATCCCACTCGCGAACGAGGCCATCAAACACGTCGCGAGCGGCCAGAGTTTCGGGCCAAGCCGGAGCTGGCGTCATCAGCTCGCCGTACGCATTCAACGCAGCCTGCAAAGCCTGAGTTGCCGGGATCGAGGATGCCGCAAACGTGCCATTCTCGAACGCCACAATGCCGAGGCCGGTTGGGGCGTGCCAGCGCATGTGGGCACTCACTCCGGGGTACCCGCCCGAGTGCGACACGATCTTCGTCGTGCCCTCATCGATGAACAGGCCGTAGCCATAACCGTGGGCTGTCGGTTCGGAAAACTCGGCAGCCTTCGACATGCCCTCGGGCACGGCGCGCTGAATCTGTTGGAGTTCGCGGCGGCTGGCAGCAGACAAGGGGCCGTCGGAGGTGTCTTCGGGGTCGAGGGCACCGGCGAGCCACAGCGACCAGCGCACCAGGTCGGTCGCGCTGGAAAACAAACCGCCCATGGAAGAAAAGACTCCGGGCCCGGTGAACGGCTGAACCTGCCACTGCCCATTGGCGAGCCGGTAGCCGAGGGCGACATCGGCATCCGGGTCCTCCTCGAAGCGGGTCGAGGTGAGGCCAAGGGGTTCGAGAATTTCGGCAGCAACGGCCTCGATGTAGGGGCGGCCCGTAATCTCGGCGATGACTTCACCCAGCAGGGCATAGCCGAGGTTCGAGTACTCAAAGCGAGTGCCTGGCGTACTCGAATAGCGGATGCCCGTCGCCATGAACTCGTCGAGTTCGGCCCGCGTCATTTCCTCGACGCGGTCGCCCCACGGGTTATCGGTCGGGAACCCCGCCGACATCGTCATGAGCTGACGGATGCTGGGCGTCACGGGAGCAGCCGCTGGCTCAAGCGGCGTGAACGCCGGAACAAAGTCAGTGATCGGCGCATCAAGGGTGAGCTGACCGCGGTCGCGCAGCATGAGCAACATCGTGCACGTGAAGCTCTTGGTGCACGACGCAATGCGGAACACCGTGTCGCGGTCGGGAGCGTTGCCCTCGCCGAGGACCTTCTCGCCGTAGCCGCCCTCCAGCACGATGCCATCGGGTCCAAAGACCGCGAAGAATGATGCTGGAGCCTTCTGTTCCGCTACTCGATTCTCAAAAAGACCAACGATCTCGTCGGTCGCCTGATCAATGGCTGCCTGCGCCCGCATTCAGCCGGCCCTACGCGTAAACGTGGGGAGCGAGCACTGCGATTCCGCGAAGGTTGCGGTACTTCTCGGCGAAGTCGAGGCCATAGCCGACCACGAAGGCGTTGGGGATGTCGAAACCGACGTACTTGACGTCAACCTCGACCTTGGCGGCATCCGGCTTGCGCAGCAGGGTGCAGATCTCTACCGAGGCAGCGCCGCGGCTGCGCAGGTTGCCGAGCAACCAGGAGAGCGTAAGGCCCGAATCGATGATGTCTTCGACGATAAGAACCTTGCGGCCTTCGAGGTCACTGTCGAGGTCTTTGAGGATGCGAACGACACCCGAGGACTGCGTGCCGGCACCGTACGAGGAGACGGCCATCCAGTCCATCTCGATCGGTAGAGCCAATTCGCGAGCCAGGTCGGCCATCACCATGACAGCACCGCGAAGCACGCCAACCAGCAGCACCTTCTCGCCGGCGTAGTCGATCTCGATCTGACGCGCCATCACGGCGATCTTCTCGTGGATCTCTTCCTGGGTCAGAAGGACCTCGCTGAGGTCTCCTTCGACATCGCTAAACTGCATCGCGTTCCTCACTGTGGGCCGAAAAGTGGAGAAGGTTCTCTCGTCGTTCAACCCTAACGCCGGGAACGTCGATCGGTCCCTGCCCCCTCCAGTCGGTGACCAGCCTCGCGATCTCCAGAGTGTGCGTTCGGCTCAGCGATACATGGAACTCGCTGGCCACCGCCAACCTAATCAAACGCTGGCGAAGAGCGGCAGGATTAGCGGCAAGCGCGCGCACCGGCAACGAGATTCCGGCCTCCGAAATCTCGGCCAAATCTTCGGCCATTTCTTCCGCAAAATGATCGAGAGCCTCGGCATCTTCGCGCGCTTGGTCGGCCGTGCGCACCAAAGCGTCGCGGATGCCGGGCCCCAGTTCACGTTCGAGCAGCGGCAATACGGTCTGCCGCACCCGCACTCGCGTGTACGAGGTGTCGAGGTTGTGCGGGTCATTCCACGCCACGATTCCGGAGTCTTCGCAGCACTGAACGGTCGTGGTTCGCGCGATGGCGAGTAGCGGCCGCAAGTATTGGCCGGTATCAGCTGCCATCCCCTTGAGGCTGCCCGCTCCGCTGCCGCGGGCAAGACCGAGCAACACTGTTTCGGCCTGATCGTCGAGGGTGTGGCCGAGCAGCACGCGGATGGCGCCGTGCTCGGCGGCGGCAGCGGCAAGCGCCGCGTAGCGCGCGTCGCGGGCAGCGGACTCGGGGCCTCCGGCGTCACCAACGAGTACCGAGCGGATGTCGACGGGATCGAGCCCAAGGTCGCGCGACTTCTGCGCGGCGGCGGCTGCGACATCCGCTGACCCGTCTTGAAGGTTGTGATTCACGATCACGGCCCCCGCTCGCATCCCCGCCCTGGACGCTTCAAAAGCCGTTGCCGCCGCCAGAGCCAGCGAATCGGGGCCACCGCTGAGGGCGACAAGAACGAGAGGTTCTGAGTCTGCGGGCACCGGCAGCGAGCCCAGCGCGGTGCGCACTGCACGCCGAACATCAGCAATTGCGGGCGTAAGACGGGGGCGCCGTTCGGAGTGCATCCAGTAACGTTATTGCAGCAACCCCATAATTTTCTTAGGAGCAGCTCTATGGCCGCATACGACGTTGTCGTTGAGATTCCGCGCGGAAGCCGGAACAAGTACGAAGTTGACCACGAAACTGGTCGCGTATTTCTCGACCGTTTTCTCTTCACGACCTTCGCTTATCCCACCGACTACGGTTTCTTCGAGAACACTCTCGGCCTCGACGGCGACCCCGTTGACGCGCTGATTCTGCTCGATGCCCCCACCTTCCCCGGTGTTGGCATCTCGGTTCGCCCGGTTGCCGTACTCAACATGAGCGACGACGGCGGCATCGACTCCAAGGTCATCTGCGTTCAGGCCAAGGACCCGCGCTGGTCGCACATTCAGGACATCAACGATGTTCCCGAATTCACGCGCAAAGAGATCGAGCACTTCTTCGAGCACTACAAAGACCTCGAGCCCGGCAAGTGGGTCAAGATCGACGGTTGGGGCGACGCCGCCGAAGCAGAGGCCATCGTTCAGGCCGGCTTCGAGAAGCTCAAGGCCGAAGGCCACTAAGCAGCACTCAACACTCCTCGCGCGCGCTGCTCACGTACCGCACGCGTCACCCCGATGGCGGATGCTCAGGCATTCGCCATCGGCGTTTAACCGGGCTGAGCGGCTCAGCGCCCGGTGAACTCATCCATTGAGTTGTAGACCTTGAAGACTCGGCCGGCCACGAAGTCCCACGCCCGAGTGGGCAGGAGGCCTTTGAGCCCGCGAGCGAGCCCTACCGTCCACGGCTTCATAAGCAGGGGCTTGCCGCGCAGCATGGCCGCCCACGCCGCCGAGGTTGCAATTTCGGGAGTCATGATCGGGGTCCAGAGCGGTCCTCGGACTCCGGCGAACATTCCGGTGCTGATGTAGCTGGGCGCAAACGTGGTCACCGCGATCTGCGCATGCCCCGCTTTGATGAGCTCAAGCCGTAGCGAATCGCTCCAGCCGATCATGGCCCACTTGGATGCCGCGTAGACGCTCATGTTCGGATTCGAGAGAGTTCCCGCCGCTGACGCAATGTTCAGGATGCGGCTGGGCGCTCCGCCCTCGATCATCGCTGGCAGCAACTCGCGCGAGAGGTACATGGCCGCAAGCGTGTTGATCTGCATGGTCGCTTCGATGTCGCGTACAGCGTCGTGCTGCCAGAAGTAGCCGCTGCGCACGATGCCCGCGTTGTTGATGAGCACGTGCGGGGTCCCGACTTCAGCGCGGATGCGTTCGGCGACAGTCTCGATCGCGGTGCGAGACGAGAGATCGACGACGTAGCTCGTGATTGAGCCGCCCGCAGCGCTCAGAGCGGCGGCTGCGACATCCAGAGCCGTAGCGTCGACGTCGAGCAACACGACCTTAGCCGCACCCTCAGCAACCGCTCGCTGAGCATAGATCTCGCCCATGCCGCGGGCAGCACCCGTGATCACGACAACGAGTCCGGCAACTGAGTGCATGGCGTGCTCCCTCTGCCCGAGACTCCGTTGCCTCAAGCGTGTGCTCAGACTTTAGCCGAGGCCAACGCCCTTACCTGACATGAATGACACGGGGTTCGTGGTGTCCCACCCGTTGGGGCGAACCTCAAAGTGCAAGTGGCAGCCGGTGGAGTTTCCGGTGGTTCCAACCTCGGCGATCTTGGCTCCCGCTGACACACTTTGGCCATACGAAACCTTGATGCCGCCGGGGGCGATGTGACCGTAGGCGGTACGAACGCCGCCAGCGTGCTCGAGGATGATGTAGTTTCCGTAGCCGCCGTTCCAGCCATAACCGGCGTACACAACTTTGCCGCTGGATGCCGCGTAAATGTTCGCGTAGCAGCCTGCGCCGATGTCCGTGCCCTTGTGGAAGCTGGAACCGTAGTTCGAGCTGTAGCCGTAGACCGACGTGATGTAGCCGTAAGCCGGCTTAGTCCAGCCATTGGAGCTCGAGGATCCGGAACCTGAACTCGAGCCTCCGCTTGAGCCGCTGCTTGAGCCACTGCTTGAGCCACTGCTTGAGCTAGCAGCCGCCGCGGCAGCCGCCGCAGCCCGATCAGCTTTAGCCTGTGCGGCGGCCTTAGCCGCGGCAGCCTTTTCGGCTGCGATGCGCTCTTCTTCACGCTTCTTCACACCGGCCTGGTAGTCGGCTTCGGTGGTCACCCGCTCTGAGGTGAGAGCGGCGAGTTGGGCGTCAAATTCAATCTTGCGTTCTTGTTGTTCGGCGACGGCAACTTCAGCTGCAGCTGCGGCCGCTTGCGCTTCTTCGAATGCCTTTTCGGCGGCAATCTTCAAAACTTCGAGCTCTGCCCGTGCCACTTCTGCGGCATCCGACAGCGACTGAGCCGTGTTTCGCGCCTGCACTGCACGATCGAACAGTGCCGAGGTCTGCTGTGAGATTTTGGATGACATGCCCAAGTTGTAGAGCAGAGCGTCTGCATCTTGAGAATTAGCAAGCAGGTTGGTCGTGACGTCTCCGCCGCCCGCACGAACGAGTCGCGAAGCTAGCTCGCCGATCCGTTTCTCAGCTTCTTCGGCTTCTGTATCGGCCTCATCCGCCTGATCTTGCAGGGTATCGGTCTGAGCAGACTTGGCTTGGTACTTGGTGTCGGCCTCTTGCCAAACGTTGCCCTTGTCTTCGGCATCTTTTTGAGCAGCAGCGGCCTGCGATTCGAGCTCGATCAGTGCCGCTTTGATGCGGTTGACAACTTCCTGAGTCGCCGCTTCGTTATTGCGAGCTTCGGTGACATCGCTCCAGGTGGGGTAGTCATCGGCGAAGGCAGCTTGGCTGGTTCCGGCAACGACACTCACGCCTACGACGAGGCTAAGCGCGGCGGTAAAACCGATTAAACGAAAAGTAAGTGAGCGAAGCGTGAGCTTTGCTGCGGTCCCCCGACGCGCATGCATGACCTTCAATTGTTCCCCTAAGGCTTGTTCAGTGCGGACCAATGGCCATTAGTCACACGAATAACATTGACCACACTAACAACACGCGGCCCAAAAGTCTCAACCTTTTGATGAACCTAGTGGTCACCTATGACCCGCCTATGGCCCGCCTGCGGCCCACCTCAACGCCCGGGCCCCAATTTAGCCGAGACGAATGCCTTCATTCGACATGAACGGTACGGGGTTGGTGGTGTTCCAACTTTGCGGGCGAACCTCGAAGTGAAGATGGCATCCGGTGGAATTTCCGGTGGTACCCACGTTGGCGATCTTGGTTCCGACCGCCACGCTTTGGCCGTAGGACACGTGGATGCCGCCATCGACGATGTGACCGTACGCTGTTCGAACGCCGCCAGCGTGCTCCAAAATGATGTAGTTTCCGTAGCCGCCGTTCCAGCCGTAGCCGGCGTAAACGACCGTTCCGCTCGAAGCTGCGTAAATACCAGCGCCACAACCAGCACCAATATCGGTTCCCTTATGAAAGCTGGAACCGTAGTTCGAGCTATAGCCGTAGACCGACGTGATGTATCCCGCGGCGGGGCGAGCCCAACCGCTCAAGCTAATTTCACCAGCGTCAAGGTTAGGAACGTTAGCCGCTGCCGCAGCTTTTGCGCGGGCGGCCTCACGCTTGCGCACGCCCTCCAAATAGCTAGCTTCGGTCGCCTCGCGAGCAGAAGTCAGCGCGGCGAGCTGAGCCTCGAACTCAATCTCGCGCTCTTGTTGCTCCGCCAGAGCGGTGGCCGCGGCCTGAGCTGCGGCCTGGGCTTCAATGAAGGCCTCCTCCGCAGCGATCTTGAGAACTTCAAGTTCAGCGCGAGCAACTTCAGTGGCGTCGCTCAGCGACTGAGCCGTATTGCGTGCCTGAACGGCCCGGTCGAAGAGAGAGGACGTCTGCTGCGAAATCTTTGACGACATCCCCAAGTTGTAGAGCAGCGTCTCTGCGTCTTGAGCGTTGGTCAAGAGATTGGTCGTCACGTCGCCACCGCCGGCACGCACGAGGCGCACGGCGATCTCGCCGATGCGCGTCTCTGCTTCGTCGGCTTCGATGCTGGCGGCATCCGCCTGTTCTTGCAGGGTTTCAGTTTGAGATGCTTTGGCCTGATATTTCGTATCGGCCTCTTGCCAGATGTTGCCTTTTTCTTCGGCCACCTTCTGGGCAGCCGCGGCATCGGCTTCGAGCTTGACGAGAGCAGCCTTTATGCGCTCCACAATCTTTTTAGTGGCGGCCTCGTCGTCACGAGCCTCGGTGACATCACCCCACGTGGGGTAGTCATCGGCGAACGCTGCCTGGCTAGTGCCCGCGACAACGCTCACGCCTATGACAAGGCTGAGCGCGGCAGTGAACCCGAAAATCCGGAGAACCACGGAACGAAGACTGCGTTGGGCGGCGATCCCTCGACTCGAATGCATGACCTTCATCAGTCCTCTCAGGGGTGGCGGGCTTCGGTGAAACGCGATCAGCCGCGCGGAGAAAATACCTCACGGTGACCTCAGCCGACCCTCAAACCTCAACCTCTCATCGAACGTAGTATCCGGCGCCTCAAAAGTCGGGTACATTTAAGCCTGTTGGAAAAAGCGCTTCGAGAAATATCAGGCAGTTTGCTTCTCAGTTTGGTAAATCACGAAACGCACCGTATGCTTTTCCCTCGGTAGCTAAGAAGTTCTGTGACTTCGAGGCCCCATCGTTTAGTGGCCTAGGACACCGCCCTTTCACGGCGGCAGCACGGGTTCGAATCCCGTTGGGGTCACCAGACACACACAGAATTTAATAGCTTGGCCCTGTAGCGCAGTTGGTTAGCGCGCCGCCCTGTCACGGCGGAGGTCGCCGGTTCAAGTCCGGTCAGGGTCGCAAACAGAAAGCCTCTTCGCAAGGAGGGGCTTTTTCTGTAGCAAGGGGAAGCTCTTGCGAGTAGGAGGAAACTCTTACGGCTCTGTAGCTCAGTTGGTAGAGCGCACGACTGAAAATCGTGAGGTCACGGGATCGACGCCCGTCGGAGCCACTTGACCCTTTCCCGGGCTTCTACCGGGCGAGGGTCATTTTTTTGCCCTCGTGCTTGCAGCCAGTTCCGACGGGGAAGCCTGCACTGCACTCCCCCGGCCGAAACTTACGGCGTCGCGACCTCGAAGAGGTTGCAGGCGCGCGGCCCACCCTCGAGTCCGGTCGTGAACCACTGCTGGCGCTTATCGCTCGAGCCGTGCGTCCACGTTTCCGGAGTTACTTGCCCCTGCGTTGACTCCTGGATGCGATCGTCGCCGATCGCCGACGCAGCGCTGAGAGCATCCGCAATTTGGGCATCCGTCACCGGATCGAGAAAGACAACCCCGTCGTCATTCTTAATCGTGGATGCCGCCCCCACCCACGCACCGGCGAAGCAGTCAGCCTGCAGTTCGAGGCGAACCGAATCAGACGAGGGGCCGGTCGCTTGACGATCAATCCCCTCCATGATTCCAGTGGAGTTCTGGATGTGGTGCGCCCACTCGTGCGCGACTACGTACATTTCGGCGAGGGGACCGCCGGTCGCGCCGAAACGGGTGCGTAGGTCATCGTAAAACGCGGTGTCGAGGTAGATTTTCTCGTCAGGCGGGCAATAGAACGGGCCGCTCGCGCTCGTCGCACTGCCGCATCCGGTGGTCGTCTGGTCGGTGAACAGCACGACATTGGTGGTGCGGTAACCGTCAACTTCACCGGCCCAGTAGGTGTCGAGCGAATCCGTGGCCCCCGCGATGCGGCAATCGATGCTGTCGTTTGCCGCCCCGGCAGTCTCGCACTCCGAAAGCGATTGCCCCTGTTGCTGCTCGCTGCCGGTGCTACCGCCACCAGCGAGGCCCGTGAGGTCGATCCCGAGAAACTGGGACGCGATGAATAGTCCCACCACGAGGAGGGCGCTGCCGCCACCGATTGCGACGCCCTTGCCCGGGCCACGGCGAGAGACTCGGTCGGAATTGATGCGAGCGTTGTCGTTGAAAGTCACAGGCTGATTTTACTCCCGGCGCCGACATCCGGCATCAGGTGCTGGGCACCAACATTAGAGGTCCACCCCAACCGCACTGCGGCTGAGCTACTCAACTACGCAGCCACCTCGCGGGCGTAGGCTGGAACGATGGATGACGTGACGACAGGGGGCTGCGGCGATAACTGCGCCTGCACACCTCAGCGCAACGCGGCGGCGCCGCTCGGCATGCCGCTCTCCGCCCCTCCCGCAGCTTCTGCCGATAGTGGATCGGCGACATTAACGGCAGCGTCCGGTGATCACCGCGTCGAGCAGGCCACGATTCCCGCGGGCACCTTCGTGATGGGCGACTCCTCGGGCGACCGCAACGCCGCCGACGGCGAAGTGCCGCAGCATCCGATCTCTCTCGAAGCTTTTTCGATCGACGTCACGACCGTGACTAACGACGACTTTGCACGCTTCGTGGATGCCACGGGCTACCTCACCGAGGCAGAAACCTTTGGCTATTCGGCGGTATTCCATCTCGCTGTTGCCGCCCCCGACGAGGACATCGTCGGTCGCGCAGCGGGAGCGCCGTGGTGGTTTGGCGTGAACGGGGCCGACTGGAAGCGCCCGGGCGGGCGCAACTCTTCGGTCGAGGGCTTGGGCGATCATCCGGCCGTGCACATCAGTTTCACCGATGCCGAAGCGTATTGCGCGTGGGCGGGGCGACGGCTACCCACCGAAGCTGAGTGGGAGTACGCCTCGCGCGGTGGCCTCGACCAGACCAAATATCCGTGGGGCGACGAAGAGATGGATGCCGGCGGCTGGCGCACCAATATCTTTCAGGGTGACTTTCCGCGCACCAACACCCTCGATGACGGATACCTCACTACTGCGCCCGTGCGCACCTTCGAACCCAACGGCTACGGACTCTTCCAAACGGTGGGCAACGTGTGGGAGTGGTGCTCTGACTGGTACGACGCGAACTATTACGCGACGCTCACCACCGACTCCCCCACCCTCAATCCCGCCGGCCCCAGCAACGGCTCCGTTCGCGTTCTCCGCGGCGGCAGCTATCTCTGCCACATCTCGTATTGCAATCGCTACCGCAACTCGGCTCGCTCACAGAACACGCCTGACTCGTCGATGGGCAACGCGGGGTTCCGCACCGTATCGCTCTAGCCAGAGGGCACTGCGGTAGCATCGAAGCATGAACTTCATCTCCGTCGTCACCGTTCTGGGCAAGGCTGTTCTCGTTGTTATCGGCGTGATCGTCATCGTTACCGGCGCCGTTTTGCTCGTGAACCTTGCGGTGCCCAGCTTGCTTGGCGGCTTCGCGTAACAATCGCGTCGGGTCGCACGGCCCACTGTCACGATTCGTGCCGTCGCACATAGCTTTTGAGCGCCGTGCCTATTTCAGCGATTCTTCGGTTAACTCCGCTTCAAGAGTTCTAGGCTGGCAGCAAGCCTAAGGAGAACGTCATGCGCGAATCTAAAGATGTAGTCCGCCAGATCACGGTTGCGGCGAGCGCGACCTTTGCCCTCATCGGGGCCTTCGTGGGCTCCGGCGCTTATGGCGGCACCCCTGTTGAAGAAGTTGCGGGCGGTGCACTGAGCGCCGACGCCACCGTCATCGCCCCGGCCGGCTCCGCGTTCACCATCTGGAGCATCATCTACCTCGGTCTCGTTGCGTACGCCGTTTGGCAGATGCTGCCGAAACAGACCAACACCGAACTGCACCGTCGCGTGGGGTACTGGGTTGCTGCCTCTCTGGTGTTGAATGCGGCCTGGATTCTCTCTATCCAGTTCGACATGCTCGCCCTCAGCGTTCCCGTGATTATCCTTCTGCTCGTTGTGCTCGTCCGGGCATACCTGATCACCGTCAAGCTGCCCGCCGCCGGAGCGATCGACGCCATCATCACAGACGGCACCATCGGTCTCTACCTTGGCTGGGTCTGCGTCGCGACCGCAGCCAACATCGCCGCGTGGCTCACCGCCATCGGGTTTACTGGCTTCGGCGTCTCGCAAGACGTGTGGGGCGTCGCTGTTGTCTTCGTCGCCGGCGCCGTCGGTATCGCCCTCGCCGCCCGTGGCCGCGCGCACTTTGCGCCATCTCTTTCGCTGAGCTGGGGGCTCGCGTGGGTTGCCGTCGGACGCCTCACCGGAGACCTCATCTCGCAGCCAACCGCGGTCGCCGCTATCGTCGCTCTCGTCGCGGTGCTCGCCAGTGCCGCGGTATTCACCGCCGCACGCCTTAAGGCTGAACAGACCGTCCGATGAACGAGCGTCGCGCCTCCCGCAAGCGCTGGCTAGGGCTTCTGTTCATCAGCATTGCGGTGGCGTTGATCATCGTCGACTCGACAATCGTCAACGTGGCGATCCCGTCGGTCGTCGAAGATCTCGATCTCAATTCCACGCAGGTGCAGTGGGTGCAGGAGAGCTACACGCTCGTCTTCGCCGCTCTGCTGCTCGTGTTCGGCACGCTGGCTGATCGCTATGGCCGCCGTCGCGTTCTCCTCATTGGCGTTATCGTCTTTGCTCTCTCCTCGATCCTGGCGGCCAACGCTGCCAGCGGAGAACTGCTGATCGCTTCGCGACTCGTGCAGGGCATCGGTGGGGCGATGATCCTCCCCTCGTCGCTCTCGATCATCAACGCCACTTTCCGCGGTCGGGAACGTGCCATCGCCTTCGCCGTCTGGGGTTCCACGATCGGCGGAATGGCGGCCGTTGGCCCTCTACTGGGCGGCTGGCTCACGACCTATTACTCGTGGCGCTGGGCGTTCGGCATCAACGTGCCCCTCGGCATCATCATCGTCATCGGCGTGCTGATCTATGCGACCGAGTCGAAAGAGCCTTCCGCCCAGCGACGAGTGGATGTCGTGGGCGCGGTTCTCTCCGTCGTTCTGTTCGCGTCGCTCGTCTTCGCTCTCATTGAGGGCCGCAGCTACGGCTGGTTCCTCAGCGATACCCCTCCCGACTTCTGGACGCTGGATGTCTCCCCCATCCCATTCGCATTCGCTCTCGCTCTCGTGAGCGGTGTGGTGTTTGTGCGCTGGGGATTCGCTCGCGAACGTGCCGGCAAATCGACCATGCTGGCTTTCGGTTTGCTCAAGATTCCGTCGTTCCGCAACGGAAACATCGCTGCGATGATTGTCGCCCTCGGAGAATTCGGCATCATCCTCTCGCTGCCACTGTGGCTGCAAAACGTGCTCGGCTACGACGCTCTGCAGACAGGTCTCGTCATCCTCGCTCTGGCTATCGGCTCATTTGTCGCGAGCGGTTTCGCAGGAGCCTTCGGCAACAAGGTCACTCCCGTGACGATTGTTCGGTTCGGAATCGGTGCCGAAATCATCGGCATCCTGCTCGTGGCACTTGTTCTGAGCCCCGACGCCGTCTGGTGGCACATAGCCCCCGGCCTGTTCATCTACGGCTTTGGTGTCGGGCTCGCCACCGCCCAGCTCACGAGCGTGGTGCTCAAGGATGTTCCGCTCAGCCAGTCCGGTCAAGGTTCGGGAACCCAAAGCACCGCCCGCCAGATCGGCTCCGCACTGGGCATCGCGATTCTCGGCACCGTGCTCTTCTCGAGCCTCGGCACCGGGCTCGATGCCAAGCTCGCCGAGCGCGCCGATATTCCCGCAGAGGCACGTAGCCAGATCGTCGACCTCGTCGTCGACTCCGCGGGCACCGGCATCAGTGCCCTCGATGCTCAGTCTCCGGATGCCGCAGCCGACGCTCGTCAGGCCTTCACCGACTCGACACGGTACTCCGCGCTCGCGGCTGCCGGATTCCTGGCGTTCGGGTTCCTCGCCAGTCTGCGCCTCGACAGCGGACGTCGCGGCGACGACGACGCCGAAGGCACGGCAGCAGACGAGAGTTCAGCGACCACGAGCGACGCCTAGCAACTGGCTCGCACCAGCAACCGACTCACCCAGCAACTAGCTCGGCGTGTAGCGCGCGCAGAAAAGGCTGGTTGCCCGCACGATGCGGGCAACCAGCCTTTTTTAGTGCAGGCGCTTAGCGGCGCTTCTTCTGCTTCAAATCTTTCTCGTGCACGGGCTCTTCGCCAGACGCGCGGCGCGCGGCGTAGTAGTCGCGAGCCTCGTTCTGGCGCTTGGCTTCGATGCCGGAGGCAATCGGTGCGCGCACCAGCTCGTCGGTCAGACCGAACGCGGCTACGAGATCCAGAGCCTGCGGACGCAGACGCGGCAGCAGACGGTCATCGATGTAGTCGGTGATGGCTTGAGCGCGGTTCGTGGAGATGCGACCGTGCATGAGGTACCACGAAAGGTTTTTCTCGATGAGAGTGAAGCCGAAGAGGTCACGCAACCAGGTCATGACCTGAGCGGTGTCCTTGTCTTCGATCTTCTCGATGGCGCGAGTGAACGCCTCCCACTGCAGCAGCTCGCCATGCGCGTACGCGGTCAAGATGAGCTGGTTCTGGTGACTATTGAAGAGAGCGGCAGCCTCGGCCTTCGGAAGCTTGCTGGCCGGACGCAACTTGCCCGCGACATCCGCGACCATCGTTTCGACACGATCGGTGAGCAGCTGGCGCTGCGAGTCGGTATCGCGAACGTAGCCGATCGAGCGGGCGGTGGAACCGAAGTCCACCACGTTCTGCGCAAAGCGGCGAAGACCTGTGCGGTTGACGGCGGCCTCGTTGACCTGGTCGGCAACGTAGTGGGCCATCGCGCCAGCATCCGCCCCCGCAAACTTGCGCGAGTAATCGGTGAGCAGGCGCTTAGCAACGAGCTGAAGCAGCACGTTGTTGTCGCCCTCGAAGGTGGCATAAACGTCGAGGTCGGCGCGCATCTGCGTGAGTCGGTTTTCGGCCATGAAGCCCGAACCGCCGCAGGCCTCGCGGGCCTCTTGCAGGGTATCGAGCGCAGCCCACGTGCTGAGCGGCTTGAGCGCCGCCGCGATCGTTTCGAGGTCTTGACGATCGGCATCGGTGTCGGAGCGACCCGAGAAAACGCCATCGAACTTGTCGAGGAACTCCTCGTGCGCGAACGACATCGCGTAGGTCTGCGCCAGGCGCGGCAACAGGCGACGCTGGTGACGCTGGTAGTCCAGAATCACTTCTTCGTTCGTGTTGCTGGATGCCGTGAACTGGCGGCGCTCCGAACCGTATTTGATGGCGATGTTCAGGGCCAGCTTGCTCGCGAGCACTGCGGCACCATCGAGCGAAACGCGGCCCTGAACGAGCGTGCCGAGCATCGTGAAGAAGCGACGGCCGGGGCTGTCGATGTCGGAGGTGTAGTCACCGTTCTCGTCGACATTGCCGTAGCGGTTGAGGAGGTTGGTGCGGGGAACGCGAACGTGATCGAAGTGGAGGCGACCATTGTCGATCCCGTTCAGGCCGCCCTTGAGACCGTCATCTTCAGTCGAGATTCCGGGAAGCGTGCCGTTGTCATCGCGCAGCGGAACATAGAACGCATGCACGCCGTGGTTGACGTCCTTGGTAATGAGCTGGGCGAAGACAGTTGCTGCCTTGCCATGAAGCGCTGCGTTACCGAGATATTCCTTCCACGCCGCGCGGAACGGAGTGTTGATGACGAACTCATCAGTGTCGGCGTCGTAGGTCGCCGTCGTGGCGATGCTCGCGACATCCGAACCGTGACCGATCTCGGTCATCGCGAAGGCGCCGGGAGTCTTGAGGCTCATGATGTCGGGCAGCCACTTGTCGTGGTGTTCCTTCGTGCCGAGGTGAACGACGGCGGAGCCAAAGAGCCCCCATTGCACGCCCGACTTGATCTGCAGCGACGGGTCAGCAAGAACGGTCTCTTCGAACGCGGCGATGTTGCCGCCGTGGTTGTCGTTGCCGCCTAGTTCAACCGGGAACGCCCGGTGAACCGCTTTGTTATCGACAAGCAGCGAAAGCTGGTGCAGAACACGCTCGCGGTGGTCTTGCATCGAGAGGCCATCGACGCGATGGAACTCAGGCTTCGACATCAGTGCGCGGGACTCTTTACGTTCCTTCGCCCACTTGCCGAGGAGGTACTCACCCAGCCATTCGACGTTGATGGCGGGAACGGCAGCGGCGTTTGCGGCAGCCGCAGTGCTGGAGGTCGCGGCGTCGTCGGCGGGGGTGGATGACTCCGGCGCCGACTCGGTCGCCGTGTGGTTGTGAACCTGGGTCATGGCTATCTCGATTCGTGAAAGTGCGGTAACCACAACGTACGACCGGTCTGCGCGCGCGCAAAGTGTCTCGTGCACCGTCAACCAAGGGGATGCCGGACCCACCGCATCCGTTTGTGCGAAACCGCAAAACAGTCGCCGTAGCGTTGTGGGATGTCGTGCGAATCCAGTGACCATTGGCCCGGGAATCTTTGTTCAGCCGCCGTTGTTGGGGTGCATGAAAGGATGTAACTATGTCGACAATCACACTCACCTCAGAAGACTTTGGCCAGGCGATCACTAAAGAGGGAATCACGCTTGTTGATTTCTGGGCTGAATGGTGTGGCCCCTGTAAGCAGTTCGGGCCCATCTTTGAAGCCGCAAGCGAAGCCCACCCGGACATCACGTTCGGCAAGGTAGACACCGAAGACCAGCAGGAACTCGCTGGCGCGGCCGGAATCACCTCAATTCCGACGCTCATGGTGTTCCGCGAAGGCGTACTCGTCTTCTCGCAGCCTGGCGCCCTTCCCGCTCCTGCTCTCGAGCAGGTCATCGAAGGCGCCAAGAATCTCGACATGGTCGAGGTTCACAAGCAGGTTGCTGAACAGCAGGCTGCTGCAGAAGCTGGCGAAGCGCCGGCCGAGCACTCCCACTAGCTACTAGCTACTAGCTACTAGCCACTAGCCACTAGCCACTAGCCACTAGCCACACCGCAGACCACAAAGGCCCCGCCGACGCAATGTCGGCGGGGCCTTTTCTGTGGACGAGCACGTGCGTTAGTTCAGAGCGCCAGCAATCGCGTCTACGAAACTATCGATCCCCCAGGGCAGCGAGAGCGCCGTGGGAGGCGACACTGACGCGACGAGCGATGCGCCATTGACGGCAACGAGGCCACCGTTCGCGACAGCGGGGATGCTCTGCGCATACGGCTGCGCGGCGAAGGTGTCGCCGACTTCTTCAGTCTCGGCGTACGCGATCAGCAGGTCGCTGTCGAGCTCGTCAAGCTTTTCGTAGCTGAGCGTGTAGAAGAAGGTGGAGTCGCCATTCGACAGAGCATCAACGGCGGGTGCATTCTCGAGACCGAGGTCGAGCAAGAACTCGACGCGGGGATCGGCGGGCTTGTAGACGTAGAAGGTGCCGCCCACGTCGAAGGTCGCAGCGACAGTCTTACCCTCGAACTCAGGATTCTCGGCCGCCTTCTCCGCGACGAGAGCGTCGATGTTTGCCAGAACCTCATCCGCTGCAGCTGACTGGCCGAGGGCGGTACCTGTGATGCTGATGACATCGCGCCACGGAGTCGACCACGGCAGTTCGGGGTAGGCGACAACGGGCGCGATCTCGCTGAGCAGGTCGTACTGCTCTTCAGTGATTCCCGAGTAGGTGGCGAGGATGAGGTCGGGAGCGGCTTCCGCGATCTGCTCATAAGCGGGAGCATCCGCGGTGGCAGGGAAGATCAGCGGGGTCTCGGCACCCATCTCGGTGAGAGCATCCACCGCCCATGGCAAAACGCCATTCTCGTCGCCGCCGTAGTTCTGAGCTTCCATGCCGACAGGTACAACCCCGAGGGCGAGAACGGCGTCGCCGCTACCCCAGCCCAGGGTGAGGACGCGCTGCGGTTCGCTCTCAATGACGGTCTCGCCGAACGCGTGCTCGATCGTGACCGGGAACGCGTCGGATGCTGCCGGCGCTTCGGTGTCGGACTCGGAAGTGGACGCGGCGCATCCACTCAACGCAATGAGGGCAGCGGTGGCCGCAGCGAATGCTGCGAGGCGGGGTCGGCGTGACATTGATCTCCTCGATCGGACTATGGGTGCAGAGTAAGGATAGGCTTGCCTTAGTGAATAGTGCAAGCGGAGTTGCTGTCGCCAACAGCGCCGAGGCGAGCTAATGACGAGGTGCGCGGGTAACCGCGTAACGCGCTAACGCCGCCTCAGCGGAATCACCATCGGCGAATGCGAGACCGGGTCTTCGATGATCCGGGCTTCAAGGCCGAAGGCCTCCAGCATCCGTTCGGCAGTCACCACCTCAGCGGGAGTGCCCTGCGCGATGACGCGCCCTTCGCACATGAGGATCATGTGGTCGGCGTAGCGGGCGGCGAGGCTGAGTTCGTGCAGCACCATGACGATCGTTGTGCCACGTTCGCGATTGAGATCGGCGAGCACGTCGAGAGCATCAAGTTGGTGGCGCACATCCAAGAACGTTGTGGGCTCGTCGAGCAGCAAGATGTCGGGATCCTGACTCAGGGCCATCGCGATCCAGACCCGCTGGCGCTGCCCACCCGAGAGCTCCTCGATGCGGCGCGATGCTAACTGGGCCGTGTCAGTCGCTTCGAGTGCGTTCTCGACGGCTGCCTCATCCGCTGCTGACCACTGCTGAAACCAGCCCTGATGCGGGTAACGCCCGCGAGCCACGAGGTCGCGAACCGTAATGCCCTCTGGCGCGATCGGGGACTGCGGCAAGATACCTACGACCTGCGCGATCTCTTTCGAGGGCACCGAATGGATGTCACGTCCGTCGAGCGTGACGTGACCCGACGCCGGTCGCAGCAACCGTGACAGACCCCGCAGTAGCGTCGACTTGCCACAGGCATTGGCGCCCACAATCACCGTGACCTTGCCGTCAGGAATCTCGACGCTCAAGTCGGACACGATGTCGCGGCCACCGTAGTTGAGGGTTATGTTCTCGGCGCGGAGCGTGTGCGCCTGTTTCTGCTTCACGATGCACGTCCTTCGCGGTTGGTGGTGGAGATGAGCCACAGCAAGTAGGGGGCGCCCACAATGCCGGTGACGATCCCCGTGGGCACTTGAGTGCCAGTGGAGAGCAGGTGTTGAGCAACGAAGTCGGCACCGAGCACGAGAACGATGGCGACGAGCGCGCTCGGCACGAGCGCGAGGCCTCCCCCGCGCACCAGCCGTCGAGCGATCGGGGCGGAGACGAACGCGACGAAGGCGAGTGGCCCTACTAGTGCTGTCGCGATCGCGACGAGAGCGACGGCTACGACGATGAGGGCGAGCCGCGATCGCTGCACAGAGACCCCCAGACCTGCTGCAAGATCATCGCCGAGCTGCAGCATCCGCAGCTTAGATGCGAGCAAAAAGACGGCGGGCAACAGGATGGCGAGACTGACAACCATGATGAGGATGTCGTCCCAGCTGGCACCGCCGAGACCGCCGACCATCCACACGAGGGCCTGTTGCGCGTCGCGCACGTCGCCGCGCGTGATGAGGTAGCCGATCACCGATTGCGCCATGAATGCGATGCCAACGCCGATCAAAACGAAGCGCATGCCGTTCATGCCGGAGCGCCACGACAGCAGGTAGATCGTGAACGCGACGAGGAGGGCTCCGCCGAGCGCGGAGAGGGAGACAACGATGCCGGTCGCGCCGAAGACGAGCAGGCTGAGGACGGCCGCAACGCTCGCGCCGCCGCTGATACCGATGATGTCGGGGCTCGCCAGGGGGTTGCGAAGCAGGGTTTGGAAGAGGGCTCCCGCGAGGCCAAAACCTACTGCCACCAGAATCGCGAGCAGCACTCGCGGCAGCCGCAGCTTGAACACGATGAACTGGTCGGAGGAGGTGCCACCACCGAACAGGGTCACGAGCAGATCGGGCAGCGTGAGCGTATATGCCCCAACCGCAATACTGACGAGAGCGAGTGCTACGGCGACGACGCTCAGCCCGACGACTATTCGTACCGTGCGAGCCGCCAGCGGGTTTCGGGAGGCTGGACTTGCCCCCACGTTCGCACCCTGCACGGCGGTCACAGCCCGGCCAACTTCACTCGGCGCACGAGCGCGATCATGACCGGAGCACCGATGACGGCAACAACGAGCCCCGCCTCGAGTTCGGACGGCGCGACGATAAGGCGACCCACGATGTCAGCGATGAGCAGCAGGCTTGGGCCGACGATGGCGGAGACGGCGATGATCCAGCGGTAGTCGGGGCCCGTGAAAGGGCGCACGATGTGCGGCACCACGAGGCCGACGAAGACGATCGGTCCGGCGAGCGCAGTGGCAGATCCGCAGAGCAGTACGACAGCTGCGGCGGCGACTGCACGTGCAACGTAGACCCGCTGACCGAGGCCGCGAGCGAGGTCATCTCCGAGGGCGACGAGGTTGAGCATCCGCCCCGAAATGATCGCAAGGACGGCACCGGCGATGACGAACCCGATCGTGAGGCGCACGGCCTCGAGGTCACGGCTGGCGAGCGAGCCCACCGACCAGAAACGGAAAGTGTTGAGGGTGTAGGTGTCGGAGATGAGTACGAGCGAGATGACGGAGGTGATGCCGGCGGTCACGGCGGTTCCCGCGAGCACGAGCTTGACCGGGGTTGCGCCTTCTCTGCCGAGGGAGCCGATCGCGTAGACGATGGTGGCCGCCGCGGCAGCTCCGGCAAAGGCGAACCAGATGTAGCCGGTGGGGTTCGTGATCGAGAGCACGCTGATCGCAAACACGACCGCGAGCGAGGCACCAGCATTGACTCCGAGCAGCCCGGGATCGGCGAGTGGGTTACGCGTGACGCCCTGCATGACAGCTCCGGCAACGCCGAGCGAGAGCCCGGCGAGGAGCCCGACGACCGTGCGCGGCAGCCGCAGTTCGCGAATCACGAGCTGATCGTTGTTGCCTGCTTCGGGGGCAAAGAGCGCTTGCCAGATCTGAGAAAACTCAACGCCGCGAGCGCCGAGCGCCAGACTCAGCACGAGCACAATCGCGAGCAGCCCAAGGGCAGAACCGAGAGTGACCCAGCGTTGGGTGCGCAGGCTCAGCCGTGCGCGCGAAGCCGGAGCAGTCTGGGTCATGGTCGGGTGCGGTGGTGCGAGCTACTGCGCTTCGGACTTGCCAAGACGCCAGTACCCCATGAATGCCACTTGCTTGCGGTCAACGCCGGTCTCGCTCACGAGAAAGCGACGCAGAAGCTTGATGACGCAGGCCTCGGCGGCAAGCCAGGCATAGAAGTGCGTTCCGGATGCTTCGCCCGGCGAATCCCAGAGAAGCTCGGTGTCCACGTCGATGTCACCGAGGGGTTGAGCTGCCGGCGAGAGTGCGGGCAACACGAGTGAGGCGTTAGCTTTCGTCCACGCCCGAACGGCGGGGTCGAGCGCGGAACCTGCGGGCTGCTCGCCGCGCGAAAGCCACGTGACGTGGCAGTTACTCGCAAGGTTCAGCGGCGGCTGGTCTGCGGCATCCGGAATCTCGATGAACGCGTGCGCCTGCACGCTGGGGTCGAGGCGTTCAAGGATGCTGCAGATAGCGGGGGCGGAGGTTTCGTCGCCAGCGAGAAGCACGGTGCGAGCGGGGCCTGGGTGCCAGTCGATGCCGATACCGGAGTGGATGCTTGCCGCGTCGGGCCCGACAATGACTACCTCGTCGCCGACCGCCGCGTTGTCGAGCCACCGGCCAGCGGGACCGTTAGCGCCGTGAAAGACCATGTCGACGTCGATCTCGCGAAGCTCGGGGCGCACGGCACGAATCGTGTACGTGCGGAACGGGTTGCGGACGTCGTCGGGCAGTGCACGCCAGCGGGCGTACCACGTGCCCTCGGCGATGGTCTGCGGATCGTGCGCGCCAATGTCACTCAGACCGATGCCCGGCAACGGGAAAACGATCTTGATGCGCTGGTCGAAGCCGTCAGTTCCGAAGGTCTCGAACTCGGCGCCTGTGAAGGTGACGCGTCTAAAATGAGGCGAGAGTACCCGGATGTTTTCGACCCGCGCAGCGAACGGCCGATAGCCCGGACGGGCATCTTTCGCAATCTCGCGCTCCAAGGTAAGCATTGCCTAAGTATGGCATACCTAACCTGAGACAAAAAGGGAGTTTCACCGAATGCTACAGCTTCGACGGCGCCCCTGCTGCACGCTGCCGGACAGCCTCGGTCTTGCTCTCGATGCGCTTGCGACGACGCCGATCACGCTTGCTCCGCGAAAGTGGAAACTTCGCATCCAAGTGCGAGCTGAGGTAAAGCCGGTCAGCGGCGATGAGGATAAGAAGTCCACCGCCCCAATACGCCGGAATGACCACGGAACCCATCCGACCGTCCATCGCGCCCAGCAGCGTGACCACCACCCCAACGCCGACGAAGAGGATAAACCAGCCTCCCCGAACTCTGTCGCGCGCGGCCTGCTGGTCGCCCGCGCGCGATTCAAAGGAGTCAACCCGCCCGCTCAATTCATCGCTCTCGATCGCGGCGAAGAGATCCCGAACGGGCACCCCAAGCGCATCGGCCACGAGCGAGAGCGTCTCTAGGCTGGCGTCATTACCCGCTTCCAATCGTTGGATGGTGCGGATGCCAACGCCACATTCGGTGGCGAGCTTCTCTTGGGTCCAGCCGCGCTCTCGGCGCAGGTCAACTATGCGTGTTTCGTTCATGTGACCAATACTCCACGATGCGGCGGATGCGGGCCACGCCAGCCCGACGCCAGCCACCCGTCAGTGGCGCGCCACCTTGCCGCCGGTGGCCCGCCAGCCTTCCGGCTTCAACCGCCAAACGCCGTCAGGTGCTTTTCGGATGCCGCGAGCAGTCGTTCGTAGACGACGATTACGTCAGGCGCCGTTGCGTCATCCGCTGCGGCTGCAAGGTCTCGGATATCGGTCTTTTCGACGGTGCGGGCTGCTTCGTAGGCACCGTCTCGACTCTCGGAGCCTTGCGCGAGGAGGGAATCGTAAAGCTCCTGCATGCTCTCCGAATCAAATTCGCCTACGGCTTGCCCGACGGTGGGATCGGTCAGCTCATAGCGTTCGAGCAGCGTCTGCACTGCCGACAGGTGGTTGCTCTCAGCATTAGCGATGTTACCGAAGACCTTGTCGCCATAGAGATCGCCAAACTCGATGTACAGATCGTGGGCGACCTTCTCTTCCTCGGCCATCAGCGAAAGCGTCGCTTCTTGTTCGCCCGTCAGCGTGCCACCGTCGAGACCGCTAATCTCGCCCGTCTCGGAGTGGTCCGAGCCGTGGCCGCCGCGACCGTCACGATCTGTTTTCCACGACGGGGACTCATCGCCCATCGTGCGATCGGATTGTTCCAAAGAATGACCGCTCTGGCTGAATCCGGCGGTGTTCGCGATGTGGCCGACCTTTGCTCCGACAGCGAAGCTAGACCCGGCGATGAGAGCGACCGCGACGACGCCGCCGACGATCGAAGTGGTGATGATGGTTGCCTTGCGCATGTGGTTCTCCTTTTTCTTGGTGTAGCTCCACAGTGCTCGTGCGGTGTGGAGGACAGGACGCATCCGTGTGGAGATGGTGTGGAGACTGCATTTTCGCGTCGTGGAATAAGGTGAGGTATGCCAACCGTGCTGGTCGTCGAAGATGAGCGAGACATCCGCGAGGTGCTTCGCCGCTATCTTGAGCGCGCCAAATTTTCCGTGCTGACCACGGGATCGGGGGCCGAAGCCCTCACACTGTTTGCCTCGGCAGATCTCGTACTGCTCGATCTCGGCCTGCCGGACATCGAAGGCACCGACCTGCTTCGTGAGATCAAAGCTCTGGGCAGCCTCCCGGTCATTGTTTTGACCGCGCGAAGCTCGACGGAGGAACGTATTCGAGGGCTCGAACTCGGGGCCGATGACTACGTTACGAAGCCCTTCAGCCCTCACGAAGTGGTCCTGCGCGTTCAGGCGGTACTCAATCGCCACGGAGGCTCCGCAGCCGAAAGTGAGATCGCGACCTACGGCGGCGGGCGGCTCCGAATCGATGACAATTCCCACCGGGCCTGGTTGGATGACGCGGAGCTCGACCTCACCCCCACCGAGTGGGGGCTGCTGTCTGCCATCGCCGCTGCCGCCGGGCGGGTCTATTCACGCTACGAGTTAGTGAATCGGGTTCGCGGCTACGAATACGAAGGCTACGAGCGCACGATCGACTCCCACATCAAGAACCTGCGCCGCAAACTGGGCGCCGAGGGATCTCAGGTCATCGAAACAGTACTGGGTGTCGGCTATCGCCTCGGACTCAGCAGAGACGAGGAACAGCGATGACGCGCTCCTCCGGCCTCAACCTGTTCAGACTCGGTGCGCTCGGGACCCGCATTCTCCTGGCCTTCGTTGCCGTCGCCCTCTCCACGGTAGTGGTACTAGCGGGGGCCGCCCTCACCGGCGTTGACCGCGGGGTGCAAGCTGGCGAACAAGCAGACCGCCAAGAGGTCGCCGACTCCGTCGCCGCCGCTGCTGCTGAGGACTACCAGCGTGCGGGAAACTGGGATGACGCCAACCTGTCCCGTGCTGTGCGGATCGGGGAGGCGGCATCCGCTCGCTTGGTCATCCTCGACGCTTCGGGAACAACAGTGACTTCGAGCGGAATCCCCAACGATAATTCTCCCGGCGGAGGCGGAGTTCTCGGTTCCTCCGCCAGCGTTGCCGAGATCACCGTCGACGGTTCATCGGTAGGCTCCGTGCGCGTCGCACTATCGGCCTCAACATCGTCGCCAGTGGTCGATATCGCGTGGAAGTGGATCGTGATCGCCGCCTTCGTCGCTCTCGCGATCGCCTTCGCAGCGAGTTGGATTGTCACGCGTTTTCTCGTCGGGCCGCTGCACATGGTGACGGCTGCCGCCCGCTCTTTCGCCGCCGGCGATCGTGCCTCACGGGTGGCTGGCCAAGCGCCGGGCGAACTCGGAGAGCTCGCCGTGGCGTTCAATGCGATGGCCGATGACGTTGCTCGCTCCGAGCGCGACCGTCGCCAACTCACGGCCGATGTTGCCCATGAACTACGCACTCCCCTTGCCGCCCTCCAAGCAGGCCTGGAAGAGCTTCGCGACGGTCTGATCGCCCCCGATGCTGAACGCCTTGCGGCGCTGCACGATCAATCGCTCCGGCTCGGACGCATAGTCGCGGATCTCGCCGAGCTGTCTGCCGCCGAAACCGCCGGGGCTCTTCCCCACGAGAACCGTGTCGATTTGGCTCAGATCGCCCAGGAAGAGCTAGCGCTTCACGCCGCCCAGCTTCGCGCGGCTGGGCTGCGCGTCGTCGCTGAGTTGCCCGCGCCGGTGTTCGTGCAGGGCGACGCCGACCGCCTTCATCAAGCGATCGGCAACGTTATCGCCAACGCTGTGCGCTATTGCCGCGACCAAGACTCACTGACGATCGCGGTAGCCGCACAGGAGAACGAAGCCGTACTCACAATTTCGGACACCGGACCCGGCATCCCTGCTGACGATCTGCCCTACGTTTTCGATCGGCTCTGGCGGGGAGCCACCGCTCGCGACATCGTGGGTTCCGGTATTGGCCTCGCCGTGGTGCGCGAAATTGTTACCCAGCACGGCGGTAGCGCAGAAGTCGAGTCCGCTGTCGGAGAAGGCACCCGGATCATCATCCGGCTTCCCCTCGCAGCGGGCTAGAACTCCGGCGGTCCGTCGTAGGGAGCGTCGTCATCCGAGTAGAACGGGATGTCGTCTTCGTCACCGGGAACTGGGGTCGCTTTGGTCGGAGCAGGGCGTGACGCGGCCGGGCGCGATGCCGGCCTCGAAGCCGCTGGCCGTGATGCTGCTGCGGGCCGCGACTGACGCGCCGGAGCGCCGGGAGCCGCTGCGGCGAACGCGGGCACAGCTGCCGAGACAGCACCGCTTCCGGCTTCGGCCTCACCTGATCCCCCGGCCACAACCGCGAGCACAGCGGCGCCGTACGTCTCAAGCTTCTTCTCGCCAACACCGCTGATCTCCGAGAGCTCGGCGAGAGACTCGGGCTTGGTCACGGCGATACCGCGCAGGGTGGCATCCGCAAACACGACATAGGCGGGAACACCGTTGTCGCGAGCCACACCGGAACGCCACGAGCGCAGGTTCTCGAACAGGTCGGTCGCCGAAGCGGGCAGATCGGTCATGACCTTGCGCTTGGCGGCACCGCCGCTGGCACCCGAACCGCGAGCCTTGCGCGGTGCTTCCTTGCGCAGCTTCACGGTGCGGTCGCCGCTCAGCACCGACCCACTTTCGGGAGTGATCGCGAGCGTGCCGTACTCCCCTTGCACCGTGAGCAGCGATTGCGCGAGCAGTTGCCGCACGACGGAGCGCCAGTCTTGCTCCGACACATCCGAACCGATACCGAAGGTCGCGAGATCGTCGTGACGTTGCTGCGTCACCCGCGGTGTGGTCTTGCCGATGAGGATGTCGACCAGGTGACCCGCGCCAAATTTCTGGTTGCGCTCGCGCTCCAGTCGCACGATGGTCGACATCAGTTTCTGGGCCGCGACAGTGCCATCCCACGACTCGGGAGGAGACAGGCAAGTATCGCAATTGCCGCACGCCGTGGACTCTTGGCCGAAGTAGCCGAGAAGCTGCACACGGCGGCACTCCACGGTTTCGCACAGCGCGAGCATCGCATCGAG
This sequence comes from Salinibacterium sp. UTAS2018, assembly GCF_004118935.1. Classification (NCBI taxonomy): domain Bacteria; kingdom Bacillati; phylum Actinomycetota; class Actinomycetes; order Micrococcales; family Microbacteriaceae; genus Salinibacterium; species Salinibacterium sp. UTAS2018. Next base: position 1,669,326 of record NZ_CP035375.1, read on the forward strand.
GTGTGCGCTGAGGTTGCGACGGTGGGCCAGGTCGCCACCCGACTGATCGATCATGCGGCGCTGCTGCATGACATCCTGCAGGCCGTAAGCCAACCACGCGGTCGCGGGCAGGCCGTCACGACCGGCACGACCCGTCTCTTGGTAGTAGCCCTCGACGCTCTTGGGCAAGTCGAGGTGCGCCACGAAGCGCACGTCGGGCTTGTCGATGCCCATGCCGAAAGCGATCGTTGCGACCATGACCATGCCCTCTTCGCGCAAGAAGCGGCTCTGGTTGCTGGCGCGAATCTTGGAGTCGAGACCCGCGTGATACGGCAGCGCGGGGATACCGTTCTCGACCAAGAACTGCGCGGTCTTCTCAACCGAGGCCCGCGACAGGCAGTACACGATGCCGGCGTCGCCCGAGTGCTCGGTGTTCAGCAGCGTAAGCAGTTGCTGCAGCGGCTGCGCCTTCGCTTCGATGCGGTACTGGATGTTGGGCCGGTCAAAACTAGAAACGAACGGAGTAGCGCTATCGAGCTTCAGCCGCTGCGCGATCTCTTTGCGAGTGGCTTCGGTCGCGGTGGCCGTGAGCGCAATGCGCGGGACGCTCGGCCACAGGTCGTGCAGCACATCGAGCTGCAGGTAGTCGGGGCGAAAGTCGTGGCCCCATTGGGCCACACAGTGCGCTTCGTCAATAGCGAATAGCCCGATCTGGCCCTGCTTGAGCAGAGAGACGGTGGAGGAAACACGGAGGCGCTCGGGCGCGAGGTAGAGCAGATCCAGCTCACCAGCCCGGAACGCGTTTTCGACGCGAGTGCGCTCGTCGGCGGACTGGGTGGAGTTGAGAAACTCGGCACGCGCGCCCACGGCGGCGAGAGCATCCACTTGGTCTTGCATCAATGCAATCAGGGGCGAGATGACAACGCCGGTGCCGTCTCGAACGAGCGCGGGAATCTGGTAGCACAGCGACTTGCCGCCACCGGTGGGCATGAGCACGAGCGCGTCACCGCCGCGCACGATCGTGTCGATAATCTCGCCCTGTTGCCCCCGGAACGAGTCGTAACCGAACGTGGACTCAAGAACAGACTGGGCAGACACCATGCCGAGAAGTCTAGGCGCAGCCACTACCATTGGCTTGATTCGTCCCCATAGCGACAGGCGCCATGTTCACCGTATTTCTCGGACTCTCGGGTGCGCTCACTTTCGGTGCTGCTGACTTCTTCGGCGGCATAGCGGCGAAGCGAATCAGCGCCATTCTGGCCACTGCAGTCGGAGCCGTCACCGGCCTTGCTGTGTTGCTGCTGATCTTCCCGTTCGTTCCCGCCGTGTGGTCGACAGAAGCGGTGCTCTACGGTGCTCTCGCGGGCGTGAACAGCGCGTTCGCGATCGGGTTGCTCTACGCGTGCCTTGCGATCGGCCCGATGAGCATCCTCTCCCCCGTGACCGCTGTGATGTCGGCCATCGTGCCAGTGACCGTGGGTCTGTTGCGCGGAGAATCACTCGGTGCGTTCGGCCTCATCGCTATCCCTGTCGCGCTCATCGCTGTCGTGCTTGTGGGATTCGTTCCCGAAAAGGGTGCCGTGCGCCCGAGCGCCAAAGCCCTGCTGATGGCGGTGGGCGCTGGCGTCTCAATTGGCCTATTTTTTGTGATTCTGGATGCCGCCCCCGACGATTCCGGCATCATCCCGGTCGTCGGAAACCGTGTCGTGAATGCGCTGCTCATGTTTGGCACGTTCTTCGCGGTGACCGCGCTGGCTAAGCGAAAACGATCCGGAGCGCCAGCCCCCGCCCGATCGCCCCTCTGGCGTCGCGGAATCTACTTTGCTATGGCCGGAGGCACGCTCGACGTGCTCGCCAACATGGCCATCATCACGGGCGTGCGCACGGGCGACCTTTCGGTTATTGCTGTGCTCACCGCGCTCTACCCGGCCGGCACCGTTCTGCTGGCCGCGATCGTGCTGCGGGAGCGGATCGCGCCCGTGCAGTATGTGGGCATTGTGCTCGGCATCGCCGCGAGCGTACTACTCGTGGTTGGCGGCTAGCGCGCGGCCTTCGACTTGCTACCCCTTCGTCGAACCCGCGAGCAGTCCGCGCACGAAGTAGCGCTGCAGTGCGAAGAACACGAGCAGCGGCACAAGGATCGAGATGAAGGCACCGGCGGTCAGCAGGTTCCAGTCTTGACCCCGGCTACCGGTGATCTCCGCCAGGAGTTTCGTCATCGGAGCGACGCGTCCGTCGGCGAAGACTAGTGCGACTAAGAGGTCGTTCCATACCCACAGGAACTGGAAGATCGCGAACGAGGCGATCGCCGGCATTGTCAGCGGAAGCACGATGCGGAAGAAGACTTGGCCGTGACCAGCGCCATCCACTCGTGCCGCTTCGATGAGCTCGGAGGGGATCTCGGAGACGAAGTTGTGCAGCAAGAAGATCGCGAGCGGAAGCGCGAAGATCGTGTGCGCGATCCACACTTGAGAGTAGGAGTTGGAGGCATTCAGGCTGGAGAAGAGCTCGATGTCGCCGATCGAGAGCCCGCGAGAGAACAGGCTCAGCAGCGGAACGAGCGCCATTTGCAGTGGAACGATCTGCAGCGCGAAGACCCCGATGAAGATCCAATTGCGTCCCGGGAACTTAATCCACGCGAACGCGTAGGCCGCGAGGCTGGCGATCACGAGAGGGAAGATCGTGGCCGGCAGTGTGATGGCGATCGAGTTGATGAACGCCCCGGCAAGGTTCAGCGTGCTGTTTCCGGCCGCCAGAACTTCCGTGTAGTTATTGAGCGTGAACCCGGGGTTTTGGAAGATCGTCCACCAGCCGTTGCGCAGAATCTCTTCCGGCGGGCGAAGGGATGACACGAAGAGTCCGAACGTCGGCGTCGTCCAGAGCACCGCGATAACGAGCGCGGCGATAGTCGCCCCACGGCTCGTGAGGCGCTTCTTCGTGCGCTTGGCGGCTCCGTTTTTCTCGCCGCGCGCCAGTTGTTTTTTCGCGTTCTTGTCGAGCGGAAGCTTGGCGGGCACTGTCGCGGTCATCGGATCTCCCTCTGCTTAGCGATCTGTCTCGCGTTGTACACGACAATCGGCAACACCATTACGAACAGCACCACAGCGAAGGCGGCAGACCGCCCGACCTCGAAGCCCTGCCACTGCGAATACATCTCGTTCGCAATAACGCTGGTCTCGTTCGCCCCGGCCGTCATTGTGCGCACGATGTCGAAGACCTTCAGCGAGGCAATGGAGATCGTCGTGAGCACGACCACCAATGAGCTCCGGATGCCCGGCACGGTCACATTGATAAAGCGCTGCCAGGCGTTGGTGCCGTCAAGCTCCGCGGCCTCCAGTTGCTCGGCGGGAACGCCCTTGATCGCTGCCGACAAGATCACCATGGCGAAACCGGTCTGAATCCAGATCAGCACCACGATGAGAAAAAACGTGTTCCACGGGGAATTGGAGATCCAGTCGACCGGTTGCCCGCCCATCCAGACCACAATCTGGTTGAGCAAACCAATCTGCTCTTGCCCTTCGGGGCGCACGGCGTAGACGAAGCGCCAAATGATGCTGGCACCCACGAACGAGATTGCCATCGGCATGAAGACCAGAATCTTGAAGATCTTCTCGCCGCGCGACTTATCGATGAAGACGGCGTAAGCGAGACCGAAGATCGTGGACACCGTCGGCACGATCAATACCCACACGACGGTGTTGAGAACGGTGCGGATGCCGGTGTCTTGAGTGAAGATCCAGATGAAGTTCTCGAGGCCAACGAATCGCGTTCCGCGGCTGTTCATGAACGCTTGAATGGTGGTCTGAATCGTGGGGTAAATGAGGCCGATCGCCAGCAGAAATACCGCGGGGCTCATGAACCCAACGAGCTGGAACAAGTAGCCAGCGCCCTGCTTGGAGCGGTAATCGAGGAGGAAGAAGAGGCCGCCGAATACAGCCGCTGCGGCGGCAGCCCACAATACGGAGCCGAGGGCTAGAAAGATAAGCGCGGGGAATAAGACGCAGGCCGCTGCACGAATGATCGTGTATTTACGGCCGCTGCGTGGAGCGATCTCGATGAAGAAGATCAGCAGCGCGATCACCGCAAAGAACGCCAGAAGCACAAGCGGAATCTGGGCCAGCGAAGGGAGAGTGGCTATCCACGAGAGAAAAGCTGACATGAGCGACCTTTCGAGTGTGGGCTGGAGCATCGCTGCTCCAGCCCACGTTCAGTTATGAACAGTTCTACTCAGAGGGCCACGAAGCGTCAATGGTCGAGAGCACTTCTTCTGTTGACTTGCCATTGACCCAGTCGACCATTCCGGTCCAGAACGAACCAGCGCCTACAACACCCGGCATGAGGTCGGAAGCGTCGAAGCGGAACGTCGTGTCCGGGTTCTGCAGAATCTCGATAGCCTGCTGCAGGATGGGGCTGCTTGCGTTAGCGGGGTCGAGGCCGTTGTTGGCGCTGATAACTCCACCGAGAGCTACGCGAGAGTTCGCCCACTCGGCGCTCGACAGGTATTCCTGCACGGCGATGGTCTCTTCATCGTTGGAGAAAGCTCCGACGATTTCGCCACCACCGGTGACGGCGTTGCCGCCAGCTTCAACGGACGGGGTCACGAAGGCCCAGATGTCAGCATCCGGGCCCACCGTGGCATTTCCGTTCTTGGGGTCCTGGATGAACCCGTCGAAGAAGGATGCCTGGTGGTGGAGCGCACAGGTTCCGTCGCCGAGGGCGCGGGCCGGGTCACCGAACGGCGTGGAGTTGATCGACTTCACATCACCGAAGCCGGCATTCACGAAGTCGGGGTTGAGAAGAATGTCTCCGACCGAATCAAAGGCCGAGACGATCGCGGGATCGCTGAACGGAATTTCATGCGAGACCCACTTGTCGTAGGTGTCAGCGCCAGCTTCGCGCAGCACGAGGTCTTCGACCCAGTCAGTGCCGGGCCAGCCGGTAGCGGCATCCGAACCGAATCCAGCGCACCACGGTGCGGTTCCGGTTTCGTCGGCGATGGTCTGCGTGAGAGCCAGTAGGTCGTCCCAGGTTTCAGGAACGTCAACACCCCACTCGGCGAATTGCGATGGCGAATACCACACGAAGCCCTTAACGCTGGCCATGAGGGGCGCACCGTAGAGGGTGTCTCCGGTGGTGCCGTACGCGGCCCAGTCTTCTGACCAGTACTCAGCGACATTGGCGGCGACACCCTCGGGTGCTGGCTGGATGTAATCGCGCGAAGCGAGGTCGCCGAGAAGGCCGGGCTGCGGGAAGATCGCGATGTCAGGGGCATTGCCACCCTGAGCGCGGATGCTGATCTGCGCTTCGAACTCTTTGCTCGATTCGTACTGGATGTCGATGTCGTTCGCTTCTTCCCAGTCGGCCCAGGATTCTTCGAGAAGCTCAGCTTCAGTGTCGGCGATGGTGCCGTAGATGGTGACTACGCCATCCGCTTCACCCGCATCGCCGGGGCCACCGGTGCCACTGGTTCCGGAGGCGCAGCCCGTGAGAACCATGCTGGCCACGCCGAGAGTTGCGATGGGCACTAGGGCCCGCCGAAAGTTATGGGAAATCATACAAATCCTCCTCGTCGAGGTTTGCCCGCAGACCGAGCAGCGTGCGGGGGAACAACTGCAGCTCTGAACTCACCCGCTTGTGGAGATCAAGAGAGCGTGTTCATGACTCACGCTAGGTCACGCGCGCACCGTTATGCAAGCGCTTGCGCTACAGAGTTGTCTACCGCAACCGGAATGAGACCTGAGGCCTGCGACCGCGTCGCACTTAACGGCAGAATGGGCAACTTTGACTAGTACCGAGGTGAGGTGTTAACTGGCGATTATGGATCAAGGATTAGTAATCGACTGGACGCAAATGCCGACCTACAACACGATCATGGCGGTGGCTGCCGGTGCAGGCCTGCTCAGTCTCGTGTTGTTTGCTCGCAAACTCATGGCCGGAACCGACGTGGAGTTCCGAGGGTATGCCGTGAACTTCGGAGTCTTGGGCGTCATTCTCACCGTGACTGGCGCACACATGACGTTGACGTGGCCCTTCGCGGCCTACTTCCCCTTCGACAACATCATCTTCGGCGAGCCCAGCCTCGCGTTCGGCGTGCTGCTTCTCGCCGCAAGCTTTGTACTCTGGCGTCGCGCATCCGTGCTCGAAGAATCCAAGGATGCCGCCCGCGCGATCGCTCGCACCGCTGAGCCTCTCGGCGTTCTTATCTTCGGTCTCGGCCTTGCCCTCGTAGCAATCGCGTTCGCCGGAGTGATCTTCCAACTCTTCGCCGCCCCGCCCGAGGAGCCCATTTCTGGTGCATTCGCCGAGTGGCCCTGGGTTGAAGCGATCTTCATGTCGGGCCTCTTCGCGCTCGTCGGCCTCGGAGCACTGCTGTTCCCGTTTGCCACCCGCAGCTTCGCCGTCCGCAGCGCTCCCACCAAGGTTCAGTGGGTTACGGCTATCGCCCTTGCTCTCGGCGGAGTCGCATTCCTGCTGTTCGGCGCGCTCAACTTCTTCACCCACATCGGCCTCATCGTTAACACGATGGGCTAACCCCGCGAGGGCCGCGTCGTCTAGGCGATGCGGCTACCGCGGCTCAGCTTTGCCGCCGGAGTCTTGGTACGAGCCCAGGCGCCGATCAGCAGCGCCCCAGCGAGCACGAGATGGGTTGCGAGCCCCACGGCCCAACTCGGAGTTGTGGACTCCATTACGCTACGTGCGGTCGGGGAATCGGGATACTGATCGAACTCTCCGACGACGCAGGTGTTGGCGTAACCGTAGTCCTGCGGAATTTGAGCCATGCGGGTGGTCAACTTGAAATAGCCGAAAAGGTCTGTCGGCTGATCGTTCGAGTCGAACGTGGTCGGCACGGCATCCGCCAAGATCACGTAGGGGTTTGCAGCGAGCGCACCCCAAAACAGGTCGAACCGGGGCGTTTGGTAGTCATATTCTTCGGGCTCCGAACACGAAATTATCTTGCCGGAGCTGTCGTATTCCATGCCATAGCTCGCGGTCTGAGTCGCGGTAGTTTGCAGTGCCAGCCCGCCAAGGGTGAAGGCGATAATCGTGCCAACGCTCAGCGCCGCTACGACCAGATACGTCACAACGATGGAGAACAGCGGGCGCGACATAAGCCCCGAAAGCCCCACTCCGACCGCGGCAACGACGCCCAGTTCAACCGCGAGCACAACGATAGACACGAGGATGGTGCTCGCGCGAAGCTGGCCAGCAAGAGCTGCGTAGACGAGGAACGGGATGGCGGCCGCCAAAAACGCGAGCGCCGTGATCCAGGCTGAAAGAAACTTGCCCACGATCAGTTGGCCGGTGGTGATGAGCGTCACTTGAGTGGTGGCGAGAGTACCGGCATCCCGATCGCCATTAATCGCGTTGCCACTCAAGGCAGGTGCCACGAGCGTGCCCAACAGCAGAACGAAATAGATGACGGTGGAGTAGACCCCCGCGGCGCCGTTGTCTGCACTGCCGAATCCGTACAGAGCGAATGACAGCAGCACCGTCACGATCAAGATGAGCGCGACGAAGACGGCAAGAAGGATGTACCAGCTCGTCGTGCGCACGCGCTGGCGCAGCTCGAGTGACAGAATCACTCCGACGCCGGAGATGAAGGGGCTCATTTGCTCTCCTCCGAGCTCAAGTCGATAAAGGCATGTTCGAGATCGCCCACAGCTGGCGCAAACGTGCTGATCGCAACGCCTGCCCCGACCAGTCGAGCAAGAAGTTCGGATGCTGCCGCTTCGCCGTCGAGCGCCACGAGCAGTTCAGTGCGGTCGGTCGCAATCGCTTCCTCCGCGATGCCGTCCGCAATGAGTGCCGCCCGCAGTGCCGCCACGTCGCTCGAGCGGATGCGCCAGGGTCGAGCCGTGGCGCGACTGCGCGCCAACGCCTCCGCCGATGCTGTGACGCCCTTCGAGAGGTAAACGGCGCCATCCGCCATTTCATCGAGTTCGGAAAGAACATGACTGGAGACGAGAAGGGTCTTGCCCTCGGAGGCAAGCCGACGAACGAGGGTGCGTAGGTGCGCGCGCGCCACGGGGTCTAAGCCCGAAGCAGGCTCATCGAGCAACAGCACTGCAGGGTCATGCACGAGTGCTCGGCCAAGACTGAGCCGCTGCTTTTGCCCTCGCGAGAGAACGCGGGTCGGGCTGTCGGCGAGATCGCCCAGATCAACAAGCGTGAGAATTTCCGCTGCTCGAGCCGCCGCCGTGGCTTTGTCCATCGCGTACATGCGCGCCGCGTAAGTCAAGGTGTCGCGCACGCTAATCGTCGCCCACGATCCCAGCACGTCGGGCATCCACCCCAACCGCGAACGGACCTCGGCCGTCTCACCGAAGGGGTCGTAACCGGCGATGCGGATGCTGCCGGCATCCGGCTTAAGCAACGATGCCAGCATGAGCATGAGCGTGGTCTTGCCCGAACCATTGGGACCGATGAGGCCAGTAACCGTTCCGGGCACGGCGACGAAACTTGCATCTCTAACCGCATGAACATCACCGAAGGAGCGAGCAACATTCGTGACGACGATGCCGCCAACGTCGGGATCAGCGGGCAGCAGCTCTGTAGTCACCATAACGCTGAGCATAACTTACTGTTGCGCCAGATCGTGAGTACCTTGGTCGCCTCCGTCGATGACGGACTAGGGGGCTGCTAGATGTAGATCGCGGGGTCGGTGTAGCCGAAATCGTCGACGGGGGCCTTGGTTCCGCGCTTGGGGCGCGCGACGGCGGGGGCACCGACGAGGAGAGAGTCGGCGGGAGCATCCGCAACGACAACGGCGCCAGCACCCACGACGGACCCGGAACCGATCGTGATGTTGCCCAGGATCGCGGCACCCGCACCCACGACGATGTCATTGCCGAGCGTGGGGTGGCGCTTGCCGCCTTCGGCGCTCGTGCCGCCGAGAGTGACGCCGTGATAGATGAGAACGTCGTCGCCGACGATGGCCGTCTCACCGATTACGACACCGGAGCCGTGATCGATGATCACGCGGCGGCCGAGCTGGGCCGCGGGGTGAATCTCTACGCCCGTCAAGAAACGAACGTACTGGGAGACCACGCGGGCAAGGAAGAATGCCCGCGCAGTCCACAACCAGTGCGCAAACCGATAACCCCACACGGCGTGCATTCCCGAATAGGTCAGCCAGATCTCGAAGGAGCCGCGGGCTGCCGGATCACGCCGGCGCACAGCAGCAATGTCTTCACGAGTTCGAGCAAACAATAGGGAGATCCGTCGTTAGTGGTGGTTAGCGATCAGCGGTTGAGGCGAAACGTCTTAGTCGACGAGGTCTTCGTACAGAAGCGTCGAGAGGTAACGCTCACCGAAGCTCGCGATGATGACGACGATGGTCTTGCCGGCGTTCTCGGGGCGCTTGGCCAGTTCGAGAGCGGCGTGAACCGTGGCTCCCGAGGAGATACCGGCGAGGATGCCCTCTTCGGCAGCAAGGCGGCGGGCCATGGTGACGGACTGCGTGATGTTGACGTCGAGAACCTCGTCGTAGACATCGCGGTCAAGAATCTCGGGCACGAAGTTGGCGCCGATTCCCTGGATCTTGTGCGGGCCGGGGGCTCCTCCGTTGAGGATAGCGGACTCTTCAGGCTCAACCGCGACGACCTTGATCCCGGGGTTCTGCTCCTTGAGGAAGCTGCCCGCGCCCGTGATTGTTCCACCGGTTCCGATGCCGGCAACGAAGATGTCGACCGTTCCGTCGGTGTCGTTCCAGATTTCGGGGCCCGTGGTGGCGTGGTGAATGGCGGGGTTCGCAGCGTTGGCGAACTGCTGAGCCGCTACAGCGCCCTCCGTGTTGGCAACGATCTCGGCAGCCTTCTCAACTGCGCCGCGCATACCTTCGCCGGCGGGGGTCAGAACCAGCTCGGCACCGAAGGCGCGCAGCAACATGCGGCGTTCCTTGCTCATGCTCTCGGGCATCGTGAGTACAACGCGGTAACCGCGAGCAGCGCCGACCATGGCGAGCGCGATACCCGTGTTACCACTGGTGCCCTCAACGATGGTGCCGCCGGGCTTCAACGCACCGGCCTTCTCGGCGGCGTCGATGATCGCAACACCGATGCGGTCCTTGACGCTGGCCGAAGGGTTCTGGAATTCAAGCTTCGCGAGAACCGTAGCGCCAGCACCATCCGTTACTGAGTTCAGCTGAACCAGAGGAGTGTTGCCGACAAGTTCGGTGACGTTCTTATAGATACGACTAGCCATGATTCAGGGGTTCCTTCGCAGGTTGGAGATCGATGGGAGCTTGCTCACCATAGTTAGTAGCAATCAGCGGGCCAACTTTATTTCATCAATCTGGAAAATTCTGCAACAGGCGCAACGCGAAAGAGGGCCCCGCAGCGCGGGACCCTCTTCGCATTGTGTGGCTAGCTGCCGGGCGTTATCTAGAAGACGAACACCAGTCGCGGGAAGCTAGAGCTCGACTCCACCGTGTCGTTACCGGAGTATTCGACCGTAATGAAGTGGATGCCACGGCTGAGCTTCGGCAGCTTCAGCGAGGCATTGCCGCGCTTGTCTACCGTGCTCGTGCCGACGGCGGTGCGACCGTCGTAGAAGGTCACCTCGCCCGCGGTCGTGCCATCCTTGCCAACCTTGACGCTCGCATCCGCCGTGACGGAGCGGTTGCCCCAGACGAACCAGGAGGAGAGGCTCGAACGGACACTCGAGGAGATCTTCTCCACCGATTGTGCGTCGGACTCAGCTACGCCATCCGAGTAACCGTCCTTGCTGGCCGTGACCTGCACGCTCAGTTCGGTTCCGATGTCGTCGGTCGTGATGCGGTAACGGCTGTCGGTCGCGTCAGCGATCGGCTCACCATCGCGCAGCCACTGGTAGCTGTAGTCCGGTGACTTTACGCTCCAGTTGCCGTTCGTGGCCTTCACCGTCTTGCCCACCTGCACGTTGCCCCGGATGCCCGGAGCCTTCGTGTTCTCGACGGCTTCAGCCGTGGTCGCAACCTCGATCGGAACCACGACAGCGGTATCCGTTCCCGGAACCGTGACGGTCAGCGCAAGCGTGCCCGAAGGTACGCCGGCGGGGATCGTAACGGTCACGCTAGCGCGGCCCTGCTCATCCGTGGTGTCGACGATGGTGCGGTCGATCGTTGCCGAACCGAGCACGTCGCCATCAACCGAAACCTCGACCGTGGTGGCGTCAGAGCCGCCGCGGCTGAAGGTGAGCGACGAGAGGTCGAGTGTGACATCGTCTCCGGGGTTGTAGCCGTCAGCATCCGGAGCCGAAACAACAGCACCAATCGCGCGCTGTTCGAGCGGCGGGTCAGCAATTGTGTTCTCTTCGAACCACTCGACCATGGACTGCAGGTCGACGCGGCCACTGTCGGCGCGATCCGTGCCCTCAGCGAGAGTGGCGAAGTTGTCACCACCGGCCGCGAGGAAGGAGTTAGCAACCACCGTGTAGCTGGCTGCAACATCCACTGCGACACCGTTGAGGTACATCGCGGTCACTCGCTCACCCTGCGCTGCGGCGGGGTTGTACGAATACGTGAGCCCCTCCGAAACACCGAGCTTGAGGAACGGACGCTGGGCACCCTCGGGCTGCCACTGCTCTTCGAGCACCGACTTGATCTGAGCACCCGTCAGCGACATCGTCGTGAGCGTGTTGCCGAAGGGCTGCACATTCGCAGCCTCGCGGTACGTGACGTTGCCGTCGGGGTCATTCTCATTCGAGGACTCGTACACGAGGTCGGTGCGCAAACCACCGGGGTTCATGAACGCGATCTCGGCACCTGAATCGGATGCTGCCCAGAGCTGAACGTCAGCAACAAAGTTGCCGATGGTCGACTCTCCACCGCGGTTCTCGGGGAACGGCGCTGCCTCCGTCGGAGTCTGCACCGCACGGTACATGCTGTCGGAGATTTCACCGACTGAAGCGTTGCCGAGTTCGGCAGCGGCGGCGGTTGCTTCGTCAACAATGGCCTGCACTGCAGCATCCGGCTCGAAGCCCTCAATCGGCAGAACCTCAGCGTCAAAGTCGATGATCTCCTTCGTTGCCGGGTCGACGTTGAGGTCGAAGTGACCGTAGTACGAACCGTACTGGCCGGCAGAAATCACCAGACGTGGGTCGTCCATGCCATCGACCGCAATCTCGTGGTCGTAGGCGAGGTGGGTGTGGCCCGAAACGATGGCCTGAATCTCCGGGCTCACGTCGGTGACGATCTGACCAAATGCCGAGTCATCCATCGAAGCGGCGATATCAGTGGATGCCGCACCTTCGTGAATCAGGAGAACGAGAACGTCGGCTTCACCGTTGGCGTCGTTTCCGTCGGTGAGGTAGTCCGCTACGCGGTCAACTTCTTCGACCACTCCGCGAACTTCGAGCGACGCGATTCCCTCGGGGCTAACCAATTCGTTGAGGTCTTCGGTGATAGCACCGATGAAGCCAACGGTGACGCCTTCAAACTCCTGCAGGAAGTACTCGTCGTACGCGGGAGCGTTGGTCTCGCGGTCGTAAATGTTCGCCGCAAGGTAAGGCCAGTCGGCGGCATCCAAGATGCGGTCGTCGACATCGGCACGGCCCTGGTCGAACTCGTGGTTACCGAACGAACTCGTGTCGAGCCCGATTTCGTTCAACACGTCGATCGTGGGCTGGTCGTTCTGGATGAACGAGGTAAACGTCGTGGCTCCGACGAAGTCACCGGCACCGACGAACGTGGTGTTGGGGTTCTGTGATTCCCAAGACCGAACCATTCCGGCGAGCATTGCTGCTCCCGGGATGCCGCGGTCAACTTCGATGCGACCGTGGAAGTCGTTCGTGGTGAGAATCTCGATCTCGACCGGCGCAGCCTCAGTGCTGAGGCCAATGCTGATCGGGTCGTGGTCGCTCGAACGGAAGACCGTTCCCGCTTCGGCCGCACCAAAGGCGTAGCCGCGGTCAGACCACTCGGGCGAGTTGATGTTCCAGACAGCAGCATCGGTCACGTGCTCAGCGAGCGACGGCGAGACGATGATGTGGTCGAGTGACCCCAGTTCACCATCGAAGCTGTAGGTGTACTCGTTGTCGCCTTCAGCGGCGAGAGTGTCAACAAAGCCGGCCTCGGTGAAGACCTGGATAGGGTCTTCTTCGGAGTAAGCGTTGAAGTCACCGAGAAGAACGACATTCTCGCTCTTGGTCTCGTCTGCAGAGATCGAGTCAACGAGGTCCTTGACGGCATTCGCTTGTTCAACGCGTTCCACGTTGAAGTAGCCCTGGCCGTCGGTCGGCTCGGTTCCCGAGCCACCCTTTGACTTGAAGTGGTTAGCAATCACCGTGATGAGCTCGCCGTTCGACTCAAAGGTTTGAGCGATCGGCTCGCGCGCGATGTCCCAGACGGTCTCGTCAACCTGCGTGAAGCTGTCGCCCGCAGGGGTGACCGCAGCAGGCTTGAAGATGATCGCGTTCGTGATGAAGTCGGTGATCGCAGCATCGTTGAGCGCTGCAGGCGTGCGAACGTAGTCCCACGTTCCCGCCCCGGCAGCAGCATTGAGCGCACCGACGAGATCCCTGAGCGCTTCGTCGAGGTTTCCGCCCAGCTTGATGGAGTTTTCGATCTCCATCAGGCCGACGACATCCGCGTCGAGCGAGTTGATAGCCGCGACGATCTTCGACTGCTGGATAGCGAACTCTTCAGCAGTGGCAGCGCCACGAGCATCCGAATCTTCACTCTTCAGCGTGGTGAAGTAGTTGTAGACGTTGAAGGCCGAAACCTTGAAGTCTCCACCAACGACAGGGGCCGATTCTTCACGCGGGTTCGTGGACTCGAACGTGGGGCGGTATTCCGCCGGGCTCGCATCGTTGATCGCTACGGTCGGCTGCAAACGCCAGTCGTCGAAGCCGTAGCTCAGAACGTACGGGTTCGCCGGGAACGCAACGGTGTCACCGTTGCGCACGACAGTGTCGGCCGAGAAGTACGGCTGCTCACCGGGGTGCGAGCTAGACGAGATCTGGCTGCTGTAGCCGTCATCGAGGAAGATGCGGCTGGCACGGTTAGCGGCGGCGATCGCGGCGGCGTCGGCTCCGGCATCCGTAGTCTCGGTGCTCTTGACAGCGAGCTCTTCTGGGCTGAGCCAGAGGGTGCCGTAGTTGTACAGCTGGTGGCTGGAGCTCACGAGGTAGTCGCCGGTGGGAGTGACGAGCATCGACTCAAGGGACTCGCGGTCGGCGCCAACAACACTGGCGTCGAGGGCAGAGGCCTGAACGAGGTCTGCCGGGTCGAGGTCAGCCGCGGCCGTGACCAGTTCGACTGCAGAGACCGAACCGAGCTGAGTCAGCCCGAAGTACTCATCGACGGCACCGGTAACGGTGACCTTGTCTCCGAGAGAGACGGCGGGGTTGGCGCTGCCGAGATAGACAAAGATTCCATCGGAGGCGCCCGGCGTGGCATCGGTTTCGCCACCCGATCCCGGAGTCTGGATGACGATCCCGCGGTAGCCAGAAGCCCCACGGTAGTCAGCGGTGACAACGCCCTCGACGGTGACGGTGTTGCCGACCATGGTGCTCGCGGCAGAAGTGCCTTGAACGTCGGCGATAGTTGCTGTTACTTCGGCGGCTAGGGCGGCCGGAGCTGTGATTGTGGTCAATGCGATAGCGCACGACGTGGCAAGAGCCCCGATCGTGAATCGCAGTGGCCGGCTACTTCGTGGATGCATAGCGGGCAGTCCCCTTATGAATTAGGAAATCGGCGGTCTACCCCATTACAGGGGTATTTGAGACGATAGCCCCGCCCACAGCTCATTCCAAGGTTTTAAACGGATTGCTCATGTGCGCGTAACCCATTGTTATTGTGCGCGGTTGAGATGGACTACTGAATTGCCTGAGCAACCTTGGTTGACACCGCGACGATTAGCAACGTAGGTTGACAGCATGGAATCTTCCCAGATCGCAGCGGTTGCCTCCGACACCCGTGACCCCAGGTCGGGGCTTCGCGCAGTGGCCTCACTGCGCATGCTGGCTGACACCCTAGAACTGCGCCAGGTCGAGGCCGCACTGCGCTCCGGCATGACGTGGCAGGACGTCGCTGACGCTCTTGGAGTATCCCGACAAGCCGCCCACAAGAAGCATGCCAAACGGGTCGACCCGACGATCCCGATGCCGAGGAAGAACGCATGAACAAGTTCGTTCGCAGTGCCCAGACCTCTCAATCCCTCTCCCTTGTCGCCATGGAAGAAGCGTCCCGGCTGGGGCTTCGCCAAGCCGATCTCGAACATCTGCTCCTCGCGCTCATCGTCAACGAACAGTCCGGCGGGCAGGCGCTGCGCAGCCTAGGCCTCACTATGGACGCCGCCCGCCGTGCAGTCGAAGATCAGCATGAGACTCAGTTGGCCTCCCTCGGCATCGAGGCCGCGTTCCCCGAAGCGGGAAGGATCGTGTTCCACGAAACGAACGGGTATGAGTGGAGCACCCGCGCCACCGACCTCATTGCTCGCGCTAGCTCCCGAGGCAACAAGGGCGACGCCTCAGCGGTGCTCCGCGAGCTCGCAGCAGAGCCCAGTGGGCTGATCACCAATATTCTTGATCGTCTTGGCACGACGGCCGATGCCGTGTTGGAACGTCTCGATCAGTACGACATGCCAGAGGCATCGACCACGCCCCCCGCGGCACCCACGCCAGCGGTGAAGGGCCGTGTCTCTGGAACAAGACAGACATTCGTCCCGGCATCTCTCGACGCAGTGTGGGAGTTTCTTACAGACCCGACAAAGATCCCCGAGTGGGAGATGGGCGTCGGCTCCATTGATCACGACCAGCGGGAGCCAGAGATTGGCGATGTCTGGCAAGGCCAAACACCCACAAGGCGGCCGGACGGCAAGCCGCTCAAGACGAAGCCCCAGTTTCGTCGCCGCAGTATCGAATTCGTGGCAGCGGACCGCCCCGACTACAGCGCCTGGCGCTTCGCCTACCCCGACTCTCCTCACAGCGTTTCTGTGCTGACAGAGTTCTCGCTGGAGCCCGCGGCCGGCGGCACCCAGATCACGATCACCACCTCGTGGACTCGCCACCCTGGATGGCGCAGGCTCGTCGGATTACCGTTTCGCCCTGCCCAAAAGTTTCTGGTGTGGTTCACCCTCTTCCAGATGGGCAGCGCGATCAGCCGCGCATTCCGATGACACAGGACTGCTCCGGCTCACGCCCTCTCCTCGCGGAGTGAATGCACCCTCAGCGTGCGCTGGAGCGGGCGAAAGCGTGGGCACGCGCCGCGAGCGAGCGCGAAAGGCGGCCGAAGAGATCGAGGCTCGCTTGCCCCGGCCAGTCCGCGGGCAGCGCCGAATTCGGCAGCCCGGGGTCGAGGTACGGGATGACCCTCCACTGATCCAGCGCGTGGATGTAACACGCAAAGGCTTCGGCGTCGCTCGACGCGGGGCCGACTAGAGCGGAGTGCTGCGCGAGAAAGCGGTCGTGTAGTTCACGCAAGCGGTCTAAGTCCCACCACTCGGCTGCGGCATCCGCAAACGAGCGATTTGCATCGGGGCGGCCGGCGATAAAGAGCGTCGCGCAGTCGCTGAGATCAAGGTCGTTGAGGATGCCCAAGACCTCTGTTTTTAGGTGAACGGGGCAGATCCACAGCCCGGTCGCGACGGTGCCACAGCCGATCCAGCCGAGACGACGCCGCAACTGGTGGCGGGCATCCCGGCGCGACTCCGGGATGGAAAACGAGATGAGACACCATTGGTCAGCTTCGCGCTGCTGGCGAAAGTTGAAAATGCGGCGATCGCCACTCTCAAGCATCGGCACGGCTTCGAGGTTCACCCGATAGCCCTGCTGGCCGTGCGCCATTTCTGGCACAAGGAGCCCCTTGGATTTCACTCGTGCGATGGCGCTGCGAGCGCCATTGGCCGGTACTCCCAGCGCCTCGAGGATGCGCACGAGATGCGCCGACGAGATCCAGCCCCCGAGCTGACGCAGTTGCGAGCCCACAAAGGTGCGCAGTAGCGAGGTCGCACTCCCCGGGCGGGAGTCGAAGTCATCCAGAATCACGGGCGATTACTGGGTGAGCTGCTCGTGAATGGCGGCGATGCCCAACTGAACTTCGGCGAAGGTTGTCGAGAGCGGCGATAATCCGAGACGGATGCCGTGGGGTCGACGGAAGTCAGGGATGATCCCCTGCTTCCAGAGTTCGGCGTTCACTGCGGCGAAGCTCTCGTGGTCGATCGTGACGTGGCTGCCGCGTTCGGCGGCATCCCGGGGCGAGCTGAGGGTAACGCCGAGCGGCACGAGCAGTTCGTCGATGAGCGCCAGCGCGTATTCGGTGAGGGCGATGGACTTGGCACGGATCGCGGGGATACCGGCCTCTTCGATGAGCCCGAGCATGTCTTGCATCGCGAGCGAGCCGACGATCGAGGGCGTGCCACTGATGAAGCGACGAATGCCGTCGTGGGGCGCATAACCGGGGCCCATTTCGAAGGGGGTGTTGCTGCCCATCCACCCCTGGATCGGCTGGGTCATGGCCTCGATGTGCTCGGCACGTACGTAGCCGAAGGCTGGGGAGCCCGGGCCTCCGTTGAGGTATTTGTACGTGCATCCGGCAGCAAGGTCGACGCCCCAGTCATCGAGCTGAGTCTCGACGACTCCGGCGGAGTGGCAGAGATCCCAGAGCACGAGAGCGCCCGCTTCGTGGACAAGCGCGGTGATGCCGGGCATGTCGGCGAGATGGCCCGAACGGTAGGCAACGTGGCTGATCACGACAAGCGCGGTGTTCTCGTTGAGGGCGGCCTTCATCTCGTCAGCGGTGACTCCCCCGTCGCTCGCGGGGTCGATCCAGCGCAAGGTCTTACCGAGTTCGGCCGCAATGCCCTCGACGAGGTAGCGGTCAGTCGGAAAGTTGCCGGTGTCGATGACGATTTCGCTGCGGTCGGGGCGAGCGCTGAGACCAGCGCGAATCAGCTTGTAGAGCACGACGGTCGTCGAGTCGCCGATGAAGGTTTGGCCGGGAGCTGCGCCGAGCGTTGCAGCACCGAGGCGGTCGCCGAGGGTCAAGGGCAGTTCGTACCAGGACTCGTCCCAGCCGCGGATGAGGCGGCCGCCCCACTGCTCGTCAACGAACTCCGCCAGGCGGGCGGCACTCGCAGTGGTGGGTCGCCCGAGCGAGTTGCCGTCGAGGTACGCCTGCACTTCGGCGGAGCGCACGAACTTGGCCGGGTACTGCTTGAGCGGATCGGCGGCATCGAAGGCTGCCGCCGCTTCGGCGCTTGTGTCAAAAGGTGCGGTCGTGTCGGTCATAGGTCGATCCTCCAGGCGGTCGGGATGGGAGTTGTGGCGGCAGAAACGGCCTCGTCGCCGCCGTAGTTCGTGGCGGCCACCCGTGCTGCGCTGGCAGCAAACTCGGGGTGCAGCAATTCGCGCGCGGTCACGACGGTGGCGGTCATCAGCCACGACGCGAGATTCGCATCCGCCCGCGGCACGGTTGGCAGGTAGCTCACGGTGCTGCCGAATCCGGGCAAGCAGAGAGCCCGCAAGAGAGCGTCGTAGCGCACGCCCGCATCCTGCAGCGCGGTCAGCTCGCGCTCGTTGAGCCCCGGAGGAAGGTCACCGTTGCCGAGATCAGTACCGTAGCGAACGGCGCCGCCGGCGGTATGGAAGCGGCTCAGGTTGTCGCTCGCCCGAGCAAAATCGCGACCACGCTGCCCATAGCCGTGGATGTCGAGGGTGCTGATCCACGAGTGGCGGCCAGCAAGAAAACGGGAATTCGGTTGCACCATCTCGGCGATCAGAGCGTCGCTAAGCTTCTCGGTCCACGGCGTATGGGCGAGGCGATCCGCTCCGGCGACAAATGCACGCTGCGCCTGGCCGACACCCTGCACGTGGGCCACCACTTCGGCGCCGCGGCTGTGCGCGTGCTCAACGAGAGCGCTCAGGGTGTCATCGTCGATGACCGGGCCATCGTCAGAATTGAGGGCGACCTTGATGAATGTGGCTCCGGCAGCAAGCTGCTCCGCGACCGCCGCCATTGCCTGCTCGCCGGTTTCGACCTCAGCCACCGCGAGCGTCGTCGCCCAGGCCCGATTGCTCGGATACCCGCCCGGCGCGGTGATGAACGCCGCGGCGTAGCGCACGGCCGGCACCGCATCATCGCCAGCCCACTCTCGAAGGCGATCCGGGTGCCCACCCAAGTCGTCGACGGCGGCGAGACCGCCAGCCACGAGAGCGCGCGGCTCCGTCAGCCCGAGGTGCACGTGCGCGTCGCGAAAGCCCGGAAGTAGCACTCCCGGGAGACGCACTGCGGTGGGGGTGGCGGCATCCGAAATCGGTCGGATGCCGTGAGGGCTCACCCGCACCGTGGCGGGGCCATGCCACTCCCGCAGCCAGTAGCCGTCGACGGCGTAGTCGACGCTGAGGGCAGGTTCGGAGGCTGGGTCGGCGCTCACGAGCGGCCAATCTCGGTGCGCACGGAGAACAGCTCGGGGAAGAAGGTGAGGTCGAGCGCTTTCTGCAGAAAGCCGACGCCGCTGGAGCCGCCGGTGCCGCGCTTCATGCCGATGATGCGCATGACGGTTTTCATGTGTCGGAACCGCCAGAGTTGGAAGTTGTCTTCGAGGTCGACGAACTCTTCGCACGCTTCGTAGGCGAGCCAGTGTTCGCTTTCGTTGTCGTAAATGTGGCGGAAGGTCTCGATGAGGTCGTCGTTTTGCTCGTAGCCTCGCGTGACATCGCGAGTGAGCACGGCCTCAGGCACTTCGTAGCCGTGGCGGCTGAGGTAGCGCAAGAACTCGTCGTAAACGCTCGGCTCGGCCAACAGCTTGCTCAACAGGGCGTGAGCTTCGGGATGCGCTTCGAAGACCTTGAGCATCCCCGCGTTCTTATTGCCGAGCAGAAACTCGACCGCGCGGTATTGGTACGACTGGAATCCGGATGAACTACCGAGGTAGTCGCGAAACTGCGAATACTCACTCGGCGTCAGCGTCGCGAGCACCGACCACTGCTCGGTGAGGGTGCGCTGGATGTGCTTGACGCGGGCGATGTGCTTGAGCGCCATCGACAGGTTGTCGGTCGCGATCAGTTCGCGGGCCGACAGAAGTTCGTGAATCACGAGCTTGAGCCACAACTCCGTGGTCTGATGCTGGATGATGAACAACATCTCATCGTGATGCTCGGGCTTGCTTTGCGGAGTCTGCGCGCTCAGCAACGTGTCGAGTTCTAGATACGAGCCGTACGACATCCGCTTACTGAAGTCGGTAACGATGTCATCTTCGAGGGCACGTTCGTTGTGAGTATCCGACATGCCGATACCCTATTGCACTATTGCGACGACCGCCACATTTCTGTTCAATTAGAGACGCGCTAGCATCTCTCCCGCGCACACGGGCATGCGCGAACGGTCACATGAGCAACGCGCACCTGACCGCTATACGCGGGCTCTACTCACCGTCTGCGCTTTCTGCGGTCCGATCTTCGCCGACCGCACGAACGCTGCGCACACTGTCTTCAAGCGCGGCATCTTCGAGAGCGCTATCTTCGAGCGCGCCGTTCCGCACTGCATCAGACTCCATCTGGTCTTTCTTGCCCTGCTGCTTGTCGCTCGCGGAAGCTTCGGTAGCACCATCCATCATCGGCTGGTCTTGAGTTTCATCATGAGAAGTCATGCTTGAACAGTACGGTCGTACCCTGACAAAACTCCGCGACGCAGTACTGGCAAAGAGGCCCCCGGGGTGACGACGGATAATGGCTGAGTGATCGCCGATGACTTCCTGACCAGCCTTGCGGCCCTTCCTGCGTCTCCCGTCCGCGAGCGCTACCTCGCTTTCGTCGCTGCCGGAGGAGCGGATGCCCTCAAGCGAGACGGCGGTCCCGAACACGTCACCGCCTCCTGCTTCGTGTTCTCCCCCGACTATGAGAACGTGCTGTTGTGCTTTCACCGCAAGGGGCAGTTCTGGGTGCAGTTCGGCGGCCACCTCGAACCCCAGGATGCGTCAGTCGCGGATGCCGCCCTGCGTGAAGCACGGGAGGAGTCCGGCATCGCCGACCTCACCCTGCGCTCGGACGCCATCGTCGATCTCGACCGCCACGAGTTGCACGGCGGCTTCGCGTGCGCCGCCCACTGGGATGTCGGTTTCGTCGCCCTTGCCGCCCCGGATGTTGCTGTCGCGGTCAGCGACGAGAGCGAAGACGTGCGCTGGTTCCCCACCAATGCGCTGCCCGCCGCGGTACCCGACAACTTTCCAGCGCGGATGGCCGCTGTGCTCGGTGCGATTGCACGCTGAGTCTGCGCCGGTCCCACTGGAGTAGCGAGCGGGCAACAGTGCGCCGGCAGCCGCCAGCAGCAGCCAGCAGCAGCAGCAGCAGCAGCAGCAGCAGCAGCAGCAGCCGAGTCGTGCAACTTTTACGCCACGAGCAACCCCTGCAGCACATCGGCGAGCTTCTCGGCGCCCAGTTGAGCGTCGAGGTCGGTGGTGTATTCCTCTGGGGAGTGAGAGATGCCGGTGGGATTGCGCACGAAAAGCATCGCCGTCGGGATGAGAGAAGCGAGAACTCCTGCGTCATGACCCGCACCGGTGTCGAGCACCGGCGCATCCGGGAGCAACGATTCGAGCGTGCCGCGCAGCGCGGTATCGAAGTGAGTGGTCGCACTGAAGGACTCCTCGGTGAGTTCTGCCTCGCATCCTTCTTCCGCCGCGATCAGCGCTAGAGCATTCCGAATCGACTCCACGAGCGCAGCGGTGACCCCATCATCCGGATGGCGAACATCGATCCAGAAGTCGACCCGCGACGCAATCACATTCGTGCCGCCCGGCACCGGTTGCAGCCGACCAACGGTAGCGCGTGCATCCGGTGTCGTTCGCGCAGCATCCCGAATGGTCTGGATAGCGCGCGCGGCAGCAACCATGGGGTCTCGCCGATCGCTCATCAGCGTGGTTCCCGCGTGGTTGCCTTCACCACGGATGCTGGCACGCCACCGACCGTGGCCCAGAATGCTGGAGCCGATTGCGACAGCCGCATCATGATCAACCAGCGCCCGCCCCTGCTCGACGTGGAGTTCAACGAAAGAGTCGAAGGCACGCACGCCGTCGACATCGGGGCCGACGAATTCGGGGCTGAACCCGTTGCGGGTGAGCACCTCAGCGAAGGTATCGCCGTCATTATCGCGAAGAGCGAGCGCGCGCTCCGGAGTGATGGCCCCGGTCAGCAGCCGTGAGCCTAAGCACGCGACGCCGAACCGGGAACCCTCCTCTTCAGGGAAGGCCGCAACGACCAGAGGCTTCTCAGGAACGAAACCGCGAGCGCGGAGAAGATCGACCGCGACCAGTGCCGACGCGATTCCGAGCGGACCGTCGAAGGCTCCACCGCCGGGAACGGAATCGAGATGACTGCCGGTCAGCACAGCACCCGTCGTCGACCGAGAGGGCGTATGCCACCAGGCGCGAATGGTACCGACCTGATCGATCTCGACGTCGAGGCCACGCTTGGTAGCGTGCGCGATAAACCACTCACGCAGCTCAAGTTCCGCTGCCGAAAAGACGGGACGCGAATAACCGCCGCGCAGACGATCGGCTCCGATTGCTTCAATCTCAGCGAGGAGGCTGGGAACCGTGTCGGCTCGTGCTGCGTGCGGTGCGGCGACGTGGGAAACTGCGTCGATATCATTCATAAAAATCTCGCTTTGTTAGATTGCGGCACGGAGGCCGGGGCGAAAACGGTCAGGCACGGACTCCCCCGCGACGAGCGCGGCCGCGAGTTCACCGATCAGCGGGGCGAACTTGGCGCCATGGCCGGAGCACGGCGAGAGGATCGTGATGCCGTCGACCCGATCGATGACAAAGTCCTCGTTGGGGGTGTTCGTGAACAGGCACGTCGTTTCGGCATACGGTTCGGGCACGAGCCCGGGAAGGTACCGCTCGACGTACTCAACCACTCGCCGACGATTCGCCGGATCCACCTGTCGATCGTGCTGAGCTGCCGAGCGGATGCTCTTGCCCCCGTTGTACTCGGCAACCTTCTGACCGCGGAAGTCGGCGTCACGCCCGCCCGGTAGCCCGTAGACCTGGATCTCATCCGTCTTGTGAATGAAGGTCGGCCATTCGACTTCGCGGTCTCGGTACTCAAAGTGGAAGGCCTGCTCTTGGCGCACTTCGAGCGCGGGGAACGCCTGCAGAAAGCTGCTGGGCAGCGCAAGATCGCCCAGCAGATCAGGCAGCCAGCCGCCGGCGGCGATCACTACCTGTTCGGCCTCGAAGAACTCCCCCGTCGCCGTGGCGACCCGGTAGCCAGAGTTGGTAGCGAGAACCTGGGTGACCGTGGTGTCACCGCGCACTTCAGCCCCCAGCATTTGCGCCTGAGCGAGCATCGCCTCCACGGACTGTTCCGCATCGATCACGCCGGCGCCGGGCTGCCACAGCACTGCGGTGTCGAACGCGAAGTTCCAGCGTTGACGGGCCTCGCTCGCTGTGAGCAGCTCATGGCTGACTCCTGACGCTGCCAGAATCTCGGCAAGCTTTTCAGGATTGCGGCTGCTGCCGTAGTCGACCGCGCCCGTACTCGTGATGAGCGGGGAGCCATGCGCGGCTTCCAACTCGCTCCACCCACTCGCCGACTTCACCACTAGCTCGGTGTAGAAACGCTCGGGGTAGGCGAAACGGAAGATCCGCGCCGATCCGTGGGAGCTGCCGTATTCGTTGGCGGGAGACGTGCGCTCGAGAACGGTGACGTCGTGACCGCCCTGAGCGAGTCGCCAGGCCGCAGCCGACCCGGCAAGGCCGGCGCCGACGACAATAATCCGAGTCATGAGAGGTGCCCCTGTCTGTAGGAAGAGTCTGTGGTAGTCGAACAAATGTGGATCTCCAGAAACCGTGCTCGAGTGCACTGCACGAAACTGCCGGGCTCGATCACTGCCGGCGCTGAGACCTTTACGCCGTCCAAGGTCGCGACAGCGCCGCCAGCAAGAATCACCGCACGAATACTGGGGTCATCGTTGACGAAGTCACCGGTGACGGTGCGCCAGCGCGAACACTCGTGAAGGCCCGTGCGAGCCATCACATTCACCGCCAGCGACGCCCCTCCGCGAACCCGCGCGGAGATGGCGACGCCTCCGTCGAAGCGCACAGCGCCGTCGGCATCCGGTGATAGCTCAACGCCGCCCTGCAGCAAGGAGATTCGACCGGCGGCGAGCGGCGTGAATGCTCTGCCGTAACCGGAGAAGGTGGAGAACGCGGTGCCGTCAGTGACCGTCGCGATACTGATGCGCCAGTCGGGTTGTTCGCTGCCAGACGAGGAGGCCACCTGTCGGGTCATCCCGAGCCCGTTCCGCCAGCGCGTCGCCGGCAGCTCTCTGACGGGGCGAATTGCGGCACCGCGTTCCATGGTCAGACGGTCCGAGCTGAGGTAACAACCTCATCATCGTCGTAGGCCCGCTCGGCGTGGTGGTGCTCATCGATGCCGGTGATTTCGTGCTCTTCAGAAATGCGCAGTCCGATCGTTTTCTGGATCAGTTTCGCAATTAGCCAGGTCACAGCGAAGGAGTAGACCAGCACGGCTATGGTAGCCACGCTCTGCACTCCCAGGAGTTCGAAGCCGCCGCCATAGAAGAGTCCAGCGCGACCGTTCGGCGCTGCTGAAGTTGCGAAGAAACCGATGAGAAGGGTTCCGATGATGCCGCCCACGAGGTGAACTCCGACGACGTCAAGCGAATCGTCGAACCCGAGACGGAACTTCCACTCGATAGCTAAGCAGCAGACCACACCAGCGATCGCACCGATCGCGATCGCACCGAGCGGTGACACCGCGCCACAGGCCGGGGTGATCGCGACGAGAGCCGCAATCAGTCCAGACGCGCTACCGAGGCTGGTTACTGCTCCATGACGAAGACGGTCAACAGCGGCCCAGCCGAGCAGACCGGCACAGGCAGCAACCGTTGTGTTGAGGAAGACGACACTGGCGGCGTTACCGGCAGCAAGGGCGGATCCGGCGTTGAAGCCGTACCAGCCGATCCACAGCAGACCCGCTCCAATGAGAACGAGCGGCCGGTTATGCGGTCGAACCGGGCTGCCCCAGTCCTTGCTCTTTCCCAAGACGATCGCCAGCGCCAGCGCTGCAACACCGGCGTTCATGTGTACGGCCGTGCCACCAGCGAAGTCGACGGCACCGAGAGCGTTGGCAATCCAGCCGCCCAGCGCAGTATCGCTATCGAAAGCGAAAACCCAGTGCGCGATCGGAAAGTACACAAAGGTTGCCCAGAGGCCGGCGAAGAGGAGCCAGGCTCCGTACTTCATCCGGCCTGCTGCAGCGCCCGCCACGAGCGCCGTCGTCACCCCAGCGAACAGCAGCTGGAATGCAGCGAAGAGGGCGAGCGGGATGCCGGCATCCGGATCATCAGTAAGGGCTGCGTCGAGTCCGGCGAACTCGAGCGGATCACCGAGCAGACCAAGGCCACCGAGGGAGTCCCCGAAGACTGCGGAGTACCCAAACGCGACCCACAGCACGGCGACGAGCGCTGCACCGCCGAAACACATCATCATCATGTTGAGAATGCGACGGGAGGAGACCATCCCGCCATAGAACAGGGCTAGGCCCGGGATCATCAGCGCAACGAGTGCTGCACTGGTCAATATCCAGGCGACGTTTCCAGAATCCACTTTTCACTCCACAGGGTTGGGGCGCACCAGGACGGTGGGCCATAGAGGGGTGGTGCAGGTGATGCAGGTGATGCAGGTGATGCAGGTCATGCAGGTGTCACGGGCCTTACGGGTGACGCAGGTCGTGCGGGTCGTGCGGGTGATACGGCCGTGGTGCTGACGAGGCAGAGCGAGAGACGCCGCGCTCTGCCGTTTCGTGGCTACGAAAGGTTGGGCGAATCCCAGAGGTTGAGCTTCGTACCGATGCCAAGCTCGAGCGCGTTCTCGTAGACGGTCTTTGCCCACGCGACGTCTTCGACGCCCATCCCGCCGACGCTGAACAGCACCGGCTGTTCGTCGAATTCGCGACCCGCAACACTGTCGTCAAAGACATCGCCGATGTTCACGACTCGAGATTCGTCAAGGTCGCCGGCGTCGATGAGGTCTTGCCAGTAGAGCCCGATCATGCCAAACGCCGTCTCATGAGACGGGGCCGGATATTCCTCTGCCCACGCCTCGTAGATCGGCTTTGCGTCAGCGATGAGGCGAGCTTTGCCGGAGAGGGTGTATTCCTTGTCCATCTTGAGGTTCGCGGGCAGGCTCAGAAATGCTCCGGGCTTGATCCAGTCGCCGTCGATGTAGGGGTAGTTTTCCGAACCGACGAGACCGGTAACAGCCTCTGAGACGATGTCGGAATCCCGAACGGCAGCCTCGATCGTTTCGGCGATCTCGATGGTGGTGAACTGCGGGTAGTTCTGCGAAACGTAGGCCGCGAAAGCTTCCGAAGTCGAACGTCGACGACCATTGATACGGATCGTGTCGAGCGTCGGACGCGCGGTGGTCATCGCGTGCAGCGCACTCTTGTTCATGGCGCCAGGACCGATGATGCCGAGCGACTTCGCGTTGACCGGGGCCAGCTTCTTCGCCGCTGCTCCGGGCACGGCCGCCGTGCGGTAGGCACTCTCAAGGTTGCCAGACATGATCGCGAACGGCGCCCCCGTCACCTTGTCGTTCAAAACAATGAGGTGAATGGATCGGGGCAGCCCCTGCTCCCGGTTCTCGATGTTCGAGCCGTACCACTTGACTCCGGCGGTATCGAAGCGGCCACCCAGATAGGCCGGCATGGCCATGAAGCGGCGGTCGGCCGCATCCAACGGCATCCCGGGGAAGGGTGAGGATTCGGGGAAGCTGATCTGGGCACCGTGGGAGTTCGCTGAGCTGCCGGCCATTCGGTAGTCACCCTTAGCGACCAAGACGAGCACTTCTTCCATCACTTCCATGCAGCGCGCCATGTCTTTGACTCCAGCGGCAATCACTTCTGGCTCGCTCAGGTACAACATGTCGATTCGCGTGCTGGGTACGGTCTCGGTCGGCTCGGAAGATGTCACGGAATGTCCTTTGGATCGGGGTGCGTTAGGGAAAGTATCCATAGATATTGCGTGCACCTCCAATACCGTTTTTGACCCGGATTGATAGCGAAACGCTCGTAATATTGCCGAAATATGCCGGTAATACTGTCCGCCTATTATTCGGAGATGGAACTTCGTCAGCTGCGCTATTTCCTCGCCGTAGCCGACGAGCTCCACTTCGGACGAGCGGCCGAACGACTGCACATGTCGCAGCCTCCGCTGAGCGTTCAAGTGAGTCGCCTCGAAGAAGAACTCGGCACAACGCTGTTCGAGCGCAGCACTCGATCGGTGAGGCTCACCCCGGCCGGTGTTCATCTGCAAGCGAGCGCGCGGTCGATTATGAGCAGCGTGAACACGGTTCAGGATGAGATGCGGGAGTATGCAGAAGGGCTATCCGGCAGAGTCACCGTCGGATTCGTCAGCTCCGCAAACTACACCGTGCTGCCCGGGGTGGTTCAGCTGTTTCGCGCCCGTCGCCCCCACGTCACCCTTGATCTTCGGCCGCTCACCTCGGGGGAACAGATCGCGGGCCTCCTCGCGGGAACGCTCGACGTCGCCATCGTTCGCGATGAGCTACCTACCAGCACTGACCCGTCGACCGAGTTGATCGCCGAAGTCGTCTTCGAGGAACTCTTAGTAGCCTGCCTCCCGGCCGATCATCCGCTCTCGCATCGCAGCGAAGTGTCCGCCGACGAGATTGTCGAAATTCCGATGGTCACGTATCCGCGAGCGCTGATGCCGGGCTACGTCGACCGGGTTTCTGCCGTATTCAATGCCACCGCCGGCGTTATCAACGTCGTCGAAGAGGTCGTGCATCAGGAGACGGCACTAGGTTTCGTGGCGGCGGGAGTCGGCACGAGCATCCTGCCAGAATCGGTGCGCCATCTGCTGCCGCCGTCGATTGTGGCGATTCCGCTCACCGGATCACCGACATCTCGCCTTATCGCGGTTCGCGCCGCCCGTCATGACGACAGAGTCACAGGCGCCTTTGTCGAATGCCTGCATGATGCGGCTCAGGCCTTGGCCCGGCGATGACGCCTTAGGCGTCGGCCCGGTGAGTGGCTGCGGCTTCAGCCTCAGCTGCCCCTGCCTCTGCCCCGGCCTCCGCCTCGGCGGCGGCATCGGCGGCGGCATCGGCGGCGGCATCGGCGGCGGCATCGGCGGCGGCTCGCCGAGCCGCTCGTCGCTTGCGCTTCTCATTCGCTGCGACAAGCGCCTTGCGGGCGACAGCATTTGCTTTGGCGCTGGCCTTCTTCGCTGGCTCAAATTCGGTACCGAGAAGCGCCAACCCGCCAATGGCCACAAGGGAACCGGGGCCAGGTAGTGGAATGAGCACCACACCGAGCGCAACGGTCGTTCCGCCCACGACACCGACGGTGGTGCGATAAACGCGGTTCGCCTTGGGGTTCTTACGGATCGCTTCGCGCGTTCCGTGCGCTGCGGAGCTAGTGGCGTGCCCCAGCGCTGAACCCGCACGTGCTGCCAGTGATGGCTTCTCGTTCATGCTGCGATTCTACGAGACAGCGGTGGCTCACGAAATGAGACGGCTCGCAGCAAGGCGATTGAGTGAGACGCAGAAAGCCCCGGCTGCCGACCACGCGAGTGGGGCATCCGGGGCTTTCTTGTGCTCGAGTGAGCGGGGTGCTTGTTACAGCGCAGCCAGCGTGTCGATGAACTTGTCACCGGGCGCTACGTCGACCGACTCTGCATCGATCTCGGCGCGGCCGAGGAGTTCTTCCATCTTGCGACGACGGTTGCGCGGGATGAGGGTGACAACGGTTCCGACCTTGCCGGCACGACCGGTACGGCCGGCGCGGTGCAGGTACGTCTTGTACTCCTCGGGAGCGTCAGCCTGAATAACGAGGCTGATGTCATCCACGTGGATGCCGCGGGCTGCAACGTCGGTCGCGACGAGCACGTTGACCTTGCCGCTCGTGAGCATCTGCAGGTTGCGGGTACGACGCGCCTGGTTGAGGTCACCGTGAAGGCTCGTGGCGGGGGTGCCGCCCATGCTCAAGAACTCAGCCATTTCTTCAGCGAACGCACGCGTGCGGGTGAAGACGAGGGTCTTGCCCGTGCCTGCAGAGAGCTGCTTGATGATGGCGCGCTTGTCGCGCTGTTCGATGAGCAGAACCTTGTGGTCGATCGTGGAAGAAGCCTGGTCTTCACCAGCAACCTCGTGCACGGCCGGGTCAACAAGGAACTCCTTGACGAGCGTGGCAACACCCTTGTCGAGAGTTGCGGAGAACAGCAGCTTTTGTCCGCCCTCGCTGGTCTCGCGCAGGATGCGCTGAACGGGCTCGAGGAACCCGAGGTCGCACATGTGGTCAGCTTCGTCGAGAACAGTGACCTTCACGTGGCTGAGGTCGAGACGACCCTGCTCAACGAGGTCTTCCACACGGCCGGGGGTCGCGATGATGACATCGACACCACGGGTGAGCGCAGCAACCTGCTTGTACTGGGGAACGCCGCCGACGATGGTCGTCGTGAACAGACCAACGCTACGAGCGATGGGCTGAATGGTGCGGTCGATTTGCTGAGCAAGCTCGCGGGTCGGAGCCAGGATGAGGGCGCGCGGCTTGCGGCCCATCTGACGGTCCTTGCCACCATTGTTTTCCATGAGGCGCTCAACGAGGGGCGCACCGAAGGCAATGGTCTTGCCCGATCCGGTCTTTCCGCGACCAAGAACATCCTTGCCGGCGAGAACGTCGGGGATGGTTGCTGCCTGAATGGGGAACGGCGACTCTGCACCCATGGATGCGAGCTGACGCGAAATGTTCGAACCGATACCCAAGTCGAGGAAGGACTTGCCTTCAACATCGCTGGCAGTAACAGCCTTCGCTACGAGACGATCAAGAACAACATCTTCTTGCATTCCGTGCGCCGACTTCTCGTCACGGTTGGGGTAGTACGAGCTTTCGCGACGCTCGCTGTGCTGCGGGCGATCGTTGCGGTCGCTGTATGACGGACGGCTGCCACGGTCGGGGCGGTCGCCGTACGCGGGACGCTCAGTGCGCTGCGCACGGTCGTTGTAGGCAGGGCGTTCCGTGCGCTGGGCACGGTCGTTGTAGGCGGGACGTTCCGTGCGCTGGGCGCGATCGTTGTACGACGGACGCTCGGTGCGACCAGCGGATGCTCCGCGGTCACCGTACGAGGGACGCTCGGTGCGCTGAGCACGATCGTTGTACGAGGGGCGCTCTGAACGCTCGGGGCGCGAGCCACGGTCGTTGCGGTCGCTGTACGAGGGACGCTCGGTGCGCTGCGGGCGCTCGTTCCGGTCTGCGTACGAGGGACGGCCACCACGGTCAGGGCGGTCACCGTACGAGGGACGCTCGCTACGACCAGCCGAAGCACCACGATCGTTGCGGTCATTACGGTCGTTGTACGACGGACGCTCTGAACGACCGGCGTAACCACCACGCTCGGGACGGCCACCACGGTCAGGACGATCTCCGTACGAGGGTCGCTCGCCGCGACCAGCGGATGCACCACGGTCGTTGCGATCGTTGCGGTCGTTGTACGACGGACGCTCTGAACGACCGGCGTAACCACCACGCTCGGGACGGCCACCACGGTCAGGACGATCTCCGTACGAGGGACGCTCGCCGCGACCAGCGGATGCACCGCGGTCGTTGCGGTCGGGACGGTCGCCATAGGAGGGACGGCCGCCACGCTCGGGGCGCGAGTCGCGCTGCGGGCGGTCGCCGTAGGCACCGCGTTCGTTGCGCTGGGGACGGTCGCCATACGAAGGGCGGTCGTTGCGGTCGCCGTGCTCGGGGCGTGCACCACGGGCAGGCTTTTCGCGAGGAGTCCAGTCGGGACGGCTGTCGCCACGGCCGCCACGAGCGGCGCCGGAGCGGTTGTCGCCGGTACGAGCGGCACGGTCATCCGCGCTCCACCGGCGCTTGGGGGCTTCGCCCTGGTCAGGGCGGAATCCGCGGTGACCTTCGCTGCGTGAACCGCCGCGCTTGGGAGCACCAGAGTTGAAGTCGCTATTGCCACGTCCGGTGGCAGGCTTATTGAATTTAGGCATTGTTCTTTCCGGGTTGTTCTTAGATGGAACACATCTAGTGCGTGGAGCACGCGCGCACGCCAACACTCGCCGATGTAATTAGCTAAAGGTTGACTAGCTAGCCATCAATTGATTTGAGTGTTCGTACGCTGCACTACTGAACCCGGGCAGTCTTTGACCGAGGCCGTCACATACATTCGTGTGATTGTCACCAGTTGGATGGACTGGCAAACCGGCCCGCAAGACTTACAAACCCATACGCGAGATTTCGCGCTGTCTTGAGCCGACTCAGCCACTTTAGTGCATGAGCCGCTAGATAGCGAGAGCGCTCCGGATGCCCGCGCTCTACTTGAGGCGGGAGTTGACCGCGAACTGCAGCGCGAAGACATCAAGCTGCTCTCCAACGGGAGCAAGCCACTCGCCCACTTCGCGCAGCAGCTCCTCGGGCGTGACAAGCCGCACGGCATTGTTGGGCTCGCACGCAATCGTGAGCGGAGCATCCGCCAGCCGGTGCACGACAGCCCACGACTTGGTCACCAATTGAGGCCGATCGGCCGCAAGACGCTGTTCAGCGATCGCGGTAGTGACATTAATGTGTTCGTCGATCTTGCCGTCGCGCACCACGCGGCCCCAGGCATCCAACACGTAGTCCCCCGGCGCCCACAGCAGGGAATCGATGAACGCGATCTGGTTGCCGGCCACGACAGCATGCCCGACGTGTGCCGTGCGCGACCCCGGCACTTCGAGGCCCTGAACGACCGTCACGGCCGGCATGCGGATGAGGTGCTCGAGCAGTGGCGCCGTGAGCCGCTCAGCGACAGCGAGGCGGCGTTCGAGCTCCCCCGAGTTCGCGTCGACCATGACGGGCGCGCTGGCAAAGTGGCGCTCGCGTTGCCCGTGAGGAAAAACGGCTCCCATCGCAGTAAGTACGGTCGAACGCCAGCGAGTGAAGCTGCTGACCTGGCTGGTTATTTTTACCCAGACCACGATCGAGAGCGCGACGAAAACTGCGGCGACGACGAGGGATGGCAGGTTGGCTAGCTGCGGAATTGTCGAGAAAGCGAAGGCCAACTCGGGATCGAACAGGATAGCGAGCACCGAAGTGATTGCCGCTAACACTGCAGAAACGACAAAGAAGAGGAAGAACAAGCGTGCAGCACCCACGGCGAGATTGAAGCGAGCCATCGTTACTGCCGCGACAGCGATCACGAGTTGAGCGGCAATCACGCCAACAACGAGCTGACGATTCAACTCGGTAGCGCTCGTCGCCAAGTACTCGAAGAAGTACGTGGTGGCACCCACCAGCGCCACCGCTAGGAACAGCGCAAAAAGCACGTGCGTGGCGACCGTCAAGGGCGCGACTTTCGGGGGAATTGTCGGCCAGATAGTGGAGCTTGATGCCCACGATTTCTGCGCCCAACTGAGCGTTTCTGTGCGTACCATCGGCACCGGAATCTGCTGTCCCAGTGCGCTGCTTCCCCCAGCATCGATCATGAAGTAATCCCCATTTCCCCCAGACCAGACTAGAACATACGACGAGCAGGGCGGGGCGGGGACGATCGGCACCGATTCAAGATGAGCAGATGGGCACACCCCTTCTAGTCGAAGATTTCTGGCGCGAATGCCGCTTGGCGCTTCACGGCCTCCCCGAGGCGGTCCCGGAAGCGTGGGCGTTTGGAGCGACGCCTGCCCACGCAGATGGACTTCTCAGCCTGGTACTTAAAGGCACGAAGACCGCAACCGCATCCTCCCTCTGGGACCATGAACATACTGGCGAACCCGTGCCTGAGGCGGGCTGGCTGAACATCATTCTCGACGGGCGCGGAAGCCCCCGCGCCCTGTTGGAAACCACCGCGATCGTTGTCGTTCCGTTCGATGAGGTTCCCGAGTCTCACGCGTTTGCCGAGGGTGAAGGAGACCAAAGTCTTAAGCATTGGCGTGAAGTCCACGAACGATACTGGCGTGAACACTCGGAGAGTCCCCGCGGCTTCGAACCGCACATGCCCGTTGTGTGCGAACAACTTCGGCTGCTCTACGTTGGATCACGCTCGGCCTAGAGCTTTACCCGACTGGTTCAGAAAGTCTGAATCCCGGCAACGATCAACGTCGGAGCCGGGATTCACCATCACAGAGGGGGTTACTCGGCGGGAGCCGCTACCGAAGTCTCGCGACCGGCCTTCTTGGCGGCACGCCGGCTCTTGCGATCCGTTCCCGCTGCCCTCTTGTCTTCGCGACGCTCCTTGGCGCCTTCGACGACGTAGTAAAGAACCGGAAGCACCACGAGCGTAAGTACGGTCGAGGAGAGCAGTCCGCCGATCACGATGATGGCGAGCGGCTGCGAAATGAAGCCGCCCTGGCCGGTGACACCGATACCGAGCGGAAGAAGCGCGAAGATGGTGGCTGCAGCCGTCATCAGAATCGGGCGGAGTCGACGTGACGCGCCCTCAATGATGGCGTCGTGCGCGCGCATTCCCTTAACCCGGTACTGATTGATCAAGTCGACAAGCACGATCGCGTTCGTGACGACGATACCGATCAGCATCAGCACACCGATGAGCGACGCAACACCGAGCGGGATGCCCGAGATCACCTGAAGCGCAATAGCTCCCGTGGCCGCGAACGGAACCGATACGAGCAAGAGCAGCGGCTGGCGCAGGCTCTTGAAGGTCGCGACCATTACGACGTAGACGATGAGGATTGCGACGAGAAGAGCAAGACCGAGCTGTTGGAACGCATCCGTCTGCTCGGTGGCAACACCACCGAGTTCAGCCGATGCACCGGCGGGCAGTTCTGCTTCGTCAACAGCGGTAGCGACCAGGGCGGATGCCGTACCCACGTCATCGCTACTTGGCGTCACGCTCAGGGTTGCGCTGCGCACGCCCTTCACCGAGGTGATGCTCGCGGGGCCGTCTTGGACGGAGACCGTTGCGACGTCCGTCAGTGGCACGAGTCCCGTGGCACCGGGGATCTCGAAGTCTTGTAACTCCTCGATCGTGGTGGGGGCGAGGTCGTTGAGAATGTAAATCGAGAGCGTCGATTCGTCGATGACGGCGCTACCGACCGCGTTCGGGTTCATCGCGCCCGTGACAATGCCGCCCACCGCGATCTCGCTGAGGCCGAGCTTTGCGGCCTTGTCGCGATCGACAACGATCGAGATAAAGGGCTGCTGCTCTGAGAGGTTGCTGGTGGCCTCGGCGACGACATCGAGGTCGCGCACCTGCTCGAGCAGGGCATCCGATGCTTCACGCAGTTCAGAGTCACTGGTGGCGGTGACGTTGATCTCAATGTCGCTCGAAGCGAAACCACTGGATGCTGCCGCAAGGGTGATCTCGCCGGCATCGTCGATGCCAGCGACGGCCTCGCGCACATCTTCTTGCAGCTGAGTTTGATCGAGATCGGGGTCTGTCGTGAGCGAGAACGCGTTGGCTCCGCTGCCCGAGAATGCGGCCCGGAGCGAGCCGCCGCTTGAGCCGATGGAGAGCTGCACGGTTTCGATGCCGTCGAGGTCCATCAGAACCTCTTCGACCTTCATAGCGGCTTCGTCACGCGCTTCGAGGCTGGCGCCGAGCGGCAAGGCTTGGTTGACGGTCAACGTGTTCTGGCCGCTGTCGCCGATGAAGTTCGTCTTCATGAACGGGATGAGAGCGACGGTTCCGCCGAGCAGCAGAACGGCAGCGAGCAGCGTAGCCAGCGGGCGCTTGAGCGTCCACTTGATCACGGGCAGGTAGCCGCGCTGCAAGGCGTTGGTCTTCTCTTCCTGCGGCAGGCCGGCAGCGTGGGCGTGCTCGACGGCAGCCTCTGTGTGACGCGGCGCGACCTTGTTGCCGAGGAACCAGTAGGCCAGTACCGGAACGATTGTGAGGGATACGAAGAGCGACGCGGCAAGCGCGATGGCGGTCGTCAGCGCGAACGGGCGGAACAGCTCTCCGGTGATGTCGCCGACAAGGGCGAGGGGCAGGAACACCGCAATGGTCGTCACGGTGGATGCCGTGATGGCTCCCGCAACTTCCTTCACCGCGTTCTGAATGGCCTGCAGCTTCGGCTCTCCCATGGAGACGTGGCGCTTGATGTTCTCGATAACAACAATCGAGTCATCCACCACTCGACCAATCGAGATCGTGAGTGCTCCGAGGGTGATGATGTTGAGCGTGTAACCCGAGACCTGCATACCGATGAAGGTGATGAGCACGGATGCCGGAATCGAGATCGCCGTGACGAGCGTCGAACGAATCGACAGCAAGAACACCAGAATCACGATCACGGCGAAGACGAGGCCGAGCAGACCTTCGGTCGTGAGGCTATCGATGGACTCTTGGATGAAGGGCGCTTGGTCGAACACGACGGTGAACTGAGTGTTGCTGCCGAGGGCGTCTTCGAGCTCGGGGATCGCTTCGAGAACGGCTTCGGAGACAGAAACTGTATTGCCGGCGGGGCTCTTGGTAATCGCGATTGTCAGTGCGGGTTCGCCGTTGACGCGCGAGATGCCGGTCGCGGGGTCGTCGATGACCTCGACGGTAGCGACGTCAGAGATCGTGACGACATCGGTGTTCGAGCCACCGAGCAGCGGCAGTTCGGCAACGCCGTCCGCTGTCGTGATGCGCTGGCCGGCCTGCACCGTGAGGGTCTGACCGTCTTCGGTAATTTCACCAGCGGGCAGCAGCACGCCATTGTCATCGAGAGCCGAGAGGATGTCTTGGTTGCTCAGACCGTTGATGAAGAGTTCGTCTTGGTCGGGAGTGATAACCAGGCGCTGAGTGGCGGTTCCGAGCAGGCTAGCGTCGCTGACGCCATCCAACTTATTGAGCTCAACAAGGGTGGAGGCTTCGAGCTTGTTCGAGAGTTCGAGAGGGTCGAGGTCGCTCGATACGGCGATCTGCACGACCGGCAGGTCGGTGAAGTTGAAAGTGAAGACTTGGGTATCTGCCGAATCGGGCAGCTGGCCCGAGATGCGGTTGATGGCGAGCTGAATCTTTTGCTCGGCGGTGGCAATGTTGGTGCCGTACTCGAACGAAGCCGAGATGTTGGCGAAGTTCGAGTTTGAGGTTGCGGTCGTGGACTCGAGCCCTTCGACGCCCTGAATGGCGGCTTCGAGCGGCCCCGCGAGGTCCTTATCGACCACCTCGGGTGATGCGCCCGGGTAGGTCGAGACGATGAAGATTTGCGGCAACGACAGCGACGGGATCAGTTCCTGCTTGAGCGACGTGAGAGCCACGCCACCAAAAATTCCGATGACGATCGTGACGAGCGCGATCAGAGCGCGGTTACGCAAGGAGAAAACGGAGAGCAGATGCACGAGAGGACTTTCGTTGCTGTTAAACGCGGGCGCGGTCGTAAAACCACTTCTTGGTTAAATCAATTCTCTCAGCACGCTCAGTATTCCGCGTACTCTCGCGAGATTACATCTGCGTAAAACCTGCCGGAGGTTGACGGCCTCGCAGGCCGGCGAATGCCCGCCCTCTGGTTCGCTGAGCGTTAGACGACGTTCGCGAACTCGCTGCTGGCCGGCGAGAACGGATGCCGCATCACGGTCGACCAGGCTGCGGCGAGCGCCGAGACGCCCTGTTCCAATTCGGCGGACCCCATGCTGAACGGAATGCGCAGGAATCGCTCGAACGCGCCATCCATCCCGAAGCGCGGACCGGCAGCGATCACGAGTCCTTCATTGCGTGCAGCAAGTACGAGTTGTGAACTCACGGGTTGGCCGAGGTTGATCCACGCGGTCATTCCGCCCGGCGTGTGGGGCACTTGCCAGGACGGCAGTTGCTCGGCGAGGAGGGAGGAGAGGTGCTCGCGGCCGGCCCGGAGTGACGTGCGCCGAGCATCCAGAATCGCCGGATAGCTCTCGAGAATGTTGGTGACGACGAGTTGTTCGAGCAGCGGAGTACCGAGGTCACCGGCAGAGCGGGCGCGCACGAGTTGGCGAATCGTGGCGTGGTCGGCGCGAATCCAGCCGGTGCGCAGTCCACCCCAGATTGTCTTGCCGACCGAGCCCACCGAGATGGCATTGCCGTGCGCGGCGAAGGGTAAACGGCTACCGGAGCCATCAAGGTCGAGTTCAGCCATCGTCTCGTCTGCGATGACCGCAGTGCCGTGCCGGGCAGCGAGCGACAGCACCTTTTCGCGCAGCTCATCGGGCATCGATTGGCCCGTCGGGTTGTGAAAGTCGGGCATGAGATAGGCGAGCGAAGGGCTCGTGCGCTGGATGGCCTGCTCGACGGCGATGGCATCCCAGCCGGTCTCGGTCGAGACTCCGACGGGAACGAGGCGAGCGCCAGCGGCACGCAGCGCATCGAGGGCGTGCGGGTAACTCGGGTTCTCCATGAGGGCACGGTCGCCACGCGACATCAGCGTGCGAGAGATGAGCGCGATGGCGTGCTGGGCGCCGAGCGTCACCATGATCTGGTCGGGGCTCGTGGGCAGACCGCGGTCGGCATACCGCTGGGCAATCGCCTCGCGCAGCACCGGGATACCCACCGGATCGAAGCCCGACTCCCCCAGATACGCCGGCAGTTGTTCGGCTGCTCGGCGAGAGGCCTCGATTACTTCGGGAGCCGCCGCGATCGTCGACTTACTGAAGTCGAGCATCTGTGGGGCTGCGGGGTCGGGAATCAGGCTGGCGCGATGAGGCAACTGGGCAACACTGCCCGAGCCGCGCGTACTCTCGACATACCCGCCCTCGCGGAGAGCCGAATACGCGGCTGTCACCGTGGTGCGGCTCACGCCGAGAGCGAGCGCCAACTCCCGTTCGGCCGGCAGGCGCGTTGAGGTCAGGATGCGGCCATCCATGATGAGAAGTCGGATGCGGTCGGAGACGGCCAGATAGGCAGCATTGGCTCCGGCGGCACGCCACTCGCCCATCATGACGACCAATGCACGGGCCGAAAGGCTATTCATGAGGCCACACTAGCCCGATTGGCCTCTTGCTCCGAGTCCAATTTCGTAATTGGATGCTTTTATGACTCCCCGCCTCACCATGACGCGACGCATCGCGCAGCTCGGCTTCGGCCTGTTCTTCTACGGCTTCGCCATTGCGCTCATGATTCGTGCGGAAATCGGAGTGGCCCCCTGGGATGTTCTTGGCCAGGGCGTCTCGCTCAGCACGGGCATCCCCTTTGGCTTCGTCACCAACATCATTGGCTTGATCGTGCTGCTGCTGTGGATCCCGATCCGCCAGAAGCCCGGCATCGGCACCGTGTTCAACGTCGCCCTCGTCGGGCCCAGCGCCCAGCTCGGGTTGTGGATGCTCCCCGAAATCGAAGGACTCGCCCTGCGCATCCTCGTCTTCGTCGCTGGCCTACTGCTCCTCGGCATCGCCACGGGGCTCTACCTCGGCGCGCGCTTCGGGCCAGGCCCCCGCGATGGCCTCATGACGGGCATCCACCACCGCTACGGCGGCAAAATCTGGATCGTGCGCAGCAGCATCGAACTCGTCGTACTGACCATCGGCGCAATCCTCGGCGGAAACCTCGGCTGGGGCACCCTCGCGTTCGCACTGCTCATCGGCCCGATCGTGCACTTCACGATTCCGCGCCTCATGGTGCCCGCTGCCGTCTCGACCGAGACAGCAGTTCCGGAGCAAACCCCCGACGTCGCCGTCAGCTAGCCACTCTTGCTAGCCACTCTTGCTAGCCGCTGTCGCTAGCTCCGAGCGCTCTCACCGGCGCAGCAGGTTGTGCCGCAACGTTATTCGACGCAGCAGCGCTTTACTCGGTGAACTTCACCGGAACGTAGACATCCTGAACACGGTCATTGAGCGCCGTGTGGTCGTTGCGCGTGAAGATGCCGCACTCGTTGGTGATGCAGTCGGCGTCTTCGCCGAGCGGGTCTCCCAGTTCGAGATAGGCGGTGAAGGTGCCCGTAGCAGCGTCGTCGTAACTGCGAGCGCCGAAGAGTCGCCACGCCCAGTCAGCGTTGATCCAGTTACTGGGAGCCCACTGCACCGTGCCCTCCGCAACGTTCTCTTGCTGCTGGCTCGGTACGCCGCCGATGCAGGGCCCCGGCTTGTCAGCAGGCGTTTCGGGGATGACGCACACGGCAACGTAGACACCTTGAGTGCCGTCGTACCCGGTTCCGGTCACGACCACCCGCTCATCGCGAACGAGCGCCTCGGTGTCGATCGGTTCGCCATTTTCTCCAGCAAGAGTCAACGTGCGGGTACGACCGTCATCGCCCTCGGCAGTGACCGACAGCGGCCATTCTCCGTCGACGAGCTGCTGGCTCGATTGACCCGCGCTCTCGTGCGTCAGAATCGGCACGACGATGATCGCAATGGGCACGAGGAGCGCCACGACAACAGCAAGCACAATCCACGGCCAACGACGGCGGCGCGCAGCAGTTCGGGTCATGGCTTCAGTCTAGGACTGTGCGGGGCATCGCCGAGCGGGATGGATGACGCGGAGCATCCGCCAATTGCCCTAAGGTGATCGTGTAGACAGCACCCGCTTGAGTATTGGCACACGAAAGGCAGCCCATGATTCGTGAAATAGCTGCTGTCGCGGTCGGCGGTGCACTCGGCACTGGGTTGCGCTTCTCCCTTGACTTGGCGTTCGCCACGAACGACGGGCTCTTCCCTGTCTCCACCCTGATCGCCAACATTCTGGGCAGTTTCGTTCTCGCCCTTGTCGTGGCCGAACTCTGGGCGCCGTCGCCGGCCTGGGCTCGTGCCGGTCTGGGGGCTGGGCTCCTCGGCTCGTTCACCACATTCTCGGCTCTCGCTGTGGCGGCCGTTCACCTCATCGGTGCAGATCAGTGGCTACCCGCGCTCATCTACGTCGCCGCCACTCTCGTTCTTGGTCTCGCCGCTGCTGCTTTCGGACTCTATCTGGGACGCGCTCGACAGAGCCGCCCCGACCTGGTGAACGAATGACGGCCGGCGTGGTTTTTGCGATCCTCGGTGCGGGTGCCATCGGGGCAGTGCTGCGCTATCTGACGGCGCGCGCGTTCGCGTCGCACAAGAGATTTCCCTGGGCCGTTCTTGTCGTGAACGTTGTCGGTTCAGCGCTCGGGGGCACCCTCGCCGGGCTGGCGCACCTCGGCACTATCGACGCGAACCTCGAAATCATTCTGCTCACCGGGCTGTGTGGTGGTCTTACGACCTTCAGCACGCTCAGCGTAGAGACGATGCAAAACGTGTCGCTGAAGCGGATGCGGGTGGCCGTGATCAGCGTGCTCGCGAATCTGGTCGGCGGCATTGGCGTCGCGGCCGCAACCTACTTCGGGTTGATCGCGCTCGCTTCCTAAGCCGAGCGGCTAGCGCCGTTGATCCCCCGCACCGAGCGGTCGCTAAGCCGAACGAGCAGCAGCAACAAAGTCGCGGATGCGCGCCACATCTTTCACACCGCGACTCGCCTCGACGCCGCTGGAGACATCCACCCCACCGGGCTGCAGCGTGCGCACGAGTTCGGCGACGTTGTCGGGCGTGAGCCCACCGGCGAGAATCCAGGACTCCGGCAGAGCAGTGCCCTCGAGAAGCGCGGGATCGAAGGTTGCCCCGGCACCGGGTTCGACGGCGTCGATGAGGAGCCGGTCATCCGCTCGCAACTCCCCGGCGAGACTGCGGCGGCGATAGTCCTCTACTGAGATAGCCCGAATAGTGCCGAAGCCCTCGGCGCGCAGCCGGTCGAAGTCAGCATCGCTTTCATCGCCATGCAATTGCACCGTCGCGACGCCGGCACGGCGAGCGGTAGCGAGCACCTCGTCAATCGGCTGGTTGCGAAAAACGCCGACGGTCTCGATCCGCGACGGCAACCCCTGCGTGAGCGCGAGCGCCTGTTCGTGAGTCACGAGACGCGGGCTGCCGGGAGCGAAGACAAACCCGATCGCATCGGCGCCCGCCTCGGCTACCGCCAGGGCGGCATCCGGCGTACTGATGCCACAGATTTTCACAAAGAGAGAAGTCATTACTCGTCGATTTTAGACGCTGCTCCGGATGACGCTCCCGGCGAGGCCAACACGAGGGCTGCGGAAGCGTGACCGCCCACGCACGCCTTCTGCAGGTCTCGGCTGGCCAAATACGAGGTCAAGAACCCGGCGGCGAAGGCATCGCCAGCGCCCGTGAGATCACGCACTTCAGGAACCGGCGGCACGGCTACCTCCATCACCGTCTGCCCCGGCTCATGCACGATCGTGGGCGCCGCTCCCGCTTTGGTGACGATGATCGTGTTCGCTAGGCGCGCGGCCACAGCTCCGGTGTGACCATCGACAACCATGCCGAGGCAGGCCATCTCGCTTTCGTTGCCGATCAAGAAGTCGGGATTGAGATCGACCATGAGATCAAGAAAACGGTCGACACCAAACTGCGCCAGCATGCCAGTCGAGGAAACATCGATCGACACCAGAATCCCCCGCTGCTTTGCACGCCGAATTACATCGATCACGGTTTCACCGACAGGCGCTCCGTTGAAGGAGTACGCCGAAACGTGCAGCAGCTCGAGGCCGTCGAGCCACTCATCCGGAACCTCGTCGAGCATGGTCGACGCAGCACGATTCGGAATCATGCTCCGTTCACCATCGTGATCGATCAGGATGATGACGGTGCCGGTGACGTGTTTGCGCTGTACCCGAACATCAACGCCCTGAGCCTCGAGCCCTTTCACGAGCGAGGTGCCGAGGTTATCGTCTCCCACACAGCCGATGAATCTCGTCGGGCCAAGACCGCCCGCGAAACTTGCGACGTTCGCGCCGCTACCGCCGCGGGTGTGAAAAATTTCGGCCGCCGTATCGGTGCCATGCCTCAGCGGTTCCGCCAGCCAGACGACAACGTCTTCAACGAGGTCGCCGATGATTCCGAGCACGAGGGGATCGCCGCTAGCGGGTGAGCGCCGTGGCGATGAGTCCGCCGAGAGCAACGTTGCCGCGGTAGACCTCAACGTTGACGTCGAGGCTGACACCCTTGGTGTCTTTCTGGATGAAGTCGAGAAGGAACGGCGTCGCAGCGTTTCCGCTGACTCCCTGCTTGTCGGCTTCGGCCCAGGCACGGGCGAGGATGTCGTCGAGCTGATCCGGCGGCAGCTGCTTGTCGGCGGCAACCGGGTTGGCCAGCAATACCGACTGCGGCAGACCGAGCTCGTCGCGGGCATTCACGACCGCGGCTACTTCTTCGGGGGTGTCTACCGAGTAGCCGATGCTAAATCCCGAGTCAGTGACGTAGAAGCCCGGGTACTGGGTGGTGCCATAACCAATGACGGGAATGTTGAGGGTTTCGAAGCGCTCGAGAGTGGCGGGGATGT
Source organism: Salinibacterium sp. UTAS2018 (assembly GCF_004118935.1). Classification (NCBI taxonomy): domain Bacteria; kingdom Bacillati; phylum Actinomycetota; class Actinomycetes; order Micrococcales; family Microbacteriaceae; genus Salinibacterium; species Salinibacterium sp. UTAS2018. The sequence goes on from NZ_CP035375.1 coordinate 1,711,483, forward strand.
CGAGAATCGACTTCACCCCGGCGCTGATGACGAGGATCGGGATCTGCGCGAGCGTGGTCATGTCGGCCGACTCGTCAAAGGTTTCGGAGGCTCCGTGGTGCACGCCGCCAAGGCCGCCGGTCGAGAAGACCTTCACCCCAGCGTGGTGGGCGAGGAAGGCGGTGGCAGCAACTGTGGTGCCACCGTGGATGCCGAGCGCCCGAACGACGGGAAGGTCGCGCAGGCTGGCCTTGGCGATCTTGTCGGTGTTCGAGAGTTCCGTGATTTGTTCGGTGCTGAGACCGACCGTCGCTACGCCATTGAAGACACCGACGGTGGCGGGTGTCACGCCTCGGGCGCGCAGCCCGGCTTCTGCTTCGAGAGCAACATCGAGGTTGCGCGGGCGAGGGAGACCGTGCGTGAAGATGGTCGATTCGAGGGCGACCACGGGGCGGTTCTCGCGAACCGCATCCTGAACTTCCTGGGAAACGTGAATGACGGGAGTAGACATAGTCCATCGCTTTCTTCGCAGTGCACTTCGCTGTGCGTCGCCTATGGCGTGCGGTTGCCTCCACCGTAGCGACTGCATTCGAAAGAATCCAGAAAGAGTGGAGGCGGTTTAGATAGCCTTAGCCTATGAAACTCACGTTGCGTCAGGTGGAGATTTTCGTTGCCGTGGCCGACGCCGGGCACTTCGGGCGGGCCGCGGATGCACTGGAGATCTCGCAGCCGACCGTGAGTCAAGAAGTGAGTCGCCTCGAACGCGCTCTCGGGGTTGCTCTCCTCGACCGCTCGGGCCGCTCTGCCACCCTCACTGACGCCGGTGAAGCAATGGCGACCGAGGGCCGCCAGCTGCTCACGCACGCGAATCACGTTGTTCGCACCGTGCAGTTATACGAACCCAGCCGCGTTCGCACAGCCCGTATCGTCGCGTCGCCGAGCGTGGTTAACCGCCTCCTCCCCGCCGTGATCAGTCGGGCCGAGCAGAGTCTTTCTTCTGTGCGCATCGAAGACGTTCTCGTCGACACGGGCGGCGTCTCCACCCGCCTCGAGAGCGAACACGCCGACATCGGCCTCGGTCGTTTTCTGGATGCCACCGAGGGCTACGAGACCGAGGTGATTGTGCGCGAACAGGTCTTCGTCGCTCTCAGCCGCAAGCACCCACTAGCGGATTCCGCCCAGCTTGAGCTCCCCGAACTCGGTGATCTGCCCCTGCTGCTGTGGCCGCGCGAGCAGAACCCCGCCTACTTCGACTACTTGCTCGAGATCTGCACCTCGCGAGGGCTTACTCCACTGCTTCTCGTGAGCCCGCCCCGCATCGTCGGATCGCGACTGTACCTTCTGTCAGAAGCCCGCGCCTTCTCGCTCGTCTCCGCTGCGCTCGTTGGCCATTTGCCCGAAGACCTTGTCGCAATTCCACTCGCGCAGCCGGCAACACTGGCACTCGAAATGCAGTGGCGCGCGAGCGACAACCGGCCCCAACTCAGCGAGCTGCGCGACCTCATTCGCGAGGTGGCATCCGCGGGCTAGCTAACGCCCGTTCTTCATGGCTTGAATCTTGCTGAGCGTGGCAATGGCCTGACGGGCGATCATCCGCCCCGCTCGGTTGGCACCGATGGTGGATGCCTGCGGACCGTACCCGGCGAAGAAGACGCGCGGGTCCTTCCACGCAACACCCTGACCGACAGCAATGCCGCCCTCTTTTTCGCGCAGCTTCAGAGGAGCAAGGTGGCGCAACTCTGGCCGGAAGCCGGTCGACCAGATGATGGCATCTGCCTGCTGGAAGGCGCCGTCTTTCCAACGCACTCCGCTCGGCTCGATACTCGAGAACATGGGGCGCGGCGTGAGAACGCCACGTTCAATGCCGGCTTGGATACGGCGGGTGCGCGGAACACCCGTGCCGCTGACGATGCTGGGCAGCACACGCCCGGCCCGCGCTGCTTCATCCTGCACGAGCACCGCTTCTTTGCGCGCTTCAAGATTGAGGGGGCCGTCTTCGAGGAAGTCGATCGGGCGACGACTGACCCAGGTGAGGTTCGAGGCAAGGTTCTCGAGTTCGAGCAAGAAGCCGATCGCCGATGTTCCGCCGCCCACGACGACCACACTCTGATCGGTGAATTCGCGAGCGCTGCGGTATTCACTCGTGTGAAGGTGACGGCCGTCGAACGATTTGAGGCCGGGGTACCAGGGAATGAACGGAGCACCCCACGTGCCGGTCGCATTGATGACGAGCATCGTGCTGACCGTTTTGGTCTCTTCGCCGTCGAGCGAGAACGTGACGTTCAGGTGCTCGCCGAAGTTATCGACGGCAAGGACATCCGCATTACGAACGACCTGCAGCCCGTAGTGATCTTCGTAGGCCCGGTAGTAGTCGGCAACAACTTTTTTGGCGGGCATGTGACGGTCTGCGGTTTCAAAGCTCAACCCGAGCTCGTCAAGGCCCGGCAGATCATTGATGCGATGGGCCGAGCCAATGCGCAAAGCTTCCCAGCGATGCTGCCACGCTCCACCCGCTCCAGGACCGCGGTCGAGCAGCACAAAGTCGTTGCCGGGGTCGAGACCGAGTCGCCGTAAGTAGAAGGCAACAGAGAGGCCCGCTTGGCCAGCACCGATCACGACAACGGAGGTGTCAGTTTCAGTGGTGGATGTCACGCGCTAACGTTACCCGCCCAAACGCTCCGTGTGCACCGTGAACCCAGACCTTTCTTTCTTGCGTGCTAAACTTCAGGTTAGTTTTCATCCATCCCTGTTCGCTCGTTCGCTGGCCACCGTCAGCGCACCGGGACAGACGTATGAGGGGGTCTCGCATGGGACGCGGCCGTCAAAAGGCAAAGCACACCAAGGTTGCTCGGGATTTGAAGTACTTCAGCCCTGACACCAACTACGGCGCGCTCGCTCGAGAGTTGGGCGGTTCAGAAAGCACTGTCCCGGTTTCCGAAGACAGTGAGAAATGGCCGGAGTACTCCGCTGGTGATTCGTACAGCGATAAGTACGACACCGAAGACGATGAAGACGACGACGAAAGCCGTAGCGCCTAATAGGCCATCTTCACCGCAACGTTTTATAGCAAAGGCGAGCATCTACCCCCTCGGGGCCGGATGCTCGCCTTTGTCGTTAAGGCCTGATCGTGAGAAGCACTGAGCGTGCTTCGCGCCGCTAGCTCTCGCGACTCCAGCTCACCAAAGCCGGAACAGCATCTTCCGCAAATCGTTCGTAGTCATCTGCCGTGTTGTAGGCGTGAGCGGAGAGACGAAGGTAACCGGTGTCACGGAACGACGTGATTTGGGTTTCGAATCCCAGCTCGTCGGTGATGCGTTGACGAAGGTTCAGTGCATCTGCATGGTTGGTCGCCATGGTGCCGGGCAGCCGCAACAGGCGCATTCCGGGCGCTGGCGCTCCAACATCGACGCACGACTCTTCGCCTGACGCGGCGTCGAGCGCATCGGCAACGACATCGGTCGAGTATTCGAGAAGCGACTCGATGTACGTGCGGATGGCATCCCAGCCGATGCGAGCTTCGAGACCCGTGATCGCGTCCACACTTGCGAGGTAGGGCGTGTAATCGAGCGTGCCTTGGCGGTCGAAGCGTGCGGGGAACGGCTCATCCATGCCCCACGAGTCGATAACCGGATACAGCTCTTTCGCGAACTTCTTCTCGGCGACGAGCACGGCAGCGCCACGAAAACCACACGCAAACTTATGCAGGTTTCCGACCCACGCGGATGCCGTGACGCCTTCTGCAGGCCGGCTCTGTACGCCCGGCGCATGGGCTGCATCCACGAGCAGGGGAACTCCGTGCTTCTTGGCCAGCTCCGCGAGCGCCGCGACCGGAAACTCGCGCGCCGTAGCGGAGGTGGAAGCGTCGATGATGAGGCCGGCAGGCTTTTTGGCGAGCGCCTTGCCGAGCACGGTCACGATCTGCTCCGGCGAAGCATCCAACTCGATGGGCACCGTGCGCACCTTGGCCCCACGCTGGCGGGCTTCACGCTTGGCCGAGAATGCGACCGCTCCGTAGGCGTGGTCGGTGATGACAACCTCGTCGCCCGGCTGCAGCTGCAGTGCGCGAATGGATGCCGTCATGCCGGCACTGGCGTTGGGCACGAAAGCGAAGCGGTCGGCCTCCACTCCGATGAAATCGGCGAGGGCGGCCCGGGCATTCGCCACTCGTTCGGGCGCAGCGCCGAACCAGCGTTGGGGTGCGGCCTCAGTTTCTTGCAGGTACGCAAGACGACGTAATTGAGCGAAGACGGGGACGGCGCCGTAGGAGCCGTGGTTGATGTGACGCCAGCGCGAGTTGAGGCTCCAGAGCGCGGCGGCAGGTGAGCCGTCTCGCGTGAGGAGGGGGTCCGGGCGCGAGTTGTCGCCCTCGGCTTCGGTGCCCTCGGCGGCATCCTCGGAGTCACTCTCGTGCACAGCGTCTTCGGCTGCGGAGTGATCCTGCTGGTCATCTCCCGCAGGATGCTGCTCGTCGAGTTCTACGGGGTGCACGTCGGCAGCATTGTGGGCGTCGCGTGCGTTGTCAGCCGAGGGTTCGGGCTTCTGAGTTGCCATAGCGCCCATTCAAGCGCACGGCACCGCCATTCGCCTTCGTGGCACCCGGGGACTCGCGAAATGCGGCCTCGCTACGGCGATTGTTGGCGGCGTTTTCGCAGGCTTCGACCGAGCACGCCCGTGGTGATAGCGACACCCAGAAGCAGCATCACTCCGCCGATTACTTCGATCACCGTCGGAACCTCACCGAGCGCCAACCACGCGGTCGTCATGCCAATCGGCGGAACGAGCATCGTGAACGGCACGACGGCGGATGCTGCGTGCCGGGCGAGCAACGTGTTCCAGATGCCGTACCCGACCAGGCTGGCGAGCCACGCGGTGTAGGCAGTGGAGAGCAGCTGCGGAACGGTGAGGTGAGTGAGGGCGAAGCCGACGGCATCCGCCCCGTTGATAACGAAAGCGAGCGCAAGCATCGGAATGGGCACGACGAGGGCCGACCAGACCGTGAGCGAGAGCCCAGCCAGTGGCGAGGACGTCGCGCCGCTTCGCCCGACCCGACGCGCAATCACGTTGCCGATCGCCCAGGACGCTGCGGCGGCCACGGTCACGAAGAAGGCGAGAACGGGTGTCTCGACGCCGCGACCGCTCCCCACAACAACAAGGCCGGCTGCCCCGAGGGCGACGCCAACGAGTTGACTGCGCGTGGGAGTTTCTCGCAGGGCGAGGGCTGCGAAGACAACGGTGAGGACGACCTGCGCTTGCAACACGAGCGAGGCGAGGCCCGCCGGCATCCCGATCGCGAGCGCCGTGTAGAGCAGACCGAACTGCCCCAAACTCATGAATGACCCGATGAGCACGACATCGCGAAAGCGAGACTTGGGGCGCGGCACGAAGAAGATCGTGGGAACGATTACGACCAGGAAGCGCAGGGCCAGAAACAGCGTCGGCGGCATGCCTTCGAGGCCGACGTCGATGACGACGAAGTTGAGCCCCCAAATGATGGCGACGAGCACTGCGGCGAGGATAGAACGAAGGGGCATGGCTTCAACGCCTCAGAACAACGTCGGGATCATCAGTAGCGGGCGCCGCGGCACCCACCGAAGGTAGCGCTAGTTCGCGTACGAACCACTCAAGCGCACAGCGCCGCCGTTGACACCCTTGGCGCCCTGTTCGAAGCCGGTGAAATCGCGAGCAGCCATTGAGACGCGACCGACTTCCCACGAGGGGATGCCGTCGGCCGTGAGGGCGGCGATGGTTGCGTCGGCAGCATCCGCGGCCACAATCGCGATCATGCCGATGCCGAGGTTCCAGGTTCCTTCGGCGCTTTCGAGGCTGGAACCAGCCAGGTCAGAGAGCACGCGGAATACGGTTGGCGGCGACCAGGTCGCCCGCTCAACTTCAACCCACGAACCGACAGGCAACACGCGCGCAAGGTTCGCGGCGATACCGCCACCGGTGACGTGGCTAAGCGAGTGCACGGCGCCGGGCTGCGCATCGAGAAGGTTCAGCAGTGGCGTCGTGTAGAGACGTGTCGGCTCGAGGAGCACTTCGCCGACGACTCCACCGAGTTCGTTGAGGTGGTCGCTGTAACCCACCTTGTTGTTGGCCAGAATGTGGCGAACAAGCGAGAAACCGTTCGAGTGGATGCCCGAGGATTCCATCGCGATCACCACATCGCCATCGGCCACGAGGTGCGGGCCGAGCTGAGATCCGGCTTCAACCACGCCGGTTGCCGCACCGGCAACGTCGTAGTCGTCGGGACCGAGAAGACCGGGGTGTTCTGCCGTTTCGCCGCCGACCAGCGCAGTGCCGGTAGCCGAGCATCCACGAGCAATACCGGCAACGATGTCGGCGATACGCGAGGGAACGACTTTGCCGCACGCGATGTAGTCGGTCATGAAGAGGGGCTTGGCGCCCACGACGATGATGTCGTCAACAACCATGCCGACGAGGTCTTGACCGATGGTGTCGTGCTTGTCGAGAGCCTGAGCGATCGCGACCTTCGTGCCCACGCCATCCGTCGATGTAGCCATGAGCGGGTGCGTGTAGTCCTTGAGGAACGAGGCGTCATAGAGGCCAGCGAAGCCGCCGAACCCTCCCACAACGTTGGGCCCATGAGTGGCACTGACGGCCGCCTTCATGAGTTCGACGGCACGGTCGCCAGCGGCGGTGTCAACACCGGCTGCGGCATAGCTGGAAGAAGAGTTCTCGGTCACGGCTCCAGCGTACCGGTCTGCGCGTTGCCGCACGCAGCCGGGGCGGATGCCGCAGGCCGCTGCCCGAGCCGTTGCCGCACCCCATCCGCGACGCATCCGCAGCCCTCACAGCGCAGCAGCAGAACGGCCGGATGTGAGAAGCTAGACCGTACTCACACCGGGTACGCGCTCTACGACCTCAGGGAGCCACGCGAAAGCATGTGCGGCATTGTCGGTATCGTCTCTTCTCAGCCCGTCAACCAGCAGGTTTATGACGCTCTGCTGCTTCTGCAGCACCGCGGTCAAGACTCCACGGGTATCGCCACTTCCGACGGCAGCACCCTGCACTTGCAGAAGGCCAACGGCCAAGTCCGTGAGGCATACCGCACGCGCGATATGCGCAACCTCGTCGGCACCTCGGGCCTCGGCCACGTGCGTTACGCCACCAAGGGCAACGCCTTCAACGAGAACGAAGCGCAGCCGTTCTATGTGAACGCGCCCTACGGCATCATCCTGGTTCACAACGGCAACCTCACGAACACGCAGCAGCTCACCGACGAACTGTTCCGCATCGACCGCCGTCACCTCAACACCACGAGCGACACCGAACTGCTCGTCAACGTGTTGGCCAACGAACTCCAAGAGCAGGTCTCGGGTCTCGACCTCGACCCCGAGCAGGTCTTCACCGCGATCTCGCGCGTGCACGACCGCGTTGAGGGCTCCTACGCCGCGATCGCGCTGATTGCTGGGCACGGTCTGCTTGCCTTCCGCGACCCCTACGGCATCCGCCCGCTCGTATTGGGCCGCCGCCAGACTGGTCTCGTCGGCAACGAATGGATCGTGGCATCCGAATCTCTCGTACTCGAAAGTGCCGGCTACGAACTGGTGCGGGATGTTGAGCCCGGCGAAGCAATCTTCATTACGCCCGATGGTGAGATGTTTTCCAAGCAGTGCGCCAAGGCACCGGTGCTGATTCCGTGCTCGTTCGAATACGTGTACTTGGCTCGCCCGGACTCGATCATGAACGGCATCTCCGTTTACGAAGCTCGCCTGCGTTTGGGCGACAAGCTCGCCGACACCATCTCGAAGTACACCCCGATGGGCGACATCGACGTGGTCATGCCTATCCCCGACTCCGCCCGCCCCGCTGCCATGCAGGTCGCGCAGAAGCTCGGCGTTGAATACCGCGAAGGGTTCTACAAGAACCGCTACGTGGGCCGAACGTTCATCATGCCCGGCCAGGCCGAGCGCAAGAAGAGCGTGAAGCAGAAGCTGAACGCGATGGGTAGCGAGTTCAAGGGCAAGAACATCCTGATTGTGGATGACTCGATCGTGCGCGGAACGACCTCGAAAGAAATCGTTCAGATGGCGCGCGAAGCCGGCGCCAACAAGGTCACCTTCACCTCAGCCGCACCGCCCGTGCGGTACCCGCACGTGTATGGCATTAACATGCCCACCCGCGCGGAGCTCATCGGTCACGGTCGCAAGATCCCCGAAATCGCCATGGAGCTCGGCGCCGACGCCCTCATCTATCAAGAGGTCGCCGACATGCAAGCCGCGATCGTGGAGGGCTCGAACGTTTCCGAGCTCGAGATGAGTTGCTTCACAGGCGAGTACGTCTCCGGCAGTATCACGCCCGACTACCTCGACTGCCTCGAAAAGACGCAACTGAGCTAGCGGTCGCGCTAGCACCGGCGTCGGCTTTCGTCGCCAGCAGCAGTTATCGCAGTAGTGGGCTGAGCTAGCGCTCGCTATTCGAGCGTGCCCTCGTACGCTTCGGGCTCTGAGATCTCGTGCTCGGCAGTTCCGGCCGTGGCGCGACGACGCGAAGAACGGTCGGCGATCAGCGCGACGAGAGCGCCGACGGCAACACCGGCCGGAATGCCAAAGAGACTCAAGTAGCCAAAGAGAGCACCGAATCCGACGGACGGATCAACGGGAAACGCCATCGTGAGAATGAACGCGGCGATGGCGCCGAGGCCGCCACCGACGATCATGAACGCGCCATATTTGGGCGCACGACGAATGCTGACGCCCATCGATTCGACCGTGGTCTTCATCGCAGGCTGCTGCGGGGCGGATGCCGCGGGCTCGTTCTCTGGCGTAATACTCACGGCACTATTCTCTCTCACACAACTGGCAAGTAGCCGCTGAGGTCGGCACGCGACCCCGAGGCACTGATGTCGCCGGAGTCGAGGGCCTCGGCCCACTCTCGCGTTCCCGTGGCGAGCGCAATCCAGGTGGCGGCATCCATCTCGACCACATTGGGCGGGGTACCGCGGGTGTGGTTGGGGCCTTCGATGGCTTGAACGGCGCCGAAGGGTGGCACGCGAACCTCGACCGAATTGCCTTCGGCGTTCGTCGCCAACACCTGCAAGAGGTAGCGAACCGCTGTGGCTGTAGCGTCGCGATCGGCACGACCATCACGCACCAGCCGGATGCTCGCCTCGCCTGCGATGGGGGCTATTTTCAGCTTTGCCATGCCTGAACGCTAGCAAGTTGGGCTGAACGCTAACAACTGTGGCGGTGGGCTTCGTTAGGCTGGGGTCGTGCGAATTCTTGTTCTTGGATCCGGTGCCCGCGAGCACGCCGTTGTCACGTCACTTCTCAGTGAGGAGGAGACGCACGAAATCACGGCTGCCCCCGGTAATGCCGGTATCGCGTCGGTCGTAGAAACGGTCGCGCTCGACCCCACGCGTGGTGATGTCGTCACGGCGTACGCGCTCGACAACAACATCGAGTTGGTCATCATTGGGCCAGAAGCCCCCTTGGTTGCTGGCGTCGCCGACGATCTGCGCCGCCGCGGCATCGCCGTTTTCGGCCCGGGCAAGGCTGCCGCCGCGCTCGAAGGCAGCAAGACTTTCGCCAAACGCATCATGGACGCCGCGAACGTACCCACCGGGCGCGCCCACCGCGCTGGCTCGCTCGAAGAAGCGCTGGAGGCACTCGACGAGTTCGGCGCCCCCTATGTCGTGAAGGCTGACGGCCTCGCTGCTGGCAAGGGCGTTCTCGTGACGGGCGACCGCAACGCCGCCGTCGATCACGCCACGTTCTGGCTCGGCCAGGGCAGCGTGCTCATCGAGGAGTACCTTGCGGGCGAAGAGGTCTCCCTCTTCTTGCTCAGCGACGGCCATAACGTTGTTCCGCTCTCGCCCGCCCAGGACTACAAACTCGCCTACGACGGCGATAACGGCCCGAACACCGGCGGCATGGGTGCCTACTCGCCCCTCAATTGGTTGCCCGCCAACTTCGTGGAAGAAGTGATCGACACGATCGCGATCCCCACGATCCGTCAGCTCGCCGACGAGCAGACACCGTTTATCGGTCTGCTCTACTGTGGCCTCATTGTCACAAAGGACGGCATCCGCGTTATCGAGTTCAACGCCCGTTTCGGTGACCCCGAGACGCAGGTTGTGCTCCCCCGTTTGGTTACACCGCTGAGCTCGCTGCTTTATGCCGCGGCCACCGGCGGTCTGCCCGACCATGCGACTCCCGTCTTCACCGACGACGTGACCGTCACGGTCGTGCTCGCCAGCGAGGGCTACCCCGAGAACCCCAAGATCGGTCGCCCGATTACGGGGTTGGATGCGGCACTCGCCGTTCCCGGAATCACCATCGCCCATGCGGCAACCGCCAAAAAGGGTGACGAGTATCTCGCCACCGGCGGACGCGTGCTGAGCGTCGTCGCGACTGGAGCTACGTTTGCGGTCGCCCGCGAGCGCGCCTACGAAGCGCTCGGCCACATCCACCTTGAAGGTGCGCACTTCCGCACCGATATCGCGTTGCGCGTCGCCCAGTGAGTGACGCTGTGAACGATGCTGCGGCGAGCGCCTGGACGCTGACGTATTCCGGCAAGGTTCGTGACCTGTATGTGCGCGCCGACGAGCCACAGCTTGTGCTCATGGTTGCCAGTGATCGGGTGAGTGCGTTCGACCATGTGCTCGAGCCGGGCATCCCGAGCAAAGGTGCCCTGCTGACGCAACTGAGCAAGTGGTGGTTCGCGCAGTTGCCTGACGTTCCGAATCATTTGGCGGATGCCGCTGGTGTCGACGCGCCCCCAGAGCTGGCGGACCGATCGATGGTCGTGAAGCGGCTGGACATGTATCCGGTGGAGTGTGTCGTTCGCGGCTACCTGTCGGGCAGCGGTTGGCTCGAATATCAGGAATCGCAGAGCGTGTGCGGCATTGCGCTGCCCGCCGGTTTGAGCGACGGCGACCGACTGCCCGAACCGATTTACACGCCGGCGTGGAAAGCCCCATTGGGTGAGCACGACGAGAACATCAGCTTTGAGCGCACCGTCGAACTCGTCGGCGCTGAGGTTGCAACTGCGCTTCGGGATGCTTCGCTCGACATCTTCGCGCGGGCCTCGGCCATCGCGGAAACCCGTGGCGTGATTCTCGCGGACACCAAGTTCGAGTTCGGCGCCGACCCCGAGACCGGCGCTCTTGTGCTGGCCGACGAAGTTCTGACGAGCGACTCGAGCCGCTACTGGGATGCCGAACTCTACGCCGCCGGCGGCCCCGGCCGCCTCGCCAGCTTCGACAAGCAGATCGTGCGCAACTGGCTCTCCGCCAACTGGGACAAGCAGGGCGTTCCGCCCGAGCTTCCCGCCGACATCGTGGAGCAGACCGCGGCGCGGTATCGCGAGCTGATCGAGCGGCTTACGGCGTAGTTGAGTGTTAGCTTGAATGAATCACGATCAGCCCGCTCGCCTCACGGCTCGGGCTGATTTTCTTTAAGGCTGCGACTTCGTCGACGCCGTTCGCGGCAATCGCAGCAATCGCAGCAGCATCGTGTCGGAGTCGCCCGAGCGGCCGACCACCTGAGACCCGAGCCGCAAGTACAGCGAGCGGGCGTGGTTGCCATCTTCCACGCTCAGGCTGATGCCTGGTACGCCTCTCGCTGCCGCTTCCGCGAGGAGTTGCTCAAGAAGCGCCGAGCCGACGCCTTGGCCGCGAAAACCATCGAACGTCGTGATGCTCAACTCGGGGAAGGCCTCGTCGACGAAACCGTAGCCGGGGTGCTCTGCGGAAAAGAAAACCAGCCAGGCGACTGCGCGGGCAACACCGTCAGCTTCGTCCAGTATCCCGAAGTCGCTTCCGCTCGGGAAGCCGGAATAGTAATGCGCGAGTTCTGCTGACTGGTCGAGGTCGTCGAAGCTGAAACGCGGCCCGCACCAGTTCATGTTCGCCAGCGTTGCCTCTCTCAGAAGCGACCGGTCAGCTTCAGTCAGGAGTCGGGTCGGCATTCGCCCAGTGTAGAGCGAAGGCTAGACACAGCGGACGACACAAGAACCCGCAGAGCACCTACGGAGCAGTGACGTTGAGGATGCCCGCCTGCGAGCAGGTCTGCGGCAAGTCCTTCTGCAGGCCCGCCACATCACCGAAACTCAACGGTTCGAGAACGCTCGTCGCCCAGCCGCCATCGAGGTCTGCGACGAAACCGTAGCTCGGCCACTGCGTGAGCATGGTCTCGGCAGCGACTTGGCGTTCGGCATCGTCAGCGGCGGCGGCGTTCAAGTATTCGGCTTCCCACGCGCACAACCAGCTGAAGTGGGCGACGGTTGCGCCCGCACCAGACTGCAGCAGTCCGTCATCCGTTTGTCCGGAATCCAAACCCGCTGGCACCCCAGTGGGGTAGGCCGCACCGGCGGGCAGCGGCTCGGGCATGGCTTCGATGGCGGCGAGATATTCGAAATAGGCGGTGCCCTCGGTGACTCGCTCGGGCCCCGTCGGGTTTTCGTTTACGACCGAGGCAGGCCCGGCCGCAGGTTGGGTGGGTTCACCGTCTGGACCTTCGCCGAGCAGCGCCGACGGCGAGAGGAACATCCAGGCCGCGAGCCCGGCGGCCACGATGACGAGCGCACCAAGAACGAGTGCTGTGCGGCGTGGGGGCGTTTGAGGTTCGCCGGCGCGTTCCGTGACGCCCTCCTGCCCCAGAATCTCGGCAGGCGAGCCGAAGGCGGCGATCGAATGCATAGCCTCGAGATCAGATGACTCCGGCGGAACCGTCTCGCGCAGATGGTTCGCAATTTCTTCGCGAAGCTCGAGACGACGAGGTGCAGGCAGGGGCGCGGAGGAGACATCGAACTCGCGAAGGTAGGCCGTGACCAGCGGGTGCTCGGCTGCAGAATTCATAACTACTCGCTTTCAGTGGATGCGGAAGGGATGGTCTGCAGAAGCGTTCCGACAGAGCCCGAAAATTGGCGCCAATCTTCACGGAAGAGTTCGAGGTCGCGACGGCCGACATCCGTAAGGCTGTAATAGCGGCGCGGTCGCTCGCTGTCACTCACTTCCCAGTGGCTGCTCACCTGCCCGGCCTCTTGCAACCGGCTGAGCAGCGGGTAGACGGTGCCCTGACTGGTGAGCAACTGACCGACGTCGTTCAGTTCGCGAACGATTTGGAGCCCGAAGCGTGGGCCCGTCGAGAGCAGGGCGAGAATGCAGGGGCCAACGACTCCGCGTCGGAGTTGCGTGCTTGCTGCGCTTTCAACCATGCGGTTGAACATACCTTGTGTCACAAGAGTTAAACAAGAGAAAGCGTCGAATTGTCCGGCAGCATGCGGGCGCCGTTGGGCAACCACACCCGCACGCACACCGCATCGCGTCGCGTCGCTCAGCGCAGAGCAGTGATCCCGAACGTCGCGAGCACGCCGAAGGCGACACCCCAGATGATGATCGAGATGATTTGCCACTGGATCACGGCGTTGCGCGACGCACCGAACGACACCATCGCGGCCGAGGTGATCTGGCTGGGTAGCAGGGTCTGGCCGAGAAGGCTGACTCCGACAACCCCGTAGCGGTCGAAGCGTTCGCGCAGCTTCTGGCGACGCGGCGTTTCTGGCTTAGGCTCCCGACCCGCCGCTACTTTGGCGCGAACCCCGTGGGCGGCGAACACGAAGATCAGCATCGAGATCACGTTTCCGACGATCGCAGCGATGATCGCCACGACGGGATTTACGCCGGCGACAATCCCGATCACCGAACCGCCATACGACTCCACGTACGGGATCGCCGCGATCACCATCACGCCCACCCACTGCAGCAGTTCGGGGAGTCCAGAAGTGAAAGAGGTGAAAGCGTCGTACATGGGGTGCCTTTCATGAGGTGATGACAGAAATCGCCCGGCTCGTCATCGGCTGGGGTGCCGGGGATGATTCAATCCTCGCCGCGGATGACGCGGCCCGGCAGTGCCGCCGTGTCACGGCATCCGCAGCACTTTCGCACCCGCGACCGTGACAAATGTCACTGCTCTACGCTGGAGGCCATGCCCGCCTCGACTGCCCTTTCTGCCGCGTCAGCCCACGACGGCGAACACGCCCGTGGTGTGCGCGGCGTGCGCGTCACGTGGAACTACACCCTCGGCTCCATCGTGTTTTTCTACATCGTGCTGAACGCGGTCGTGATCCTCAATATGTTGGCGATCTTCGGCGCATCCCGCTCGCCCGTCGATGCGCTGCTCGTCGCGCTGAGCCTTATTGCGGCGGCGGCTCAGATACGCGGATGCTGGTTCCTGCGCACCGAGCGTGGGCGTGGCATCCCGAGCACTCTGTGGGTGATCGCGCTTGTAGCGCCGGCCGCTGCGGTCTGGGTGATCGGCCTCTTCCGACCCGAGGTCGGTTTCTTGGCCGCGGTTCCGCTCTGGATGGCTGTCTGCGTTGCCGCACCCCTCTTTTCGCGCCGCCGACTCTGGAGCCTGCTCGCGGGCGGACTGGCAATCTCGATCGCGCAGCCCTTCATAGCAGCAATAATTTTGGGGAGTCCGGTCAGCGCCGGGGTGACCGGCGACTTCTGGCTCGTGATTTTCTACAGCCTCCTCCTGCCGCTCATGGTGCTTTCGGGCCTCTGGTGGTGGGATGTCGTTGTCACCCTCGACCGCTTGCGCACGAGTGCCGCCGCCCTTGCGGTCGCCGAAGAACGCCTGCGTTTCGCCTCTGACCTGCACGACATTCAGGGTCATCATTTGCAAGTGATTGCCCTCAAATCTGAGCTGGCCGAACGGATGCTCGCCATCGACCCCGAAGCCGCCCGCGAACACATTCATGAGACGCGGATGATCGCCAAACAAGCCATGGAAGAAACTCGGTCACTCGTGGCCGGGTATCGAGAAGTCGAGCTCGGCGACGAGCTGGAGAACGCGCGCGAAGTGCTGACGGCGGCCGGCGCCGCGTGTGAGCTCGTTGTCGGCACGATGCCGGCGCAGGCCGACGCTCGCCGCGTGCTCGGGCTCGTCGTGCGAGAAGCAACCACGAACATCCTCCGTCACAGCGAAGCCACTCAGGTGTCGATTCACCTCAACGCCACTGACGCCGAAAACACTCTCGTGATCAGCAACGACGCCGTGCAGACCGGTGTCTCGTCGAGTGGCACTCCCGGGAGCGGGCTCGCCGGCTTGCGGGATCGGGTCGCCGCGCTTGAGGGCGAACTTGTGGCTGCGGTTGACCCCAGCGGGGAGCGCTTCGAGTTGAGCGTGCGGATTCCGGTCCGGGCGGGAGCCAAGGCATGAGCGAGACTGGCGTGCACGAGACTGGCGTGACTACACCTGCGGCACCGGCCCGCGTCATCCGCTTACTCATCGCCGACGACGAACATTTCATTCGCGGCGCCCTCAGCGCGCTGCTGAATCTCGAGCCCGACATCGAGGTCGTCGCGAGCGTCGACAACGGTGTTGCGGCGGCCGAGCAAGCGCTCGTGCTTCAACCGGATGTCTGCCTGCTCGATCTCGAAATGCCCCAGGCCGACGGGATCGAGGCGGCCACGCGCATCCTCTCGACCGTCGCGACAAAGGTCGTGATCGTGACACGCCACGCGCGGCCCGGAGTGCTGCGTCGCGCTCTCGCCGCCCGCGTCTCGGGCTTCGTTCCCAAGTCGACGCCCGCCGAAGATTTGGCCACCGTGATCCGGGATGTCGTGGCCGGCAAACGCTACATCGATGCCGAAATTGCGGCGACGGCCCTCACTGCCGAACGCTGCCCCCTCACCGACCGCGAGTTGGACGCGCTGCGGTTCAGCCGCTCCACGATGAGCGTGCAAGAAATCGCCGACGCTCTGCACCTGGCAGCAGGGACTGTGCGCAACTACCTGTCCTCGGCGATGACGAAGCTCGACGCGCAGTCGCGGCACGACGCCGCCGACAAGGCCTGGCAGCAGGGGTGGATTTAGCGGAGCTCTATCCGCTCCCTACCCGGCCGCGGAAACTTATTTCACGACGTGATGCAGCTACGTGAACAACCCTGGTGCCCTCGGCGAGATCTGCTAAATTTGTGCCAACACGACCGGTTCCGCCCCTTGGGGTCCAGGGCCGGTCTTTACTTTGTCCAGACAGGTCTCCGAGGAGTCGCAGAATACTCAGCGGCCGAGATGAATCTCTTCCAAGACTCGCACGGTGGTGGGCTGAATGATCGTCGGCGAGTCCGTACCTTCCCACGATTTTTCGTGACTCACCCAGCCTGTCGAGAGGCCGAGCTTCTGAGCACCGCGGATGTCGGCGTCGGCATTGGCGCCGACCATCCAGACCGTAGAATTGTCTGCTCTGTACTCGAGCGCTTGCCGAAAGATCTCGGGCTCAGGCTTCTTGGCACCGGCAGATTCCGAGATCACGATGCCATCGACGAGATTATCTAACCCCGTGAATCGCATCTTCCGCGACTGTTGCGCGCGAGTGCCGTTGGTAACCACAACCAGGCGATCCCCTGCAGCTCACTGCCGCACGAGACCGTCTTTGATTCCCGAATAGCACGCTATCGACTCGACATGATCGAACAATAGCCGGTGAACGAGGTCGGGAATCGACGTGCCCAGCGCGAATCGTTCCTGGATACCAGCCGCCAGTTTCTCCCGCGAAGCGTACCCATTTGCGTCAGCGGCCATAAGCCATTCTCGATCAGCGCTGTTTCCTCCGAGGTCTGCCACAAAGCCCGAGACCCACTCTCTGAAAGCGAGGTCACGGTCGACAAGAGTGTTGTCAAGATCGAGCAATAGGAGCATGGCGCGAGTATAGAGGGCGCTGTTTCGGGCCTCCGACTAAGCGGACTCTGCTCGCGCGAACGTGAGCGCCCACGACTGCTCGCCCTTCGCGGTCTCGACCCAGCCATCCTCTTCGATCTCGTGGCGAAGCTTGGCCAAGGTCTCGGCCATGCGGGGCGCGTAAGCCTCATCCGGGTTCATCGGATCGAACATGTGGCTCGACGAGAAGGAGCCGCTTTTGAAGCGGGTTTCGCCGCCCACGCGACCGACGAAGCGCAGCGTTTGATTCAAAATACCCGTATTGAGCATGTTGAGCATCCGCACTACACCGGAGATCTCGACTTCTTCGATTTCGACCTGAAGCAACTCGCGCTGTGGGCTCATGCGTCCCATAGTGCGCCTGAAGCGCACCTTTGTAAACGGGCGTTGCGGGGACCCCCCGCAACCGATCTACTGGTAGCCGTAGGTAAAGTGCCCGCTGTAGCGGAACCAATCACCGAGCAGCGGTGTGGCGAGCCGAACATCCACGTGCTGCTGGCCGTCTGCCCATGATTCGTCGACCGTGACGGTGGCGAGAGCGGGGATGCGGAGTCGCCGGCCAGCGAGGTGCAGCCACTGGCGGCCGGAGCGCAACTGCATGCGGCCATCCGTGACGGTGAGCACCATGCGCACTTCGAACCCACCTTGCCGACCAAGAAAGTCGTGCAGGTGACCGTCAACGACGCGCATTTCGTCCTGGAGAACACGGTCACGACCCGCAAAGTGGAAGGTGCGCACGGCGCCAAGGGCGCCATCCGCAGTAGGCGAATTGACGACGTCGAAGGGTACATCGCGGGCATATTCCGGAAATAGGATGCGTTGCCACGCCATGAGCACCAGCACGGGTTTCAGGATGCGCAGCGGTGAGCCGGCAACCTCAAATACTCCGCTGCCGACGCCCACGCGCTGGCCGCCATCGAAGTAGGGGCGAAGCTCCGGCGCTAGCTCGTCGAGTTCGGCACCGAGCACGCGCCGGTAGACCGAGGCACTCACTTCAGAATCACCTGACGACTCGGGTTCGATCACCCGTCCATCCTGACATGGGAGAACGGATTCAGCGCCACCGTTACGAGACCTGCACCCCAACGCGGTGCCAACCCTCGGCACCGTCGGGCACGACGGGAACGGGGTCTCCCGATTGGGTGGTGCCGCCGGCATCCGTCGCGCGTGATTCGATGATGTGGTTGCCGCTAGTGGCTTCCCACGGGTACACCCACTGCACCCAGGTGTCGGCGGAGATCGCGGTTGCCAGTTCGGCGGCCTGCCACTCGCCGCCGTCGATGCGAACTTCGACGCCGGTGATTCCCGTGTGCGGAGCCCAGGCGACACCCGCGACAGCGACGGTGCCTGCCGTGACCGTGGCGCTCGCGCTCGGCACATCGATGCGTGACTGAGTCTTGACGGGGCCCTTGGCCGACCATCCGCGATCGGTCCAGTACGCGGTCGCGTCAGCAAAGCGCGTGACTTGCATTTCGACAACCCACTTGGTCGCCGACACGTAGCCATAGAGGCCGGGGACGACCATCCGCACCGGAAAGCCGTGCTGTTGCGGAAGTGGTTCGCCGTTCATCCCGACCGCCAAAATGCTCTCGCGGTTCTCGTCTTGCAGCGCTTCGAGCGGCGTGCTCGCGGTGAACCCGTCGATGCTGCGGGAGAGCACCATGTCGGCGCCAGCCAGCGGCTTCGCCTTCGCCAGCAGATCCCGGATGGGGTAGCCGAGCCACATAGCGTTGCCCACGAGGTTGCCGCCGACCACATTCGATACGCACGAAAGCGTTGCGGCGGTCTCGACGAGGGGAAGCTCGAGCAGTTCAGCGAACGAAATTTCGATCTCGTTCTCGACCATTCCCGTGATGCGCAGGCGCCACTCATCCGCATCGACGTTAGGAACGACGAGGGCGGTATCGATGCGGTAGAAGTTGGAGTTCGGGGTGATGAGCGACGAGATGCCGGGCACGTCGAGACTCGCGCTGGCCGGGATAGCGGGGGCCGCAACCGCGGGGGCCGGCAGCTTGAGAGCAGTGCGCACGGCATCCACGACGGTGGCACTGGCGTTGACGACGCGGGCGCCGACTCCCACGAGCACCGCGCCAACGGAGGCGACGCCGACGATGCGCAGAAAGTCACGTCGTGAGGCGGCCGGCACACGAGTAGGAGTGGCAGATGACCGTTGAGCGCTGGCGGCACGCGCGGCCGCTGCGGTACCGGCGGGCGTCGTGGCCGGAGCGACCGGGGCAGAACTCACCCAGCGGCGCAACCGAATCATCGTGATGCGCAACACGAGCACTCCAGCAACCACTCCGAGAACGGTGGGCATCGGCCAGCTTGCGGACGCTTGGGCGCGGGTCGTGACCGCGATCGTCGCGACGACGCCGATGAAGACGAGCAGAATGACGCCCCAGCTGGGCCGCGCATACTCCACGAGGCCAACCGCCACAGCGAGAATGAGCACCAAGAGCCCCACGCAGAGCAGCAGCACGATCTTGTCGTTGGTGCCGAACAGCGCGATGGTGAGATCTTTCAACCACGACGGCGCGAGGTCGATCACGAGCGAGCCGACGGCGAGCACCGGGCTGCTGGCGGGCGAGATAAAGACGGCGAAGAACTCGGCAACGGCGAGCACGACGGCGGCGCTGAGCACGCCCAAAAGCGCCGACCAGCTGCGGATGCGTTTCACGCTGAGAGCGGCGGGCGGGGCGGTCTTCGTCGCGGAGGTCACAGGCGAATCGCTTCTTCCTTAGTAAGACGAGAGACCGTAGGTCTAGACGCCGGGCTGGAGTTCACCCCTCCACTTTCAGAACGGTGCAAGCGGGAGGTCTAACCCAGAGTAGACGCGGCTCCTGTGCGCACGGCGGCGGGGCTTGAAATGAGTCAAACACGTAAGGTTTGTCAGTTTTACTTGACAACATCGCATCGTCAAGTGAAACTGACACTATGGATTCAGTGAACTTGGGCGAACAGCTCCGCACCGCCACCCCCGCAACCGGGTTGCGTGCGGTCGGGGCACTACACCGCCTCGCGGAGCACGTCGAAGCGACCCATGTTGCGCAGGCTCGCCGCGATGGCTGGTCGTGGGAGCAGATCGGCGACGCGCTGGGTGTCACACGACAGTCCGTTCACCTCAAATATGGAAAGCAGGGAAATGATGTTTGAGACGTTGACACAATCTGCGAGAACCACCGTCGAGGATGCCCGGCACGAGGCAGCGCGGCGGGGCGACCGGCGCCTCGGCACCGACCACCTTCTGCTGGCTCTGCTGCACGAAGAGGAGCTCGCTCGAGCCGTTGGAGTCGACGCTACGAGTGCCGCGGAAGCCGCCGACCAACTCGACCGAGATGCCTTGACGGCGATCGGGCTCGATGTCGGCACGTTCTGCCCAACCGCCCACGCCGCCGCCTCGAAACGAGTTCCCCTGACGGCCGGCGCCAAGGCCGCTCTTCAACAGACTCTGGTCAGCGCTGCCGCCGAAAAGGCGCGAACAGTGACGTCGCGCCACATCTTGCTCGCGCTCCTCGACCGCCGCGAGCCCGACTCAGCCGCAACCCTCCTCACCGCGCTTGCAGTTGACCGGCACGCAGCGCGCGACCGGCTGATCGCCCTCGCTTAGAATCGGTGCTCAGATTGTTCTCGAAGAAACGACCCGTGCGCTGCGCGCGATCCAGGCACCTAACCGCAGCGACAACCAGACAATGAACGAGCGACAAGTTCGACAAGTTGAGCTACATTCGATTTATGAATGTCGCGCAGCGTTCTCGTTTATCCGCAGCTTTCGTGACCTTGAGCATGGCTTCGCTCGCGCTTTCTGCGTGCAGCGCCGCTGAACCGGATGTCGCACTCAACGCTGTACCCCCATCCCGCTCTCCGACAAACGAATTCGACTGGCAGCAGCAGCAACTGCAGGATAAGGCGGATGAGCTGTGGAATGCGGTCGAACGACAGTTTCCGGACGCCGTGAGGCCCGAAGCGAAGTTCGTAGAGTGGAGCACCGCTCCAGCGCTCGGCGGCTCTGAACAGTTACGCGACTGCCTCAACGAGACCTCATCTTCGGAGTTCTCCACCGAGGAGCGCGAGGTAGGGCACTACGTATGCTTCGTGCAGTATCCCGTGGAGCCGGAGGATTCGACGGAAGATGCTGACACCACGCCGTGACCGACCACGCTGAACACGTCCCTCACCTGACACCACTGCGGAGAGTCGCGGTGATTTGGGTTGCGCTTCTCTCCTGCGTGGCGCTCAGCCTGGGCTCGAGCATCGCCATGTTTCCCGCCGTCGACCGCTGGAATGATTGCGGGCGCGTCGCCTCTGAACTCGATCTTGCCGCCGTGGCCTCTCCGTTGCTCGCCGCCGCCGCTATCGGTGCGTGGTTTTGGCTGCGACGCCTTATTCACGCGGCACGCCCCGAGCTGTTGCCCTTGACCACCGCCGCTATCGTCGCGCTGCTTCTCATCGCGGTCGTTCCGCTTCAATTCCTCGGCGCAGGCTCGTGGGACGAGTCCGCGCAGACTTTTCGCGTCGCGTGTGGCCTTAGCGAGTGGATCGCTCTTGCCCGGGGGATGTCGCTGCACCTTCCCGCAGTATCGGTCATCATTCTTGCGACCGCCAACCCTCGCGCCCGGCCCCTGACCACGCCGCGAGTGATCACGAGCATCGCAATCATCACCGCGCTGTGGGTCACCTACATAGTGGCTGCGTCGCCGTTTGCGACCTCCACCCCGGCCTAAGCCCGCGCGATCGGCGCGAAGTAGGTCTCCTGCTGCAAGGATTGCTTTATGACCACAGTGACCGTCCGCCCCATGACCACCAGTGAGTTCGATGCGTGGCAGCGCGCCACGACGGCGGAGTTCGCCGCCGAGCAAGTCGCGATCGGGCGCTGGCCACTCGAGGGCTCGGTTGAGCGGGCTGTCTCCGACAACGCCTCCCTGCTGCCGCACGGCATCGACACTCCCCGCATGCTGCTCCTGCAGGGAACGGATGCCGCCGGCGCGACCGTCGGGCACGCGTGGGTCAGCCTCGACCACCCGCAGGGGTCACCCGACCTCGCCTATCTGTTCGACATCCAAGTGGTCGAAGAGCGCAGAGGTAGCGGACTCGGTCGCGCGCTTCTCGCAGCAGTCGAAGCTGCGGTGCTGGATGCCGGCGTGCCAGCCCTCGAGCTGAACGTGTTCGGGCACAACACTCCCGCCGTCTCGCTCTACGGCTCCTCGGGCTACACCGTCACGACTCAGCAGATGCGCAAAACTCTCAGCCCGGACTCCTAGTCGGAGCAACTTCTCAGGGAGGAATAGTGCGGGCCGGTCAATGTTGAATTTGATACGACCGACAGAAAGAGAACCGCTGTGAACTTGTTTTCCCCCACGACCTTCGGCGAGCTGAACCTGACCAACCGCTTGGTGATGGCACCGCTTACTCGCACCCGTTCAGGCAAAGACGGCATTCCCGGTCCGATGGTCGCCGAGCACTACGCGCAGCGCGCCTCGCTCGGTCTGATTGTGTCCGAGGGCACCTACCCGAGCCATGCTGGGCGGGGTTTCCCGGGCCAGCCCGGATTGGTCGAGCCCGAGCAGCTCGAAGGCTGGAAGAACGTGACTGACGCAGTGCACGCGGCGGGCGGGCAGATCGTTGCGCAGGTCATGCATGCCGGGCGCGTGAGCCACGAAGCGACCAACGGCGGACACACTCCGGTCGCCCCCAGCGCGATCGCGATCGACGGCGAAACTCGAACCTACGAGGGCAAGAAGCCCTTCCAAGTTCCCCATGCACTCACCGACGGCGAGCTCGTCGGCGTGATTGATGAGTTTGTCACGGCCTCGCGCAACGCTGTTGCGGCAGGATTCGACGGCGTCGAACTGCACTCCGCCAACGGCTACCTGCTGCACGAGTTTCTCTCCCCCGCCTCCAACCAGCGCGAGGGCCAGTACGGCGGCTCCCCCGAAAACCGTGCGCGCTTCGTGATCGAAGTTGCGACCGCAGTCGCTGAGGCGATTGGCGCTGGCCGCGTGGGGCTCCGCATTTCACCAGCACACAACATCCAGGGTGCGCTAGAGACAGACAGCGCCGACGTACTCGCGACCTACGGCGCTCTCGTCGACGGTCTCGCCCCGCTCGGCCTCGCCTACCTCAGCATTCTGCACGCCGAACCCGCCGGCGCCTTCGTGCAAGAACTGCGCACTCGCTTCGGCGGACCAGTGCTGCTTAACAGTGGCTTCGCGCGGATCACGACTCGGGATGAGGCTCTTAGCCTGGTGAGTGACGGTTACGCCGAGGGTGTTGTTGTGGGCCGTCCGGCCATCGCAAACCCCGACCTCGTGTATCGCTGGCAAGAAAACCTGCCGCTGAACACCCCCGACGCCGCCACCTTCTACGGAGACGGCCCCGAGGGCTACACCGACTACCCCACCTTCGAGCCGAGCTAGCGCGTCGCGAGGGTGACCGGCTCGTTGCCACTGGCTCAGCTAGTGAACGGATCCAAGCCGGTCGCCTTCACCGCGACAGCCCACAGCTTTTCAGCAGCTTCGGGGTCGATCGCCCACTCTTTAGCGCCACCGGAAGTCATGTCGGCGAAGTCGGCCGCAACGACGCCCTTAATGGAGCAGTCTTCGCAGTACGCCCCGCCGCGCTCAGCCAGCTCGGGAGCGGTCGCTGCCCAGAGGCCTGTTGACGCACCTTCGGCGGGAGTCTTGAACAGCGGATTCGGGTTGCCGTCTTCGTCGATCCACTGCCGGGCAAGAAGTTCTTCGCGCGGCATGTTGCGCTGCAGGTCGGTCATGATTCCGCCGGGGTGCACCGAGAACGCGTGGATGCCGCGGCCGGCCAGGCGAGCATCCAGAGCAACAGCGAACAGGGCATCCGCCGTCTTCGACTGGCCGTAGGCAACCCAGGGCTCGTAGTCGGTGGTATCGAAGTTGATGTCGTCGAAGTTTACGGGCGAACGCCAGTGGCCAACGGACGAGTACGACACGATTCGCGCGCCATCCTGCAGCAGAGTTTCGAGGCCCGCGACGAGCGCGAAGTGGCCGAGAAGGTTGGTGCCGAACTGCATTTCCCAGCCCTGGGGTGTGCGCTGTTCGGGGGTCGCCATGACCCCGGCGGCGTTGATCATGAGATCGACAGGGGTGCCGGCTTCGCGCATCCCCGCGGTGAACGCAGCGACAGAGTCGAGGTCGCCGAGATCCATCTTCTCGACGCGAACGTTCGCCAGACCTTCGAGCGCTTCGGTCGCCTTCTCCGGTCGACGGGCAGGAACGATCACGGTAACGCGCGCTTCAGCGAGCGCCTTCACCGTTTCGAAGCCAAGGCCCGAGTAGCCGCCGGTGACGACGGCGGTCTTGCCGGCGAGGTCGAAGCCGGCGATCACTTCGGATGCCGTACTGCGGTAGCCGAACCTCGATTCGAGGGGTTGTTGGCGGGCTGTCATTTCTGCGGAGGAGATCATGCTTGTGACTCTAAGAGTTGGAGTGCACTCTAGGTCAAGCCCGCCAGCACACTCCCAGCAACAGCGTCATCCCGGCAGCCCCGCTCAGTGCAGCGCCGCGCACCGCATCCGCACACCAGAAAGCCCGAGCCGACCGAAGTCGACCCGGGCTCGATCCCTGGTTTAGTTCACGCGAGGGCTATTAGCCCTTGGTGACCTCGTAGTACAGCGGAACAGAGTCCCAACCGAACTCAACGTTGTCGACGGTGTCTGCCGATACGCCAGTGGCGTTCGAGTACCACAGCGGGATGCTGGGGAGATCCTTCAGCAGAACTTCCTGAGCGTCCTGGTAGAGCGCGGTCGCGTCATCAACGGTCTGAGCTGCGGCACCCTCCTTCAGGAGTCCATCGAACTCAGCGCTGGTGTAGCCCTCATAGTTCGAGCCAGCACCGGTCTGGTACAGCGGTGCGAGGAAGTTGTAGAGCGACGGGTAGTCGGCCTGCCATCCAGCGCGGGTTGCACCGGTCAGCGTGCCAGCAACACGGTCTTCGAGCGACGACTTGAAGTCGGGGTACGACTTGCCGATCGCTTCAATGCCGAGCGTGTTCTTGATGCTGTTCGCTACGGCATCAACCCAGCCTTGGTGGCCACCGTCTGCGTTGTAGGCGATGTCGAACGTGCTGTCACCGAAGGGTGAAATCGCGTCGGCTTCAGCCCAGAGCTTCTGAGCTTCTTCCGGGTTGAAGTCGAGAACTTCAGCACCGGCAAGATCGCTCGAGTAACCGTCGACTACGGGCGACGTGAAGTCGGTTGCCGGCGTGCGGGTTCCCTGGAAGATTACGTCGGTGATCTCAGTACGGTCGATCGACATGGAGATAGCAGCACGACGCAGCTTTCCTTCCTCGCCACTGAAGTGATCGAGGTAGTAAGGAATGTTGAAGGCCTGGAAGATGGCTGCCGGCTGGTTGATAGCGCGGTCGCCGAACTCGTCCTCGAAAATGCCGAAGGCACTGTCGGGAACAGCATCGAGAACGTCAAGGTTTCCCCCCAGAACATCGGCGTAAGCCGCATCCTGCGAAGTGTAGAACTTGAAGGTCACGCCGCCGTTAGCGGGTGTGCGCGTTCCGTCGTAGTCAGGATTGGTGACGAGCGCAATCTGCACATCGTGCTCCCACGCGTCGTCGCCATCCATCATGTACGGACCGTTGCCGACGGGGTTCTCGCCGTACGCTTCCATGTCCTCGAAAGCGATCGTCGGCAGGGGCATGAATGCCGTGTAGCCAAGTCGCAGAGGCCAGTCGGCCTCGGGGGCGACGAGAGTCACGTCGAACGTGAGGTCGTCGACCACCGAGAGTCCGGTGAGTTCGGAGTCTTCTTCGTAGCTGAAGCCTTCGATGTCATCGAAGAAGTACGACGACGACTGAGCGTTGCTGAAGGTTGCGCCGAAGCTCCAGGCGTCGACGAACGACTGAGCGGTGACCGCTTCACCGTTGGTGAAGGTCCAGCCGTCTTTGAGTGTGACGGTCCAGTTCTGGCCATCTTCGGACTCGATCGAGTCAGCGACGTCGTTCTGGATGCTGCCGTCGGCTGCGTACGAAACCAACCCCGCGTAGATGGAGGTCAGAATCTTGCCGCCACCCACTTCAGTGGTTCCGGTGGTGATGAGCGGGCCCAGGGGCTCGCTTCCGTTGGTGGTGATGGTCTGGTTGACGTCACCCGAATCTCCACCGTCGCTGCTAGCGCAGCCGGCGAGAGTGAGCGAGACCGCCGAGGCGAGCGCAACAGCGCCCAGCCCGAAACGTGATGCCTTCATGCTTCCTCCTGTGCAATGAGCGCCTACGGTGCGAGCTGTGGGCCGCGCCGGGCGTTGGACTTACTTTAGGCCTCGAAATCCGCGACCTAAAGCGAAGTGTCACAATGTTACCTCGTTGTTAGGTTGAGGCGCGCTCAAGCCTTACAAAAGTTTACAAAACGGACACATGACCTATCATTGGGTTTACAGGGATGCCGTAAGGTTTCGCCATGACGGCATTCAGCCGCACTGAGCAACTAAGAAAGTAGAGACGATGACGAGCGCACCAGTCCTCATGTTTTCGAGCACGATGTCCGCAGACATGCGACACGTAATCACCCACGAGGTCCACGACCCGTTCCTCTACATCGAGGTCGACGGCAAGCGGTATACCGCCATCAAGTCGCTCGAAGCAGCTCGGATGCGCGACGTCGAGAACATGACCGTGTTCCCGCTTGAGGAACTCGGCTTCGACGACTTCCGCGCCTCCGGCCAGGGCCCCGACCTCGCCGAGCTCAACTGCTTGGTCGAGGCGTGCCTCCGCACCGGAGTGAAGAGCGCCAGCGTTCCTTCCACCTTCCCCCTCGGCGTTGCCGACCACCTGCGCGAAGCCGGCATCGAACTCAACGTCGACAACGAGCTCTTCGAAATGCGCCGCCGCGTGAAGTCGCCGGCCGAGCTTGCCGGCATGCGCCGCGCGCAGATCGCCGCTGAAGCGGGCGTCGCCCACGTCGCCACCCAGATGGAAGCCGCAACGGTTGGCGCCGATGGCGGACTGCTCATCGACGGCAAGCCCCTCACGTGTGAAGACTTGAAGACGGGCATCCGCGCCGCCTTCTTGCGCAATGGTTGCGAAGACGCGGGCCTCATCGTGGCTCACGGCGAGCAGACCTGCATCGGCCACCACGCTGGCTCGGGCCAGATCTTCGAGGGCGAGCCCGTCACCGTTGACATCTGCCCCCGCGACACCGAGTCCGGTGGAAACTCTGACATGACCCGCACCTTCGTCAAGGGCGAGATCAACGAAGAGCTCGAAACGTACTGGCGCATCGTCAAGGAAGCATTCGACAACACGCTCGCCGCCATCCGCCCCGGTCTTCCGGTTGCCGAGCTGCACCGCATCTCGTGCGAGCCGATCAGCAACGCCGGCTACCCCACGCAGCTCACCAAGAAGCCGGGTGAGGTTCTGAACGAAGGCTACTTCCACAGCCTCGGCCACGGAATCGGCCTCGAAGTTCACGAAGCTCCCGGCCTTGGCCAGAACGACGCCGTGCTTGTGGCCGGTGACGTCATCGCCATCGAGCCCGGCTGCTACCGCCAGGGCTTCGGCGGCGTGCGCCTCGAAGACATCGTTCTCGTCACCGAAGACGGCGCCGAGCTCATCACGGACTACCCGTACGAGCTCACCCCCGTCGCCATTTCCCGAGGAGTCTAATCGTGCGCGACCCCCGTATTGATGCCGAGCGTGAGCAGAGCATCCGCGAATGGCAGGAATTCTGTCGCTTCCCCTCCGTGGCGGGCGATCGCGTTGCGATCGAGGCTGCCGCTGACTGGTTGGAGCAGAAGCTCCGCCGGCTCAGTGAGCGCGTCGAGCGCATCGAGATTCCTGAATACGGGCCGGTCGTCGTCGCCTACTTCCCCGGAGCGAGCGACAAAACGCTCATGCTCTACAACCACTACGACGTGCAGCCTGTCGGCGACCTGGACCAGTGGATCTCGGGCCCCTTCGAATCAGAAATCCGCGACGGCGCCATGTGGGCCCGCGGTGCCTGTGACGACAAGGCCGATGTCACGAGCCGCCTGCGCGCGCTCGAACTGTTCATCGAGGATCACCCGAACGGCTTGCCGTACAGCATGATCTACCTCGCCGACCCGTGTGAAGAGATCGGTAGCCCCGGCCTCGAAACCGTGCTGGCCGAGAACTCCGAACGCCTCAGCTCCGATGCCGTGCTGTGGGAGAGCTACCTTCGTGAAGACGACGGTCGCCCCGCAGTCGGCTTCGGATGCCGTGGCGGCATGGAGATCAGCCTGAGCCTGAACATCCTGGCCTCCAATCAGCACCCCTCGTATTCGCAGATTCTGCGTTCCGCACCGCTCGAGTTGATGCGAGCGATCACGTCTCTCACGACGGAGGACGGCCTCATCGCCGTTCCCGGTTTCACGGATTCGGCGTTGCGACCGGATGCCGCGGCCAAGGCGCGCACGCAAGAGCTCTCGCTCCCCGGCGACGCCATCAGCCTGCCGGGCGTCAACCCCCTGAAGGATCTGCCAGCCGCAGAACTGAAGGAACGTTTCATCTTCACCCCGTCGATGAGCCTCTCCGGCTTCGACATAGACCCGAGCGTCAGCCACAGCGTTCCAGCGAAGGGCACCGCGAAAGTTCGCTTCGGGCTCGTTCCCGGCATGGACCCGCACGCCTGCTTCGAGACCGTGAAGTCGTTCCTGGGCGACACCGCCCCCGACATTCAAGTCGAGCTCATCCGTACGATGCAGCCCGCGTTCTCGCCGGTAGACACTCCATTCGCCGTCTCCGTTCTTGACGCTGCCGCCAAAGCCTTCGAGGCAGAACCGGTCGTCTACGATGTGATGACGGGTTCCGGACCGGGAGCATTCTTCCTGGAGCATCTGGGGGCTCCCCTGATTTCGCCCACCGGAACGCTGCGACCGGAGGGAAACATGCACGGCTACAACGAACACGGCTACCTCGAGGACTACCTCACCCACATCCAGTTCACGCTCGACCTGCTCAATAACCTCGAGGCCAACGGGTTCGCGAACAATGACTGATCCGGTAGCCGCCACTGAGGCTTCGAAGATCATTGATCTGCTCGAGCAGAGCACCCCGAAGGTCGAACTCGACACGATTGACCTTCAGCTGATCCGTCACCTGCACGAAGACGCCAGTGTCTCGCTGCGCAGCCTCGGCACGCTGGTCGGGATGTCGGCGCCCAGCGTCGGCGAGCGTGTCGCCCGCCTCGAACGCACGGGTGTCATTCGCCGCCGCAGCATTGAGATGGACTGGTCGGCCATGGGCCGCCCGATGCTCGTCGTGATCCCCATCAAGATCACGTCGGATGCCAAGATGCTGACGGTCATTGAGGCTCTGCAAGCGATTCCCTCTCTCACGGAGATCCTGATTCTGAGCGGCACCTACGACATGATGGCCCGCTTCCGGCTCAAGGATCACGCAGAACTGCAGACGCTGCTGCTCGAGAAGCTCGGGGCTGTCTCCGGTCTTCAGCGAGTGGAAGCCATGATCAGTCTTGGCCGCGTCGATGACACATCGCCGCTCACCCACATCCTCGATCTCGACGACTAACCACTCCAACAGAAAGTAGCCCCGTGCGCATCGATGATTCGTGGCGAGACCTCGCCGCTCCCGACTTTTCCCTCTACGCCGGGCTTGATCCTGAGCGTCGAATCATGATGATGGGTGCGGACCCGTTCGCGCCCGACAAGTGCCTGCCCGACCACGTCATCGATGCCACCAAGCAGGCGCTCGACGACGGCAAGACCCACTACTCGCTCGACAACGGCTACGCCGAACCTCGCCTCAAGACCGCGCTCGTCAACAAGCTGCGCGACTTCAATGGCATGGAGATCGACCCTGAGACCGAGTTGATGGTGGGCCCCAGCTCGGCCTTCACGCTGTTCCTCTCAATTCGCATCTGCATCCGCCCCGGCCAGGGTGATGAAGTTCTCGTGACGAACCCCGGGTTCGCCGAGAACATCAACGATGTTCACCAGATGGGCGCGGTCTGCGTTGAGGTTCCGACCTACGAAGAAGACGGCTTCGCCCTGCGGATGGATGAATTCCGCTCGCGCATCACGGACCGCACCCGCGCCATCGTGATCACCAACCCCAACAACCCCACCGGCACCGTCTACACGCGCGAGAACTTGTTGGAGCTGGCTGCTCTCGCGGAGGAATTCGACCTCGGGGTCATCGTCGACCAAGACTTCGAGCGCCAGATCTACGACGGAGCGGAATACGTGAACTTCGCGACGCTGCCCGGCATGCGCGAACGCACCCTAACGGTCTTCGGAACCTCAAAGGACCTCGGTCTCACTGGCTTCCGCGTGGGCTACCTCGTCGCTCCGGCCGAGATCATGCCGATGCTCAAGATCGCGACCTTCAACTACGTGGGCCCCACGAACACCTTCGCTCAGTACGGTGTTGCCGCTGCCTACGAGAACCCCGCCTACACCGACGAGTGGTTCACGATCTACAACAAGCGTCGCCACGACATCTACGATGCACTCCAGGGCATCCCCGGTGTTGGCGCGTCCATGCCGGCTGGTGGCTTCTACCACTGGGTGAACATCGCCGAGCTCGGCACCTCGCTCGAAGTCGTCAAACACCTCGTCGACACTCAGCAGCTCGGTGTCTCGCCTGGCAACTGGTTCGGATCGGCCGGCGAAGGCTACATCCGCGTGATGTACGGCTCGAACGGCCGCGACGAGATCTTCCAGGAGGGCGTTGCTCGCTTGGCTGCTGGGCTGCGCGCGTTCGCTGAGCTCAAGGGCGTGAGCGCCGCCGCGTAGGCTCGCGCGCTCTCCGCGTTCGTCTCGACAGCCCGCCACAGGGCGGCTTTCGGAATAGCGCCGTTGGCGGCAAGGTTGTAGCTATCATGAACGACCTCCTTG
Source organism: Salinibacterium sp. UTAS2018 (assembly GCF_004118935.1). NCBI lineage: Bacteria > Bacillati > Actinomycetota > Actinomycetes > Micrococcales > Microbacteriaceae > Salinibacterium > Salinibacterium sp. UTAS2018. Next base: position 1,742,002 of record NZ_CP035375.1, read on the forward strand.
CCGCCGACACCGCCATGGGCGCCGTGACGCTCAGCGTTGCGAACCTCGACGCGCTCACCGCGTACTACCGGGATGCCGTCGCGCTGAGCGTGCTGAGCGAGTCTTCCGACACGGTCGTTCTCGGTCGCGGCACCACGCCCGTCGTGATCCTCAAGCATTCACCCGCGCTCAAGCATGCGAGCCCGCGCGATGCCGGGCTGTTCCACACCGCCATCCTGTTCGATACCGAAGAGGCGCTGGCGGCATCCGTTTATTCGGTCGCCACTCGCTACCCGAAGACCTTCACCGGCAGCGCCGACCACCTCGTGAGCAAGGCCTTCTACTTCACTGACCCCGAGGGCAACGGCGTCGAACTGTATTGGGATCGCGATCGCACCCAGTGGAGTTGGACTCACGGCGCCGTCGAGATGGCCACGCTCTTTCTCGACCCCAACGCATTCCTGCAAGAGAACCTCACCGAAGCCGCCGTGGAGCAACCCGCGATTGGGGGCGCCCGCGTCGGTCATGTGCACCTGCAGGTCGGCGACGTCACCACCGCGCGCGAGTTCTACGTGAACCAGCTCGGCTTCGCCGCCACCACCGAAATTCCCGGCAGCGCCGTGTTCGTGAGCGCCGGCGGCTACCACCACCACATGGCCATGAACACGTGGAACTCGAGCGGCGCTGGTCCGCGCCTGCCGGCACTCGGTCTCGCCCAAATCGACATCACGGTGCCGAACGCCGACGACCTCGGAGCGCTCGGCGAACGGATGACGCACCACGGCATCCCGCTGCGTCACGATGGCCAGACCCTCAGCTTCGATGACCCCTGGGCCAACCAGATTCGTGTGAGCACCGCGCCGTAGCGCGAGCTAGCAAGCTAGCGAACGAACGGGCTACCCGCCGAGGCGTTCGTCAAGTTCGCGGATGACCGGCCACGCGCCCTCTTCGGAGTTCGACAGCACCACAACGTCGAGACCTGCCTCGAGGTAGTGGCGCACGATTCCGGAGGCGCCGGGACTCACACCGTCGGCGAAGTAGCTGCGAACGCTGCCGTCTTCGTTCATGTCGAACTCGAGCCCGAAGCCGTACCAGGTCTCGTCGTCGTACTGAACTTGCGGGGTGAGAAACTCTTCCGTGAACTCGGTGTCGAGCAACTCACCGTTGCGAACCGCCTGGATGAAGCGCACGAGATCGGCGGCAGTGACGTGGGCTCCGCCATCGGGCAGGCCAATGGGTGGGGCGCTGTAGATGTTGGAGACCCAGCGGCCGTCGATGTAGTCCCAACCCTCGGCAACGCGCGGGGCGGCATCCCGACGGTCATAGAAGCCAGAGTCCACCATGCCCGCGGGCGTGAAAACCTCGTCGAAGATGTATTGGCGGTAGTCGGTCTTGGTGACCTTCTCAAGCGCCAGACCGGCGAGCACGTAGCCCGCGTTGGTGTAGACGCACTCGACGCCGGGCTCCGCCAGTGACTCCTTATTCACAAAGGTGGGGAGCTGGTCGGCGGGCTCAAGAATTGTGTAGGTGGGGAATTCTGCCCACAGGTCGGCGTAGCTTTCGCCCTCTTCTTCATCCACGTCATCCGCAATGCCACTCGTGTGAGTGAGCACGTGCAACAGCGTGACGGCGGGGTCGATCTCGGTGTCGGCGAGGTCAACATAATGGTGAATGGATGTCTCGAGGTCGAGGTCATTCTTCGAGACCTGCTGCAGCGCCGCCACACTCGTGAAGAGCTTGGTGATCGAGCTGGAATCGAAGCGGGTATCTGCCGTGTTCGGCACATCCCAACGCTGGCTGGCCTTACCGGCGACAGCCTCGTAAACGGTGGCATTGCCGCGCTTGATCAGCACCGTGCCCGAGAAGTCGTTCTGCTCAAGAAAATCGTCGAGTCCCGTGGTGTCCATAGTGCGAGCCTACCGAGAATTGATGACCGAATCGTGGAATAAGAAGACACCGGTCACAGTTCTCCGTAGGCATGACTACTTCTCTTGACACCCACATCAACTTCGCTGTCGGAACCTGGCAGCTCGACCCCACGCACTCCACCGTTGCGTTCACGGTCAAGCACCTCATGATCAGCAAGGTTCGCGGAACCTTCGACGGTTTTTCGGGCACCATCGTCACCTCAGAAGTGCCTGCCGAGAACTCGATCACCGCCACCATCGACATGGCAACGATCAACACCAACCAGCCTGACCGCGACGGTCACCTGCGCACCAACGACTTCTTCAACGTGGAGGAGTTCCCCACCGCCACGTTCACCTCGACTTCGATGGACATCGACGGCGACGACCTCACCATTGAAGGTGACCTCACACTTCGTGGCGTTACCAAGCCCGTCACGCTGAAGGGCGAATTTGGCGGCATCGCCACCAACCCATACGGCCAGACTGTTGCCGCGGCAAGCGCCACCACCGTCATCAACCGCACCGAGTTCGGTATCAACTACAACGCTGCGCTCGAAACCGGTGGTGTTCTCCTTGGCGAGAACATCACTCTGACGTTTGACCTGCAGGCTGTACTTCAGAAGTAGCATCACGCGGTGCGGATGGTGTGGCGGGCTTGGCTCGCCACACCACGAGCGCTGCCGCGGTAACAACGAGCACCAGTACGCCAGCTCCCCAGGCGAGCCCGGCGTAGCCGATCATGATCAGGATGGGACCGGCGAAACCACCGCCCACCGCCCCGGCAAGGCTCATGATGGTGTCACTTCGACCCTGAATGCGTAGCCGCATCGCTCCCGTCGAGAGGTCAGCAACGAGTGCCGAACCAGCGACCGTAGAGGCGCTCCAGCCGAGACCGAGCAAGACGAGACCCACGGTGACGGCCGTATTGCTGAGCTCACCCAAAGCAACGACCAGCACGGATGCCGCAAAGAGCGCCTGCCCGATAAGGATTGTCGGGATGCGACCGAAACGGTCACTCGCCCAACCGAAGACCGGCGACAGCGAGTACATTCCGGCAATGTGCAAGCTGATGGTGAAGCCGATGATCGTGAGGCTCGCTCCGTGATGGAGCAAGTGCACGGGTGTCATCGCCATGATCGACACCATGACCGCGTGGCTGATCGCGATGGCGGCAATCGCGAAAACCAATGGGCCACGACCGCGGACGATTCCGGCATCCGCGGCAGCTGCCGGCTCGACAGGTTTATTGCCAGCCAGAACGAGAGGATCGGGGCGCAGCGCCACGAGGTAGAGCGCGACAGCGCCGAGTTGTGCCGCAATCGCGAAAACGAATGAGCCCGTATTGGTCGGCAGCGACAGCCATTGCGCTATCGCTTCACCAGGACCTACGAGGTTCGGGCCGGCGACAGCGCCAATCGTTGTCGACCAGACCACCAGTGAGAGGTCACGCCCTCGATGCTGGGGGGCCGCAACATCCGTCGCGGCAAAGCGCGCCTGAAGGCCAACCGCCGTGCCGACGCCCAGCATCGCAAACCCCAGGATCAGGAGTGGGAAGAATCCAATACCGACAGCAATGACAGTGATCAACGAGCCCGCGGCGGCAACGCCAGCCCCGAGCGCCAACGCGGGGCGACGACCCCAGCGAGCCGCCAACCGCGCCAGAGGAATAGAGACGAGCGCAGCACCGAGCGTGCTGGATGTCGCCGCCGCACCCGAGAGCGCCTCGCCGCCAAGATCGGCGGCCAAAATCGCCCCCACCGCAACAGTTGCTCCGAGGCCCAGCCCGGCGAGCACTTGCCCCGCAACGAGCGTGCGGACGATGCGGGATTGCACGGCGCGGTCGATGTCCATGGGTACAGTCTGGCTTACCACCAGCGCGTGTGCGCGCTAGCGCTTACCGCGCGGTGATTACCACGTAGCTCCGGCATCGGTAGACACCGAGACGCTAGAACCAGACCAGAGCCACACAGCGTCACCGGCTTGGGCGATCGAGACTGCCTGCGGCGCACTTTCCGCCGTGAAACAGCCAACCTTTTGCGCCTCGGCCGAGCTCGCTTCGAGAGACAAGATTGAGATTCCGGCACAGTCCTCTCCGCCAGCGGCGGCGATGACAAAGCCGGAGTCATTGGCCGCGATTGCCAGCGCACCGGGAATGCTAACTTCGCGCCAGCCGTCGTCGGCATCTAGAACGTGCACCTGATTGGTGCACAGCACTGCGACAGAATCTCCCTCAGCGAGCTGCAGCGGAGCACACGGAGCAGCGACATCGCGGTCGGGAAACTGCACGGTCGCGGGCTCTGCCGAGTCGATGAAAGCGGCGGCGCCATCTCCGGCCTCGTAGTCGGCCCAGAAGGCACCCGCTGTAAAGCTGCGGAACTCGCTGACTTCGCACCCATCTCCGACGGCCGCGACAATCGTTACGACGCTTTCGCTGTCAGCCCTAATAGCCAGCACTTGTCTGATGTCAAAAGCTTCGAGATCGACGCTCGAAAAGGTCTCACCGCCGTCGTCACTGCGTTCAAACACGGCGGGTGCATCGCTGCACACGGCCGCGTTTGCACGCCACGCGCTCGTACCATTTGCTGCGGCAAAAACCCGAGGGGCGGCAGCAATAGCGGGGGTGGTGGCCGTCGGCGTTGATGTCGGAGTCGCGGCGGGGCTGGCCGGAGCGTCAATTACATAGGTGGGCGCGCTAGAAGGAGCGGTGTCATCGCTGTCGTTTACCCCGAGGGCAACAACGACCAGGATGATGTCCGCGATCAAGAAAATCGATACGCCGACGATCGCCAAGGTTCGCCAATTGCGCCGCAACCTGCTGCGCCATGATGGTGTCGACGGGCGAGGCTTCTCGCGCTCCGGAAGACTAGACGTCATGAGGGGGCACCGGCCCCTTCATCGCGCGAACGAATGCCGCAACGATCTGGGACACAGCCTGGTCAATCACCGTTCCCGACTCGTCGTACACATCCTGCGACTGCCGATACGGGTCGACTACGTCATCATCGTCAGGATTCTCGGGAGGCGGAACGAAGCCTCTCTGCGCCGCGACCACTGCGACGAGCGCTTGCGGAGAGTCGATGGCAGCGAAATCATCATCAGTGAGAGCGGAAGCTATCCGGGCAAATTGTCGGAGCGTGAAGCTATAGCGAAGTGCGCGCACCGATTGCTGCACGACGTCGGCGCGGTGCTCGCGCGCTGCGGTGAGCACAAGATCTGCGTGATCGATGAGGTTTTCGTCAATCTGACGAGCACGATGCCCTGCGGGCGTGCCGCCGTAGGTGGCCGACAGCTCTGCAGCAGGTTCGGGCATCGAACGACCGACCAGCGCTGAGGTGCCCGCGCTCAACACTGTTGCCTCGACCCCTGCTGCTGCGAGCCGAACAGCGAGCAACTGCTGCGCTAACGGTGACCGGCAAATATTTCCCGTGCAGACCGAGAGGATCGTGAAGGTGTGACTCGAATCAACCTTGGCGGACGCTGACTCGCCCGGCCGACCGCCGGGCTCGAGCATGTCGAAGGAAAAGTCGCTGATGTCAGTCATGAGCTATTTCTTGGCTTCGTCTATTTCGTACCCGTAGCCATAGGAATGACCGTAGTGCCCGTAGCCGTAGGCGTCGGGGCCCTTCGTAGGAAGCATCGTCAGCACCAGTCCGGAGATCGGCGCATCGACGTTCGCGAGCGCCGCTACGGCACCCTGCACTTGGCCCTTGTGAGTTTTTCCGGCCGCGATTACCAAAATCGCTCCGCCGACGCGTTTTGCGAGGATCGCCGCGTCTGTAACGGGCAATAGTGGGGGCGCATCGAAAATGACGTAGTCGAATTCCCTATTGAATACCTCGATCAGCTTGGCCATCGCTATGGAGCCAAGAAGTTCGCTGGGGTTCGGCGGGATTCGTCCAGCGGGGAGCACGAACAGTTTGTTGCGGCCCCACGGCTGCATCACATCTTTGAGGTCTGCTTTACCGATGAGCACGTCAGTAAGGCCCACTGCACCTTCGAGCCCCATGTATTCGCCAACCTTTGGCCTGCGCAGGTCAGCGTCGACGAGGAGAACACGCACACCACTATCCGAGAGCGAGATTGCAAGGTTCGCCGCGGTGGTGCTCTTGCCCTCTGAAGCGACCGAACTCGTGATCACGAAGGCCCGGTCACGCTCACCGAAGTCGATGAACGACAGGTTGGTGCGAAGCGTGCGGAACGATTCCGCTCGAGGACTGCGCGGGTCGGACTGCACGATCAGGGGACGTTCTGCCGCCTTGGGGTCATAAGCGATGCCGCCGATGATGGGCGCATCAGAGATGAGTTCCAGATCCCGCTCGTTGCGAACGCGCGTATCTAGGACCTCGCGAAGAACTGCGATTCCGACACCAAGAGCGAGTCCCACAAGGAACCCGAGGGCGATATTGAGGGGAACGCGTGGGCTCACTGGGGCCGACGGCGCTTCAGCGATTTGCACGGTTGTGAGCTTCACCGGGCTCACGGCACCCTCGGTTTCGGGGGTTTCGATGAGTTGCACAACGGTCGTCAAGCTCTCTGCGATGCCGTTGGCGATTTCAGCAGCGTTCGCCGGGTCGGCGTCGACCACGGAAACTTCGAGAACGGCGGAATCGAGAACGGCGGACACCGAGACATTCGCAGCAAGAGCATCGACTTCGGTATCCAAGTTGAGGCTGTCAATGACGGGTTGAAGCACGATGGGCGTGATCGCCAACTGTGAATAAGTTTTGACCCGCTGCACGGTGAACGAGTTACCTTGCTGAAGGTCAGAAACAGACCCTCCATCGCTCGCCGTGGAGACGAAAACCTTCGAGGATGCACTGTATTTCGGAGTCTGAAGGATGGAGAACGTCGCGGAACTAGCGACCCCCACCAGCATCAGCACCACGATCAGTAGCCAGCTTTTGCGCAAAATGCGTATGTAGTCGCGAAGCTCCATACAGCGGCCTTTCGTTAGACGATCTCGGAAGACACCCCTGCGCCCCCGTTACATGCTCCCACAGACCACCAAAATTCTAGCCATCCTCACGTGTGATCTGCGTACCGTGGACCATTGTTGGGGCGGAAGCTCGGCCTGGGGTTGGGCCGGAGGCTCGGGCCGCGGTGTGATCGCACGGGGTAGTTTCCCCGGCTTCGGAGCAACTCGGAGCAGAGTCCATCGCACCGCTGCGCTCCGCTAGACTGAGGGCATCTTCCCGCGCGAAATCATGGAGTGATTCGGTGCCAATAATCGTCGTCGAGGTAATGCCCAAGGCTGAAATCCTCGATCCTCAGGGCAAGGCCGTAGCCGGCGCCCTCGTCCGTCTCGACAAGAGCGAGTTCAGCGCGGTGCGCATCGGTAAGCGTTTTGAGCTCACCGTTGACGGCCCCATCACTGACGAGCTGCTGGCTGAGGCTCGCGAGATCGCGAACGATCTTCTCGCCAACACGGTGATCGAAGACGTCATTTACGTTGGCGAGGCTCGCCCCGCCGACGACGCTCAGGGCGCATAGTGCGCGTCGGAGTCATCACCTTTCCGGGTTCGCTCGACGACCGTGACGCTCAGCGTGCGGTCAAGCTGGGTGGCGGTGAGCCGGTAGCCCTGTGGCACGGCGACCACGACCTCAAGAACGTGGATGCAATAGTTCTGCCCGGCGGTTTCAGCTACGGCGACTACCTTCGTGCCGGCGCCATCGCAGCGCACTCGCCCATCATGAGCGAAGTCATTGCAGCCGCGAACGGCGGAATGCCCGTTCTGGGCATCTGCAACGGCTTCCAGATTTTGGTGGAATCCCACCTTCTTCCCGGCGGCCTCGTGCGCAACGACCACGGAGACTTTGTCTGCCGCGACCAGAAGCTTCGCGTCGAGAATGTCGACACTGCCTGGAGCAATGGCTTCAAAGAAGACGAAGAGATCATCATCCCGTTGAAGAACGGTGAGGGCGGCTACATTGCTGACCAAGAGACGCTCGATCGTCTCGAGGGTGAAAACCAGGTTGTGTTCCGCTACCTCGAGGTCAACCCCAACGGGTCGGCGAACGACATTGCCGGCATCTCGAATGCTCGCGGCAACGTCGTGGGTCTTATGCCTCATCCCGAGCACGCGACCGAAGAAGGCTTTGGCCCAGACACTCGCGCTGCGATGCGTTCGGGCACTGACGGCCTCACGTTCTTCACGAGCGCGATCAGCTCGCTGATGGCCAACGCCTAATACTGAAAGTTCAGCCCCATGTTTGCGACTCCCAAGTCACTGTTCCGCGTTCTTGCATTTGCTGAAGCGGTCACCTGGACGCTGCTGATCACCGGCCTCATCCTGCGCGCTACAGCGGGGCTGGATGTCGCAGTGTCGATCGGTGGGGCCATTCACGGTTTCGTCTTCCTGGCTTACGGCGCCACTGCCGTGCTGTTAACGGTGAACCAACGGTGGAGCGTCGGCACCGCCGTTCTCACCATCGGTAGCGCGGTCATCCCCTACGCGACGATTCCGGTGGAATTGTGGCTAGCACGCTCGGGACGCCTGAAGGGCGACTGGCGCAAAGAAGCATCCGATCATCCGCGGGATGCGGGCTGGATCGACCGAACGATGCGCTGGTTCTTGAACCACCCGTACATGTTGGTGGCCCTCATCGCTGGCGCCGTCATTCTGCTCTACGTTGTGCTTCTCATCGCGGGCCCTCCCGGCGGCAAAGAGTAACCTCGCGGCATGGCTGCGGCCGCGCCTGAGGCGCTCCCACGAGGTGGGCTCGCCGCGCATCCGCTACAGCAGGAAGAACGGGATGACACCCGGGTTGCGCGCGTGCACAATGACGAGGAACACGACCGCGTCAAACAGTAGGTGCACGCTCAGCACGTAGACGAGGGACTTCGTGGTCGAGTAGATCCAGCCCTGCAAGAGTGCGAACGGGATCGTGAGCAGCGGGCCCCACGACTGGTAGCCGAGTTCCCACAGGAACGCCACGAAGATCACCATCTGTAGCAGGTTCGCCTGCCACACCGGGAAGTGACGGCGAAAGAGCACGAATACGGTGAGGATGAAGAAGAGCTCATCCCACGTACCCACGGCGTTCACGCCGACGAACAGGCGCCCAATCTCATCGGGCGTCGTGACGATGGGCCAGTTGAGATAGACCCCACTCGTGATGAAGTAGAACGGCAGAATGAGCCAGCCGAGAAAGAGCACGAGAACCAGGTAGCCCCACTGAACCCGGTTCCACGGCCAGCCGCCCCGCCACGGAAAGCGGATGAGGCGATCCTTGAACACGAAGCGCGAGATGGCATACGGCACGGCTACCGCCGCGGCTAGCACGAACCCGAGCAAGAAGAAGTTGCCCCAGCTGATGTCAGCTTCGACCGACACCGTCGAGACGATGATCATTCCGACCGCGATCAGCAACAGGTCTTTCGCGAGCCCTTCAGTGAACTTGCGGCTATCCGTGAACCAGGCCCCGGCGAGCGCGACTGCCACGACGACGTAGCCGAGCAGCGGCAGTCGGAGCGAGAACATCAGTACGGCCGAGCCGCTCAATAGCGCTGCAGGAACAAGGCCCCAACTGCGTGCGCTGAGGATGCGATCGGAGACAACACTGTCGACGGACGGCATGCGTATTAGTCCTTTGTGGGGGCGCGATCTGGCGCGTGGTCTGGCCCTTCAGCGGGCATGTTCTCGGGAACATTATCTTGCACCGGGATGGCGCCGGTGAATTCTTGACGGCGAGCATCCGCTTCGGCGCTACCGCTGAAGAGGCCGCGGTTCTGCGGTGCCGCCGACGATTTGGTGCGCACTGCAGCTTCGTTCTCGACCATGAGCACGCGCGTGCGAGGAAGCGCTGCAGGGTTCTTGGCCTGCAACCAGGTGACCATTTCTTCGCGAACGTGAGTGCGTAGATCCCACAGCGCTCCGGAGTCGGCAGCGCTGATCAGCACGCGAACGCGCACGAAGCCGCCCTTGGCATCCACGACTTGGATGTTGGCGGTGCGGCCGTCCCACAGCTCAGTGCGCTCGACGACTTTGCTGAGACGTTCACGCATCTGGTCGATGTTGACGCGCCAGTCGAGGTCGAAGTTCACTTCGCCGAGGAGCTCAGTGGCGTTTCGGGTCCAGTTCTGGAACGGTGTGGTCGTGAAGTAGGTGGAGGGCAGCACGAGGCGGCGCTGGTCCCAGATGCTCACGACGATGTAAGTGAGGGTGATCTCTTCGATACGGCCCCACTCGCCGTCGGCGATCACGACGTCATCCACTCGGATGGCGTCGCTGAAGGCGAGCTGCATTCCCGCGAACACGTTGGCGAGCGCCGACTGCGCGGCAATACCGGCAACGACGGAAACAAGACCGGCGGAGGCGAGAACACTCGCGCCGAGGGCTTCGGCACCGGGGAGAGTGAGGAGAATGGCACCGATCGTGACGATCACAATGACGGCGGCGAGAACGCGGCGGATCAGGAGAACTTGGGTGCGCACCCGGCGCGCGGCGCGATTGTCAGGAACATCGGTCGGGTAACGAGCGAGAGTGCGATTGAGCAGCAGGTTGATGATCGCGATCAGCAGCCAGCCACCGGCCGCGATGACCGCGATGAGGAAAACCGTATCGATGACGTCGCGAAGGTCTGCGACCGGGAGCGTGATCGAAATCGCTGCCCACACGGCAAGCAAGGCCATCAGCACTCGTAAGCGCTGACGTGTTTGAGCGAGGGTTTGGTAGACCCCGGGGCGCACGCGCGAGATTCCCCGCACAACGAGCGAGATCACTCCGATGCCAATGACGACCGCGACAAGCGCAATCAGTACGGCTACGGCGAGACCCAGCCACGATACCCATTCAAACAATCGAGTGATTTCCTTTCATTCGCGTTGTTCCACCCTAGGGGCAGGCACCACAACAAAGCCTGACGTGATTAACTAGGGCGATTCGAGAGGGATGTCATGAGCGAGCTAGCAACACAGAGTGCGCGTCGTAATTCCCTGCGCCGCTGGATCGCCACCCTGCGCGAGGGCATCGCAGCTGAGCTCTGGCCGCTGCCTACGATGTCCATCATTCTCGCGGTGATCTTGGGCATCGTGATCCCCTTGATCGACCGCGCCGTGGATGACTCGCTTCCGGCCGCGTTCGAACGCATCCTGTTCGCCGGTGGCCCGGAAAGCGCGCGCGCTGTGCTCTCGGCCATCTCGGGTTCGCTGATCACGGCGACCTCCCTTACCTTCTCTCTCACCGTTGTTGCGCTGCAACTGGCCAGCAGCCAAGCCTCGCCGCGTGTGCTGCGCACCTTCCTCAAAGACCAGACGGTGCACTGGACCCTCTCGGTCTTCGTTGGCACCTTCGCCTACGCCCTCACGGTGTTGCGCACAGTTCAGGATGGCGACGACAGCATCGATCCGATCGTGCCGCGCCTTGCGGTGACGCTGGCATCGCTGCTGACCCTGGCGAGCGTTGTCATGCTCACGCTGTTCCTGGCGCACCTCGCCCGGCAGCTGCGCATCGAGACGACGATGCGGCAGGTTTACCTCGAAACCAGCAAGACCATCGAGCTGGTGGCATCCACGATGGCTACCGGTGAAACGGAACTGCCCGAGTGGCCACCTGCCGAACGAATCGAACTTGCTTTAGCTAAACGTTCGGGGTTCATCCGTTCGAGCGACCGCTCGCGCTTACTGACCATCGCGATCAAGAACGACATCGTGGCGCGCGAAGAACACACGGTTGGGCACCATGTCGTGAGCGGAACCCCGGTGCTGCGCTGGTGGCCGCGTGACCCCCTGCGCCATCTGGATGACGACGACCGCGCCTACATCAACAGTGCGCTGGTCGGTGCCGTCAGTCTCGCTTACGAGCGCACGGCCAGCCAAGATATCGGTTTTGGCATCCGCCAGCTCGTCGACATCACGGCCCGCGCACTCTCCCCCGGAGTCAACGACCCCACGACCGCCGTGCACACGCTCGGGCATATTTCAGCGACGCTGTGCTCGCTCGCGGACCTAGAGATTCAGTCTCGCGGGCTCACCGATGATGATGACATCGTGCGCGTGATCATCAAGCCCCACAATTTCATCAACCTGCTCGACGTCGCCCTGACTCAGCCACGGCGCTATGGCGCGAGCGACCCCGGAGTGGTGGAGCGTTTGTACCAACTGCTGCAAGAAGTGGGCTACCGCGCGCAACGCACCGAGCAGTCCGAAGCGGTGGCGGCGCAGATCGACCGGCTCGAAGCATCCGTGGCGGCAGAAACGTACGACGCAGTGGAGCGCGAACGATTCGCCCATTTCGCCGAAGCCGCCCGGGTGGCGACCACCGAGCACCGCTGGCTCTAAGAAATTCGCCGGAGGATCTACGCCACGCACTCCGGGCGCGGCCGCACCGAGCTCGACTATCATTTCCCCATGCCAGACACCCACCCCACTCATTCCCCCACTGCTGGCGGAGAGCGGGTTCTGATCTTGTCTGCCGGGGTCGGATCCGGTCACAACAGCGCCGCCGCGGCAGTGCGCCAAGCGTGTGACGCCCGCTCCGATGTCGCCGAGGTGCAAGTGCTCGACGTATTGCAGGTCAGCAGCACGCTGTACCGCGACGTGCTGGGCAAGGGCTATTTCGTGCTCGCCAAAGGTTTGCCCTGGTTGCTCGAGTGGGCGTACGACGTTAGTGATGCCCCGTTTTGGCGTCGCGGCCCCATCGACCCGTGGACGCAAGCTAACTCTCTCCCCGTGATTCGAGCCATCAAACGCTTTCAGCCGACCGCCATCGTGAGTACCCATTTCCTCCCGGCTCAGCTCATGGCGACCCTTCTGATGCGCGGGGTGATTGACGCCAAAACAGCGGTAGTCACGACCGACTACGATCCTCAAGGCCTCTGGCTCACCAGCGCCTTCCACTCGTTCAACGTGGCGCGTGAGGAGGGCAAGGTCGAGCTGATGGCGCTCGGCTTCCCGGCCGATCGCGTGGCTGCTACCGGCATCCCCATCAGTACACCGTCGGATGTTGCACCCGATCGCGTCACCAACGACATCCCGCACATCCTGATTTCTGCAGGCGCTGCGGGCGGGGATTACGCCACCGCTGTCGTGCGACAGACGCTGCATATGCGCTCGGCGTTCACGGCAACTGTTGTGTGCGGGCACAACGTCGAGACTCGCGCGGACATTGAGAAACTTGTCGGGGCTGACGACCGTTTTCAGGTTCTGGGGTTCACGACTGAGATGCCGGCGCTACTGAGAAGCGCCGATCTGTTCGTGGGCAAACCTGGTGGGTTGTCGGCGTCCGAATGCATGGCGGCGGGATTGCCCATGGTGCTGGTGAACCCCATCCCGGGTCAAGAAGTTCGTAACGGTGACTACCTGATGGAGCAGGGCGCTGCTGTTCGCTGCAACAACGTCACCACCCTCGGGTGGAAAATCGACCAGATCTTGCAAGAACCGGGGCGGATCCACCGGATGCAGGTGGCGGCGAAACAGACCGGCCGCCCGGATGCCGCAGCCGACGTTCTCACCGGACTTCTCGACGGCCCGCGCCGCCCGATCGTCGTAACTCGTGACGCTCAAAAAGCCATTCTTGCCGCCAGTGAAAAGCGATTGGTGGCGAGCGATCTGCGGGGAGATTCTGCTCTGGTGCGGCTGACGGATCCCACCGATAACAGCACGGTGGCACTTCTGAAAGCGGATGAGTTGAAAGACCTGCAGAAGCGGTACGCGTCGGCCGAGGGAGAGTTAGTGCTCCGCCCCGACCAGACGCTCGCGTCGCTTCGGTGGGAGGGCCGCCGCCTGATTCGGGCCGTGCTGCGCAACGATGATTCGCTGCGCGTTCGCATCGACGCGCTTCCGCACGCACAGCCGTCGCCGCGAGCGCAGTAGCAGTTCTAGCGCTCGTCGCAGCCCGCATCCGCTAGTCAGCGGTAGGGCGAAACGGCACCGCTCCGGCCCAGTCGGAGGGGCTGCACTGAGCCGCGAGTAGCGCCCACTCACCTGACCGCGCGCTCCACTGCCGAGTATTCGGATCCCGCTGCAACGTCGGCCCCGCATCGAGTGTTATTTGCACGGTCGCGCTCGCCCCACTCGGCACCGTGACTTTCTGAAAGCCGACTAGCTGGGCGACCGGATGCTCGGCCGCCACGTCGGCGGCATAGAGCTGCACGACCGTGGAGCCGGCGCGGTTGCCCGTATTGGTGACGAGAACGCGAGCGGTGCCGCCGGTGTCGGCGAACGTGTGGTCGAGCAGTTCATGAGTCATCGTGGTGTAGCCCAAGCCGAATCCGAACGGGAAGGCGGGAGCGACGCCGGTGGCATCGAGGTGGCGCTGACCCCACTTGTCGTCGTACACGACCGCTTTAGCCGCGCTATCAAACGGGGGCAGGTGCGCTGCGTCGCGCGGGATGACGAACGGCAACCGGCCTCCGGGCTCGGTGTCTCCCGTGAGCATGCTCGCGAGCGCGTGCCCGCCTTCCATACCGCCGTACCAGGCCAGAACCAGCGCCGGGATACGATCGCGCCAGGCGTCGGTCACGATCGCACTGCCGCCGACCAGCACCACCACCGTGCGCGGATTGGCCGCAGCAACGGCTCTGATGAGGCTCGCGTCGGATGGCCGCAGTTCGAGCGAGCTCCGATCGCCGCCACGAACGAAGCGTGCGGCAAGGTGTGCCAGTCCGATGAAAATGCGGCGAGATAACCCTGAATTGAACGCGCGACCGAGGATGCCGACGTCGACTCCCCCGGTGACCACCGACTCGCCTTCGTCATGCTGATCGAGCCCCACGACGACGATGGCGGTCTCAGCCTGTGCGGCAAGCGCGGCCGCAGCGCTCTCGTTCTTGCCCGAATCGGTCGTGATGTGTGCCGCGGGGAACGCTTCGCGTATCCCCTGCAGCGGAGAAACGGTAGACGGCGGCCGCACCCGCGATGAGCCGTGATCGCCCAGATTGTCTCCGTCGGCAAGCCGCCCGACGACTGCTAGCCGGCGCGTGGTGCGCGGCAACGGCAGCAATGGCGTCTCACCGATGGCGTCATTCTTGAGCAGCACGATGGACTCGGCGGCGGCCTGAAGGGCAAGGGCCCGGTGCGCGGGAGAGGCGATGACGGTCGCGCTTGGCTCCTGCTGCTCGCGTGTGGCGGCATGAAGAATACTGGTACTCAGGATGCGGTGGGCCGACTGCAGCACCGTCGCGCGGTCGAGCTCGCCGCTACGAAGCGCCGCCGGCAGGGCACGAGCTCGCAGCATCCGCAGCGGCATTTCGATATCCATCCCGGCTTTGAGGCTCGCGACCGCATCGTGGGTGCCGAACACCCAGTCGCTCGTGACGAAGCCGGTGAAACCCCACTCGTGTCGCAGCACATCGGTGAGCAGGGCGCGATTAACATCCATATATTCACCGCGCACCCGGTTGTAGGCACTCATGATCGAGTCGGCTCCGGCATCCACCGTGGCTTTGAAATGGGGCAAATACACCTCGTGCAGCGCGTGGTCGTCGACGGCTACATCCACTTCGAAGCGTTCGTTCTCCATCGAGTTGAGCGCGAAATGCTTGACGCACGCCATCGTGTGCACCCGAACGCCGCGCGTGAGGGCCGAGCCCATCTGCCCGACGAGTACCGGATCTTCGCCGTAGCATTCCTGCGCGCGACCCCAGGCCGGATGCCGCAGCAAGTTCACGCACACCGACGCCGAATAATTGGCACCCTGCGCGCGGGTCTCGGCACCGATCGCCACCCCGACGCGCTGCTCGAGCTCTGGATCCCACGTCGCCGCCCGCGCCATCGTCACGGGGAACGCCGTAGCCGCTCCGATAACGACACCGCGAGCACCATCACTGAAGCGGATGCCCGGAATTCCGAGCCGCGCAACGGCTCCGGCCACGAACGGTTGCCGCCCGAGAAGGACAGGGATGAAGGGCAATAGTCGCCGAGGAGAGTCGCCGTCGAGCAAGCCGAGCAGTTCCTTGTCAGTCAGCAGAGTGATGAGCTGGGTGGCGGATTCATCTGCATCACGTGCGCCGTCGCGAACAGCGCGCACCGCGTCGTTGAAGGCGTTCGCTTTCTCCATAGTTCAAAGTCTGCACCCTCCCACTGTGCTCACGCACAACGGAGTTAGTTTGACCACGAAACCAGCACAATCATCACGATGGCGGGGTCGACGATGGCAACCTCTCTGCGAATGTCGTGGTGGCGCGCGAACGCACCCCTACTAATGGGGGTCGAGACCTCTCGTAGTCCACTTGTCGCGCATCGATAGATTGGCATGAACCACTGGCGCATCTTGGCGCCACCTCAATTGACTGGATCATTCTTGCCTTCACCGCTTCGCGCTCCCTCACGTTCGCTTCGATTGCTTGCGGGGGCAGCGATTGCCGCCGTGATGCTCGCCGGCTGCACAAGCCAGGGCAGTTCTGCGGATGCACTGCAGAAGGCTTGCGTTGACACCACCGCCTCAGCAATCAAGCTCATTGACGCCGGCGACTCGTGCGGTGCCGGTTTCGTCGAAGCAGTTTTCATGACCGATGCTGCCGCGGCCGGCGCCGACGGCGAAGACGGGCAGAACGGCGCTGATGGAATCGACGGCACAGATGGCGTTGATGGCACCGACGGTCTCAATGGCGCGACAGGCGCAACAGGACTCACCGGGGCGAACGGGGGCACCGCGCTCAGCGGACCGACGGGAGCCACTGGCCCGGCGGGTGCAGACGGCACTAATGGCGCAGACGGCGCGGCGGGTGCAGACGGCACTAGCGGCGCAGACGGCGCTGCAGGACCCACCGGTCCCATCGGACTCACCGGAGCGACCGGCCCCATCGGCCTCACCGGCGCCACAGGCCCCACCGGCGCAACGGGCACCAACGGCGCTGACGGCCCGGCCGGCCCGCAGGGGCCTCAGGGCGACGCGGGCCCAACAGGCGAAACGGGAGCTGCCGGCGCAACTGGGGCAACAGGAGCTGCCGGCGCAACAGGCGCAACCGGTAATTCCGCTCTCTCCGACAGCTTCGGAAGTAGCGTTAATCGCGCGGGTGACGGCGGAACCTACGAGTGCTATCTGGGCACCCTCTCATTGACAGCATCAAGCTACGCCGGTGAAGGCATCGTGGCCGATGGGCGTGAACTGTCAATTGCGAACAACACTGCACTCTTCTCGCTTCTAGGGACCACCTACGGCGGTAATGGTCGCACCACCTTCAACATTCCCGACATGAGCGCGGTCACACCTAACAACATGACGTGGACACTCTGCCACCTAGGAGTCTTCCCGAGTCGCAACTAATCACCGCTAACAGCGTCGTCGACACTTGGCGAGCTCCGTGTGACACGCAGACTAGAATTCTGACGTGGAAGACACTTACGAACTCGAACTCCGCAGCGTTCCCTTCGAGCATGCCGACTCGGTCATGCTGCGTGCGGCACAGCGCGCCGAGCTCACCGCACGGTACGGAACAGAAGACAGCGAACCCGGCGTCAAGCCGAACGCTGACTCGGTTGTCGTCTTCTTGATCGCCTACGTTGATGGCGTTCCGGCTGGGTGCGGCGGGCTCCGTGAGCTCAGCGAAGAGGTCTTTGAAGTGAAGCGGATGTACGTCACGCCCGCTCAGCGCGGCACCGGAATTGCGGTTGCAGTGCTCAAGGGGCTTGAAGAGTGGGCGCGCGCACAGTCGGCAACGACGTTGGCGCTCGAAACAGGCACGGCCCAGCCTGACGCGATGCGCTTCTACGAGCGCGAGGGCTACACCCGCATCGAGAACTTCGGCGACTACGTGGGCGAGCCGCTGAGCGTCTGCTACGCCAAGACGCTCTAGCCAGCACTATTGACTGCACGCGCTCGCACCCGCGGCATTAGCTTGGCGTTGCTGTGGCGCAGCGGGAGCCTGCCGCGCTCTACGCTTGAGACGTGCTTGCTTTCGTCGCCCTCTCCATCCTGATCGGCGCGCTGTCGCAACGCATAACGGGCATGGGCTTTGCGCTGGTGTGTTCACCGATCGTCGTTATCTTGCTTGGCCCTTTCGATGGCGTGCTCGTCGTCAACTTCAGCGCCGTCATTTTGTCGCTATTGATCCTGCCCCGCGTGTGGAAGCGTATCGAGTGGCGCGCCTTTGCGTGGCTGGTGATTCCCGCAGTGCTCACTATCGTTCCGGGGTCTCTGCTCGCGGCACACCTCCCCGGCCCGGTTTTGCAACTCGGCGTCGGCATCCTAGTGTTGCTCGCCCTCACCGCGACTCTGCTCATTACCCGCGCAAACCATGTCGTGGCTGCACGACCGGCAGCGATTATGGCGGGCGCGGCATCCGGTTTCATGAATACCGCCGCTGGCGTTGGCGGGCCTGCCCTGAGCATTTATGCGGTCCTGACCCGGTGGCCGCAAGCGAAATTCGCGGCGACGCTGCAGCCCTATTTCATCGTGATCGGCAGCGTTTCCCTAGTCAGCAAGATCGTCTTTTCGGGTGGGGAGCTTCCGCAATTGGATGTCGTGAGCTGGGTGGTAATCATTGGCGCGTTAGTCAGTGGTTTCATTTTGGGCGAAGTGCTCAACCGGCACATTAGCCACAGCGTTGCGCGGACAGCGGTCATCATCGTCGCGTATATCGGAGGCGCTGTTGCGGTGATCGAGGGTGCCCTTCACCTGCAGCTCTAGGCACCGGCAGATGCCTGCACGCCAACGAGATCTACCCCGAGTGAATGGATGCCCGGCAACTTAACGCACGGATGCCCGGCCCCACGTTCGGGACCGGGCATCCGGTACTTCAGTTCTGTTGCGAACTAGCTACTTTCGCGAGTGCCGCTCAGTCTGCTGAGTAAGCTCACGCTAGTTAGCGGGGCCGACTCCGACGGGGTCAGCTTCTTCGTTCGCGGTGTCGCCATTGCCGGGAACCGTCTTGCGGAGCGTGGCGCCGAGTTCGGCATCCACACTGCCCCAGTACCAGTAGAAACGCTCGAGGATCTCGGGGATCGTGATGCCACGGCCCTGCCCGGTGAGGGTTTCGATGAAGCGAGCCTTCGACTCTGCCGAGAAGACGTCGCGGTAGAGCGTTCCAGCCTGGCCGAAGTCGTCGTCCTCGGAGTGCAGGGTTGCTGCTGCGCGAAGCAGTTCGCCGTCGGTTGCCCAGCCACCTTCGCCGGCGAGCTCGGGCTGAGCTGCGGGTCCACCGAACGAGTTCGGTGCGTACGTGCGAGCGGCCGCGTCACCGATCTTGTAATTCATGGAACCTTCGTGCTGGTAGTTGCGCGCTTCGGAGGCGTGCGGCTGGTTCACCGGCAGCTGGTTGTAGTTGGTTCCGATGCGGTTGCGCTGGGCATCCGGGTAGGAGAACACCCGCGCCATCAGCATCTTGTCTGGGCTGATGTCGGTGCCGGGAACCATGTTCGACGGCGAGAACGCTGACTGCTCGATCTGCGCGAAGAAGTTCTCCGGGTTGCGGTTGAGCGTGAAGTGGCCAACCGGAATCAGCGGGTAGTCCTTGTGCGACCACGTCTTGGTGAGGTCGAAGGGGTTGAAGCGGTAGGTCTTGGCTTCTTCGTACGGCATGACCTGCACCGAAACGTCCCAGGTGGGGTAGTCGCCGTCGGCGATGGCGTTGAAGAGGTCGCGACGGTAGTAGTCAGCGTCTTCGCCGGCGATGCGCTCGGCTTCGGCAGCTTCCATGAGCTCGACACCCTGGCGGGACTTGAAGTGGTACTGCACCCAGAAGCGTTCGCCTTCGGCGTTGATCCACTGGTAGGTGTGCGAGCTGTAGCCGTTGACGTGACGCCATGACTTGCTGAGACCGCGGTCACCCATGAGGTACGTGACTTGGTGGGCACTTTCGGGCGAGAGGGTCCAGAAGTCCCACTGCATGTCGCCGTCGCGAAGGCCAGAGTCGCCGAGGCGCTTCTGCGAGTGGATGAAGTCGGGGAACTTCATGCCATCACGAATGAAGAAGACGGGGGTGTTGTTTCCGACGATGTCGAGGTTTCCCTCGGTGGTGTAGAAACGCAGTGCGAAGCCGCGCACGTCGCGCCAAGTGTCGGGCGAACCCTGCTCTCCGGCTACGGACGAGAAACGCAGAATGGTTTCGCTCGTTGCGCCCTTCTGGAAGACGGCAGCCTTGGTGAACTGAGAGACGTCTTCTGTGACGACGAACTCACCAAATGCTCCACCACCCTTGGCGTGGGGGTTGCGCTCCGGCACCCGCTCGCGGTTGAACGCGGCGAGCTTCTCGACCAGAAAACGATCGTGCAGCGCGATTACGCCATCAGGACCTGTTGTGAGCGAATGTTCGTCGCTCGCAATGGGTGCGCCGGCCTGGGTTGTCGTGGGTTCTGTCACGATGTCTCCTTTATGTGGGGGTGATTAGTGGCGAATTGAAGATGGGGCGACAGCGTAGACAGCTCTGTCTGTGTTGTTCAGTCTGCGCTCTTTTGGGTGAGAGCGTTCTGGCAATCGGGGCAAATGCCCCAGAAGTTCACTTCGGCGGTGTGCACGGTGAACCCGCCAGCATCGGATGGCGTGAGGCACGGCGCGTGACCAACGACACAGTCCACGTCGCGCACAGCACCACATTCGGTGCACACGATGTGGTGATGGTTGTCGCCAGTGCGGCGTTCATAGAGCGCGGATGACCCTGCCGGTTCGATCTTGCGCAGCAAGCCCGCCGTCGTCAACGCCGCCAGCACTCCGTAGACGGCTTGGAGGGAGGTGCCGGGCACACTCGGCAGCACGGCCCCGAAAATCGTGTCGGCATCCGAGTGCGGGATCTCGGTGAGGGCGGTCAGCACAGCAACGCGGGGCTCGGTCACTTTGAGACCGGCCTCCCGCAGGGTGTCGGCGAGCGCCGCATCCGTCACTGTTTCCATGGGTACGACCGTATCAGTTGTTTTGAATAACTCAAGACAACTTGTGGCGCTTCTCGGATATGCACAGCGAGTTCGCAACTTGTCTGAGGTGTAGAGTTGCGAGGCATACAAACACAGCGATCGGAGCACCTGCATGACACTAGCAGTGCAGCACGGTCGGCTCGCCGCACAGGCAGCCGAAGTGCTTCTCGGGCGCATTCGGGCTGGCGAGTGGCCTTTGGGCCACAAGCTGCCGGGCGAGACGACGCTGGCCGCGGAAATCGGGGTCGGGCGCTCTACGTTGCGGGAGGCCATCCGTGAACTCGCCGGCAAAGGCGTGCTCGAAAGCCGTCAGGGCTCCGGCGTCTTCGTGATGTCGACCGACATCGCTGAGGACTGGGACGTCGTGCTGCGCCGAGTGTCCGTCGCCTCCGTCCTCGAAGCTCGGGTTGCCATCGAGGCCGAAGCCGCCGCCCTCGCGGCACATAGGCGCACGCCCTCAGACTTGCGAGCGATGCGCCGAGCGCTCGCCCGCCGCTCGGGCTCGCACCACTCCGTCGAAGACTTCGCTGACCTCGACATGGCACTTCACCGCGAAGTTGTCGCGGCATCCCACAATGAAGTGCTGCTGGAACTGTTCGACGGCTTCGTGCCGCGAGTGCGCGTAGCGATGATCGAGATGCTGAAGCTGCGCCCCATCCTCGACTACGAGGCAGACCAAGCCGCGCACGCCGCTCTCATCGAAGCGATCGCCGAACGGAACCCGGCCGCAGCGGCCGAGTGCAGCCGGGCGCACCTCACCGGCGTGCATCGAGCCCTCTCATGAACAACAGCACCCTGATCAGCGAAAGCATCCTCATGAACGAAAGCACCCCCGTGACCAGCAACCCCATCGTCGTCGAGCTGCGCGGCGTCACCTTCCGCCGCGGCGAGCGCACCATCCTCCACGAGGTCGACCTCACCGTGCGCGCGGGCGAACACTGGGCGCTCCTCGGGCCCAACGGCGCCGGCAAGAGCACCATCCTCGGTTTCGTTGGCGCTTCAACGCATCCGACGTCCGGGACCGTGGACATCCTCGGGCAACGCCTCGGGCGGGTCGAACTGCAGGCGCTGCGTCGCTCCATCGGGCACGTCAACCCGCGCCATCCGCTTCACGCACCCCTCACGATTCGGGATGTCGTACTCACCGGCCTCACCGGGTCTCTCGAGATTCCCGCGCGCTGGGATCCTTCCGCGCAGCAGGCAAACCGCGCGACAGAACTAATCGAACAGATGGGCCTGGCGGGCAAAGAAGCCCACCGCTGGCCAACCCTGTCACAAGGAGAACGCGGCCGAGCCCTCATCGCGCGTGCCCTGATCGCCGAACCCGACCTGCTGCTGCTCGACGAACCCAGTACCGGTTTGGATGTCGCGGCGCGCGAGCAACTCCTCGAAACCGTCGATGGGCTCACCGCCAATTTTCCGCGCCTTGCCTCGATTCTGGTGACGCATCACCTCGAAGAACTGCCCTCTACAACCTCCCATGCCGCCTTGATTGCAGACGGCCGGATCTCGCAGGCCGGGCCAGCAGAACAGGTACTGACCACCGAGAACGTCACGACCGCCTTCGCGCATCCGATTCGCGTCGGCCAACACGACGGCCGCTGGTTCGCACTGCCGGGTCGCACGCGCTCGCTCGATCTCGCCGCGGTCTAATCCCGGCGACCGCTTCCTAGACGCACTGCCGCGTGCAGAACCCAGCGCGGTGATGAATCTTCATTACTGCTTACTTTCCGAGATGGAAAGCAATACACTCAACCCCATGGAAAGCGAAGACGGCAGCACCGAGCGTGATGACGCACGAGCGCAGCTAGATCTCATCACCGAAGACCGACAGGCGCTCGCCCAGCGCGTAGCCCAGCATCCGTGGTGGCACACCCTCGCCTCCGCCGCGATCACCGCGGTGATCGTTGCCGCACCGTTGTCGGGCAGCATGTGGATCGTGACCCTCATTAGCGTCCTGTTGATCAGCGCCTCCGCTGCGCTCGACAAAGAGTGCGACAAGAGGATGGGCGTTTCGATCATGAAGCCCGTGGGGCGCAGGAGCCTAGCGATCGTGATCACGCTCGTGACGGTCGAAGTCGCGCTATTCGCCGCATCCGTCGGCATCATGTTCGCCGAGCTCTCCGGATCGATCGCCGTGAACTCAGCGCTAGCTGCGGTCCTCATGATCGTCGGGCTCCGGATGCTCAGCCACACCATGGCGCAGGAAATCCGTCATGGCCGCTGAACCCCGGTTCGACGAGTCAATTCACGCGTCCACCCGACTTCGCTTGTGCGCGGTTCTTCGCCCGCTGGACTCCGCCGAGTTTCGCGTCCTCATCAACATCTTGGGGATGAGCGAAGCGAGTCTCTCCAAGACAATCCGCATCCTGGTGGAGCTCGGCTACGCCACGACCTCAAAACAACCCTCGCCGCAGCGCGACGATAGTCGGCTGACGACAACCGTGCAGCTCACCCCCACCGGCAAAATGGCGTTCGACGGTCACCTCGCTGCGATCTCGGCGCTGGCCGACTTGGGCTGAATGGATCTCCCTGTTCCTCGGCTGGCACGAGGATGGCCGCGCCGGCGAGGAAGTGTTCTTCCCCGCGAAGGGCTACAAGTGAAACGACCTCAAGCAATACAACGCCGTCATCCGCGCACAGCAAGCCGACCCCGGGTGGGCCGAAGCAGCAGGCCCCAGCCACTTCAGGTCGGCAGCGAAATACATTCGCGCGCGACTGCGCGCCCCGACCACACTGACAGCCGACCGCAACGCGTGACGATTATGGTGGCCCCATGAGGACGCGAACGCTACTGCCGATCGCTGGCGTGATCATTGCGGTCGTGGCTTTGGCCGTCCTTTCGGGGCGCTGGATCGACACCGCCATCTGGGGCGCCGACGGTGCTCGTGTCATCGACACGACGAGGCAGCTCATCCGCGCTGCATCCTCGGGTGACCAAGCTGCACTCGCGTGCGAACACTTTGCAACGGACTTTGGCGACCCGCAAGCCTGGAACGGGTTGCGGGCCGGTGAGCCCGAAAAGTTCGATGCGGCCACGTCTCTCGACCGATCGTCGCTCGACGCCTCCTGGAGCATCAACCTCGAAGGATCGAGCGAGACTAGCGACGTCAGCCCAAGTCTCGTCTTCTACCGCGAGATCGAAGACGGTCTGTGTGTCGCGGACGTCAGATGGTGAACGACGGGCCTGAAAGTGGCTAGCTGAGGGGCCCCGTTATTGTCGCGCACCGGATTTCTGAGCGGACTCTCGAGGCCGCGACGCATCCCCTCTTCCGCGCCAGATAATGAATGTTTATCCGTGCATTGCGCAATGCTAGGATAAACGTGCATTGTGGGATGCACGGTTATGCGCGCATCGCTGCTTTTAGGCCAGGCAACACAAGAATGAAGGGAGCCTCCGATGCCCACCATTGGAATCACCAACTTCAAGGACCTCGGAGCCGTCGTAAAAGTCGCGCGACAAGCCCAGGGCATCCGCCAAGAGGACATCGCAGAAACGCTGGGATTCTCGCGCAACTATCTGCGCGAAATCGAATCCGGCAAACCGAATCTCTTTGCGTCCCGGCTCTTCCGCACTCTCAACAAGCTCGGCATCCGCGTCACTGTCACGTACGAACTCCCTCGTCACGGCTCAGAGATCGACGAGGGCCAGAGCGAGTCGGGGGCACGCCGTGGCGAGTGAGCTGGCAGTCTTCCTGCACGAACAGCGCATCGGAACACTCACTCGGGCTGCACGAGGTTCCACCGAGCAAGTGCAACTCACGTGGGCCGCCGACTACCAGCCAGGTGCTGTGCGTGTGACCGAAAGCTTCACCACCATCCCGGGCGCGCGCACCGACGTGAACCTTGTGTCACGGTTCCTCGGAGGTTACGGCCCCGAGGGCAACCAGCGCGAAGCGATGGCGTCGGAGCGCGGGATAGCCCCCAACGACCTTTTTGGTATCCTGCGCGAATTCGGCGGATCAATCGCCGGTGCCCTCACCTTTCTCCCGGCCGAAGATATCCCCGCAAGCTCGCCCTCCTACGAGCCACTCAGTGACTCCGAACTGAACCGGATGCTGAAGAGGGCAGTTGAGGATCATGACCTCGGGCAGCGAGATGACAGCCGCTCGATGATCCCCGGCTTTCAACCCAAACTTCTGTTGGCGAACTTCGGAGCCGGATGGCTGCAGCCGCACGGTAGCGCGCACTCTACCCACATCATCAAGCCCCTCGTGCCCTCGCGCCCCCACCTGATCGCGGACGAATACTTCAGCCATGAGCTCACCCGCGCCATGGGATTGTCCCGTTTCGGTAGCGAACTCCACACCGTCGGCCAAACTCCCTATCTGGCGATCGAACGCTTCGACCGCACAGTCACCGGAGAAACGGTCACCCTCGTTCACCAGGAGGACTGCGCGCAGGCCCTCGGCCTCGACTGGGTGAACGCGAGCTCAAAGTTTCAAGACAAGATTTGGCCCGCGAATCCGCAACGGCCCAGCGCAGCCAGGATCGCTGAAGCCGCGGCAAGCTTGAACGGAGAGAACCCGCTATCGGAGTGGTTGCGTCAACTCACCTACCGGGTGCTCGTAGGCGACAACGATGGCCACGCAAAAAACACCGGAATCCTTCACCTCCCCGGCGAAGACACCCTCACCCAGGTCTACGACTCCGTGCCTAACCTCTACCAGTCTGGGCGGATCGACTGGACCATGGCCTTAGCGATCGATGGGCAATTCGACCACCGCCACATCAGCGCCGAAAGACTCATCAACGAAGCCACACGTTGGGGAGTCATGACGCCGAGATCGATCGAAAAGACGGTGTCAGAAACCTTCGCCGCGTTTGACTCAGCGCTCAACAGCACTCGGCCACCCGTCGGCATTTCGCCCGGGCTTCTCGACGGAATGGAATGGAACCTGAGCCGCCTGCTAGCCGGAGATGAGATCAGCGAACCGCGCCGTTAGGGGATCTCTCTGCTGGCATCCGCGCAGGCAGCTTATGTCGGTCGGGATCACCCAGGGTCGTGCTTATCACTACATCCGAGGTGACGTCGAGCGGATGCCGCCAAGACGGTGTCAGTTGGCGCAGAGCCGTGTGGTCCAGTCATCCATTCGCGCGCGGAGGGCGCTCTCAGTGAGGTCGCTGTACCCGACACCGAGATAGTTGGGGGCCCAGGTTTCAACGCGCGAGGCTGACCGCGCGGCAGCCACCAGATCCCACGAATGGATGTCGGGCAGGGAGTACCCCGATTCGCGCTCGTACTCAGCGAGAAAATGATCTGCGGCGTCGCTAGATCCGAGGAGCACGAGGTCGAGGCGGCACCATGACACATCCAAGCCGCGTGGAGCGCTGCGAGCGCCCGACCAGTCGACGACACCGGTGAGCACGTCACCCTCCCACAGAGCATTTCCGCACCAGAAATCGTAGTGAGTGAGAACGTGGTTGGCCAGGTCGAGCTGCTGCCACGCTGTGCGTCCGCGAGTCTCTATCTCACTGTCGCCGTGCGGGGTTTCCCACGACAGGGTTCGGAGGCCGACGTTGTCGAGTTGGTGAATCTGCGCCAACGCGGCCGCCATTTGTTCGGCGACCCTGCGCAGCGGCACATCGGGCGAGGGCGGGCCGCCGGCGACCACTGACGTGACGAGGAACGGGCGAGCGCCAAACTGCCCCGCAGCGACGAGCCGCGGCACACGATCGCCTAGCGGGGCGACCCGGTCGAGAATCTGCGGCTCGTGCGCGACCGCATCATCCAGTGGCGGGAACACTCTGACGACATACTCGGTGGTCGAGTCCGCGACCACAAGGGTCGTCGCGTGCTGTCCGCCAGCCAGCTGTCGGACGAGCGTGATCGTCCGGCCCAGCACATCTGACACCGCGGCGATAACGCCATCCAACTCCACGACCGTCACGTTATTCCTGTTCGATTTCCGAGCTGGGGGCAGAGAGTGCGGAGGCCCGGCGCTGGTCGCGGAGCGTTGCCAGAAGAGCGGCCGGCACGCCGGGATCATCCACGGTGATAGCGAACTGTTTTCCGCCGATGGTGGTCACGACCAAGCCGGGACCCGTGCGGAGGATGAGCGCAGACTTTCCGGGCAAGACTCGGTACCCCCATCCGCCCCACTCTTTCGGCGTGATCTCGGCAGCATCAACGGCGTCGATCTCGTCAAGACGGATGCGTTTCAGCGGCACCCGAAGTAGCTCGGAAACGACTCGCAAGCCTCGCCAATCTGCGGTCACTCGGTAGCGGCTCAACGAAAGCAGCACCACAGCGGTGACGGCGATTGTAACGAGCACGACCGCCGAGTCGGCGACGTCATTGGCGGCTGCCGCGATCCAGAAGAAAACGATTCCCGCCGCGGCCAGCGCTACCGCGACCCACAAGAAGAGCCGTGCGGTGACAACGCGTGACCATGCACCACCCTCGTCGGGGCCCAGCGTTGTCCGCTCCTCCACGTCGCTCGAGGTGAGGCGCGACTTGGGGAGGACCAAGAAAGGGAGGAGGCCGTAGGCGTAAGACACGAAGCCGAGAACCAGCCACGGTCCCTGTACCACCTCGTACGGGTCGCCGGCTTGCATCGTGAGGTAGGCGGAGACCAACCACGTTTGCGCTCCGATGCCTGCGGGGAGTCCGGCGATCAAGAAACCATAGCGCCGCGTGGAGGCCAGAAGGCTGGGCCAGACGCCAATGACCACGCTGGCTACTGCCGCGGAGCCGGTCAGCGCCACTGCCAGCGTGAGGAATTGCATCGCACCCATCACGCCATCGGCGGGGCCTGTGCCCGACCAATGAGAGGCAAGCTCGGGTGGCAGCTGATTTCGCCACAGGGCAAACGAACCGAGAACAGCCGCGAGAGGAACGAACATAATGACAACAGCGGCGGCTCTGCGCGCGGTTGAACGTGGAGCGGTTATCTCGGTCATTGTGGTTCCGATCGGTTGATCAAGTGGATGACTTCGGCCCGGGTCATTCCCAGATTGCGCGCTTCTGTCATGAGCTGCTCGGCGAGTTCAGTGACGCGCGACAAACCGGTCAGGGCATCCTTTCGAATGAAGGCGCCTCTGCCCTGACGCATCTCGAGAAGGCCTTCGTTTCGCAACTCCGTATAGGCGCGCAACACGGTGTGCATGTTCACTTGAAGCGCCTTGGCGAGGTCTCGCGCTGGAGGCAAGCGTTCGCCGGGAGCCAACTCGCCAGCGTCGACGCTCGAACGGACCTGTTGCGCAATCTGCTGAGTCAACGGCAGCGGCGATGCGCGGTCGACTCGGAACAACATAGGAACATTGTAATAGAACAATGTGCTCGATCGCACGTGTCTTCAGAGAACGAGGCACGGCGGATGCGGACGGGATCACCGAAGGAGTCCTCGCAGGATCGAACGATGCCAGTCGCTCTCTCATGGTTTGCTTGCCTATCGCAGCCGCCCAGCCGCAAGCCACGTCGCGAGCCCGAGTGAGATGCTAGTCGCGTGAGTGCATCCGCGAATCGTGAGCACACTGCGATTGCGGTGCGCCCTTATACCGAGCTGGATGCCGCCAACACGTTGGCGATTTTCATCGCCGCGGTGACTGAAACGGCATCCGCGGACTACACCGCCGAGCAGACGGAAGTCTGGGCGGATATCAATGCGCGGGACCTGCGCTCCTGGGGCCGCGCGACGGCGGCGCGGAACAGTTTCGTCGCCACCATCGATGACGAGGTCGCAGGGTTCTCCGATGTGGGCACCACCGGCTACATCGACATGATGTTCGTCGCACCACGCTTTCTGCGACGCGGGGTTGCGCGGCAGCTTCTCGAACACGGAGAGGCCTTGGCGCGCAAAGCCGGAGCACGCGCCTTGACAGCCGACGTGAGCATCACGGCCCGGCCGTTCTTCGAACGTTTCGGATTCGTCGTCACTGCAGAGCAGCATCCAGTGAAACGCGGCGTTGAGCTGACGAACTTCGCGATGCTCAAACCCCTGCCCCAATCAGCGCTCACAGTTAGTGAAGTGACCGCAGGTTCGGCGGTAACAGGCCGGAGAAATCCGCTCTTTGCAGCCCGCGATTCTTGAGCAGCGCAGCCGATAATATTGCAGAATGACCGAACCTGAAGGCGCGTGGGGAGCGGTGCTCGAAACGATGTCCTGGGTCGGACTCGTTCCCGGCATCCCGCTGCTCATCTTCGGGTGGATTCTCGCTCTGCGGGCGTGCAAGTGGATCGCGACCACTGCCGAGGTTTTCGAAGCCGGAGGCTTTCAGGGCTTCCGCTGGTCCGATAGCGATGGCAGGCAGCACTCCGTCCTTCACGAGCCGTCTGAAGCTCCCATCATGGATGTCGGCACCCACGTGACTCTGCACTACGACCAGTGCCATCCCTCGCGATGGAGTCTCGCGCGGCCGCGCCGCACGAACGGCGCGATCCTCATCGGTTCAATCCTCACCGGAATCGGCCTCCTGAGCGTCGTTGCGGGATTCACTCTGATGGCTTTCTGAGCCAGCGATCCCTCCGAAACCGGGGTCCGGCTGATTAATCCTTGGAACGACCGCTGATCGCCCCTGAACCAAACGATCGGGCGCGAGAATCACACAGTAACGAGGCGCTGAGCATCCCGCACATGATGACGTCGAAGGGAGATCAGCAGCCACGTTCCGACCGCGAGCTGACCCACGATGGCGACGAGGAGCCCAAACGCGATGAAGTCCACACCGCCAGGGAGTAGAGGGTTCACCGGTTCGCCCCCGCTGCCCTGACTGCCGTTGACGATATAACCCGAAACCGCTATCGCCACGGCTACGGTGACCGCCACGATCGCGAGCGGCACGAGGGTCGCGATCCACTTCTGTCGGCGCGTCCACACCCGCGAGAACCACACCATCACGACACCGGCAACCGCGCCGACCACGGGGATAACCATGCCGCCGACCATGACGAGTACGGCTGCAACAATCTCAAACCAGGGCGCCCGTCGCGACGATTCCTGCGCCTTGGGCGAAGCTGCGGGCGGAGCTGCGGGCGGAGCCGAGGGCGATTGGTCGCGCGCTTCGGCCGCGATGAACTGGGGATCACCGAGGGCCCGAATCCGCGTCGCCGCATCCGCAGCACTGAGGCCTTCCAGCTCCTCAGCAACCTCGCCCAGAATGGCGTCGCCGACCTCAGCGGGAACACCCGTCAGCGCAGATTTCAACTCGGCGAGATACTTGTGGGCGACCTCAGTCGTATGCGAATCAGGCATGGTGCGGATCCTCTCCAATGATGTCGTGAACGGTTTGAGCAAATGGTGCCCACTGGCTTCGAAAGGTATTCAGAACCTCGACCCCCAGCGGAGTCAGTTCGTAGTATTTGCGCACCGGGCCAGCATCCGAAGCTTCGTCGTACGTGCTCACCACACCCTGCGCCCGCATGCGAGTCAACATTGGATACAGCGTGCCAATGCTGGCGATGAGGTTGTGCGCGATCAGCTTTTCGGACAGCTGCCAGCCATACATCGGCTGCTGCGCCAGAATGCCCAGGATGCACGCTTCTGCCACGCCTTTGCGGAGCTGAGATCCCACATCCACTTTCATAAAACGACGGTACCTTGCTAGGCAAGTTACCGCAATGCCCACGCCCTTCGGCTGCGGCTCCTCAGGGCTCAACCGCGACGCCTACGCCTAGGTAGACTGGAGGCGGCCGGCGTGAGCACCCCGGCATCCACAATCTTCTGGGAGAAGCCCCTCGTGACTGACGTCTCAACCAATTCCCGCCAGCATGTTGCCGACACGGTATCGAACGCGATGGCTACGCCCGAGAAAGAGCAGCCCTACGGCGCCCTCGGCCTCAAGCCAGACGAGTACGCGAAGATTCGCGAGATTCTGGGCCGCCGCCCCACGAGCGGTGAGCTCGCCATGTACTCCGTGATGTGGAGCGAGCACTGCTCCTACAAGTCCTCCAAGAATTACCTTCGCCAGTTTGGCAAGAAGGTCAGCGAGAACATGACCAAGAACCTCATGGTCGGCATGGGCGAAAACGCCGGCGTCATTGACGTTGGCGAGGGTTGGGCTGTGACCTTCAAGATCGAAAGCCACAACCACCCCAGCTACATCGAGCCCTTCCAGGGCGCTGCAACCGGTGTCGGTGGAATTGTTCGCGACATCATCTCGATGGGTGCTCGCCCCGTTGCTGTGATGGATGCGCTCCGCTTCGGCGCCATCGACAATCCAGACACCGCTCGCGTTGCCAAGGGTGTCGTTTCGGGCATCAGCTTCTACGGCAACTGCCTCGGCCTGCCCAACATCGGCGGCGAAACGTACTTCGACTCCGTCTACCAGGCCAACCCGCTGGTCAACGCTCTCGCCGTTGGAGTGCTGCGCCACGAAGACCTGCACCTGGCCAACGCTCGCGGCGTGGGCAACAAGGTCGTGCTGTTCGGTGCTCGCACCGGTGGCGATGGCATCGGCGGAGCATCCATCCTCGCCTCCGACTCCTTCTCAGAGGGCGGCCCGACCAAGCGCCCCGCCGTTCAGGTCGGCGACCCCTTCGCCGAGAAGGTGCTCATCGAGTGCTGCCTCGAACTCTTCCAGGGTGACCTCGTTGAGGGCATCCAAGACCTCGGCGCCGCCGGCATCAGCTGTGCCACGAGCGAGCTTGCCTCCAACGGTGACGGTGGCATGTTCATCGAACTCGAGAAGGTACTGCTGCGCGACCCCACCCTCACGGCAGAAGAAATCCTGATGTCCGAGAGCCAAGAACGCATGATGGCGATCGTGAAGCCCGAGAAGCTCGAAGGCTTCCTCAAGGTCGTTGAGAAGTGGGATGTCGAAACCAGCGTGCTCGGTGAAGTCACCGACACCGGCCGCCTCATCATCAACTGGCACGACGAAGAAATCGTGAACGTCGAGCCGCGCACCGTCGCCATCGATGGCCCCGTCTACGACCGCCCCGTCGCCTACCCCAAGTGGATCGACAAGCTTCAGGCCGACAGCGCCTCGGGCCTCGCTCGCCCCAAGGACGGCATCGAGCTGCGCGACCAGATGCTGCAGCTGCTCGCGAGCCCCAACCTCGCCGACAAGAGCTGGATCACCGACCAGTACGACCGCTACGTGCTCGGCAACACCGCCTTGAGCTTCCCGGATGACGCCGGCATGGTGCGCATCGACGAAGAGAGTGGCCTCGGCTTCTCTGTCGCGACCGACGCCAATGGTCGCTTCTGCCAGCTCGACCCCTACGCCGGAGCCCAGATCGCTCTGGCCGAAGCGTTCCGCAACGTTGCCGCCACCGGCGCCAACCCCGTTGCCGTCAGTGACTGCCTCAACTTCGGCAGCCCCGAGAACCCCGAAGTGATGTGGCAGTTCAGCCGCGCCGTTGAAGGCCTCGCCGACGGTTGCCTCGAGATGGAAATCCCCGTGACCGGCGGAAATGTCTCGTTCTACAACCAGACCGGCGATGTGCCCATCCACCCGACCCCCGTGGTCGCGGTGCTCGGCCTGATCCGTGACGTTGCTGAGCGCATCCCGAGCGGCTGGCAAGACGAGGGCAACAACATCTACCTGCTCGGCACCACCGCGCTTGAGCTCGACGGTTCGGCGTGGGCCGGCACTATCCACGACCACCTCGGCGGCCTGCCGCCCAAGGTTGACCTCGCTGCCGAGCGTCGCCTCGCTGACCTCATCAAGGCCGGCAACGAGCAGAACATCATCGCCAGCGCGCACGACCTCGCCGACGGTGGACTCGCCCAGACTCTTGCAGAATCTGTCATGCGCTTCGGCGTTGGCGCCCGCGTGTGGCTCGGCGAACTTCTCGAGCGCGACGGAATCGACGCCGCCACGGCCCTCTTTAGCGAATCGACCGGTCGCATGATCGTGTCGATCCCCCGCGAAGACGACGTGAAGTTCCGCGGACTCTGCGAAGGCCGCGGCTACCCCGCCGTGCGCATCGGAGTCACGGATGCCGCCTCCCCCTCGCTCGAAATCCAGGATCAGTTCACGCTGACCCTCGAAGAGCTGCTCACGGCTCACCGCGGAACGCTCGCGAAGGCCTTCGGCGCCTAGCGTGCAGACCATCAAGAGGGTTTACGGAGAAGTCACCGCCGCGCTCGCCCTCGGGGTGATCACGCTCGTCATCCTGCGCGCCATCACGGAAGCACAACCGTGGTGGCTCGCCGCCGCCCTGCCGTGGGTTGCGTACGCGCTCTATTTGGCGTTGCTGATGACGCGCGTCGTCGTTGTGCAGCGCCGGCATCCATGGGTTCAGCTTGCTGTCGCAGTGGTCGGCATTGTCGCGTCGATCGTTGCCGGGCCGCTCGCCGTGCTCGTGGCCGTTCTCGGCCTGGCCGTGATCATCGGTTACAACTACTGGTACTCCGTTCAGCACGTCTCCGCGGGGCCCGTGAGCGTCGACGAGCCCCTGCCGCTGTTCCCGCTCACCACCGTGGATGGCGCTGCCGTCGACAGCAGCGTCTTCACCCAGCAACCGCACGTGCTCATGTTCATTCGCGGTAACTGGTGCCCGTTCTGCATGGCTCAGGTCGCCCAGATCGCCGACCAGTATCGCGAGCTCGATCGCCGCGGAGTCGCCGTCGCGATCATCAGCCCCCAAAAGCCCGCCGACACCGTTGAGCTCTCGCAACGCTTCGACATCCCCGTCAACTTCTACATCGATACGGATGGCGCAGCCGCCGCCGCTCTCGACCTCGTGCAACCCGGCGGAACGCCCGTCATCTTCAGCGCCGGAGCACCCGCAGGCGGCGATACCGTCGTGCCGACCGTGATCATCACCGACGCCAGTGGAACCGTGCTCTGGGCCGAACAGACCGACAACCACCGGGTGCGGCCCGAGCCGACAACGTTCCTCGACGTGCTCGATCAGCACGGCATCCGCGCGCGCTAGCCTGCTGCTAGTGGCGGGCTAGTTCGGTGCGGCCGCTGCGCCGAGCGTGCTGCACGTTGCGCGACGTGACGTGCGCTACTTGGCGGAATCGGGCTCGCTGCCCGACGCGATCTGCTCGTGGTGGTGAATGACCTCGGCGACGACGAAGTTGAACCACTTCTCGGCGAAGGCCGGGTCGAGGTGCGACTCTTCGGCGAGCGACTTGAGGCGTGCGATCTGGTCGCGCTCACGGTTGGGATCAGACGCGGGCAGGCCCTTGGTGGCCTTGAGACGACCAACCTGCTGCGTGTATTTGAAGCGTTCGGCAAGCAAATGGATGAGGGCCGCATCAATGTTGTCAATGCTGCGGCGAGCGCCCAAAAGTTGCTCGCGCACTTCGGGGTCGACGTTGTCGTTGTGGGCCTGATCTCCTGCTGCCATATAACGACTTTAGGGGTTCTGAAGGCTGCGTGTTTGCCACATGACGCGCGCACCGCCGAGTGAAGGTGAAAGACTGGAGCGCATGAACGATCGCGCAGGCACGACAGCCCAGGCATCCGACCTCATTGATGTGACCGAGTTGGTGGCGGCGTATTACGCGCTGGTTCCGGATGTTTCGGTGCCCGAGCAGCGGGTGGTGTTCGGTACGAGCGGCCATCGTGGTTCCGCGCTCGACACCGCGTTCAACGAAGTGCACATCGCCGCCATCACGCAGGCGATCGTGGAATATCGCGCGGCGCAGGGCATCACGGGCCCCCTGTTCATTGGCCGAGACACCCATGCGCTCTCGCAGCCCGCCGAGACCACCGCTCTCGAGGTGCTCGCCGCCAACGGCGTGCTGGCGCTGAAGGATGAGTTCGACGACTACGTACCGACGCCCGCCCTGAGCCACGCGATCATTTCCTACAACGCAGCCGGCAACGACGACGTGGCCGACGACGTGGCCGACGACGTGGCCGACGGCATCATCATCACGCCCAGCCACAACCCGCCCCGCGATGGTGGTTTCAAGTACAACCCGCCGCACGGTGGCCCTGCCGACAGCGATGCGACCGGCTGGATTGCTGACCGTGCGAATGCGATCATCGCTGACGGCAACACGGCCGTAAAGCACATCGGCGACGCCGGGGCTGAGAACACGACGGCGGGCAGCTACGACTTCCGCGGGCGCTACGTTGACGACCTCGAGAACATCATCGACATTGATGCGATCCGTACGGCTGGCATCCGCATCGGTGCAGACCCGCTGGGTGGTGCGAGCGTCAACTATTGGAAGTTGATCGCCGAAAAGTACGACCTCAACCTCACCGTCGTGAATCCGGACGTCGATCCGACCTGGGCATTCATGACGCTCGACTGGGACGGCAAGATTCGCATGGACCCGTCATCGAAGTCGGCCATGGCCTCTGTCGTCGCCCGCCGCGACGAGTTCGACATCCTCACCGGCAACGACGCTGACGCCGACCGCCACGGCATCGTCACGCCCGACGCCGGCCTCATGAACCCGAACCACTACTTGGCCGTCGCGATCCAATACCTCTACACGCACCGCGAGGGCTGGAACCCGGATGCCGCCATCGGCAAGACGCTCGTCTCCAGTTCCATGATCGACCGGGTTGCTGCCGCCATGGGACGCGACCTTATCGAGGTGCCTGTCGGTTTCAAGTGGTTCGTACCGGGACTCGTCGATGGCTCGGTCGCCTTCGGCGGCGAGGAGAGCGCGGGCGCAAGCTTCTTGCGCAAAGACGGCTCCGTGTGGACAACAGACAAAGACGGCATCCTGCTCGCCCTGTTGGCCGCCGAGATTCTGGCGGTCACCGGCAAGACGCCATCCGTCTTGTACGCCGAGCTCGTAGAAGAGTTCGGCGACCCTGCCTACGAGCGTGTGGATGCCGTGGCCAGCAAAGAGCAGAAGGCCAAGCTGGGCAAGTTGAGTGGGGCTGCAATCACGGCCACCGAACTCGCGGGTGACCCGATCACGGCGAAGCTCTCGGAGGCTCCCGGAAACGGCGCCGCGATCGGCGGCGTGAAGGTGACCACGGAGTTTGCGTGGTTTGCTGCGCGCCCCAGTGGCACCGAAGACGTGTACAAGATCTACGCCGAGTCGTTTAAGGGCGCCGAGCACTTGCGTCTCGTGCAGGCCGAGGCGAAGGCGATCGTCGACGCTGCTCTCAACGGCTAGCGCTTCAGCGCCCGCGGCTCACTACGGAATGCTCCAGAAGTGTCCGGTGGCGTCTGGGTGATCAACGGTGATGGTGTCGTCGAGGTCACGGTAGTTGGTGTCGAGGTTGTGGCCGACCATCTTGATGACGATTTCGCCGTCGACGGTCTCTACTGAGGAGACGACCTGAATGTGGTCGAGGTAGTCGTTGTCATTCCAGTCGAAGACAACGAGGTCGCCGACCTTCACTTGGTCGCGCTCGTCGAAGCTGAGCTGCGTGGCCCCGAGTTCGGGGTTGGCGGTGAGCCAGTTTTCGAAGGCAGGCACATAGCCCCACGCGCCGCTCCAGTCAGAACCGGCGTCGTAGTTGAACCACTCGTCGGTCATCTCCCATCCGCGCAACAGCAGTGATTGGCTCGCAAAGTTGGCGCAGTCGCCGCCGACCGAGTTAAGGTCGCCGTACTCGTCGACGTTGTAGTCGTTCCAGTGGGTCAGGAGGTATTCCATCTGGCGGTCTACCGCGGTAGATGTTTCGTACGTGTAGTCGAGATCGGCTGCGGCCGCTACAGGGGCCTCATCCGCTACTACTTCAATGGCAACGGTCGCCGGTTGAAAGTCGACGGCGGCGGGCACGACGGCGGTGAGCGTTCCGCTGTCGGCAATGACGATATCTGCGGCAGAAACGCCTCCGAATGTGACATCCGTGACGGCATCGAGCGAAGCACCGGTGATGGTGATCGCTTCGCCACCAACAAGAGTGCCGGTGGTGGCGCTGAGCGCGTGCACCTCGGGCGTTCCGGAGGCGACAGCCGCGGCATCCGCATTACCGTGCGACGAGGAGTCGGGAACGGAGGCGATCGCGACAATGAGTGCCGTCACGCCGGCGAGGACACCGAGCGCGGCAGCGCCCACGCCAATGCGACGCACAAGATAGGGGGAGGACATTCGAGAAGTGTCACAGACCGGCATGAGCCGAACGCCACGAACCGGCGCGCTCACGCCGGATTCATAGGAATCTTCACCTCAACGAGTGCTCAGCGGGCGCATTAGGTCAGTGAGCTCCCGCCTGCGACGCTACGACCCGGAAGATCCCGGTGCAGTGCCGCCCTGCGAGCGCGCCCGAGCCCCGGGCAGTGTGAGCCGCCCCTGCGCCAGCAGCACTCCGACAAGAACAATCACCGCGCCGACGGGTTCGTGCCACGACATGGTCTCTTTCAGGATGACGAAGCCGAGGATGACGCCGATCACGGGGGTGATGTACGTGACGGTCGAGGTGCGGGTGGGGCCCCATTCGGCGAGCACTCGGTAGTTCCAGACGTAGGCCATACCGGTGCCGAGCACTCCGAGCGCGAGCAGGCTGGCGACGACCGGGAGGGTGAGATTTACCGGTCCGGTCGCGATGATCGGGGTGAGCATCAGGTAGATGACGGCGGCGATGCCGATGTTCATGGTGGCCGAAGTGACGCCAGGAACCTTGTACGGCGCCACGAACTTGCGTTGGTAGCTCATGGCGGCGCCGTAGCAGAGCGCGGCGCCGAGGCAGGCGAGTTGCCCGAGCAGACTGCCGCTGATGTCGCCGGCTTGCCACGGCGCGATGATCACGAGCACGCCGAAGATGCCGAGCGTCACGCCCGCGATCTGCGAGCGCGTGAGCTTCTCGACCCGAAACACGAGAGTGGCGAAGATGGCCGTCATGATGGGCGTTGTGGCGTTGTAGATGCTCGCTAGGCCCGAGCTCACGTACTGCTCCGCCCACGCAAACAGTAGGTACGGGAACACTGCGAAGAGAAACGCGAGCACGGTGAAGTGGGCCCACACGATCGGTTGGCGCGGCAGCTTGCGGCGACTGACCGCAAACACGACGACAAGCGCGAGAGCGCCGAGCACCGCCCGACTCCAGGCGACTTGGCCAAAGCTCACGCCATCCAGCGCCACCTTGATGAAGAGAAAACTAGAGCCCCAGACGAGGCCCGCGGCCGCGAAGCGCAGCGTCGTGCCGAGATTGGATGCTGTGTCATGCTTTTCGACTCGGCCAGCGGAAGCAGCGGGCCGGCTCACGCGCGCGGCTCCTGCTCGAGGCGCGCGAGCAACTCAGCCTTCACCCTCGGCCAATCGCTGTCGATCACCGAGTACACGGCAGTATCGCGCCACGAACCGTCGGCCCGCAGCAGGTGTTGGCGCTGGATGCCTTCGAAGGTCGCGCCGAGCTTGAGAATCGCGGCGCGCGAACGCTCGTTGATGGAGTCCGCTTGGAGTCGCACGCGGTTGTAGCCGTTGTCGAACGCGAAGCCGAGCAGCAGGAGTTTCGTTTCGGGGTTCACCGCGGTGCCCCAGACGCTCGGCGCATAGGCAGTCCAGCCGATGTGCGCATTAGCGTTCGCGTCGTCGAGATCACCGAGGGTGCTGACGCCCACGATGCGGCCGGCATCGGGGCCAGAGTTCAAGCGGATGGCGAACGGCATCCGGTCGGCGTAACCGAGGTAGCCGGCGCGCATCCACTCAATGAAGGATGCTTCGTCGGCGGGCAACCCGGCCGGGCCACGACCGTAGCCGCCGGCGAACACTTCGGGCACACCGAGGGCAGGCCAGAGGTCGGCAAGGTGCGCTTCGGTCAGGGGCTCAACACTGACAAAAGTTCCCTGAAGGATGCGGGGCTGCGGGCGCGTTACGGTCACTCACAAATACTCCCACCCCGCGAGCGCCACACACCCGCGGTTTTCGGACTTTCACCCACCAATTACGGCCGTTCAGTCCAGCAATCCCCGATTGGCTACCGAAGTTCGGAGGGTTCGCCCGCGGAAGGAGTCGACTCGTGAGGCTCCGATTGACTAGGCCGAGAGCCGACCACGACCAGAATCACTCCGGTCAGGGCGAGACTGATGTTCACGAGGAAGTAGATGAACCCTTCTGTTCCGCCAGCGATAACTACAGAGTATGAAACGACCGTGCCCGCGAGCGCGACAAAGACGGCGACGAGCCCGACTACCGTCATGGCGCCCAGGCCCTTGTCGGGTTTCATGGAACGCAGCCCGATCGCGAGGGTGAAGGCCGCGAACCCGATCAACGCCAGAGGGAGAAGAACCAGCGCAAGCGAATCGCTGATGATGCCATCGCGACGCCACGAAAGAGAGAGAAAGAGCAGGACCAGCATCGCGGCAGAGCCGTATTTGAGATACTTGATGATTACTCCGTTCGGTGGAGCTACCAACGGTACCAGCCCCTCCCGAGCTGGCGCCACCACATATTCGATCGGCTGCACGCTCGCACCGCCAACGGCGAAGTGCCGTTAACGCAGAAGCGGCACGCCCCGGATCTCTCCGGTGCGTGCCGCTTGGCTGCTAGCTAACTACAGAAGTGCTTAGTCGACGAGGTCGTGACGAACGATGATTTCGTCGCGGCCGGGGCCGACGCCGATTGCTGACATGCGGGCGCCGCTCATCTTTTCGATGGCGAGCACGTAGTCTTGCGCGTTCTTCGGGAGGTCCTCGAAGGTGCGAGCACCGGTGATGTCTTCGGTCCAGCCGGGGAACTCTTCGTAGATCGGCACCGCGTGGTGAAAGTCGGACTGCGAGACGGGCATTTCGTCGAAGCGCACACCGTCAACGTCGTACGCAACGCAGACGGGGATCGTCTTGAGACCGGTCAGCACGTCGAGCTTGGTGAGTACGAAGTCAGTGACACCGTTGACGCGCGCCGTGTAGCGGGCGATGGAGGCGTCGTACCAACCACAGCGACGCGGGCGCCCGGTGGTGGTTCCGAATTCGAAACCGTTGGAGCGCAAGAACTCGCCCGACTCATCGTGCAGTTCGGTCGGGAACGGGCCAGCACCCACACGCGTTGTGTAGGCCTTGACGATTCCGATGATGCGCTCGAGGCGGTTGGGGGCAACGCCCGAACCGGTCGCCGCGCCACCCGAGGTGGAGTTGGAGGACGTGACGAACGGGTACGTACCGTGGTCGACATCCAACATCGTTGCCTGGCCACCCTCAAAGAGCACGATCTCGCCCTTGTCGAGTGCCTGGTTCAGCAGCAGCCCGGTGTCGGCGACCATGGGGCGCAAACGGTCGGCATAGCTGAGCAGCTCGGTAACGATCTCTTCAACCTCGATCGCGCGACGGTTGTAGACCTTCACGAGCAAGTGGTTCTTCTGGTCGAGAGCGCCCTCAACCTTTTGGCGAAGAATGTTCTCGTCAAAGAGGTCTTGAACTCGGATGCCGACGCGGTTGATCTTGTCGGCATACGCCGGACCAATGCCGCGGCCGGTCGTACCGATTTGGCGCTTGCCGAGGAAGCGTTCCGTCACCTTGTCGAGGGTGCGGTGGTAGTTGGTGATGATGTGCGCGTTGGCACTCACCAGCAGTTTGGAGACGTCGACTCCGCGGGCGATCAGGGCATCCAGTTCTTCAAAGAGAACTTCGGGGTCGATGACGACACCGTTGGAGATGATCGGGGTGACGCCCTCTGTGAGGATGCCCGACGGCAGGAGGTGAAGCGCGTACTTTTCGCTGCCGATCACGACCGTGTG
The DNA here is from genome assembly GCF_004118935.1 of Salinibacterium sp. UTAS2018. Taxonomy (NCBI): domain Bacteria; kingdom Bacillati; phylum Actinomycetota; class Actinomycetes; order Micrococcales; family Microbacteriaceae; genus Salinibacterium; species Salinibacterium sp. UTAS2018. The sequence goes on from NZ_CP035375.1 coordinate 1,782,169, forward strand.
ACCGGCGTTGTTGCCGCCGTTGAATTTCACGACATAGTCGATGCGGCTACCGAGGAGGTCGGTTGCTTTTCCCTTGCCCTCGTCGCCCCATTGGGCGCCGATGATGACGATTGCTGGCATGGTGGATCCCTTCGAAGAAGTGGGGGGATTACACCTCAGTCTACCCGAGAGCAGAGTTTTGCTTGTCGTAGCGATTTCTTGCGTGGCGGGGTTGCTGGGCGGGCCTTGCTGGGGACTCCGTGAGAATCGTGAGCCATCGTCGCCAAGGTCAGTGGTCCGTGTCAGCATGAAGCATGTTCCGGATGCCGAACTCCCCCGTTTCCCCCGCTGAATCGCCCCGCGCCCTGTGCGCGATCGTGCCCCCGTTTTTGCTGTCGCGAATCGCGACGCTGGAGGACCCTCGCTTCGAGCGCGCCGCTCATGCCGCGCGCCGATCGCTCACCGACATCGGGCATGATCATCTCGATCATGGGCGGCACGAACACACGCTGCCGCCGCGATCGCTGCGTCCCGACGAGACCGTCGTTGCGCGCGGCACTGTCAGCCGGGCAATCTCGGATGCGCAAACGGGCGAGACACTGCCGGGCGTGCTCGTGCGGTCAGAGGGCGAACCCGAGACCGCAGACGCCTCGGTGTCAGAAGCGTACGACGGCCTCGGCCACACCTTCGCCCTGTTCTGGGAGGTGTTCGAGCGCGATTCGATCGACGACCGTTCGTCGCCGCTCGAAGCGACCGTGCACTTTGGCCGAGAGTACGACAATGCATTCTGGGATGGCAGCCGTATGGTTTTCGGCGACGGTGACGGTGAGATCTTCACCGGCTTCACTCGCTCGCTGAGCGTCATCGGCCACGAGCTCGCGCACGGAGTCACGGAGTTCGCCGCCGGCCTCGTCTACCGCGGCCAGAGCGGTGCCCTCAACGAGCACGTCTCCGACGTTTTTGGTGCGCTCGTCGAGCAGTACGCGTGGGGTCAGACCGCGGGCGAAGCCTCCTGGCTCGTCGGCGAAGGAATCTTTACCGACGAGGTCGAAGGAAACGCGCTGCGTTCCCTTCGAGCACCGGGCACCGCCTACGACGACGACGTGCTCGGCAAAGACCCGCAGCCTGCGCACTGGGATGACTTCATCGTCACGCAAGAAGACAATGGCGGAGTGCACTTGAACTCGGGCATCCCCAACCGCGCCTTCTGGAGCACTGCTGACAGCTTGGGTGGTTTTGCCTGGGAGCGTGCCGGTCAGATCTGGTTCGACACCCTCACCAACGGATCGCTCACTCCCCGCAGCGAGTTCTCGGAGTTCGCTGCCGCCACGATTGCGGCAGCAGTAGCCCGCTTTGGCGATGGCTCTGATGAACAGCGCGCGGTCGAAGCAGGCTGGACGCTGGTGGGAGTGGTTCCGGCAGCGAGCTGAACCGTTGCGCCCTCCGGGGCTCCACCCTGTTCACCCGCACGGCGACGGGATAGCATGCACCTGTGAAGGTACAGGTGTGGCGAAGCGGAGGCCTGCTCGGTCGACGCGTGGAGTGGGCTGTCGTTGTCGACGAGCAGCCGGACCCCGACCAGTGGTACCTGCTCATCTATGAAATACCGTGGAACGAGCATCCGGCCGAGAACACGATGCCCGACCGCTACACCTACGAGATCCACTGCGAACCGCACGAAGCGGTCATCCCCGAGCAGCAGCTCGTGGGTCCCTGGCGCGAACTCGTTGATCGGGTGCGTGAGGCCGACCCAAACCCGCAACGGCCCCGCCCCGAGTCACAGCCCGCGCCGAAGCTAGAGCCAGAGTCGGCCCCAACGCCAGAATCTGACCAAGAGTCTCGCACCCCGCCAGAGTCCCCGCGCGACCCTCAACCCCAGCCCGAAGCCGAAATCGAGTGCGATTAGCACTCGACAGTGCGCCGACTAGTAGCCGTGCACGCAGGCCGTGATTGTGCTCGACTGAGTGCCCTTGATTGCCGTCGCCCGACCGGTTGTTATGGCGTAGCTATCGGCGGGTGGGTTGTACACCGTCGGCACCGTAGTGAATTGGTACCCGGAGCCCGGTGACGGCGACCAACCAACATAGTTAACCGTCTTACCCGCGCTCAGGATGCGGTTTTTTGCGGCGGTGAGGTTCACGGTTGCTTGCCACCCAAAGAAGAATGGATTGGCTTGCAGATCGGTGACCGTTCCGGTCGCGGTGGTCACGATGCACGCCTGGGTGTCAGTCCAGGTCGTACGAGTTTGGGACACCGAGTAGTAGCTGGTGGAGCCGGGGGCAGCAATCGGCGGGTTGCTCACGCAGATAGTAATGGTGATCTGTTGCGTTTCGGTGAGGAGGCGATTGTTGTACGACGCGTTCCAATTCGAACCGCCCGAACCAGACCCGCTGATCACCAAGGCACTCGGTGCCGTTGTGGAGAAGGAAGCTTGCGTCGAACCGCTGTAATAGATGCCACCAGTCCCCGTCTGACCGTTGAACGGGGGCAACGTCATGTCGGCATTTAGCTGCCAGGCGCGAGGCGTGGCATCCGTTCCGCGCACTGTCACATCGACGCAGAAGCCGGCACTCGTCGGCGAAGCGGGAATATCCCACACCGTGGAATCGAGCACGGTCGCTGTGTTACCGGGCACGATCACGATAGAACTTGGCGTCGGAGCGGTAGAGGCCCAGGTGCCCGTTGTTGCTTCTGCAACGAACACAGCGGGGTCAGTCCACGCAGCGACAGTTTTCTGAGGAGCGGCGGCCGTCGCTCCGGCAAGCAGCAGCGCTACCGCCGCGAGAGCGATAGAGGCTAGGAGAACTCTCTTCATGAGCGCAACCGTTCCGCCGCATCAGCATCGGCATCAGCATCAGCATCAGCATCAGCATCAGCATCAGCATCAGCATCAGCATCAGCATCAGCATCAGCATCAGCATCGGCATCGGCATCGGCATCGGCATCGGCATCGGCAGCGATATTTGCCTGGCGTGAGCTCGCCGGCAACAGGGTCAAGACAAGGGAGGCGATGATCGCAACGGCCAGCGGAATACCAATCAGAGGAGAACCGAGCCCGGCGAGCACTGTTCCCGCCCGCGGAATTGTGAGCATCGGATGCAGCACACTGTCACCCGCGGCATAGACGTACGTTTCCGCATCCGGAGCATCATTGTCGTCGCCCTGCATTTCGAAAGCCACAGTGTCTCCCTCAGCGGTGACCGCGATGACGCGATGCGTAATCAGATTGCCGGTGATCGTGGAAGGCAAGCTCGCAACATCCCCCACCTTGACGTCGCCAACAGGAACAGGGAACGCGACCAACAGGTCGCCCGTCCGGATGCTGGGCTGCATCGAATCGGAGACGACAATCAGTGGCTGAATCGCGCCGACAGCGTTAGCGATCCAGAGAATTCCGGTGACGGCGCCGATCACTGCCAATACCCACAACAGTCCGTCGCCGGCGGAGCGAAGCATTTGTGCCGCGCGCACTAGGGCACATCCGTCGTGCCGCTGAAAGCGATTTGCACGGAGCCAGAGGAGAGCCCTTGGTACGACGTTGGCTAATTAGCCGGAGTCGTCACCACGACGTTCAGCGGCAGGGTCGAATTTGCCGCGAGAACCGCCGAGGTAAACGCGGCACTAGTCGTGCGCACTTCCAGGACGGCCGGGGCTGTTCCGCCGAAGACACTGTTGCCGCTCACTGCGAGGGGCTGAAGCGATACGTTCAAGGGCAGATCGCCGCCGTTGCGCAAGCAGATGGCAACGGTGCGCTTCTGGTCGGGCTTGAGGGCAGCGAACTCTCCCGAGGCGAGAGTGATGGCGACGGCGCCCGCGGCGGTATCTGCCTCGACATACGGCGATCCTGGAGCTGTCGGGCAGGCGCCGTTAACCGCCAATGCGCCATACAGCTCGATGGATGCCGCTTTCGCGCTCGCGGAAAGTGTCGTCTGGGCTGTCCACGCTGCGCTCGTGGCGGCAGCACCAATACCGACCAGAGCCACACTGGCAAGCGCCAGTCGGATGATCGTTGAGGCCTTTCGAGCGTTCGGCTCAAGAGACGGAGACATGACTTTCCTTAGGGAATTCTAACGTCCACGGTTCGGGTGTGTGGACGCTTTAGTCACGTTATCCGCACCGGGCGGGAACCGACATACTTTCAGTTGCTTCTGCCACGAACTGGGGGTGGAAGAGCACTCAGCGCAGTGGGTCGAAAGCCGTCAGCAGCGGGTGCTTGTCACCACCGGTGATCGATTCGGCGAGCATCCGCCCCGTCAACGGCCCAAGGGTGACGCCCCACATACCGTGACCGCCGGCAACGTGAACGCGCGGCGAGCGCGTTCCACCGACGAGCGGCAGACCGTCGGGAGTGCAGGGCCGTGAGCCGACCCATTCTTCTTCGCGGGCATCCCAGTCGACGCCGTCGAACATGGGCCTGGCCGCGTTGACGATGGTCTGGATGCGGCGAGAGTCGGCGGGAGCATCCACTGACCGAAATTCCATCATCCCTCCCACGCGCAGCCGATCACCGAGGGGTGTGCAGGCTACGCGCTGGGCGGGCAGGTAGATCGGGTGCGTCGGAATCACGGGCGGCTTCACGCTGAAGCTGTAGCCGCGACCTGATTGCACGACCTGGCGCACACCGAACTGGCGGGCAAGGTCGCCGAGCCAGGTTCCGGTCGCAATAACGACTTCGTTGCTAAGCACCGCATCGCGGCCCTCGACATCAACGGCAACACCGGCAGCACCGAGGTCGCGGATGCCGGTCGCTTTCGCGCCCTCCACAATCGTGGCTCCGCGAGCTCGCACGGATGCCGCGAGCACCTGCATGAACGAGGGCGGGTTGATGAAGCGCTGGCCATCCACGCGCAGCCCATGGGTCACAAGCTTCGAGACACTCGGCTCGAACTCACGCAGCTCGTCACCCGTGATTTTCTCAAAGCTCACGTGACCACCACCGGCGGCGACCTCATCAAACTCGTGGGTGATGACCTGGCGATGGGCATCACTCGTGAAAGCGGCGAGGAAGGGTTCGGCATGCTGGAGCGCCGCGGAGACTCCGCCCTCTTCCATGCGGTCGAAGGAGTCGAGGCTCCACTTGTTGATCTCGGCGAACGTGACCATGTTGCGACGCCACATCTTAGGTGTCGAGTGACGCGCGAAGCCCGCGAGGAACCGCAGCAGGGTCGAGTTAGCGGCGAGAGGAACGTACACCGGCGAGGTGGGATCGATAACCGCCTTGATGCCGACTTTGAAGATCGAAGGCTCCGGCAGCGGAAGCGTCAGGGCAGGAGCAACCCAGCCAGCGTTTCCGAGAGAGGCGCCCGCGGCGACGCCCGTGCGGTCGAGAACCGTGACCTCAACGCCACGCTCCTGCAGAAACCAGGCCGTGCACAGCCCCACGATTCCGGCGCCAATAATGATGACTTTCGCGGGCTGAGTCATAGTTCCCTACTTCGTGAAGCGCCGGTGCTGAGTACTCCATTGTGCCTCGCGACGGCCGCAGCGAGCGCAGCGTTAGTAGAAATGCACCGTGTCGACGACGTTGCGCAGGGCACGACCATCCAGAAAAGCGCTGGCGTTTCGAGCAAAGAGTCGCGCAATTTGCTCTTCTTGCGCGTAGCTCAGCGCTGCAGTGTGCGGGCTCAACAGCACGTTGTCCATCTCCCAGAGCGGGCTCGACTCCACCAGAGGCTCTGTTTCTACGACGTCGAGGGCCGCGAAGCCGACACGACCGTCTTCGAGCGCAGCAATCAGAGCCTGTTCGTCGATCACGCTGCCGCGCCCCACGTTGACCACGGTGACACCGGGCTTGACCATCGTGAGAAATTCGGCGTCGACAAGCTTTTCGGTGTGGGGAGTCCCCGGCAGCGACACCACGATTCCATCGGCGCGTTGAATTGCCGCGGGCAGGTTGTGCGGTTCGATGATCTCGGCGACTCCGGGAACGGTCTCGCCGCGGCGGCTCATACCGATGACATGAACGCCGAGCGCACTCAATTTTTCGGCCAGCGCCGACCCAATCCCGCCGAGTCCGAGGAGCAGTATCGTTTGGTCGCTGAGCTGCGCCATCGGCCACCGCTCACTCCACTCGTGTGCCTGGCTCTGCCGAAGCAGCCGAGGGAGCGACTTGCTCGCGGCCAGCAACCCAAATAATGCGAATTCCGCCAGCGGCCCGCCATGCACTCCCGCGGAGGTGGTGAACGCCACCCGATCGAGCTCGTGCCGTGTGAAGCCTGCTTCTCGAATCTGAGCTCCACCGCCCGCCGCCATGGTCTGAACCCAGCGAAGACCGTCATTCTGCTGCACAACCTCTTTCAGCAGCGGCGTCGACAGATCGGGGATTCCGTAGAGGGCGTCGGCAGAGTTGAGCAGTTGCATAAACTGCGATTGCTGCTGTGGTGAGCGACGAAAGTCGGGATCGCCCGCGTAGTCCGCCGTAAATCGCATCGGCGGCAACAACGACTGGTCGCGAATCAGTTGCACGCGCGGTTCCAACGATTCGATCAGCGCACACAGTTCTTCGCTGAGGGGCGTGGCTACCCCGACCGTTAATGTCTCTGCTGCGATTCCCACTCGAACCGACTCCTTTGGTTATGCCGCTGAGCCCGGGAGGCGAGTGGCGGATGTGCGGGAAACCGCTAATCAGACAGAGGGACGCAGTTCGTAGCGTTCGATCTCTGCGACCTTTTCGGCGGAGGCACTCGACGAGTCGAAGGTGTATCCAAGCCACTCCCGCGCAAGGCGTCGCGCAAGCTCGAGCCCGACGACGCGCTGACCGAAGCACAGCACTTGGGCGTTATTCGACAACACGCTTCGCTCCACGGAGTAGGAATCGTGGGCTGTCACCGCACGGATTCCTTCCACTTTGTTGGCGGCGATCGCAACGCCAAGACCAGTGCCGCACACGAGGAGAGCGCGATCGGCTTCGCCAGCGGCGACTAGGCGAGCGGCATCCACTGCAATGTGCGGATACGCCGTCGATTCACTTTCGGAGACTCCGACGTCGACGACGGAGGCTACACGCGGATCGGCTTCGAGATCCGCCTTCAATATTTCTTTGTAGTCGAATCCGGCATCGTCGCTACCGATAACGACACGGATCAGCGGGGTCGTAGTGCTCATGAATCTGCCTTCCAGGCTGTGCGGGGTTGAGCGAGTGCTCCAACGATCAACGCAAATGAGGTTGCGCCAGCGTCGGGTGTTCCGATGCTGCGCTCGGCGAGTGGTCGAGCCCGGCCCTTCTTGGGCGTCAGGCTCTCTGTCGCTGCTGCCGCTAGTGCTGCAGCAGCGGCCGCGTTACTCCAGGCAACGCTGAGCTTCTCACCGCGGTCTACTTCGCGCTTGAGAGTGTGGATGAACGGCACGAGCGCGTCGACGAATGTCTTGTCGCCCACCTCAGCTCCGCCTAACTGCTGAATAGCCTCGAGGAATGCCTCGGCAGCGTCCGTTACGACAGTGGCGTCGTACTCAAGACGGTCATCGCGAATCGCTTCCGCTGCGGCTTCAAGGCCGGCACCCCAGAGAACTCCGGAGGTTCCGCCGGCGCGGGTGGCCCACTCGCGCCCGGCTTGGCGGAGGTTCCACGCAACGCCACCCGACGTTGAGTTATCGACGATTCCTGCAGCGGCGTCAATACCCTTGACCATTCCGCGGCCGTGATCCCCGTCACCTGCGACCGCATCGATGTCGCCCAACTCGACGGCGTTGTCGTGCAGGACAGCGCGAACGGTCGAGACTGCGGCCACCAGCAGGGGCATCAGCGCCCGCGATGCTTCCGTAGATTCTGGGGCGGAGGCCTGAGCGATCGATGCCGCTCCCGGTTCAACAGGGGCGAGCGTGTCGAGGCCCGCGCTGATCTTTCGATAGGCCGGAGTGTAAGCATCAGCTGTCCAGGTGCGCTCAAGTTCTTCATCGAGCCACATCAGCGTGAGCGAACAGCCGCCCATGTCGAGGCTCGTTACGAGTTCTCCGACCTCAACTCCCACTGCCGCTAAACCAGCATCCTTCAGCAATCGCGAAAGCGCCTTCCACACGACGAAGAGTTCTTCATACTTCGTCGTTCCCAACCCGTTGAGGATGACAGCGACGCGGGTCGAGTCTCCGACAGGCCGTTCGCTCAGAACACCATCGAGAAGCAATCGAGCAAGTTCATCGGCGGTGAGCCGCGGAACGTCGCGCACCCCTGGTTCGCCATGGATTCCGAGCCCAACGCTCATCGAGCCGGACGGGATGGAGAACAGCGGCTCGGCTGAACCCGGCATCGTGCATCCAGAGAATGCAACACCGAGTGAGCGAGTTGAGCCGTTCGCAGCCCGGCCAAGACGCTCAACCTCGTCGAGCGAGAGACCTTCCGCTGCTGCGGCACCCATCACCTTGAAGACGGTAAAGTCGCCGGCAATTCCGCGGCGTTGATCTGCTTCGGGCGAGGAACCCACATCATCGGTGACAAGCACAACGCGCGTATCGATGCCTTCGCTGCGCAGACGATCAGCCGCGATTCCGAAGTTCATGACGTCTCCGGCGTAGTTGCCGAAGCTCAGAACCACACCACGGCCCTCATTCGCAGCCTTAGCTACTGAATACACCTGTGCGGCCGACGGGGAGGTGAAAATGTTGCCCACAACGGCGCCGGTGGCGAAACCGGGACCGACGAGGCCAGCGAATGCTGGGTAGTGGCCCGATCCGCCACCGATGACAACAGCGACCTTGGGCTCACCGCGACGATGGGCGACCACACCACCGGGTACTCCTGACAGGCGATCGGCGTAGAGCTCTACAAAGCCGTCGAGAGCATCCTCGGCAAAGTCTGAAGGGTCGTTGAAGAGAACGGTCATTTGTCGCTCGCAGCAAAGAGCGTGCTGATGATCGAGTCGTCTTCTGCAGCAAGTCCCGCTGCTTCGCCCATGCGATACAACTGTTCCGCCGCGCTCGCCAGCGGAACGCTGACTTTCCGCTCGCGGGCAACGTCGCCGACAATACCCATGTCTTTGCCGATCACGTCGAGTCGCGAACGAAGCGGTGGGGTTTCCCCGCGCAACTGCTGCGCGATACGAGGACCACGGTCAGCGAACATGAACGAGGCGGCAGCGCCCGCGCCGAGAACGTCAATAACCATGTCGAGGTCAAGACCGAGCTGATGCGCCAGCGCAAGTGCTTCAGCAGCCGCTGCAGTGTGGATGCCGCACAGAAGCTGATTGACCGCCTTAAGCTGCTGGCCTTGGCCAACTTTGTCGCCCACGACGCACACGGTAGAACCGAGCGCATCGAGTACCGGCTGCGTTGCAGACCGCGCCTCAGGCGAGCCGCCGACCATGATGAGAAGATCGCCGGTTTCCGCGCGAACCGGTCCGCCAGAAAGGGCGGCGTCCACACAGAGAATGCCCCGAGTGGCAAGGAGATCGGCGGAGCGCACCAGGGCGGTCTCACCAACGGTCGACGTGATGACGACAACTGACCCTGGCTGAAGCGCATCAGCGACGCCGCCCGCTGCGAAGAGCGCCGTGTCGAGCTGCGCGGCATCGCGAACGATCAGAACGACGACGTCGGCACCATCCGCTGCCTGTTCGAGCGACGACGCCGGCATAGCCCCGGCCTCTGCGGCTTTCTCAAGCGCAACGGGGTTGATGTCGTACACCTTCACGTCGAAGGATTTCGTCAAGTGGGTCGCCATGGGCAGGCCCATCGCGCCGAGGCCGATTACCGTCACATTTGTCATTTTCAGCTCTCCAGTCCGCGCACGGCGGTGCGTGCTTCTCCGAGTGCGACCGCAATCATGCGTCGCACGTAGTCCGCGTTGCGTGCCGCGACGGAGAGACCGTCGCCGCCGTAGTGTTCGACACAGAACGGTGCCGCGAACCCTGCTGCGATCGCGGAAGTGATGGCGGCCCGGTAGTTCATCGAACCAAACTCCATGGGAGCCGGCACCGTCGTAACGAAGCCGCGCTCGCGGTCCTCATCACGGAAGTAGTTCTTGACGTGCCAGTAGTTCGACACCGGCGCACAGCGCGCACTTGCTTCGAGAAAGTCCTCGATATCGCGATGCAGTCGGTACATGTTGCCGAGGTCGGGGTTGAGGCCGACGTTGGAAAGCCCTACCGACTCGACGAGTCGAAGGCCGCCATCGACAGTGCCGATCAGCGTGTCTTCATACATCTCCAGTGAGACCGCGATTCCGAGGTCGGCGGCGTGCGAGCCGAGTTCGCGGATGCGCGTGGTCGCGAGATCCCAGGTCGCGTCGTCTTGATCGTCGACTGGCCCGGGTTCGGTCCAGAACCACTGCGAAGTCTTTTGTCCTGGCAAGAGTGGTCGGTGCAGCCCGAAACTCACCAGCGGGATGCCAAGCTTGGCAGCCGCGTCGAGGGTGCGATGGCTGTAGGCGAGGTTGTCGTCGCCAACCACCGGGTCGATCACGCTTCGGCGTATTGCTGAGATTGCAATCGGTCGAAGGTGAGCTTCTGCAATAACGGCCGACAGTTCCTCGAGTCGTGCCGACGAAAGATCGCCCGCCTGCACCCAGTTGTCGGTGACATCGACGCTATCGATACCTTCGAATGCGACCTGCGCGAGCTGATCAAACCACGCCTCGGGGCTAGCATCCTGGCTCGCCGCGAAGGGAAGCATCGCAGCGGCAATGGGCCACGATGCGCTCGAGGCATACGTTGAATCTGCTGCTGAATTGTCGCTCATTTTCCGAATCCTGCCGTCAAGCCTGCAACGAGCTGTCGACGCCCGAAGATGTACAAGGTCAAAATCGGGATCATCGACATGACCACTGCGGCCATAATCCCGGGAACGTCCACCGTGAGTTCACTCTGAAAGCTCCACAGCGCAAGCGGAAGAACCCGCACGGATGGGCTTTGAGTGAGCACCAGCGGAAAGAGAAATCCGTTCCAGACGCCCAGAGCGTTATAGATGCCGACCGTGATCAAGGCCGGACGCGACAGCGGAAGCACAAGCTTCCACAGCATCATCCAGTCCGTAGCACCTTCGAGACGCATCGACTCGAAAAGCTCGCCCGGGATGTCCCGGAGAAAGTTCACCAAAATGACAATGGTGATCGGAATCGCGAAGGCGGCTGACGGAATGATCAGGGCCAGCAAAGTGTCGTAAAGCCCCATCTGAGAAAGCATGTAGAAGATAGGGATGATTGCCGCTTGGAGCGGAACGGCGAGGCCGAGCAACACCAGCGAAAATGCAGTCCGCGACACGACGTGGGTGTTCCGTGCAATCGTGTACGCCGCCAACAGGGAGACAAATACCGCGATGATGACGGCCGCAATCGTCACAATGACCGAGTTGGTGAAGTAGCCGAAGAAGCCCGAGTCGAAGACCTTGACATAGTTGGCGAGCGTCGGCTCGGAGGGAAGCGACAACGGTGCGTCGGAGAAGAAGGTAGTGCTGCTGCGGAAACTGGTGGTCAGAACCCAATAGAGAGGGATGACAACGATAAGCAGCCAGAGCGCGCCACCCAGACCGCCAGGAATGTTGGTGTGCTTACTGAAGAGCGATGGCCACCGGCGCACGGGCGCAGACTTAGTCGGCGGTGCAGTAACGGGTGGTGCAGTGACCCGCACGGGATCCACTGAAGTGGTGGTACTCATTACATTCCCTCCTGTTGACTCTTCATTTTCGAGAACCCGCTCCAGCGCGTCAGCGCAAGCGAAAGCACGAGCCCAATCAGCACGAGAACCGTGGCAATCACGCTTGCCTTGCCCATCTCTGCCGAGCGGAACCCGGTGAGGTACATGTGGAGCGGCAGCACGCGTGTCGCGTATCCCGGCCCACCGGCTGTCATCACGAAGATGAGGTCGAAGTAGGTCAAAGATCCCACCATAATCAGCGTGGATGACGTCACGATGGTGTACTTCAACTGCGGAACGGTGATCGTGAAGAACTGCATGATTTTGCCAGCACCGTCGATCGATGCCGCCTCATAAAGCGAAGCGGGGATCTGACGCACACCGCCCTGGTACAGCAGCGTGTGAAGGGGAACGAAGTGCCACGCGATCACCAGAATGACCATGATGAGCACCGTGTTCTTATCGCCGAGCCAGTTATGCGCGAGCCATCCGAAGCCGTCTTGTGTGGAGAGTCCGAAGTTCGGGTCGAGCAAGTTCTTGTAGGCAAGTGCTACCGCCGCCGACGAGAGCAGAAGCGGAACAAAGAAGATGAGTCCGGCGAAGGATCGGAACCCTCCCGAGCGCGCGATCCACACTCCAAGGAGCATGCTGATCGGGCCTTGAACGAGCAGGCTTCCGAACATCACGGCGAACGTGATGCCGAGCGTCGTGTAGGTCACGGGGTCGGTGACGAACCAGAGCCAGTTGTCGGCTCCCAGCCACTGCGGCGTGCCGAGCCCGCTCCACTGCGTGAACGACAGAACTACTGCCCCGAGCAACGGCAGGATGGCGAAGCCACCGAACAAGAGCGCTGCGGGAAGCAAGAACCAGAGTGACGGCCCGCCTGACCGTTGTCTAGCAGCGAGCGCCGACCCACGACGGGGAGCACGGATGCTCCCCGTCGTCGTTGTTACGGTCGTCACTTGATTGTCGCGTTCATGAGCTGCATGAACTCGTCGGCGTCGATTTCCTGCAGGAACACTCGGTCGAGCTGAACCGTGAGTTCGGCGCCCTGAGCGGGTGATAGTGCCTGATCCCAGGAGAGCTGGAAGTTCGCGGCGTCATCCGACAGATCGAAGACGAACGACTGGAAGTCGGCGTCGTCGCGCTGGTCAATTAGATCTTTCGCGTCGCTTACCCCGGGAACGGCAGAGCGCTCGAGGACCTCGCCAATGTAGGCGTCATTCATCACTTCGGTCGCCAGGAAGTCGGTGACAATCGCTTTATGAGCGTCTGTCGCCGCTGATGCTACCGACCAGTAGTTCGACGGGTTGCCGACGAGGTCGGTGGTGTCTCCCGAGCCTGAGCCAACCGTGGGGAAGGTGACGTAGCCCAGATCGCCGCTGGCGACGAAATCAGGAGCCTTGGTCTGGATGTTGGAGTAGGCCTGAGAAAGAGCGACCATCATTGCAGCCTTGCCGGTGTAGAGCAGTGCATCCGCAGCTCCACTTCCGTAGTCGAGTGCAGCAAAGTCTGAGTTGAAGCCATCAGCCTTGACGAGGTCCTGAATCATGTCGATCGATTCTGCGATAGCGGGATCTGACCAGGCGTCGGGCTCATTGGCGACAATCGCGTCGAAGACCTCGGGGCCACCGATTCGATCGACCAGGTACGAGATGTACGGCAGCTGCGGCCATTTGCTCGCTCCAGCCAACGCGATCGGCGCGACGCCGGCGTCGTTGAAGACCGGAACGAGATCCATGAGGTCGTCCCACGATTCAGGAGGAGTAGCTCCCACTTCCTCGAACACGGACTTGTTGTACAGGATGACAACGGGCTGGATGTTGTTGATGGCGGCGCCGTACACCGCACCATCGAAGGTGGCGTTGTCGTTCACTGCATCGAGATAGCGGTCGGTGATCTCGGGATCTTCGATGGGATCGATGTAGCCGGCGTCGACGTAGCCTTCGAGTACTCCGCCGCCCCAGCCGAACATCAAGTCGGGCCCTTGACCTGCTCCGAGAGCGATGCGGAGCTTGTCGGAGTAGCCGTCGTTTCCGAACATCTGAAGTTCGATAGGCCTGTCGGGGTTGGTTTCGTTCCAACGATCAACCGCTGCTTCGTAGGAGGCTGACTGCCCGCCCTCTACGCCCCAGACGACTGCCGTCGAAGAGCCGCCGTCGCTACCGGAGCCGCTGCATCCGGTGAGCGCGAGAACTCCCGCTGTTAGCACCGCAACGCCAGTCATAAATCTTTGTTTTTTGGCCCGCAACATATGTGTCCCACTTCTCTTCGTTGAGTTGTTTCTCGAAAATGTTTCGAAGCACTTTCGGTGTCTCGTGAGTCACACTATGGCGAAAACGCGGGCACTGTCAAATATTTGTTGCGGAATGCAGCAAACTGATGTGAACGAGTCATTGAAAGTTTTCGAGTTCTTGGATAGTCTTTCGATCTCGACACTAGGAGCACCATGGAAAGCACGAAAGCACAGCGGCCGACGCTGAACGACGTCGCCCAACATGCCGGCGTTTCTATCGCTACCGCCTCAAAAGCGCTCAACGGCCGCAGCGACGTCGCGGCATCCACACGCGCTCGAATCGAAGTCGCTATTGAAGCAACCGGGTACGGCGCCGGTCGCCCCCGCGGCGCTGCCGCAGCACCGACGATTGAATTTCTTGTCGACAAACTCACCAGTCCGTACGCCATGGAAATTTTGCGCGGCGTCACCCTCGCTGCCGAAGACGCTGGAATCGACGTAGTCGTCGGCCGTTTTCGCCCCAGCCCCCACAAATCCGATCAGGAGGTGATTCGCCGACTCAATCGATCGGGGCGCGTGGGGGCCATCATCCTCACAGTCGATATGTCAGAGGCCACCCATCAAGCAATCTCTCGGTCAGCTCTGCCGATCGTGCTCATCGACCCTCTCCGCATGGACGGTTCGTCGGTCGCTTCGGTCGGCTCCACCAACTGGATCGGGGGCCGCAGCGCGACGGAGCACCTCATTGGCCTCGGCCACCGAAACATTGCGATCATTGGCGGCCCGGCTGAATCACTCAGCGCTCGTGCCCGCGTCGATGGCTTTCGGTCCGCAGCGGATGCCGCAGGCATAGCTGTCCCGGATGATTTCATCAGCCACACGGGCTTCGACCACGATGCGGCTGAACGCATTGCCCACGAGCTGCTCAGTCGCGACGATCGCCCCACCGCCATTGTTGCCTCAAGCGATGCGCAAGCAATGGGTGTGCTGGAAGCTGCGCGCCAGCTAGACATTCGCGTTCCCGAGCACCTGAGCCTTGTTGGCTATGACGACACCTATGTTGCGTCGTGGGCAAATCCCCCGCTGACCTGTGTCTATCAGCCGTTGCAAGACATCGGCCGGGTGGCTCTTCGCACCGTTCAGCAGCTCTCCGCCGGTGAGCATCTCGACTCCCACCACATCGAACTCGCTACCCGCCTCGTCGTCCGTGAATCAACGGCACCGCCTTCAGACAGGAACCACTCTTGACGACCTCTCCCCTTTCTTCCCCCCTCGCTGCCGCCTGGCATGACACGTCGCTCTCTGACGAGCAGCGCGCAACTGCGGCGCTGGAGGAAATGACGCTCGAAGAAAAGGTCGCGCAACTCGTCGGCTATTGGTTTGACAAGCGTGGCGCTGGTGAAGTCGTAGCGCCCATGCAGGACACTCTCGGCGCCACCCGTCCGCCGTTCGATCAGGTTGCCCCTCTCGGGCTCGGTCACTTCACCCGCGTCATCGGCACTGAACCCGGCACTGTTTCTGAAGTCACGGAACGGCTGAAAGAAAAGCAGCAACTGGTCGTGGATGCTTCGCGACTCGGCATCCCCGTTATTGCCCACGAAGAATGCCTCACTGGCGTCAACTCATTGGGGGCGACGGTATATCCCGCCCCTCTTGCATGGGGTGCAACCTTCGATCCCGCTCTTGCCAGGAAGGTGGGCGAAACGATCGGCGCCGACCTTCGGTCTCTCGGGATACATCAGGGCCTCTCACCGGTATTGGATGTCGTGCGCGACTACCGCTGGGGCCGCGTTGAGGAAACGATCGGCGAAGACCCGGTGCTCGTGGCCGCCGTCGGTTCCGCTTACACCAGCGGTTTGGAAGCCAGTGGCCTCATCGCTACGCTGAAGCACTTCGTGGCCTACTCCGCGTCTGCCTCGGGGCGTAATCATGCCCCCGTCTCGGCTGGTCCACGCGAGATCGCTGACGTGATGTTGGTGCCGTTCGAGGTTGCCGTGCGTGACAGCGGCGTGCGCTCGGTCATGAACTCCTACAGCGACATCGACGGCGTTCCCATTGCCGCCGATCGGGCGCTCCTCACCGGGCTCCTTCGCGACGAGTGGGGCTTCACCGGAACGGTCATCTCTGACTACTGGGCCATCGCCTTCCTCGCCAGCGCCCACGGGGTTGCCGCTGACGCCGCTTCTGCTGGCGCGCTGTCGCTCGCGGCCGGCATGGATGTCGAACTCCCCAACGGCATGTGCTTTCCCCCGCTCGTCGAAGCGGTGCGCTCCGGAGAGATGGACGAAGCTCTTGTCGATCGCGCGGTTCATCGTGTGCTGCTGCAGAAAGCCCAGCTGGGTCTCCTCGACGAGAACCCCGAAACGCACGGTCGAGTAATCGAACTCGACTCCGCTGATAACCGCGCCCTCGCTCGCACAGTGGCGGAAGCATCCATCGTGCTGCTGCGCAACGATGACGATCTTCTGCCCCTCGCTCCCGAATTCTCGGGTCGCATCGCCGTACTCGGCCCGATGGCCGCTGATCCACGAACGCTGCTTGGTTGCTACTCGTACCCCGTGCACGTGCTGCCGCGCTACCCGCAATTCGGACTGGGCATCGAGGTGCCGTCGTTCCTCGACGCACTGAGCGCCGAGTTCCCCGACGCGACCGTCACCCACGAGGCTGGCGCA
Organism: Salinibacterium sp. UTAS2018; assembly: GCF_004118935.1. Lineage (NCBI taxonomy): Bacteria > Bacillati > Actinomycetota > Actinomycetes > Micrococcales > Microbacteriaceae > Salinibacterium > Salinibacterium sp. UTAS2018. Next base: position 1,798,617 of record NZ_CP035375.1, read on the forward strand.
AGCATTCTCGGGCCGGAGACGGGCAACCTCGAGCGAGCTGTCGAACTGGCCAAAGACGCCGACCTGGTCATCCTGACCGTGGGCGACCTGCCCGGAATGTTCGGCCGCGGAACCTCTGGCGAAGGATGCGACGCCGTCGATCTCGCGCTGCCGGGTTCGCAGGCTGCACTCGTGAATGCTGTGCTCGACACCGGAGCGTCAGTGATTCTGGTCACCAACAGCGGACGCCCCTACGCCTTCACCTATGGTGACCGCGTGCGCGCTGCTGTTCAGTCCTTCATCCCGGGCGAGGAAGGCGCTGGCGCTATCGTCGGCGTACTCAGCGGCCGAGTGAATCCCGGGGGAAAGCTTCCCGTACAGATTCCCCTCACGACGGGCGGCGGACAACACCTCTACTTGGGAGCGCCGCTCACCCGCACGATCGACAAGATCTCGAACCAGTCCACCTCACCGGCGTTCGCCTTCGGCCACGGACTCAGCTACACCACGTTCTCCCTCTCACCGGCTGCCCTTGCCACAGAAACGCTTGACGTCGACGGCACGACAACGCTGTCAGTCGAGGTGAAGAATACTGGTGCGGTCACCGGCTCCGAGACAGTGCAGGTCTACCTTTCCGACCCCGTTGCCAGCGTGGCACGACCCGTTCAGAAGCTCGTCGGTTTCTCGCGCGTTTCCCTCGAACCGGGCCAAGCTGCGCACGTCTCGTTCACGATCAGCCCCGAGCTCAGTGCCTACACCGGCATCGAGATGAAGCGCGTCGTCGAGCCAGGCGAGCTGATCTTCAGCGTCGGAACGTCAAGCGCCACAGCAACGGACGGGCTATCGCTCACGGTGACCGGCGAATCACGTATCGCCGGACACCACCGAATGATCATCGCCCCCGTCGACGTAGTCGTCGGAGGCTAACAGCAGAGCGCGGTGGGCCCGATCGAGCGGCGCGGGCCTACTTCGTGAAGCTCACGTGCTGAGTGATCCAGTTGTGCATCGCTACGGCGGCCGCGGCGGAAGCGTTGATCGAACGGGTCGAACCGAACTGGCTGATCTCCACGATATCCGTCGCGGCGTCGATGGCTTCGGGCGACAGCCCGGGGCCCTCCTGACCGAAGAGCAGCACGCAGCGCTGGGGCATGTCGTAGGTCTCGATGATGACGCTGCCGGGCACGTTGTCGATCGCAATGATCGGCAGGTCGTTGGCTTGAGTCCACTCCACAAAGGCTGCGACATCCGGATGATGCAGCACGTGCTGGTAGCGGTCGGTGACCATGGCACCGCGTTTGTTCCAGCGCCGCCGCCCAATGATGTGCACGGTGTCGGCACCGAACGCATTGGCACTGCGCACGATCGAACCGATGTTCATGTCGTGTTGCCAGTTCTCGATGGCAACGTGGAAAGGATGACGCGTCACGTCGAGATCGGCAACAATCGCTTCCATGTTCCAGTAGCGATACCGGTCGATAACGTTGCGGGTGTCGCCGCGTTCGAGCAGCACGGGATCGAAGTGGGGTTCGGTGGGCAATTCGCCCTGCCAGGGCCCCACGCCGTAGGTCGACAGCTCGACGCTGGGGTTCGGTTCAGTCACCATTCCACGATAGTCGTCGGCGGCCCAGCCTCAGTACCGCCTCTCGGCAGCAACGCCTATGACAGCACTGAGGGGCTGGGCGCCCGAAAGACTAGCTTTCGTAGCGCTCGACGCGCAGCACGCAGGTGAGCTCGTCTTCAGCAACAGGAATGACGGCCTCCCAGTCGGAGGTATCTCCCGGCTCAGTCGCATCGACATCCACCTGGGTGAGAGCGCGAGTGTCATTGGCACCGTTGAGCAGCGACACGTAAATGCGATACGTGACACTGGCATCGGTCGAGTTCGTTACGACGCCCGACACGGTCCACTCGTCGCCCGTGCGCTCGCACTCATTGACGGTGGAGTCGGTGAGAGCACCTTCAAGGTCCTCACCGGTACCGGGGGCATCCGAGATGTCCGTTACTCCCGGAGTCTGTTCAGCCGAGCTCGAGGTCTCTTCGGGTTCAGGCTGACCATCGGTGCCATCGTTCGTGCACCCCGCCAAAGTGAAGGCGAGAATTGCGAAAGGAACAGCGGTAACGGTCAAGCGTGTGGGGAGCTTCATGATTCTTCCTGTCGTTGTCTTCTGCGTGCGAGCAGGATCAGCGCGAGCCCGGCGAGCAGTGTGCCCAACCCGGTCGCGAGGGTTCCTCGGGGGTCTGATCCAGTGTAAGAGAGTGCCTTGAAAGGTAGCTGCAGACTTGTCTGGGCTGTAGCCACTACCGGGTCGCCCGAATCGAGCTCGGTGCTCGTCACGGTCGCTGTTTCGTACAGCGTCGTTCCGGCATCGCGTTCACGGATGACGTAGGTAGCCGTAGCCGTAACCGACTGACCCGGCAGGAGTACACCGACCGCGCCCGGCCAGCGGCCATAGTTAATTGGTGAGAGCCCGACGCGGGGGTCGCTGATCGAGACGTTGGTCAGCGGCTTCGTTCCCGTGTTGGTCGCAACGTAGGTGAACGTCACCACGTCTCCGGGGAAGCCCTGTTGGCCTGTGCCGAGAACGCCAGAGATCGTGAGACCAATCGAGGCCACGTTCGGGATCGGCAGCACATTCGTCGCTTCCTGCGCTTCAATCGCGCCGGCGGGAGCGTTGGCGTCGACAGTGGCCACGTTAGTGGTCTGTTCGACATCAACATCGGCCTGAGCGATCACGTAGGTGGCGGTAGCCACAACCTTCTGCCCCGGCGCCAACTCGCCCGGCGTGGCCGGCCAGTTGTAGCTCAGTGCCGAAAGGCCCGGCTTCGGGTCAGTGACCGTCACCGCGGTGAGCGTCACGTTACCCGTGTTGACGACCTCGATGACGTAATTCACGGTCGCGCCCTGTTGAGCGAGAGTCGCGAACGAGCTCGTCTTCGTGATGGACATCGACGGGTCTGCGTCGATCGGTGTCGAGCCAGTGGCCGCATCGGTCACCACATCGCCCACTACCGGCGTTCCGGCCGTTGATGCTTCGGAATTGATCGAGCCAGCATCCACGTCATCCTGAGTGAGAACGTACGTTGCGGTTGCCGTTGCCGACTGGCCCGGAGCGAGAACGCCCGGAGCGCCCGGCCAGGTGATCGTCAGCGTACTGAGATCAATCTGGTCGTCAGCAATCGTGACGCCATTGAGCGTGACATCGCCGTCGTTAGTGACCTCGAAGGTGAACTCCACGGTGTCGCCAGCGATACCGGTCGAACCAGCAGCCAGCTCCTGCGTTTTCGTGATGCTGATTTCTGGGGCGCCCAGTGCGGTGGGCACGACGACGGTGTTCGACGTGTCGACGATGTCGTCGCCCGCCGGGTTCGTCGAGGTCACGTTCGCGATGTTCGACGCCGAACCGGCATCGAACTCAGCCTGGGTGACCTGGTAGCTCGCGGTTGCCGTAATCGACTCCCCCGGAGCCAAGACGCCGTCAGCCGCCGGCCACGTGCCGTAGACGACCGCAGTCGTTCCGACCTTCGGATCAGCCACAGTGACACCGCTCAAGGTGGTTTCACCAGTGTTCTGCACCGTGAAGGTGTAGTCGATCCACGAACCTACAACGACAGGGTCACCCGCATCACGCGGTTCGCCAGCCTTGGCAATGTCAATGCTCGACAGCGCCTGGATGAGCGGCACGATGGTGACGGCCGAGTCCGAGTCAACGGCGGTCGCCGACGGTGAATCGCCCTCGCCGGTAGCAACGTTGCGTACTTCACCCGCGTCGACATCCGCCTGGTCAACCAGACGGGTCGCCGTCACGGTGACACTTTCGCCCGGCGCGAGAACGCCCGGAGCGGCCGGGTTCGGCCAGGTGTAGACGAAGTCGGTGAGACCCGGAATCGTGTTCGAGAGCGTTACGCCGTTGAGCGTGACGTTGCCGTCGTTGCTGATGCGGAAGCTGTAGTTCATGCCGTCGCCGAGCACTCCGGTGGCTCCGGCCGCAAGCGCCGCAGTGTGCGTCGTCACGATAGAAGGCTCGGCGTCCTCGGTGGGGTTGAACACAGTGTTCGAGACGCCGGTTACTTCAGTGCCGTCAGGCGCCGTTCCGATCGCGGTTGCCGTGTTTTCGACGGTTCCGTTATCGACATCGGCCTGCGTCACCGTGTACACCACAGAGCCGATGGCCTGCTCGTTCGGGCCGAGAATACCGGTCGCCGACGGGAACGTGAGGTCAGAGGGAACAACATCGATCAGCGGGTCAAGCACGCCAACCAGGCGCAACGTGACATTTCCGGTGTTCGTGACGATGAAGCTGTAGGTGATCTCCGAACCAGCTTCACCCGATCCCGAAGTCATCACTCCCGACTTCTCGGCGGTGATGCTGGGGTCGGATTCCGCCGTCAGTTCACGATCAACGTTCGAGTTCGCCGTTACCGCGTCGCCGCCCGGAGTGAGCCCCCGAACGGATGCCGTGTTGTCGACATAACCGCGATCAACGTCACCCTGTTCGAGAACGTACGTCGCACTAGCCGTCGCAGATTCACCCGGAGCGAGCACGCCACTGTTAGCGGGCCAGACGATCGAGTCGATTGAGACGTTCTCGATGCTGTCGGCAATCGTCACCGTGCGAAGCGTGACGTTTCCGGTGTTGGTGACAACGATCGTGTAATCGATCGTGTCGCCGGGGCCATTCGCGCCGGCCACGGCCAACTCGCTCGACTTCGTCACCTGCAGCAGGCCATCAGCCGCGAGAGCGACGGTCGCCGGTGCTGTGGCTGTCGCCGCAGCGCCAACCGTTGGCGTTCCCTCACCGGTGACAACACTCGAGACAGCGCCCGAGTCGATGTCGGCCTGCGTCAGCGTTTGCACGCGAATTGCCGTGACCGTGGCGCCGGGAATAAGAACGCCCACGTCTCCGGGCCAGGTGTAATCGCCTGCGGGCAACGAGCCGATGAAGTCGCTCAGCTCAACGCCCGAGAGCGTCACGTTGCTCGTACTCGTGAAGCTGTAACTCCACGTCACGGTGTCGCCTTCTTCAGGCGGGCCCGGGTTCGTCAGCGCACCGGTGTTGGTGACAGAAACCACAACGCTCGGAGCCTCCGTGGGAACTTCGACCGTGTTCGAGGTGGCTGCGATCGGATCGCCGCGCACCGGAGTTGCCGTGGCACTCGCCGTGTTTTCTACGAAACCGCGGTCGACATCCGACTGGCGGATCTCGTAACTAGCCGTGGCGGTTACGGTTTCGTTCGGAGCCAGAGTCTCCACAGCGGTCGGCCACTGCACAGTTGGCGTGGTCATTCCGGGCAGCGGATCGGTGACAACGATCGAACCAATCGTCACGTTACCGGTGTTGCGAACCTCGAACTCGAACTCGACGGTGTCGCCAACGCCGTTCTCGCCCGTCACAGCGATTGCGCCCGATTTTACGACCGTCATGCTCGGCTGCGGCTGAACCGTGTAGACGTACACCGTGTTCGATTGCGCCTCGACGGGGACACCCGACGGGTCGTTCGCCGAAATGTCAGCGGTATTCGGAATGAATCCGCGGTCGATATCGGCCTGCGTCAGCTGCACAGAGGCTTCGCCAATGGCTTGTTCCCCGGGGCGCAACGTTCCTTCGTCGGCGGCGTCTGGCCACTGGATCACGGGGTCCGTAAGCCCCACGAGCGCATCGATGAGTTCGCCGTCGAAGAGAGTGACATTTCCAGTGTTGGTGGCCTCAAGGCGGTAGTCGACCCAGTCGCCGACCTGGCCGATTCCCCCAGCACGCAAGACTCCCCACTTTTTAGCCTCTAGCTCGCCATTCGCGGCGATCGCCACGGCAGCCGGAGCCTGTTCGGCGAAGGCAACCCCGGATGGCGGCGTTGCGCTACCGGTCACGACGTTGGCCACCGAGCCAGAGTCGATATCGGCCTGAGTGAGTTCGTGCGTTGCGGTAGCTGTAACAACCGCACCGGGTGCCAGTGTTCCTGCCGTAGCGGTAGGCCACGAGTACACCAGAGCAGACAGGCCCGGAAGCGGGTCAGCCAGCGAGACTGCGGTGAGCGTCTGGTTACCGGTGTTCGTCAGCGAGAACTCGTATTCCACGAGGTCGCCTTCGAAGCCGGTGGAACCAGGAGCGAGAGCAGCACTCTTCGTTACGAGGATGTCAGGAGCAGCAGCATCCGTCGGCGTCTGCGTTGCGGCTGGATTACTTGCCACCGCAACGTCAGTCGGCGAAGTGCCGTTGGCGGTCGCGGTGTTGTCGACCGTTCCCGCATCCACATCAGTTTGGGTGATCGCGTATGTTGCCGTCGCGGTCGCCGTCTCACCAGGAGCGAGAACTCCGTTGTCGCCGGGCCAGTTGACGACGGGCGTGCTGAGGCCGGGCAGGGGATCGGCGAGCACGATCTCATCAACAGTCACGTTTCCGGTGTTTTTCACCTCGAATGTGTACGTAATGATGTCGTTCACGCCGGCGCTGGCACCGGTGCTCGATGACTTCGTCAATAGAAGCGCTGGAGCCGCCGGGGCAACCGTCGTCTCGGTGACTGAGGTGCTGACGGTGATCGTGTCACCGATCGGAGGCTTGCCGCTCGCGGTGGCAATGTTGGAAACACTGCCGCGATCGACGTCCGCCTGCGTGATTGTGTAGTTCGCCGTCGCCGTAACCGTCTCGCCTGGTTCCAGTTCTCCTGTGGTTCCCGGCCAGATGAAGACGGGGCTGCTGACGCCAACGAGCGCGTCGACAAGGTCGACGAGCGTCAAGGTGACGTTACCCGTGTTGGTGATGCTGAAGTCGTAATCGATCGTGTTGCCAGCGTTACCGGAGTCTCCCTCAAGGTCAACAACCAGAGTTCCGTCTTTGGTGACCGCCAGGCTGGCCTGTGAGGCGAGCACGACTGCTGCCGTCGCGGGGTCACTCACGGCGTCGCCGCGCGGAGGGGTGCCTGAACCGACAGCGTCATTCGCTACGGTTCCCGCGTCGACCTGCGCCTGTGTCAGCGCGGATGTGGCCGTTGCGGTGACCGATTCGCCCACCTCGAGCGTTCCGTCGATGCCGGGCCACGTGTAGGTCAGCGTCGAGATACCCGCGAGGGTGTCGACGATTTCTACGCCGGTGAGCGTGACGTTTCCGGTGTTGCTCAGTTCGAACGACCAGTTGACGGTGTCGCCCTCGTCGGCGCGAGCCGGGTCAGCGAGTACGCCGCTCTTGGTGAGCTCGACCTCAGCACGGATCGTCTCAGTCGGAATGGTGTTCGCAGCCGAATCGTCCGTGACGTCAGTGTCGTTGGGGTCAACGCCGTCAGCGGTCGCGATGTTGAGAACGGCGCCAGCATCCACGTCATCCTGCGTGATCTCGTAGTCGGCCATAGCCGTAGCGATCTCGCCCGGAGCGAGCACGCCCGGGGTCGCCGGAGTGGGCCACGTGATCGTGATCGCGGAAAGGTCCGGCAAGGGGTCGGTCAGCGTCACGGAATCAAGCGTGACGTTGCCCGAGTTGAGAATCTCGAACGAGTAATCGATCGTGTCGCCGAGGTCGGCAGTGCCCTGGGGCGCGCCCGACTTCGTCACAGTGATGTTCGGTGCAGGCAAAACAGTCGGAACGATGACCTCGTTCGATGCTTCGATAAGGACTTCCCCTGCAGGAGTCTCTGCCGACATGTCAGCCTCGTTCGGAACGAAGCCGCGGTCGACGTCCTCCTGCGTGAGCTGATAAGTGGCAACGCCAAGCACGGTTTCACCCGGCGGGATTTCTCCGGGCTTGGCCTCATCAGGCCAAGTGATGACCGGAATAGACAGGCCTGGGAGAGCGTCAAGCAACTGGCCATCGTAGAGCGTAACGTTTCCGTTGTTGGTCACCGTGAGACGGTACTCGACTGTGTCGCCGACAGCACCGATACCGCCATCGATCACGCGTCCCGACTTGAACGGAGTGAGCACTGGTGCCGGAGTGATCGTGACGGTCTCGTCAGCCGTGTCGTCCACCGTGTCGGCGTCAGGCGTTGTGCCCTCTGCTGTCACCGTGTTGTCTACCTTGCCGGCGTCAACATCCGCCTGAGTCAGCGTGTACGTTGCAACCGCGGTGGCGCTCTGGCCGGGAGCCAATTCGCCATCGGTTGCGGTCGGCCACGTGTAGGTCAGGGCGCTGAGATCTTCCAGCGGGTCGTCCAAGGTCACACCCGTGAGCGTGACGTTGCCGCTATTGCGAACGGTGAAGGCATAGTCGACGGTGTCGCCGGCGAATCCTGTTGCACCGGCCTCGAGCGCGCCGTTCTTGGTGGTCTCAATCGCAGCAGCGGCGGTGACGGTCGGCACATCGATCGGGCCGACGGAATCATCGACCGCACCGAGCGGTGAGGTGGCGTCAACATCCGCCGAGTTGCGCACGTAACCGAGGTCAATGTCGGCCTGAGTGATCGCGTACGTCGCGGTGGCGGTCGCAGTCTCAGCGGGCGCGAGCACACCGGCTGCTCCGGGCCACGAGTAGACGATGGTCGAGAGTCCGACGAGTGGGTCGTCGATCGCGACGCCCGTTAGCGTCGTGTTGCCCGTGTTCTCCACTGTGAAGTCGTACTGCACGAGGTCGCCGAGGGCCGCGCCGTCCGGAGTGGTTCCCACCTTGTCGATGGTCACCGAATCGGTGCGGTCGATCGTCGGGTTCACCGCAGGATCAGAGAACTCGAAGTACTCCGTACCAGCGGGCGTAGAACCGAGTGCTTCAGCGGTGTTCGAAACGGAGCCCGCATCGACATCTTCTTGAGTAATCGTGTACGTCGCCGTAGCGGTCGCGATTTCACCAGGAGCGAGCACGCGGTCGTCTCCGGGCCAAACGATTACCGGCGCGCTGAGGCCGGGCTTGGAGTCAACAAGTACGACACCGGTGAGCGTGACGTTTCCGGAGTTGGTGATGCTGAAGCTGTAGTCGATGACATCGCCTACTTCTCCCAGCTGGGTTCCCAAGTCACCCGTCTTCGTAATGGTGAAGTCGGGTGCTGCCGTGAGCGGAAGCGTCGCGGAAGCGGGCTGCGTTACGGCGGAACCTGTGGGAGGCACACCCGAAGCGTTGACGCTGTTCGCCAGCGAGCCAGCGTCGATGTCGCTCTGAAGCAGCGTGTAGGTAGCGGTAGCGGTGACAGCGTCACCCGGGTTGAGCAGCCCGTCGGTCGCTGTCGGCCACGCGCCGAAGGTCACGCCAGTGAGCCCCGGAAGCTGGTCGATGAGGTCGACGGATGTCAGCGAAACGTTTCCGTCGTTGGCCACAGTGAAGCTGAATTCCACGGTGTCGCCCGCGACGCCGGTAGCGCCAGCCGCGAGTGCCGCGCTCTTGGTCGCGCTGAGCGACGGAGCAGCTTCATCGACTGGGGTGACGACCTCTGGGGAAGAGCCGGTAACCGGGGTGTTTTGCGCGCCGGTTCCGCTCGCGGTTGCCGTGTTGCGGACTTCTCCCGCGTTAACGTCGTCCTGAGTGATTGTGTAGGTCGCCGTGGCATCGACGCTTTCGCCGGGCGCGAGCGTCTGCGTCGTGTTGGCGGCGGGCCAGTTGACCGTCAGGCCGACGAGGTCCGGCAACGGGTCCGCGAGAGTGATGCCGTCGATCGTGACGTTTCCGTCATTCGTGATCGTGAACGAGTACGCGATCGTGTCGTCGAGTTCGCCGTCACCGGCGACAACGGCGGTCTTGTCGACCGTCAGGAGCGGAGCAGGGCGAACGGTGGGGATGATGACGGTGTTCGTATTCGCTTCCACAGCCACGCCGTTGGGCGAATTGGCCGTGACGCCGGCAGTGTTGTTACGGAATCCGTTATCGACGTCTTCTTGCGTGATGACGTACGACGCGGTTCCGACTACCGATTCCCCCACGAGTAAGACGCCCACGTTGTCGGTGTCTGGCCAGCTGATCACAACATCGTAGATGCGGGGAAGACGGTCGATCAGAGCGCCGCCACTGAGCGTGACATTACCCGTGTTGGTGGCGGTCACGGAGTAGTAAATGACATCGCCGACTTCACCGATCCCACCGGGCTCCAGCTCGCCGGTCTTGATGGCGCTGAGACCAGGTTTGCGCTCGACGTTGACTGATGCACTCACTTGCGCCCCAGGCACAGCCGCTCCGCTGGGGTTTTTCGCGGATGGTGTCGCGGCGTTTACAACGGAACCGGAGTCCACGTCGGTCTGCTTGAGCACGTAGGTCGCTACAGCCGTTGCTGTCGCCCCCGGAGCGAGGACACCGTCGGTCGCCGTAGGCCACGTGTACGTGATGGCCGAGAGGCCGGGGAGGGTATCCGCCAAGGTGACGCCATTCAGTGTCACATTTCCATCGTTTTTGATACTGAAGGACCACTCAACAGTGTCACCCGCTTCACCCTCAGCACCAGACTCGAGAACACCGGTCTTCGTTGCTGAGATGAGAGCGGACTGGGTAACGAGAGGCGTGACCGCGGCAGGAGAGATATCCGAAATGGCAGCGTCGTCGCGCGCAGACTTGGCGTCGCCGGTCGCGATGTTGCTGACGGAGCCAGCATCTACATCCGCCTGAGTGATCGTGTAGTTCGCGGTAGCCGCGACGGACTCGCCGGGAGCGAGCTCGCCGTCGACGCCGGAGACCCATTCGCCGTACACGAGTTCGCTGAGGCCCGCGAGGGAGTCGGTGATCGCCGCATCCGTCAGCGTGACGTTTCCGTCATTGAGCAGCGTGATTGTGTAGCTGATGGTGTCGCCGACGACACCGGTGCCGTTGCGCGTCGCGTCCTTCGTAGTGACGAGTAAGGGCGTCGCTGCGTCGGTCGTCACGGTGACAGTGTTCGAGTCCTCATCGAGGATGTCGCCAGCAGGTGTCGAGGCGAGCACGCTTGAGTCGTTGTCGACGAAGCCGCGGTCGATGTCTGCCTGCGTGAGGATGTACGTGGCAGTCGCAGTGAGCACGCCGTTGGGAGCGAGCGTCTGAGAGGGGTTGCCCGTCCAGTCATAGTTGATCGCCGAAATACCATCGAGCGGATCCACAATGCTGATCGAGCCGAGCGTCACGTTTCCGGTGTTGGTGACGGTGAAGGTGAACGTGACGGTGTCGTCGACGCCGTCTTCGCCGGGTTCAATAGCTGCCGTCTTGACGATCGTGACACCAGCGTCAGGAGTCAAGGGCACAGTCGCTGCGGTGGTCGCGTTAGCGACGGCACCGCGAGCGGGAGTACCGGATGCGGTCACGGTGTTCACGACGGAACCCGAGTCGACATCCGCCTGCGTCACAACGTAGTCATCGGCGGTTGCCAACACGCTGTCGCCGGGATTTAGCTGGCCGGACACACCGCTGGGGAACGTGCCGAAGACGGGAGTGACCCCAGTCAAGGCATCGTTGAGGGTCACTCCGCTGAGGGTGACGTTACCGGTATTGGTAACGGTGAAGCTCCAGTCGATCAGGTCGCCCGCATCTTGCGCGGCGGTGCCCGTCTTCGTGACTGAGATACCGGGGGCTGCTGGTGCTGTCGGAGTGGTCACCGACGAGACCAGGCTTTCGACACTTACGGGGGTACCGCCAGTGGTGTCACCGACCGCCTTCGCGGTGTTCGTCACCGAACCGGCATCGACATCCGCCTGGGTGATCGTGTAGGTCGCCGTTGCCGTGGCCGGCGGGTCGCCGGGCGCCAAGGTAGACGTTGAGAGAGCGGGTGTTGAAATGCCCAGTAACGGATCTACTAGACCGATGTTCTCGACAGTGACGTTACCGGTGTTTTCCACCGCAAACTCGTACGTGATGACGGCACCGAGCTCGTACACAACGGGTGGGTCCTGAACAACGACGGTCTTGGTCGTTGTGAGTTCCGGACGAACATCAGCGGTGGATACCGTGACGGTTTCAGATGTGTCATCTACCTCGACACCCTGCGGAGATTGTCCTGTTACTGAGGCCGTGTTTTGAACACCACCAGCATCAATATCCGCTTGAAGAATGGTGTAGTCGGCCGTAGCGACCACTTGCTGACCCGGGGCGAGCACGAAATCAGTGCCGGGCCACGGAGAGTACGAAACCGCGCCAAGACCCACCAAGCTGTCGTCGAGATCGATCGCCGTGAGAGTTTGGTTACCGGTGTTACGAATAGTCATCGTGAAGGTGATGACGTCGCCGACTTCGCGGTCGGTCACGGTTGCGGCCTTGTCGACTTGGATGCTCGGGGCGGGCGTGATCGACACCGTCTCGGGATCAGTCTCAGTGAAGGGCGTTCCGGAGGGCGGGGTCGCCGTGAGCGTTGCGGTGTTGCTGACCGAGCCAGCATCCACATCGGACTGCTTCACCGTGTAGTTCGCGGTAGCCGTGACGGTCTGGCCTGGGGTGAGTACACCGTCGGCGGCGGGCCACGAGTACGAGATCGTGCCGAGACCACTCAGCGGGTCAGCGACGACGACGCCCGTCAGCGTCACGTTTCCAGTGTTCTTCGCCGTGAAGGTATACGTGATCACGTCGTTAGCAGCGCCGACAGCACCGGGCGCGAGTGCGCCGGTCTTCGAGAACGTCGCCACGGGGTTCGCCGCGGCGGTCGGCGTAACGACCTCATCTGAGGGATCCGTGATGACGCCGGCGGAGGGTGACGTGCCCTGACCGGTCGCCGTGTTTGTGACTGCGCCAGCATTCACATCGGACTGCTTGATCGTGTACTTCGCGGTGGCCACAACCTGCGTGTTGGGCTGCAGCGTTCCCGTGACTCCGCCGGGCCACGCACCGTAGGTGAGCGTGCTGAGGCCAGAGAGCGGGTCACTTGCCGACACCGATGTGAGAGTGGTGTTTCCCGTATTGCGCACGGTGATCGTGTACGTGATGACATCGCCGACGGCACCGGTTCCGGCGACGCTTGAGGTCTTAGTGGTGAGGATGCCGGGAACGCGCGTTGCGGTCGGAGTAGCTACCGCCGCAGAAGATGCCGTGGTGTTCGGGCCAGCGGGCGGCTTGCCCGAAACAGATGCCGTGTTGTTCACAACGCCAGCGTTCTGGTCAGCTTGGCGGATTACGTAGTCAGCCGTCGCGGTAACCGTCTGGCCGGGAGCAAGACGGCCAACAGTGCCGCTCGTCCAGGTGCCGTAGGTGAGGGCGCTCAGACCCGGACGCGGATCGGCGATGATCACGTTGGTCAACGTGACGTTGCCAGTGTTCTCGGCCGTAAAGGTGTAGCGGATGGTGTCGCCCACGACGCCCGTGCCGGGAGCAACAATGGCCGCGGTCTTGGCGAGCGTCATCGTGGAGTTCGAGGCAAGGGGAAGGGTTGACGGAGCAGTTGCCGTAGCCGGTGAACCCCGCGGCGGAGTACCCGAACCATTAGCGGTGTTCGAGACGGCACCGGCATCGATGTCAGCCTGCTTAAGGACGTAGGTTGCCGTCGCTGAGACGCTCTGGCCCGGAGCCAAGATTCCGGTCGCCGAGGGCCACGTGCCGTACGTCACGGCCGAGATGTTGGGCAGCGTATCGGTGACAGTGACGCCCTCGAGCGTCACATTGCCGGAGTTCGTGAGCGAGAGGCTCCACGTGACAACGTCACCCGCAACACCCTGCGCGCCCGGCGCGAGAGCGCCTGACTTGGTCACAGCGATCTTCGGTGCTGACGCAATCGTCGGCGTGACGACCTGCGGCGACGGAGCGGTCACGACAGCGCCGGTCGGAGGGGTTCCCGTGGCGGTCGCAATGTTCTTGACCGAACCGGCGTCGACATTCTCCTGCGTGATTGTGTAGGTCGCGGTTCCGGTGACGGTTCCGTTGGGGTTGAGCTGGCCACTAACACCACCCGACCACACATACGTGGGAGTGGAGAGTCCGGTGATCGGGTCGGTCAGAGTGACTCCGGTGAGCGTGACGTTACCGGTGTTCTTGGCCGTGAAGGTGTAGGTGATCGTGTCGCCGACAATGCCGGTTCCGGTGCCGCCCACAACAGCGCTCTTGGTGGTGACGAGTGCGGGTGAAGCAGCAACCGTAGGCACAACAGCCTGCGTTGAGTTTGCCGTAGCGACGGGGCCCGACGGCGGCGTTCCGGATGCCGTAGCCGTGTTCTTCACGGAGCCCGCGTTCACGTCGGACTGCTTGATTGTGTAGGTCGCCGTAGCGGTTACCTGCGCGTTGGGAGCCAGTACTCCCGTCGTGCCGCCCGGCCACGTGCCGAAGCTGACAGCCGAGAGGTCCGTGAGAGTGTCGGTGATACCGACGCTCGAGAGCGTGACGTTACCGGTGTTCTTGACGACGAACGAGAAGGTGACGGTATCGCCAACCTTGTTCGCACCCGCAGCCGTTGAACCGGTCTTGGAGACGGTGAGCTTCGCCGAGGTAGCGAGAGGAACCGTGGCGCTACTCGTGACCGCAGTCGCGGCGCCGCCGCTGACTCCCGTGCCGTTAGCGGTCGCCGTGTTCGCGATCGAGCCCGCGTCGACATCCGTCTGCTTCACCGTGTAGGTCGCGGTGGCGACGACTTGAGTGTTCGGCGCTAGCGTTCCGGTAGTTCCCGAAGGCCACGTGCCGTAGGTGATGGTCGAGAGACCCGAGAGCGGGTCGGTGACCGCAGCGCCCGTAATGGTGACGTTTCCGGTGTTTCGGATGACAAAGCTGTAGGTCACTACTTCGCCAGCAATCGACGTGGAACCAGCGGGCAGCGCGCCCGACTTCACGAGGGAGAGCGTCGGCGCCGGAGCGACCGTAGTGGTGACCACAGGGTTGGAGTCATCGTCAACGGGAGTCGCGCCGGGAGCTGTTCCTGCTGCCGACGCGGTGTTGGCGATGGAGCCAGCATCAACATCCGACTGCTTCACGGTGTAGCTCGCGAGGGCTGTTGCGGTCTGACCAGGAGCGAGGGTTCCCGCGACGCCGGGCCACGTGACAACCGGCGTAGAGAGACCCGCGAGCGAGTCGGTCAGCGTGACGCCGGTGATGGTCTGGTTTCCCGTGTTCGCGATCGCGATCGAGTACGTGATCGAGTCGCCAACCTTGGCACCAGAAGTAACGTTGGCCGACTTCGTGGTGGTGAGCTGAGGTGCACCGGTGATCGTGGGAACGGTGGCGGTCGACTGCGCAGAGGTGACCGTGGCGTTGCTCGGAGTCTTGCCCGAGACCGTTGCCGTGTTCGCTACCGAGCCGACGTTTACGTCAGCCTGCTTCACCGTGTAGGTGGCAGTGGCGGTGGCCGTTTCACCCGGAGCGAGGCGTCCTGCGGTAGCAGTCGGCCAGGTGTAGACCGGTGCTGAGAGCCCTACGAGCGAGTCAGCAATCGCGACTCCCGTCATCGTCAGGTTTCCGGGGTTCGTGATCGAGAACGAGAAGGTCATCGTGCTTCCGACGCCGCCGGTGCCCGAGGTCACTGCACCGGTCTTGGTCACGGCGAGAGCGCCGTTGGCAGCGACGAGAACAGTGGCTGGGGCGGTGGCTGAAACGGCAGAACCGGAGGGGGGCGTGCCGCGTGTGGTTGCCGTGTTGGCGACCGAACCGGCATCGACATCCGATTGCTTCAAAACGTACGTTGCCGTGGCCGTTACCTGAGTGTTGGGGAGCAGGCGACCAGCGGTACCGCTGGGCCACGTGCCGAACGTAATCGCGGAGAGTCCGGGAAGCGGGTCGGTGACGCCGACGCTTGTCATCGTGACGTTGCCCGTGTTGCGCACGACGAAGGTGTAGTTGACGGTGTCGCCAGCGACGCCCGTTCCGCCGGGAGCAAGTACACCGGTTTTGGCGAGCGAGATAGTGCGCACCGATGCGACAGTGGGCGTCGTGATCTGTGGAGACGGGTCAGTGACGGTGGTTGCACCGAAAGTACCGGTGGAGGTTGCCGTGTTCTTGATAGACCCGGCATCGACATCCGACTGCACGATTGTGTACGTCGCGGTGGCGGTGACCTGCGCGTTGGGGGCAAGAGTGCCCGCCACGCCGCCGGGCCAGGTGCCGTAAGTTAGCGCCGAAAGTCCCGTGAGGGGGTCGGCAATTGAGACGCCAGTGAGCGTGACGTTTCCGGTGTTCTTAGCGGTGAAGGTGTACGTGATGACGTCACCCACAGCGCCGGTGCCGGCCACGCTCGCCGACTTCTGGGTATCGATCGCGGGCGACGATGCCACCGTCGGCACGACAGCCTGCGGCGAGGTCGCTGACACGGTTGCGCCCGACGGCGTGCTGCCGGATGCCGTAGCGGTGTTCTTGACAGAGCCTGCGTTCACATCCGCCTGCTTGATCGTGTAGGTCGCTAGCGCGGTGACCTGAGTGTTGGGAGCCAATGTGCCGGCTGTGCCGCTCGGCCACGTGCCGAAGGTAACGGCGGAGAGACCGGCGAGGGTGTCGGTAATACCGACGCCGGTGGCGGTGACATTACCGGTGTTGCGAACGACGAACGAGAAGGTGATGATGTCGCCGACGGAACCGTTGCCCGTGGTGACCGCACCCGACTTGGAGACGGTCAGGGCAGGGCCCGCAGTGATCGGGACCGTGGCGGGGCTGGTGCTCGTGACGGCGGCACCAGTCGGCGGTGTTCCCGAGCCGGTGGCGGTGTTCGAAACAGAGCCGGCATCCACATCGCTCTGCTTGAGCGTGTAGGTTGCCGTCGCGGTGACGGACTGGCCCGGAGCAAGCGTTCCCGCAATACCTGAGGGCCACGTTCCGTAGGCGAGCGCCGAAAGACCGGGGAGCGTGTCGGTGGCCGAGACCGAGGTCAGGGTGACGTTGCCCGAGTTCGTGAGCTTGATCGAGAAGTTAACGGTGTCACCGGCGCGACCGGTCGAACCGGCGGCGAGCGCCCCCGACTTGAGCGTCGTGATGACGGGGTTAGCGGCCACTGTCGGAACGCTCACCTGGTCAGACGGATCGGTCACGGTCGTGCCGCCGTGGGTGCCGCTACCGGTTGCCGTGTTCTTGACCGAGCCGGTATTAACATCGGACTGCTTGATTGTGTAGGTCGCTACTGCGGTGACGGTTTGACCCGGGGCGAGCACCCCTGTGGCTCCTGGCCACGAGTAGGTGAGCACCGAAAGTCCCGTTAGCGGGTCAGCAATGGTCACACCCGAGAGAGTGACGTTTCCGTCGTTCTTCGCGCTGAACGAGTAGTTGATGACGTCGCCGACCTTGCCGGTGGCACCACCGGCGATGACGGCAGACTTCGTGGTGGTGATAACCCGGCTGGGCGTGACCGTAGGCACCACAGACTGCGCAGAGGGCTGGGTCACAGTGCCGCCGGATGGAGTCTTAGCGGTAGCGGTTGCCGTGTTCTTGACCGAGCCGGCATCCACATCGGATTGCTTCACCGTGTAGGTCGCGGTTCCGGTGGCCGTTTGGCCTGGGGTGAGCACTCCGGATGCACCGGGCCACGTTACCGAGATCGGGCTGAGACCCGAGAGTGGGTCGGCGAGAACGACCTGGCTGAGGGTGACGTTTCCGTCATTCTTGACGCTGAACGTGTAGGTGACGACCGAGCCGACTGCGCCGGATCCCGTCGTGTAGGCGCCCGACTTGGTCACGATCATCTTGGCATCGGCCGTGATCGGAACGGTAGCGGGCGTTGTGCGGGTGACGTCAGCACCGGTCGGAGGCGTGCCCTTTGCGGTCGCGCTGTTGGCGATCGCGCCGGCATCGACATCCGACTGCTTCACCGTGTAGGTGGCGGTCGCGGTGACGGACTGACCAGGAGCAAGGGTGCCGGTGGTTCCGGGCCACGTGCCATAGGTGATGGCCGAGAGACCGGAGAGCGGGTCAGTGATTCCCGCGTTGGTGAGCGTCACGTTGCCCGAGTTGGTCAGAACGAACGAGTAGTTCACGGTGCTGCCGGCGGTCGAGCCGCCCGCAAGCGCACCCGACTTTGTCAGCGAGATGGCGGGCGTGCGAGTCTGCAGCGCAACATCAACGCGAGGGGACGCCGCAGTCACGGTCGTGCCGCCAGGCGACTTTCCCGAGCTGGTGGCCGTGTTGCGCACGAGACCGGCATCCACATCGGACTGTTTTACGGTGTACGTCGCGGTGGCGGTCACGGTCTGGCCCGGAGCCAGGGTTCCGGCGGTTCCCGGCCACGAGTAGGTCAGAGCGGAAAGTCCGGCGAGCGGGTCGGTGATGGCGACGCCCGTGAGCGTGACGTTTCCGGTGTTCTTGGCGCTGAAGCTGTAGGTGACGACACTGCCGACAGCCTTAGGGTTCGGCACCGTTCCCGACTTCGTCGTCACGAGAGCAGGGGCGGCAGGCGTCGTGGCCAAAGTCACTTCGTTGCTGGTTCCGGTAACCGCAACGTTCTTGGGCGTTCGCCCCGCGCTGGTCGCCTGGTTCACGATCTTGCCGGCGTCAACGTCAGCTTGCTTCACCGTGTAGGTCGCAGTTCCGGTGGCAGTCTGACCCGGTGCGAGACGTCCCGAGGTTCCCGGCCAGGTGACCGCGATCGCCGACAGCCCGGTGAGCGGGTCGGCCAGGGTGACCGAAGTGAGCGTGACGTTACCGGTGTTCTTGACCGAGAAAGAGTAGTTGACGGTGTCGCCGACGTTGCCGACTCCGGCTCCCGCATACGCGGCAGTCTTCTTAGTCTCGAGAACGGCATTCACCGGGATGGGGGTGGTGCGGTTGGCTGTCGCAACGGGCTTGACTCCACCGTCGGCATCCGTACCGGTGGCGGTCGCGGTGTTCGCGATGGAACCGGCATCCACGTTGGCTTGAGTCAGCGTGTAAGTCGCTGTTCCCGTGGCAGAAGCGCCGGGTGCGAGCGCTCCCGCAGTGCCCGTCGGCCAGGAGTAAGTGATGGCCGACAAACCAGACATCGGGTCAGTGACGGCGACGCCGGTGAGAGGTGAGTCACCGTTGTTCTTGACGGTGAATGTGTAGTTCAGCGTGTCGCCGGCACGACCGGTTGCTCCAGCGGCGAGCGCGCTCGTCTTGGCAAGCGTGAGGGAGGACAGAAGAACCCGCGTGGAGTCGCTTCCTGTGGCGCTGTTGTTCCCTACAACTGTGCTTGCTGTCGCCGTGGCCGTTGAGTCATAGCTTGCGGTGGTGGGGCCGTTCGCCGTGCAGGTATAGGTGTAGGACTGAAGCGGGGCGAGCGTTACACCGGTGAGTGCACGTGCGCAGTTGGTCTGGTCATCGGCGATCACGATGTTCTGCAGAATTCCCACACCGGAGTTCGTCACGGTGACGGTGAACGTTGCGGCCTCGGTGGCAGTCCGCGACTGTTGGTCGAGCGTTCCGTTATAGGTCTTAGAGACGTTGATACCCGCGCTCGGCACCGAAAGAATGGCGTTCTGCAGCAAATAGGAGTCACCGCTGGTGCTCATCCGAAGGTTCACCGAGGTGTCGCCGGTTTGCACATTGGGCAAATCGACGGTGGCGACATCCACACTCTGGTTAGTGAACGGCCCAGTGTCGGTAAGGGCGGTGTAGCGAACGGAGCCCTCGCCTCGACCAATACCGATATTGCCGGTATTGCCCGCGCTGTTGGGCAATTGGGTGAAGCCGCCGTTGCCACGAGAGTACTCAGCAATGTCGCCCTGAATGATGCGGTCGCCCTCATAGAGCGAGAAACCGGCGCGGGTTCCGGTGTCAACGGCGCTGAAACCGTTGAAAGCTACCGTGAGGGGAGCCTCAGCGGCGGTCATGCGAACGTGACCTTCGTAGAAGATGATGCGGTGCGGAGCCGAGTTCAGGTTGCTCGGAATGTAGATGCCGTAGTCATAGACGACCGTGAGACTCCAGCCGGCGTAGCAGCCGGCGCCCTGAGGTGCCCAGATATCTCCGGCGGAAACCGTGAGTGGCGTACCGGTGGTCGCGCCCGCAAATGCGGTTGTCACGTCGGCACTTGCGCTGTAGTAGGTGGCTGACGTAGTGCCAGTGGGGTCTTCGAGAACGCTGGCGGGAGCGACAGACGTTACCGGCCCAGCACCCACCTTTATCTTTGCCGGTTGACTGCGGTATCCCGTTGCGGAGCCGGACGGCATGAGTGCTGTGCCGCGGCCCGAGTTGGGAACCGTGCAGGAGGCCACGTTCGAGCCAGTGTAAACACCCGTGTTAGCACTCCAACTCAAGAACGCTTTCTTTACTGAGGCTCCGGCGGGGATGGTTACTGCAGCGGAACTCGAGTTAGTCGAGAAACCGGCAACAGTATTTGAGTTCTGGAGGTAGAAGTTGTCGTTGGCAGTGCTGTTATTGCCATCGGAGGCAGAGTGAAGATCGGTACAGTCTCCGATGCCGTTGAAGTAGGCGCCTAAACAGGCCAAAACACCGTTACCGGCCATGACAAAGTCACCATTGACGGTGGTTTGGTAGCTGGGCGACGTACCGGCGTTAGTACCCCACTGCACGACGGCAGCTTCGGCAGATGTCGTCGGCATGACGGTGAGACCGGTAACGAGAAGGCCAAAGGCAACGAGGGAGGCGACAGCCCGCATCAGCGGAGTTCGAGTGCTGCGCTGCGTGCGCTCCTCGTTGATCCTGTTGTGCCGCAATTCTCTCTCCCCCGGGTTTAAATTCGTTGACATTGCGGGTCGCCGCGTTGTCGTCGAATTGCCCTTCGGGTGAGCGCATCTCCTTCAACCATAAACCAGTGATTGAGAATTCACACCAAAAAGACAGGTTTTTCTCGTGTCTTCGTAGTGCGATTGTGATGAACTCTCGGAGGCATTCTGTAAACCACACTCGCTATTAATTCTGCTCGGTGGCTGTTAACCTCAGAGCATGCCCCTGCCTTGGACCCCCGAAGGCCCCGACTTTGTCATGCACGGCGACAATCTCCCGGCCATCAGAGCTTTGCCCGATGAGAGCTTTCGGCTGATTTACATCGACCCCCCGTTCAATACCGGGCGCACGCAACGCCGTCAGGCGATCAGCACGCAGCGTTCCGCCGAAGGTAGCCGCACCGGATTCGGCGGCAATAGCTACGACACCATCAAGGGTGTCCTCTACTCGTACGACGACACCTTCGCCGACTACTGGGAGTTTCTCGAACCTCGACTTCAGGAGGCCTGGCGCCTCCTCGACGACCGCGGCACGTTGTATCTGCACCTTGACTATCGAGAAGTGCACTACGCCAAGGTCGCCCTCGATGCCCTCTTTGGTCGCGACAGCTTTCTCAACGAGATTATTTGGGCCTACGACTACGGCGCCCGCGCCACCAAAAAGTGGCCGTCAAAGCACGACACGATTCTCGTCTACGTCAAAAATCCCAAGAACTACTACTTCAACAACGAGGAAGTCGACCGCGAGCCCTACATGGCTCCCGGACTCGTCACCCCTGAGAAAGCAGCACGCGGCAAACTTCCGACGGATGTGTGGTGGCACACCATCGTCTCCCCCACCGGCAAAGAAAAGACTGGCTATGCCACCCAGAAGCCGGAAGGTATTCTGCGGCGCATCATTCAGGCATCCAGCGAACCCGGCGATTGGGTATTGGACTTTTTCGCCGGCAGCGGCACCACCGGTGCTGTCGCTCAATCGCTGGGGCGCCGCGTTGTACTCGTGGAACAGAACCCCGACGCGATCGCGATCATCACGAAACGGCTCTCAGAGCAGACGGTGTTCGCTAACATGAGCGCATGAGGAATCGTGACGAAATTGAATGCTGGCTCACCGACATGGATGGCGTTCTCGTTCATGAGAACCACCCCGTACCTGGCGCCTCCGAGCTGCTGCAGCAATGGCGCGACGAAGAAAAGCCGTACCTGGTACTCACCAACAACTCGATCTTCACCCCCCGCGATCTGAGTGCCCGCCTCAAGGCGTCAGGCCTCGACGTTCCGGAATCAGCGATCTGGACATCGGCACTCGCCACAGCAGACTTCCTGAAGCAGCAGATCCCCGGCGGCAGTGCTTTCGTCATCGGCGAGGCTGGCATCACGACCGCTCTCCACGAGGCCGGGTTCATCATGACCGAAACGAACCCCGACTACGTCGTGATTGGCGAGACCCGCAACTATTCGTTCGAAGCCATCACCAAGGCCATCCGCCTCATCGGCAATGGCAGCCGCTTCATTGTGACCAACCCGGATGCCACAGGCCCCAGTGCAGACGGCCCCCTGCCCGCGACGGGCGCGGTTGCCGCTCTCATCACCAAGGCCACCGGCCGGGAGCCGTACATCGTCGGCAAGCCCAACCCCATGATGTTCCGCTCGGCGCTCAACCGAATCGGTGCCCACAGTGAGACCACCGGCATGATTGGTGACCGCATGGACACCGACATCGTCGCCGGCATCGAGGCCGGACTTCATACCGTCTTGGTGCTCACCGGAATCAGCGATCAAAAAGAGATTGACCTCTACCCGTTCCGCCCGACTGAGGTTCTCGACAGCGTCGCAGACCTGTTGCGCTAGCGCCTCGAGCGCGTGGCTGACGGCCGCGCGCTCGGCGAGCGAAGTGCGGTGGAGGTGCTCCCTCCACTACGGCGGGCTAGTTTTCGGGCGTTTGCGGTTGAGCTACGGATGCCGTGAGGGCATCGTCTCCCGCTCGCGTCGCGAAGCAGTAGTAGTCGCGGTTTCCGGCATCCCACTCGGACGCCGTCGCAGCGAAGCTTGCCGTAATCTCCAGATCAGCAAACGACTCTGCCGCGGCGAAGTCGATCACGGCATCAGTGGAACAGGCTCGCGCGGTGCGCGCCGCGAGCTCGCCCTCATCCGGATAAGGATCGGATGCGGCATCCTCAAACGTCCCGACCGTCAAGAGCTGCGCGGCGTGCGGCTGAGCACAGTCAATAACCGTGTACTCCTGTTCCCACGCCGAGGCGAAGGGTTCGAGGCACTCGCCCCCCGCAATCTCGTTCCATTGGTAGGTTCCGGGAGGCACGGGCCCGACGACGGGAAGAGTTTCTGTGGGGACAGCGGTCGGACTGGCCGACACCGCAACTGCGGGTTCAGCATTCTCCCCGATGCGCGTACCGAGCAGGAACAGTGCCACCAGCGCCAGTGCCGCAACGAGCCCACCGCCGACCGCTATCGCGATCAATTGGCCGCGCGGAATCGGGGGGCGAGGAGGTGGAGGAACCCGCTGTCGCACGACGACAGCCGACGGCTGAGGCGTGAGGAGTTGGTCTTCGTACTCGACAAATTTGTCTTCGCCGAAAAGGTCACCCACGGCATCGTGCTCTACGGACTCTGCATCGGCTGAGATTCCGGCGAGTGATTGAGCACTCAGAATTTCGGTGGCGCCCTCGAGGGCGGGATCAACGCCGGGAGGGAAATGGCTCTGACGCCGGGTGGGAGCATCCATTGCTGCCGTGGGCAGGTCAGCGACATCCATTGCGCCGGTGGGGAGATCGCTGATGTCCATTGCACCGGTGGGCAGGTCTGCGACATCCATTGCGCCCGTGGGCAAGTCGCTGAGGTTCATTGCGCTCGTCGGCAACTCCGCGATGTTCATCGCTTCGGTTGCGGGCGGCTCAACGAGCGGCGCCGGCTGCGCAGTGGGCGCGGGCTCGGGCTCGGGAGTGGGCGCGGGCTCGGGCTCGGGCTCGGGCTCGGGAGTGGGCGCGGGCCGGTTCTCGTCGTCGAGGGGAGGCAGCCTGAGTAGCCCAGTCACTTCTGGAACGGCCAGGGGCGCCGCGGCCGCGGACGTTGCCGGAGCGGGAGTTAGCGGAGGCAGCGGGACTTGGAGCGCGTTTGCGGCAGGGGCGACCGGTGCTGCCGGTGCGACCGGTGTTGCGGGTGCGGCGGGTGCGGCTGGCAGCACGGGAGGAATCGGAGGTGCCGCCGAAGCTCGTGGCGTGGGCGCCTCCGCCGCCCCGGCATCCACGTCAAATTGGCGAGGCAGCGCGCGGGTGGGCTCCTCTGTCTGGCGAGGCAGCACGCGGGTGGGCTCCTCGGGCTCGCTCGGGTCCACAGCATCGCCGGGCGGTGACGCCGGAGTCTCCGGAGTCGCCTCGGGGTCACTCGGAGTCAGCCCCCAGTTGAAGAAGGACTGTCGAGGCTCGTTGCCGTCGCCGGCTCCCGAGGAATTCTCTCCGGATGTCACGGAGTCAGCCCCAGTTCACCCAGCCCAATCGCGGAGTAGTAGGGGTAGCCAGCGGCCTCGATGCGCTCCTTGGCGCCCGTATCCCGATCCACAACCACGGCAACGCCGGCAATAATCGCACCGACCTTTTCGAGAGCTTCGATCGCGGCGAGCGGCGAGCCACCCGTGGTGGAGGTGTCTTCGAGAACGATGACGCGCTTGCCCTCAAGCTCGGGGCCTTCGACCTGACGGCCGCGGCCGTGATCCTTGGGCTCCTTGCGAACAACGAAGGCATGGTAATTGAGGCCGCGAGCGGCACCCTGGTGAAGAATGGCGGAAGCGATCGGGTCGGCGCCCATCGTCATCCCGCCGACAGCGAAGATGTCGGGAACGTCGGCGATGAGGTCAATCATGACCTGACCGATCAGCGGGGCGACGCGGTGGTCGAGGCTCACGCGACGCATGTCGACGTAGTAGGAGGCCTTCTTTCCGCTCGTCAGAGTGAAGTCGCCGTGGAACACGGCATCGGCGGAAATGTGCTCAATGAGCTGCTGCTTGGCGTCGGTCACGAGTACAGAATACCCATTGCGGGCAATCCCTTAAAGGCTGCCCTGGCCCAGGATCAGCAAAGCGCCCGAGAAAACGACGCCGATAAAGCCCAAGATGGCCACGATGATGGCGTTGCGCCGGTCAAGGCGATCGGCCTGTTCCGCCTGCTTGGCCTGTTCGAGACACTGCTCCGCTTCGGCGTCGGCGAGACTCAGCGGGTTCATGTTCTGACTGTACGCGGTGGCTCCGACACTGTCGTCGCCCAATTCAGGGGTAGACCTATTAACGTTGAAGCATGCGCATCGCCACCTGGAACGTGAACTCCATCAGAACCCGAGTTGGTCGCGTCGTCGACTGGCTTCTTCGCGAAGATATTGACGTTCTTGCGATGCAAGAGATCAAGTGCAAGCCGGAACAGTTTCCGATGGAAGCGTTCACTGAGGCGGGCTACGAGGTCGAGCTTCACGGGCTGAGCCAGTGGAACGGCGTCGCTTTCGCGAGCCGCCTTCCCATGGATGACGTGACGATCGGCTTCGATACCCAGCCCGGTTTCGGCAAGGCTCTCGATGACGGCACCGTGCCCATCGAAGCCCGCGCCATTGGCGTTACGGTCGAAGGCGCACGCCTCTGGAGCTTGTATGTGCCGAACGGCCGCGAGCTCGACAACCCGCACTACCCCTACAAGTTGGAGTGGCTCGCGAACCTTAAGACGCAGGCCGCCCAGTGGATGAGCGAGAACCCTGAGCAGCCTCTGGCGCTGATGGGTGACTTCAACATCGCGCCCTTCGATCACGATGTCTGGGACATCGCCGCGTTCGAGGGCAAGACTCACGTGAGCGACGCCGAGCGCGCGGCTTTTCGCGCTTTCGAAGAGGCCGGGATGATCGATGCACTGCGCAGCCGCAACATCGAGGGCTACACCTACTGGGATTACCAGCGCCTACGTTTTCCTCGCAACGAGGGCATGCGCATCGACTTCGTGATGGGCTCGCCCGCGTTCGACGAGCTCGTCACCGAGGCATCCATCGACCGCGAAGAGCGCAAGGGCGATGGCCCGAGCGATCACGTTCCCGTCGTCGTCGATCTCGCGATTGATACCGAGAACGACGACGATCGGCCGATGTTTCTTTAGGAGCGCACCTTAGGCGCGCGCTCCGGGCACGCGCCTAGCTGGCACAAGTAACTCAGCCAGCGTCTGGTTCGGAACGAGACACGCGGAGACCTTCACCGTTGTCGGCGACGCCGACCAGCACGGTGTCACCATCGCGAATGTCGCCGGCGAGCAACGCCTTAGCGAGCTTGTCGTCGATTTCGCGCTGCATGAGACGGCGCAGCGGACGCGCACCGTAGATCGGGTCGTAGCCACGCTCCGAAAGCCACGTGCGCGCATCCGGGGTCACCGCCAACTGCAGGCGACGATCGGTGAGGCGCTTGCCGAGACGGTCGATATCGAGCTCGACGATCTGGCTGAGGTCGTCGGTCGACAGCGGCTGGAAGACCACGATGTCGTCAAGACGGTTGATGAACTCGGGCTTAAACGACTTGCGCACGAGATCGTCAACGGCGGCCTTGCGGGCATCCCACGGCAACTCCTGGTCAGTAATGAACTGGCTGCCCAAGTTGCTGGTGAGAATCAGGATCACGTTGCGGAAGTCGACGGTGCGG
Organism: Salinibacterium sp. UTAS2018; assembly: GCF_004118935.1. Lineage (NCBI taxonomy): Bacteria > Bacillati > Actinomycetota > Actinomycetes > Micrococcales > Microbacteriaceae > Salinibacterium > Salinibacterium sp. UTAS2018. Next base: position 1,824,665 of record NZ_CP035375.1, read on the forward strand.
CCCTGGCCGTCGGTCAGTCGACCGTCGTCAAGAACCTGCAGCAGGATGTCGAAGACCTCGGGGTGGGCCTTCTCTACTTCGTCGAGCAGGATCACCGAGTAGGGGCGACGGCGCACGGCCTCGGTCAGCTGACCGCCCTGCTCGAATCCGACGTAGCCGGGAGGGGCACCAACGAGTCGCGACACGGAGAACTTCTCGCCATATTCGCTCATGTCGATGCGAACAAGAGCTTTCTCGTCGTTGAAGAGGTATTGCGCGAGGGCCTTGGCCAGCTCGGTCTTTCCGACACCGGTGGGGCCGAGGAAGAGGAACGAACCGGTCGGGCGATCGGGGTCAGAAATTCCAGCGCGCGTGCGGCGCACAGCTTCGGAGACCGCTTGCACAGCTTCCTTTTGGCCGATGAGGCGCTTGCCAAGCTCCGCTTCGAGGTGAAGCAGCTTCTCGGTCTCGCCCTCGGTGAGGCGGTCGACGGGAATGCCTGTCCAGGCAGCGACGACGGCAGCAATGTCCTCCTCGGTCACCTGGTCATTGACCATGCGGGGGCCGGTGGGCTCGTTGCTCTCGGCCGTAGCGATTGCGTCTTCGATTTCTGGGATTGTCTCGTAGTTGAGCTTGGAGGCCTTCTGATATTCGCCGTCACGCATGGCGCGGTCGAGCCTGATGCGGGCGTCGTTGAGGCGAGTCTTGAGGTCGCCAACACCGGTGAGGCTCGACTTTTCGATCTTCCAGCGCGCTTCGAGTTCGCTCAATTCTTTGCTTTGCACCACGAGGTCTTCGCGAAGCTTGGCTAGGCGAGCCTTGGAGGCCTCGTCCTTTTCTTTCTTGAGGGCGAGTTCTTCGATGCGCAGCCGGTCGACGGCACGCTTGAGTTGATCGATCTCAACAGGAGAGGAGTCGATCTCCATCTTGAGGTGGCTCGCGGCCTCGTCGATCAGGTCGATGGCCTTGTCGGGAAGCTTGCGGCCCGAGATGTAACGGTTGCTGAGGGTTGCTGCAGCGACGAGTGCCGAGTCAGCGATCGCGACTTTGTGGTGGGCTTCGTACCGCTCTTTGAGGCCACGCAGAATTGCCACGGTGTCCTCGACCGACGGCTCACCGACGAAGACTTGCTGAAAGCGTCGCTCGAGGGCGGCATCCTTCTCGATGTATTGACGGTATTCGTCGAGCGTCGTGGCGCCAATCAGGCGCAATTCACCACGGGCCAGCATGGGCTTGAGCATGTTGGAGGCCGCGACCGACCCTTCGCCGCCGCCCGCCCCCATGAGGGTGTGGAGTTCGTCGATGAAAGTGATGATCTCGCCATCGGAGTCTTTGATCTCCTTGAGCACAGCCTTGAGGCGCTCTTCGAACTCTCCGCGGTACTTCGCGCCGGCCACAAGAGCGGCGAGGTCGAGGGAGATGAGCTGCTTGCCTTTGAGGGAGTCGGCGACGTCGCCCGCGATGATGCGCTGAGCGAGGCCTTCAACGACTGCCGTCTTGCCCACGCCGGGTTCTCCGATGAGAACAGGGTTGTTCTTAGTGCGACGCGTGAGAACTTGGCTGACGCGCCGAATTTCTGAGTCACGCCCGATGACGGGGTCGAGTTTGCCGCTGCGCGCGATCTCAGTGAGATTGACGCCGTACTTCTCAAGAGCACTTTCTTGCTCTTCGTCAGTACCCGGGGCACCCTGCATGTTCGCCATTTAAAACCCTCCACAAACTTGAGTTGGTATGACTCAACTTTATACCCGCGCGACCGTTCGTGGCTAGACGAACGCTGAGTACTTCGAGAGATTCTTTATCAAGTGAGAGACTCTTCTAGTGAACGCCGATTCCCGAGACGATCTCCAGTCCTTTCAAGTGAATCTCACGGGGGTTGTCGACCTCCTGAGCAAGCACATTTACTCCAGTCCGCGCGTATATTTGCGTGAGCTACTGCAGAACGGGCGCGACGCCCTCGCGGCGCGAGCCGAGCTCGACGGAGCTGACGCGAGCCGCGGCATCCGCATCACTCCCCTGAGCGAACACAACGACACCTTCCAGTTTCAGGATGACGGTGTCGGGCTCACTGCCGACGAGATGACCGAGCTGTTGTCGACCGTGGGCCGATCATCCAAGCGCGACATCTTTGATCTGCCCCGCAGCGACTACCTCGGCCAGTTCGGTATCGGATTGCTCAGCTGCTTCATGGTGGCCGACCAGATCGTGATTCAGTCACGCTCCGCTCGCGGCTCAGCCCCGGTCGAATGGATCGGCAACAGCGACGGCACCTTCAGCGTGCGTGAGTTGGAGGGCGACCTGCCCATCGGCACCACCGTCTCGCTCAAGCCGCGCTTCGATCAGCACGACCTGTTGAGTACCCCCACTGTGTTGTCGCTCGCGCGCACCTTCGCCGAGTTCTTGCCCGTAGGCGTGCGCGTTGACTTGCCCGGCGGCGGCAGCGAGACGGTCACGCACGAGGCTCCGTTTCTCGAGGCGCACACGGCGTCGGCATCCGACCTGCTTCGGTACGGCAGCGAGCTGTTGGGCGTTGAGCCCTTTGCCGCGATCCCGCTGAGCGTGCCCGGCACGAACACCACCGGCGTTGCGTACGTGCTGCCGAGTTCGCCACCGCCCGGCGCCCGGCAGGCGAACCGCGTCTACCTCGGCCGCATGTTGCTGAGTGAAAACGTGGATGCGCTCGTTCCCGACTGGGCGTTCTTCGTGCGCGTCGTGCTGAACAGCACCGCGCTCACTCCCACGGCCAGCCGCGAATCGCTCGTCGACGACGACATCCTGGAGCACACGCGCACCGCCATCGGCACCGTACTGCGACAGTGGGTGCTGGAGATGGCGGCCCGGCATCCGGCCCAGCTGAACGACTTTGTGCAGATTCATGCGCTCGCCCTCAAGTCGCTCGTGATTTACGACGAAGAGCTCGCGAAGTTCATCACGCCCTGGCTCAGCGTCGAAACAACTCTCGGGCGCATGACCATCGAGAGTCTCACGCGCGATCACACGCAGTTGCGCTACGCCGAAACGGTGGACGAATTTCGCCAGATCGCCAGCATCGCGAGCCCCGACCGCCCGGTGATCAACGGTGGCTACATCTACGACACCGAGATAGCGCGGATGCTGCCCACGATTGTGGACGGCCTCACCGTCGACCGCGTGAGTGTGCTTGACGAGCTCGATTTTCTCGAAGTGCCGCCGCTGGAGGTGCGCAGCGTCGTCGCGAAACTCGAAGACCGCGCCAGTGCCGTGCTCGCCGATGCTGACTGCGCCGTGATCGTGCGCGGAGTGCCCGCCGCCGACGTCACCGGCCTCTACTTGGCTGACCCTGAAGTGCTGCGCTCCATCGACCGCCGCAGTGCCCGCGAGATCAGCCGCCCGGGGCTGTGGAAGAACGTGCTCGGCAAAATGGATGCCTTCGCCGAAGATCGCCTCGCGAGCGACGGCACCAGCAAGAGTCTCGCGCGCCTCTGCCTCAACTGGAACAATCCCGTTGTCGTCACCCTCTCCACCCTGCGCGATGACGCCGTCTTCTCTCGCACCATCGAGCTGCTTTACGTTCAAGCACTACTCACGAGCCAACGCCCCCTCAGCGTGCGCGACCGCGCCATGATGACCAATTCCATGTCCGATCTGATTGCCATGAGTGTCGCACTCGGTGATTCCCTCCCAGAAAGTTCTCCCCTATGAGCGCCGACCGCATCAACGAACTGTTCCGCGAAATTGACTCCATCGCGTACGGGCCCGAGGAACGCGCCCGCGTCGAAGAAGCGATCGCGCTGGCGGTCGAAATCGGGGACGAAGAACTCGAATACCGCGCCCGGGTTCGACTGACGGCATCCGCCAATATGGGCGGCGATACCGAGGTGCTGCTGTCATCGTTCGCGTGGTGCCTGGCAAAACACGACGAAGACCCGGTGCGTTTTCCGGATGACATCGGGCACGAAGGTGCTGGCCTCATGTGGCAGTTCAAATGGATTGCCAGCGCGCTTGCAAGCTCTCCCATCTTCGACACAGCCGACATCGATGGTGCGCTCGCCGATATGGCGACGCACTACCGCGCGGCGGGCATCGGCCAGAGTGGAGTCTTGACGTCACAGTTTTCAACAGCGTGGCGCCTTGGCGAACTTGAGCGGGCCGAGGCTCTCCGCACCCAACTAATTGCGACCCCGCGCGACGAATACAGCCACTGCGATGCCTGCGTGCGCAGCGACTCGAGCGGGTTCCTCACCGAAACCGGTCGCGATGCTGAAGCGATCGTGCTGTTCGATGAACTCATCGCTGGCGGTTACAGCTGCGGCGACGAGCCAGAGGCGGCACTCTCGCGGGCCCTCCTGCCCTACCTTCGCGTCGGTCGCTTTGACGACGCCAAGGCCGCCCACTTTCGCAGCTACACCCTCGCCCGCGACAACGCCGACAACCTCGGAATCATCGCCAACCACTTCATCTTCTGCGCCGTCACCGGCAACGAAGCTCGCGGCTTGGCCATGCTCGAACGCCACCTCTCGTGGTTCGTGCACGACCAGCTCAACGCCGACAACCAGTTCTCGGGTCTCGTTGCTGCCGGAGTGCTGCTCGACGCTGTGACCCGCGCTGGATTCGGCAGCCAAACCGTTCGCGGTGCCGAAAACCGTGAACTCGTGGGGCTCTTCGGAGAACACGACGGCGCGTGGACGGCCGAAGAACTCGGCGCTGTCATGTGGGCTGCTGCGGCAAAGATCGGCGACCAGTTCGACGAGCGCGCGGGCAACGACTACCGCGCCCGCCGCATCCAGAAAGCACACGAACTCGCTAACGAACGCTTCGACCTGCCTCTCACGAGCGAAACTCTCGGCCTCACCACCCCCGCAGATGACGAACCGACGGATGGCGCTGGCTGGTTGCTGCGCGCCCAAGAACTGCTCGCGATCGGCTGGCTTGCTCCCGCACTGCCCGCCGCGCGCACGGCAGTCCAGCTCACGACGGGCCAGGAGCACACGGCCGCGCTCAGTTCCCTGATTGCGCGACTCGTCGCCTCCGGCGATCTGGCAGAAGCTGAGACGTTGCTCGCCACTCGCATCCCTGCCCTGCGCGAGCATGGCGATGACGCTCAAGCGACGCTCGAAGAACTTCTCGGCCTCTCTCTGTTTGGCCGCGCCGAGCAGGACGACCTCGATGCCCTCCGTATCGCGGTCGATGCGTCGAGCGCCCTTGCTCCTGCTCAGCGGGCTGACCTCGAAGTGTCACTGTTGAGCGTGCTGCTGCGCGGCGAAGAGCCCAACCTCGAGGCGGCGACCGAGCTCGCGACGAGCGCCCTCACCCACGCCAAAGAAGGAGAGGCGCCCCTGCTGCGCGACCACGCACTGCGGTATCTCTCCGACCTCGCGGCGAGCGCGGGCGACACCGATGGCGCACTCGCGTATGTCGCCGAACTGCTGGAGTCGACATCCAATCGCGGCGTTCTGGCGCATGCCCACGCTCTGCGGGCTCGTATCTTGGGCGGCAGCGGTGAGTTTGCTGAGGCTGCCGCGAGCGCTGATGCCGCCGCTGAGTGTGCTCACGCGATCGACGCGGTCGGTCCCCTGCACGACATGACCATTCTCGCCGGTCGGCTCTACGACGAGGCAGAAGCGTTCTCGGATGCCGCCAGCCGGTTCCGCCTCGGAGTTCGCTACGCCGAACGCCTCGAGATCGACACCGTGGGGGCGCGCTACGCCCTCGGCCGCTCTCTGGTTCGCGCCGGCGAGTCATCCGAAGGCATTGACCTGCTGCTGTCGCTCTACGAAGAAGAGACTGCCGCCGAGGCTCCCCCGGGAAGCCGCGGTGAGACCCTCTACTGGCTTGGCCATGGCTTCGCGGATGCCGGCGAACCCGGCTCTGCTGTGGGCACGTGGGAGACCGCGACCGAGCTCTACCTCGAGGCCGAAGACACCCAGAGCGCGGCACGCACGCTCGCCGACAACGCTGGCCTGCACGCCCAATACGGCGATCACGACAGTGCTGCGGCGTTGCTTGAACAGGCAGTAACCCACGCCCGAGCCACCCCCGAGAACCTCAACCTTCTCGTGCGGGTGCTTCACCAGTCGGGCCGCGCGCACGCTGAAGCGGGCAAGAAGGAAGGCCTCAAGCAGCTCGATGAGGTGCTTGCCCTCGCGGCTGAACACGGCGCCGACTGGTTGCACGCCGACGTCACCGATTCGAAGGCGCGAGCTCTCGCCAGCTTGGGCAAGCCCAAGAAAGCTGTCAGCCTCGCCCTCACCGCCGCCGATGAATACCGTGCTGCTGGAGATCCCATCGCCGGCGCTAACTGCGAACGCTTCGTCGCGAGTATTCTCGCCGGCGAAGGCCGTCACGATGAAGCCGTTGCCGTGCTGAACTCAGTGATGGAGCAGACTGCCGAGCATCCCCAGCTGCACCAGATCACCGCGTTCGACCTCGCGGAGAGCCTCGAGAAGCTGGGACGGACCTCGGATGCTGCTGCCGCGCGCGCGATTGCGGAGGGCGCCAACTAACGGGTTTTTTGTTCGCCGCGGTGCCGCACTGGCACCGCGGCGAGCTGCTCTACCCCGCGAAGGCGGGGAGTGCGCTTTCAGTAGAGGTCGCGATAATTGAAAGATGGCCTTCGCTCTTTCTGACATCGACGCTCCCACTGAGGGCCAACAGTGGTTGCTTCGCGCTGAAGAGCTGTTCGCCGCTGAGGCTTTCGCCCCGGCCCTGAGTGCCGCCCTTCAAGCGGCGCACCTCACCACGGGAGCAGTGCGAGTCGTCGCGCTCGGGATCGTTGCCACCTGCTGCGTGCGCTTGGGCCAGCTGGAGACCGCAGAAGCAGTCGCACTCCAACGTCACACGCTATTGCTTGAGCTGGGCAAGCCCCTCGAAGCCGCAAGCCAGGCCCGCACGGGGTTGGCTTTCTTCGGCAGCGCCGAGCCGTACGACCTTGCCGCCCTCGAACGCGAAACGATGAACGGCGACGAGTTGCCGCCCCGACTTCACGCGCTGGCCCTGCTCGCTCTCGCCGATGTACTGACCCGCCAGCCCTCAGCCGAGAAGGAGCGCCTCCACTCGACCGCCGGGCTTGCGTACCTCCAAGCGAACGCCGCCGACGACCCCGGCTCGACCCAATTCTTCGCCGCCCGCCATCTCATGAAGATTGCCTTCGCCGACGGCAATGCCGAGCGGATGCTGGAGTACAGCACCATGCTCCTCGCGACCGCACGCAATCGCACCGCCCACGCCGAGGCCAACAGTTTCTCCGCGATGGCGCTCGCGGGTGTCGGCCGGGCGAGCGAGGCCCTTCTGGCGGTGAACCAGGCCATCGACCTCTACGACGCCATCGACCTTCCCGACCGGCTCTACCACACGACCATTCTTGGGGGTCGGATGGCGGTGGATGCTCAGGAGCGCGCGATCGCTCTCGGGCGCTTCCGCGACGCCATCGAACTGGCCCACGAGCTCAACCTCGACGACACGGAAGCCCGCAAAGCGGTCGCAAACCTGCTCGTGATGACCGACAGCCACCCCGAAGCCATCGCGATGCTCACGGAGATCTACAACCACGAGACCACCAGCGGCGCTCCGGCAGAAGCTCGCGCAGAGAGCCTCGAGTTCATGGCGCACTCGCTGGCAGCGACGAAACAACTGGATTCCGCTATCCAGGTCTGGACGATGGCCGCCAGTCTGTACACCGAGGTCGGCGCTCTCGATGACGCCGCCCGCGTCACCCGCAGCGTGGCCGGCATCCACACCGCCCGCGACGACCATGCTGCCGCGCGCTCGGCCTTGCTGACCGCTGCCGCCGCTGTGCGTGAATCGCAGGGTGACGGGGTAATTTACCTCGGCGTGCTGCACGACCTCGGCACCACTCAAGCACGTCTGGGCGATCGTGACGCACTCACCACCTTCGCCGAAGTCGAGGCCGACACCCTCGCCAATCAGGCACCGTGGATGTGGGCGGCAACGCTCGCCGCCAAGGCCCGCGCTCTGCACATTCTGGGCGACAATCAGGATGCCGTCGCCCAGGCCACGAAGGCCGCCGCCGCGTTGCGGACCGCCAATGATCCAAGCGGTGCGCTGCACATCGAACGCTTTGCCGCTGGAGTTCTTACTGAAATGGGCCGCCCCAAAGACGCGATCAAGCTGCTCAAGACAGTCGTGAAGAACGCCCGCGGCGACGCCGACATGCTCGCCGGAGCGAACCGCGAACTCGCGGACTGCTACGACGCTCTGGGAAAGAAAAGACGAGCCACGGGCACGCGATCCCTTGCGGGAGACGCGTAGCCGTAGCTCGTCTGTTCGGCTCTGGATTGCTGGCGCTCAGCGGCAGTGAGTCTGCCGCCGAGCGCGCAACCCGGTTACGGGCGCTTGACCAGCTTGCGGTTCATGAACTCGTCGATGCCGTGGGCACCGAGTTCGCGACCGGTGCCGGAGTTCTTGACTCCACCGAAGGGCAACTCGGGAGCATCCGCCCCGACCTCGTTGATGTAAACCATGCCAGCGTCGATGCCGTCAGCGAGGCGGTCGGCCTGGTCGGCATCCGTCGTGAAGACGTACGAGCCGAGCCCGAACGGCGTTGCGTTGGCGAGCGTGATGGCTTCTTCTTCGCTGCTGACGCGGTGCAGTTGAGCGACCGGTCCGAAGAACTCCGTGATGTACGCGGGGTTCTCGGGGCTGATGTTTTCGAGCACGGCGGGGGCGAACTTGGTGCCGTCGCGCTTGCCGGTTCCGACGCGCAAGGTAGCGCCAGCGGCAACCGCTTCGGCTACCTGCTCTTCAAGCCCCTTGGCTGCGGCGACTGAACACAGCGGGCCGAGCTCGGTGCTTGCGTCCATGGGGTCGCCCACGGTGATGGCTCCCATTGCGGCGCTGAACTTCTTGGCGAATTCTTCGTAGAGTGAGTCGATGATGACGAAGCGCTTCGCGCCGTTGCAGGCCTGACCGTTGTTGTCGATGCGGGCCGCGACGGCAGCCTCAACGGTGGCGTCCATGTCGTCGGTCGACATGAGGATGAACGGGTCTGAGCCCCCCAGTTCGAGCACGCTCTTCTTGAGGTTGGTTCCGGCCGCAGCACCCACGATCGCGCCGGCACGCTCGGAGCCCGTGAGCGAGACGCCCTGAATGCGGGGGTCGTCGATCATCGCGGCGATTTGGTCGTTGTCGGCGAGCACATTTTGGTAGCCACCGATCGGCAAACCGGCCTCATGAATGAGAGCTTCAAGTGCTGCCGATGACTCGGGGCACTGCTGGGCTGGCTTCACCAAAACGGGGTTGCCGAGGATGATGCTCGGGCCAGCAAATCGGGCGATCTGGTAGATCGGAAAGTTCCACGGCATGATGCCAAGAACTGGGCCGATGGGGCTCTTGCGAATCCACGCTGTGCCGGCTCCGGCAGGAATTTGCTCGTCGGCGAGAAACTCTTCGGCGTTGTCGGCGAAGTAGCGGAAAATGTCAGCCGAGAACTCCACTTCGCCCACCGCTTGCGCCAGTGGCTTGCCCATTTCGCGCACGATAATTTCGCCAAATTGAGCCGAACGTTCGGTGAGGAGATCCGCGATTCGAGTGACGATCGCTGCACGCTCTTTTACCTGATCACGGTTCATTCCACCGTTGTACTCAGAGTGGGCTGCGGCGACGATTTGCTCAATCACTTCGTCGCTCACGGCGGGGTGCGCTGTGCCCTCTTCGCCGGTGTAGGGATTGATCACTTGAAAAGTCTTCATGAGAGGTTCCTCGCTGCTCGAAAAGGACCGGCGACGCCGCCGAGAATTGTTCGTAGGCTACATCCGAAATCCTGAAAATTGGAAGTTAGGGTTTTTCGCCGAGGTCGATCGCGGCCAACATCGCCCACAATTCGGCCCGCCCCTGGAAGGTGTCGAGACTCAGATTGGTGAGCTCGGAGAGCCGCTGCATCCGCGACTTCAAACCGTGCCGATGAATGCCCAACTCGCGCGCCGCGGGATCCCACTGCCCGTTGTGCCGCAGCCACACTTGCGCGAACCGCAGCAGCCCGAGACCCTCGGTGGATTCGATGACGCTCGCGAGCCTGGCGTGAGCGATATCGGCGACCGAACTCGACGCCAGCAGGCCGAAGAAACTCTCGCCAACGAGACTCGCGAATTCGGTGACCGTGGCCGGCGGTGATGCTTCGAGCGAGCGAACGGCCTGAGTGATCGCGACCGTGAGTTCGGGCCAGCCGACCTCGGCCGAGAGCCCGACCGTGAGATCGCTCGCGGCAAAGAACCGACGCTCGGCCGCGAGTTGCTTCGCGTCGATCAGCACGAGCAAGTGGCGACCATCCGCCACCGCGAAAATGCGACTGTCTGAACGCGCCGCCCGCCGCTCGAGCACGTCGCGCACACTCGCACTCGTCTCGCTGAGATCGAGCGCCGCGACCGCAAACCGGTCGGCCGGCAACTCGATGCCCGCCACCCGCACTGCCCGCCGCACGCTGTCGACCCGGCCGTCCTTGAGCAACTGGAACAACTGCTCCAGAATCGCCCGATGCCCCACCCGCAAGTTCTCGGTCTGCTCGAGCGACACCTCGGCGAGCGCCGCCAACACTGTCATGACCGAACGATCGAGCGCCCCAAATTCGGAGTCGCGAACCCACGCGATGGCCCCGCACAGCCTCCCGGTGGAGCCGAGAGTCTGCACGACGCGATGCTCGTCCACTGCGTCATCAGCGACGCGCGCGCGACGAGCCCGACCCAGCAGATCAGTGACGGATTTGTGGATGCCGGGGGCGGCATCCGCGGATCGTGTCGGCTTGCGGCTGTCGCCGGGTTCGCTCACGAGCTCGCCGTCGGCGTCGAAAATCCACACGCGGCAGCCGAGTCGTTCAGCGGCGACAGCGGCAGCAGCGGCGAGGCGGCCTTTGCCGACGGCGGCGCGAGCGATGTCGTTTTGGGCGGCGAGCGCGCGGTCGAATCCGGCGCGGGTTTGTTCGGCTTCGTTGTCGGCGACGAGGCGGCTGATGGCGATGAACGGGATGCGGTACGGCACTTCGAAGAGCGGCAAACCGGCGGAGGCGCACGCGGCGACGAGCCCGGCGGGCACTCCGTGGGTGATCACCTCGGTGCCGAAACCGATGGCTGCAACCCCGGCGGCCACGAGCCGAGCGACGTAGGAATCGAAGTCGGCCCCGGCGGTCGGATCGGCGGCGGGCTCGGCGGGCGGTACGGTGCTCTGGGCGGCGTTATCGACGAACTGGCGCCCGGTTGTGAGCAGCAACTGACCCTCGGAAACGAACGGCGTCGGGTCGTTGAGGTCGGAGTTGTGCACCCACGTGACCGAGCGCTCGAAGGTCGTCGAATCGGTGAGCGGACGCAGCGCGAGACGCTCGGTCGCGATGATCTCGCTGAGGGGTGTGGGCATGGCAATCCTCCTGCTGCCATTCTGTCAGCAATCGCCGCCCAAGCTGCCACTCTGGGACTGTTGCTCCAGGCATCCGCGAACTAGGTTGAACCAAACGTTTTTGTACGATGCCGCTCGCCTGCGGAGCTCACGCGTCGTCTTCACAGATTGGATCCCGGTGGCCATGTCTACTTCTTCTTCCAGCACCACGACTAGTGCACCCACCGTTCCGGTCGGCGGCCCCTCGCTTCCGCAGAAGCGCGACCTCGTCACCGCGATCCCCGGACCCCGCTCGCTCGAACTGCTCGAGCGCAAGAAGCAGTCCGTCGCCGCCGCGATCGGCATCACTCTTCCCGTCTTCGTCGAAGCTGCCGGTGGTGGCGTGCTTCGCGACGTTGACGGCAACACCCTCATCGACTTCGGTTCCGGCATCGCCGTGACCGGCGTCGGCAACTCGGCCCCCGCCGTTGTCGAAGCCGTCACCGCTCAGGTCGCCCAGTTCACCCACACCTGCTTCATGATCAACGGCTACGAGAGCTACATCGAGGTCGCCGAGAAGCTCAACGAGATCACCCCCGGCACGCACGAGAAGCGCACCGCGCTGTTCAACTCGGGCGCCGAAGCCGTCGAGAACGCAATCAAGATCGCCCGCTACTTCACCGGCAAGCAGGCCGTTGTTGCCTTCGATCACGCGTACCACGGTCGCACCAACCTCACGATGGGCCTCACCGCCAAGTCGATGCCCTACAAGAGCGGCTTCGGTCCGTTCGCGTCGGAGATCTACCGCGCCCCGATGTCATACCCGTTCCGCGATGGCGGAATCAGTGGTGAGGATGCCGCCGCCCGCGCCATCCTGCAGATCGAGAAGCAGGTCGGCGCCAGCAACCTCGCCGCGATCATCATCGAGCCCATCCAGGGCGAGGGTGGCTTCATTGAGCCCGCTCCCGGATTCCTCCCGGCACTCGCCGAGTGGGCCACGGCCAACAACGTGATCTTCATCGCTGACGAAGTGCAGACCGGCTTCGCTCGCACGGGAGACCTCTTCGCCTCCAACCACGAGAACCTTGTTCCCGACATCATGGTGACCGCCAAGGGCATCGCCGGCGGCCTTCCGCTTTCGGCTGTCACCGGCCGTGCCGACGTCATGGATGCCGCCCACGTCGGCGGACTCGGCGGAACGTACGGTGGAAACCCCATCGCCTGTGCCGCAGCGCTCGCCACCATCCGCACCTTCGAAGAGTCGGGCGCCATCGAGCGTGCCCGCGAAATCGGAACCATCTTCCGCGGCCGCCTCAACGGCCTCCGTGCCGGCGACCCCCGCATCGGAGATGTTCGTGGCCGCGGCGCGATGATCGCCATGGAACTCGTCGACCCCACCACGAAAGAGCCCGACGCCGCCCTTACATCGAAGGTCGCGGCTGCAGCGCACGCCGCCGGCGTTGTCGTGCTGACCTGTGGAACCTATGGCAACGTCATCCGCTTCCTGCCGCCGCTGTCGATCTCTGGCGAGCTCATCGCTGACGGCCTCGACGTCGTGCGCGACGCTCTCGCCAACGCCTGATTCACCGCAGCGGGTACTGAGCGCGCGCTCAGTGCCCGCCCATGCGGCGCCAAGCCGAAGTTCAGCTAGCGCTGTTTGACTGACTCGCAGATTTCCCACCACGAAAGGTGCTCACCGCATGACGAACTCCACCGAAACCCAGCTTCTCGAAGCCGTGCCGAACCAGCTCTTCATCGGCGGTGAGTGGGTTGCCGCAACGGGCAGCAAAACTCTCGACGTGACCGACCCCGCTACGGGCAAGGTCATCCGCACCATTTCGGATGCCTCGGCCGAAGACGGCATGCGGGCGCTCGACGCGGCCGTTGCTGCGCAGGATGCCTGGGCCGCGACGCCCGCTCGCGAGCGTGGCGAGATTCTGCGCCGCACTTTCGACCTCGTGCAGAAGCACCGCGATGACATCGCCCTGCTGATGACGCTCGAGATGGGCAAGCCGCTCGCGGAGGCCAACGGTGAAGTCACTTATGGCGGCGAGTTCTTGCGCTGGTTCAGCGAAGAGGCCGTGCGCATCTCGGGTCGCTTCGGCAACACCCCCGAGGGCACCGGTCGCATGATCGTCTCGCAGCGCCCGGTTGGCCCCTGCTTCCTTATTACGCCGTGGAACTTCCCGCTCGCGATGGCGACCCGTAAGATCGCGCCCGCTCTCGCCGCCGGTTGCACGGTCGTCGTGAAGCCCGCCGCGCTCACCCCACTCAGCACTTTGTTCTTGGCGAAGCTCTTCGAAGAGGCTGGGCTGCCCGCTGGCGTGCTCAACGTCGTCACGACCTCGAGCTCGTCTGAAGTCTCCGAGCCGATCATCGCGGACTCGCGCCTGCGCAAGCTCTCGTTCACCGGCTCCACCCCCGTCGGCAAGGCGCTCATCAAGCAGGCCTCCGAAAACGTTCTGCGCACCTCGATGGAACTCGGCGGCAACGCCCCGTTCGTAGTCTTCGACGACGCTGACCTCGACAAGGCTGTAGACGGCGCGATCGCGGCCAAGTTCCGCAACATCGGCCAGGCCTGCACCGCCGCCAACCGCTTCATCGTGCACAGCTCGGTTGCCGCCGAGTTCGCCGAGAAGATTGCCGCTCGCGTCGCCGACATGAAGATCGGTCGCGGCACCGAAGACGGCGTCAACATCGGCCCGCTCATCAACGACAAGGCCGTCGATAAGGCCGACGAGTTGGTTCAGGATGCCGTGAAGCGCGGCGCAACTCTCGTCTCCGGCGGCAAGCGCGTCGAAGGCGATGGAAGCTTCTATGAGCCCACGATCGTTTCCCACGTGCCCGCCGACAGCGACATCCTGCGCGAAGAAATCTTCGGACCGGTTGTCTCGATCGTGGAGTTCACCGACGAAGCCGAAGGCGTGCGCCTTGCGAACGACACCGAATATGGCCTCGTCTCGTATGTGTTCACCGAAAGCCTTGCTCGCGGAAATCGGATGATCGACGACCTCGACACCGGAATGATGGGCCTCAACGTGGGCGTGCTCTCCAACGCGGCAGCACCCTTCGGCGGAGTCAAGCAGTCCGGCATCGGTCGCGAAGGCGGCTCGGAAGGCATCCACGAGTACCTCTCTACTAAGTACACGCTCGTTCCCAACAGCTGATGTGCAACTGCATCCCGTCAGCGCACCTCGAGGAATGTCCTCTGTGCGTTGACGAGCCGAACATCACACGCGGCTACAACTAGATTCCCGTGAGCGAGTGGCCCCACCTGGTGGGGGGCCGCTCGCTTTCTGGGTTAAGGGGCTCGGCTACGCTGGGGGCACCGCTGCACCTGCTGGTGGCGGTGTCGCGCCACTGAAAGAGTTCCCCATGTCTGAGCACTTGTTTGCCACTCTGCGACGTTGGCCCGACGTGGAAGCTCCCAACCTTTTTGCGGTGGATGCCAGCGACCGGCTCATTCTTGATGAGGCCGCTCCGCAGTTGGCCGACATCCAACCCGGTGAGCTCGTCGTGATAGGTGACAACTATGGGGCGCTCACACTGGGCGCTGTTTCGTTGCACGACTGCCGCGGCATCCGCGTGTTTCAGGATTCGTTGGTTTCGGAGTTGGCCCTGGCCGAGAACGCGGGCGACCTTGCCCCGCACTACACGTCACACACCTTGGGCGCAGAGCTGCTGTCGGGCGCCCGCTTGGTGCTGATGCAATTGCCGCGCAGTCTGGCTGAGTTGGATGAGTGGGCTCAGGCCATTGCCCGCTTCGCGTCGCCTGACGTGGTCGTGATTGCGGGCGGCCGCATCAAGCACATGACCTTGGCAATGAACGAGGTACTCGGCCGTTCCTTCGATGACGTGAACGCCGGTCGCGCCCGCCAGAAGTCACGCACGCTCACGTCGCTCGGCCCGCGACGTGACGGTACCGAAGCTCGCTACCCGACGACGTCGGTGCTGCGCGAACCCGAACTTCCCGTCGACGAGCTGACGGTGAGCGCCCACGGTGGCGCTTTCGCCGGGGCCACCCTCGACATCGGCACCCGCTTTCTCATGACGTTCCTGCCCGAGATGAAGCCGGATGCCGCCACCGCCGTCGACCTCGGCAGCGGCACCGGAGTGCTCGCCGTTTCGCTTGCTCTGGCCCGCCCCGACCTGCACGTGGTTGCCGTTGACCAGTCCATCGCCGCCGTCGCATCGACCCGCGAGACGGCCGACGCGAACGGTGTCGGAGCCCGCGTTGAGGCCGCGCGCGAAGACGCCCTCACCGAACGGCCGACGGCCAGTGCTGATCTGATTGTGTGCAATCCGCCGTTCCACACCGGCGCCACCGTGCATGCGGGCGTTGCGTTGCGGATGCTGGCTGACGCCCGCCGCGTGCTGAAGCCCGGCGGCGAACTGTGGGTCGTCTTCAACACCCACCTCGGGTATCGCGACTATCTGAACCGCACCGTCGGCCCCACCCGCCAGGCCGGTCGCAACAGCAAGTTCACGGTGACGGTTTCGGTGCGCGAATAGTTGCTCAATCGCAGTGGAGGCTTGCCGCTCAGGAGCGATGTGGATACTCCGGCGGCGAAGAGCACTGGAGTGGCAGGATCGTTAACAGCAGAACCCCGGCCCAGAACCAATTTCCCGGCAGTCTGCTGGAGAATTCCCATGCGCCCCATCACACGCCAGAAACCACCGCGTTATCCAGCTCATCCAGTTCAACGGTCGGGCAATTCACGCGATTCGTGAGGAACACGAACGCGACACCGGCCGACGGATGAATCCAGAATTGGGCACCCGACCAGCCGCCGTGGCCATACACATCACGGTCGATGAGTCCCGGGGCACGAGTGCGCAGGTTCCACGTGAAACCCCAATCCTGGCCGCGCGATGCCGGGTACGGCTCGAGACGGGGAATGTCGCCCGTGAGCGGCCGACGCATCATCGCCAAAGTCGCTGGTTTCACGATCTCACCGGTGTTGCGCAGCAATGCGGCTCCGATATTCAGCAGATCTTCGGCCCGCCCGATCAACCCGGCACCCGGATGTTGCAGCGCCGTGAAGCGTTGCAGATCCAGTCCGGATGCTTCCGCGTCATCCACAAAATGAGGGTTCGACGACTCGTCGAGAGTGAGGCCAGACGCATCGATCGAGGAGAGTGCATCGGCAACCGCTTCACTCCAAGTACGCCCGGTGCGCTTCTGGATCATCCGGGCAATACCCTCGTAGGCGACCGTCGAGTAGCGGGATGCACTGCCGGCAGCGAAGTCGCGCGAACCGAGCAGGCCCGCGGTGAGGCCCTCGGCCGCATCCATCGCAGGCTCAGTAATGCCAGAGGTGTGGCTTGCGAGGTGGCTCAGCCGCACAACATCATCGCGGTTATTGCCAAACTCGGGCACGTCAGCCTGCAGCGGAGTGTCGGGCGTGACGAGCCCGGCCTCGATCATCCGTGCGGCGGCGAGACCGACGAGCGGCTTGGTGACCGAGAACAGCCGGTAGTGATCGTCCACTTGCGCCTTGCGCGCGCCCGTCGAACCAAAGGCATCAAGAACTTGGATGCCGTCGGCGGTAGCAACACCAAGAACTGCGGTCGGCAGAGCCCCCGAGTCGACATGGCGGCGCGCCCAGTCAAAGGCGTGCGCGAAGGGTGCAGACATCTCAACTCCTGTGTTTGGGGTGCTCCCGCTCATGCGCGGCGCGTGGCCAGCATCCGCTCGAGCGATGGATCTGCTTTAGCCTAACGAGCGTTCACGCTACCAAGGCAACGAGGTGTCTACGACTCGATTACCGAACAGCTCCGCAGCGTGACGATGAGCCGCCACGCCTTCACCGCAGCTAGAGCTTCACCCGCACGCCATAAGCCACCAGCAGTCTTCTCCATACCCAAGGCTATTGCCTTAGCCTCGGATACAATAGCCCCATGGCGCATAACGAACACGAGGTGAACCACACTGAACCGGCCTGGCCCGCCGTCACGTACGAGTCCCGACCGTGGTCACGCTCGGGTGACGAGGTCGGATCACGCCGACAAGTCCGTGCCGCGCACGGCCCCTACACCGCGGCCGTGCCAGCGTTCATCGCGCAATTGTCCCCCAATCTCCCGTTGGCTCTGATCGCACTGGCGGATGACGTCGGCCGTGAACTGACCCGGTTCGACACCCAAGTCGGAACATTAGCGGCGCCGTTCTCCTCGATTCTGTTGCGCTCAGAGAGCGCCTCGAGCTCTGAAATGGAGGACCTCACCTCCAGCGCCAAGCAGGTCGCTATGGCCGAAATCGGCGATTCTTCATCCGGGAACGCCGAGTTGGTCGTGAGTAACGTTGCGGCGATGAAGGCTGCAATCGATCTGGCAGATGACCTCGATCCAGCGGCAATTCTCACGATGCACCGGGCCCTGCTCGAGAAATCGAACCCCGACATCGTCGGATCGTGGCGAAGCGATCAAGTCTGGATCGGTGGCGGCTCACTCTCGCCCCACAACGCAGATTTCGTTCCGCCTCACCATGATCGCGTGCCTGCGCTCATGGACGACGTCATGCACTTTTCGCGACGCACCGATCTTCCAGCGATTGCGCAGCTTGCCATCGCTCACGCCCAGTTCGAGACCATTCATCCGTTCCCTGACGGCAACGGCCGAACTGGCCGCGCCCTCATCCAGGGAATGCTTCGGGCCGGCGGCGTCACCACCAACATCACCGTCCCCGTCTCCGCTGGACTGCTCGGAGACACCGAAGGATACTTTCGCGCGTTGAGCGCGTATCGCCGCGGTGATATCGCAACCATTGTCGAGACCATGTGCGAAGCCGCATTTGCCGCGATCAACAATGGCCGCCTGCTCGAACGCCAGATCGTCGACATCGCTGCCCGCTGGGATCACGCCATTCAAGCCCGCAGCGATTCCTCAGTGCACCGAGTAAAAAACCTGCTCCTGCGCCAACCAGTAATCACGGTTGCAATAGTGGCGCGCGAGCTAGGCGTCAGCGAGTCAGCCGCCGACACTTCGATTGCCAAACTGGTCGAAGCGGGCATCCTGCTGCAATCAACCACTGGCCGCCGCAACAGACACTGGCAAGCCACAGAAGTGTTGAACGCTCTGGATGAGTTTGGCGCTCGCGCCCGTCGCAAACGAGCAGGGCGTTGAGCTTTGTGCGCCAGAACGTGACGTGCCACGGTGTTCGAAGCTAGCCGACCCATGGGAGCGAAGGTTGAGTCACGCAACACCGAATGTCACAACGCTCTGCCCGATCTCGCCAACGGCAAAATTGTCATTCTCGTCAATGACAATGCCTGAGCGCACCATGCCACTAAGCGTCACTCACGTGTCCTCAAGCCGTGCGTCGAGAAACGTCCCGCAGAAAAGCTGGCTGCGCTACGCTCGCGTGAAAAGCCAATCGTGAACTTAATTCAAGCAATCGGGCAATACCTAGTGTGACTAGCGATAACGAGATCATCCGGAGGTCGTGGGATAACCCTGCGGTCTTCGCCGAGATGTACGACCGCCATGCGACATCCGTCTATCGGTATGCGGCACGGCGAGCGGGCGTCGACACTGCGGATGACATCATGGCCGAGACTTTCTTGGTCGCTTTTGAGCGGCGCAACCGCTTCGATAGCGCCTTCGAGAGTGCTCTGCCGTGGTTGCTCGGGATCGCAACAGTGCTGATCCGCAAACAGCGGGGTTCTGAAGCGCGGTTCTTGCGTGCGGTCGTGGCCTCGGGGCCTCCGGCGACGGTCGTCGAGAATCACGATGATCGACTCGACGCCGACCTCTCGATTCGGGCTCTGGCCGGAGCAATTCGCAAGCTACCTGCTCGCGACCGGGATGCACTGCTGCTGTATGCGTGGGGCGACCTCGACTATGAGGGCGTCGCACTCGCCTTGAACATTCCCGTCGGGACTGTTCGGTCACGTCTCAATCGCGCGCGGTGAGTGCTGCGCCAATCTGCTGGCGTCGCGCCGGCACAGGAGGTGGATCGTGGACGAACTTCAACTGCTCCGATCGTTCGGTAAGGACGTCGCGGATCCGTCTGCCGAGGCCCTGAGCCGCGGTCGACGAGGTCTGGTCGAACACATCGGGCAACAACCGGCAATCGCCAGACCGAACCCTAAGAAGCGCATCGCTTTGTTCAGTGGCACCAGCGCTCTCGCCGCTGGCGCCCTCGTCGCGACCTTGGTTTTCACTGACGTTCTAGGGCTCGCTGGCTGGCGAGGTGGAGCGGATGCTGCTGCCGCCTCTGCCTTGGGCAACGCCGCGGCCGCCGCAATCGAGAACTCCGATCCGGTGGTGGGCCCGGGCCAGTATTTGAAGGTCGACACCGAGGCGGTATTTAGCGCGGGGGCACAGACCGCGGATTGGGAACATTTTGCGTATCTCGAAACCCAAAACTCCCAAATGTATATTCCTGCCGATCACTCAGACGAGTGGGTTCTCGTAACCGAACCGCGAGCAGCGATCAAGGTCTTCGGTGAGGGTTTCGAAGAGGAAGCGCAGGAGTCTGCCCGGGCAGGCTTCGAGGAAGAGCAGATCAGTCGGGCACCGTACGGCGGATTCGACAATTCGAAACCACGCGACTGGCGACTGGATGAATTACCGCGCGACCCCCAGCGACTGCTCAACTACATTTATCGGGTCACGGCCGGCCACGGCGTGAGCGCGGATGGTCAAGCGTTCGACTTCATCTCCACGACGCTGCGCACCGGTGTGGTTCCAGCGGAGTTTCGTGCCGCGCTCTATGGGGCTGTGGCGGGGATTCCTGGGGTTGAAATCACCGATGAGGCAGCCACGCTCAACGGTCGAACTGGAGTCGCCTTCGGCCGCGAGGAGAAAGACGGATTTCTCCATGAAATCATCATCGATCCGGATACAGGGCTCCTCATTGGTGAGCGCACTGTCCAGCTTTTCGACAGCAAGCTCGACCCAATATTGGCGGGAGAAGTTGTCGGGTGGACAGCTGTCACCACAACTGTGGTGGATGCGGCCCCAACAGGCGGATCCCTGTGCGGAAACGGGGGCGAGCCGGTGAACGGCCTCGGCAGCGGTCAGTGCAGTGACCCCAACAGGCCGCGCACCGACTGACTCTTCGCTGCGATCGGCACCGCAAGCTCGGCGACCATGATCGCACTTAGGATGCTGGGATGAGTACCCTGAACTTTCGCACGGCTACCCGTGACGACATCCCGGCGCTGCTGACGCTCGTCACTGCGGCGTACCGCGGCGAAGAGAGCCGGGCCGGCTGGACGAGCGAAGCCGATCTCATCGTGGGGGCCCGTCTGGATGCCGCAGCCCTGGAAGCCGACCTTGCTCGACCGCGGTCAAGCATTCTGCTCGCCGAGCGTGACGACCAGCTCGTGGCCTGCGCGCACGTTACCGACGACCACGGAAAAGGGTACTTCGGGATGTTCTCCGTCGACCCGAATCAGCAAGGCGGCGGGGTCGGCAAGCTGGTGCTCGCGGAGGCTGAAGCGTACGCGGCCCGCGAGTGGAGTGTGTCGGTGATGCAGATGACCGTGATCGATGTGCGCGAAGAGCTCATCGCGTTCTACGAACGCCGCGGATACGTACGCACCGGCATCACGAAGCCTTTTCCTTACGGCGAAGAGCGGTTCGGGATCCCCCAGCGTGACGACCTGCAGTTCGAGGTTCTGAAGAAGACACTCGAGTCGGCCGGGCAGCATCGGGAGTCGAACGACGCGACGACTTTAGCTCCTGAGGGTGTCACTCGGTGAAGCGCGCCATCGTCTGGTTTTCCGTGGTGGGTGGCCTCGGACTCATCACCGCGGTCGCGCTCACCGTGATCGAAGGCGTGAACTATCGGCTTCGCGAAGAGCAAGGACTGGACCCGATCAGGGCTGCGGACTGGGTCGCCGGTGCGACCGTTGCGGGATTCGCTGTCTTCGCCATTTCAGCGGTTGCGCTCGTAGCCCTGGCCGTTAGCGCTGGCCAGAGACCGCCCGACGAGATCCCCGAATAGCCGCGCTGGCCACCCTGGCCGCGCGGGCATTAATTTTCGAGACATTTTCATCATTGCGCCGTAGGGTGAGGTGGTGAAGATCAAACGACGAGGGCTGAGGCTCTTCCTGACGGGAATCGCGATCATCGTGATCGGCTCGATCACATCCGTGATTTATCTGCTCCAGCCGTGGCGCACTTGCGACTATGACGATACTCCGACAGCGTGCGCAATGCTGCCCGCCGACGCCGCGGTGCTCACAGTCGCGATGCTCGCCGTCGGCATTGCAGTGTTCGTAACCCTTGCCGGCGTCGTGCAGATGAACGCTCAGAAGCCCGCTGAAAAAACGATCGAGTAGCGGAACCGGCCGCATTGACCGCGCTTCGTTGCGAGCCCTGCGCTACGAAGCGGCGGCCGCCGAATCGCACTGCGGCTCGAGCGTGGACTTGATCTTGCCACTGACCGAGGCCAGGGCATCCTGCTCCTCGCGGGTCAACAGGTCGAAGAAGTGCGTGCGCACAAACGCGAGGTAACCGGATGATGCCTGCCGCACCGCTTCGAGACCGTCGGCGGTGATCTGCACGTCGAGACCGCGAGCATCCGAGGGGCAGCTCTTACGTTCCAGCAGCCCGCGGGTCTCCATGCGCTTGAGCAGGTGAGAGAGGCGACTGCGGTCCCAGCCGAGCGAAAATCCCAGGTCACGGGCGCGAAGGAGAGTGTCGGACTGCTCGGCGTGGTCGGTGAGCGCCGTGAGCACCGCGTGTTCCGGGCCGGAGAGCTGAGCATCCTGAACTAGCTGCTTGTCGAGAGACGACGCCAGCTGTTGCGTTGCGCTGACGAACCCGCGCCAGAGGGCGTTTTCGCGGTCATCCATTTCGCGTGCGTTCGTCATCACAGCCTCTTTTCCTTACTCGCAAGAATTAGTTTGACACCTTATTGTTGATATGACAACATCTTTAGTGACACGTCAACAAACTTCGTCCTAAGGGGATACAGCATGACCAAGATTGCGATCATTACGGGCGCCAGCCGCCCGGGCAGCGTCAACCAGTCCGTCGCCGAGTGGGTTCTCGCCCAGGTTTCGACCCGTGACGACGCCGAGTTCGAAATCGTCAACATCGCCGACTTCGACCTCCCGATGCTCGACGAGCCCTACCCCGCCGCGTACCAGAACTACCAAAATGACCACACCAAGGCGTGGTCAGCCAAGATTAGCGAATTCGACGGCTTCATCTTCGTGGCCCACGAATACAACCACAGCGCGGGCCCGGTTCTGGTCAACGCCCTCTCGTACCTGAACGCTGAGTTCAACAACAAGGCTGCTGGCTTCGTCTCCTACGGCTCCATGGGCGGCGTTCGCGCCGTCGAGCACCTGCGCGGAATCCTCTCCGAACTGCAGGTAGCGCACGTGCAGCGCTCCGTCATGTTCTCGCTGTTCACCGACTTCGAGAACTTCAGCGTCTTCGCTCCGACCGAGCAGAACGCCGGCACGCTCGCGCCGATGGTCGACCAGCTCACCGCGTGGACCCGCGGAATGGCAGCCGTTCGCACCGAGCAGTTGGCCACCGTCGCCGCTTAAACAAGCGCACACCCCCTCAAACGGCTTTCCGGCATTGGCCGGGAGGCCGTTTGTGCGTTCGGGCGCCGGAACACTCCACAGCCCCGTATTCTCAGCCCCCAGTACTATATATTCAAATATATAGAGAGGGGCCACTCATGACCGTGACATCCATCGACATCGATCCCACCGAGCTGCGTACCGCCCGAGACCTCACCGGCTCACGCAGCAACCGAGAGACGGTCGATTTAGCCCTGCGCACTCTTATCGCGCTGCGCCGCCAACCGGCTGCCGTTGAGCGCATCATCGGTCGCACGTTTGATGACGATCAGATCGACGCTCCCACATCGCGACCAACCGCCGAGTAGTGGCCACCTACCTCGTCGACAACAGCATCTGGCAGAAAGCCGCTCGAAGCGCGACCATAGCCGCACGACTGCGAGCGCTTTCACCTCAGCACCTCATCATCACGTGCCCGCCCCAAGTGCTGGAGTACCGCCATTCAGCGCGAACGGATGCCGAGTACGCGGAGCTGCGTGAAGACATGGAGCATTTGCTCCCCGCGCTCGAACACCCCTCGACCAGCCAAGCCCTCGACATTCAGCACGCCCTGTGGGCTACCGGTCGCATACGCGCGGCCGGCGCCTTTGATTGCCTGATCGCCGCTTATGCCCTGGCTAACGACGCCATCATCCTGAATAGCGACCACGACTTCGGTTATATCGAGAGCGCAACCAACGGTGCTGTGCGTCAGGAGTTCGTGCCCGAATAGAGCGACTTGACGCCGACACCCAGCCTGTTGGCGCTCACCCGCGTAGCCGAGGCTCGCGAATCGCTCGGCTGGGATGCCGCCCCGAACCCGGGCCCTTACCCTGGCTGGTAATGCGCCCGAATCGACGCCCGACTGAAGTTTCCTCTGTTAATCACGATTGGCGTTGTTAGCATGGCAGCGTGCAATGGGTTGAGGTCGAGGCGGATGGAGCGCGAGCCGTTCTATCCTCTTCGGGGATACCCCGAGGTACGCAGACTGAGTTACGACACACGCCGCGGGCGCGCCACTGCGCTTCGCGCAGCAATGCGCCCGCAGTGACAGACAGGTCGATCTCAGCCCATTGCTTCACCCTTCGAAGAGCCCTAAGAAGAGTTAGCCTTCTCGCGGATCACGATGACTGATGCACCGCCACAGACGACCGGCTCACCGATTAGCGGTGTGCCTCGGGTTCGCCGCGTTCCGCACCCCACACCTGCAGCAATCGCGGGCGCACTGTCGTACGCGTTTCTTGCTGCCGATCAGTGGGCGACCAACTCACTAATCGACGCAGGCGCCCGCGTGCTCGGAGCACGACGCCGTTGGCTGCGGACGGTGGTCGCCGATGTCGTAGCCGTCTACCACCGTCCGCCAGCCGATTCATCTCGCGAGTTAGCTTCGTTCGTTGTGCAATTGCCCGCATTCGTGGAGGCGATCGCTAAAGCGAAGCAACAACGCCGTCCCATTGGCCTGCACCATTTTCCTGCAGCTCCGTCGCAGGCCCGTGATCGGGGCGACCCCGTCCCCGTGGTCGACACTGTTGGCGAGCTCGCGACGCTGCTCGGGGTGACGGTTGGCCACCTTGAGTGGTGCGCCGACACTAAGAATTGGAACCGCCGCGCACCCGCTGGGCGACTTCAGCACTACAGGTATGAGTGGCGCCAACGACCGGGCCGCACGCCTCGCCTGCTCGAGGTGCCTGAGGAACGAATTCGCCGCGTTCAACGCACCTTGCTCGATACTGTTATCGGTCTGATCCCCACCAACGTTGCGGCCCACGGTTTCGTGGCGAGCCGCAGCGCAGCAACAGGGGCGGCTCTCCACACTGCCCGTGAAATTGTGGTGACTCTCGACCTGACAACATTCTTTACCCGGGTGACAGCAGCGCGTATCTATGGCGTGTTTCGTCAATCAGGTTTTCCTGAGTCAGTTGCCCACATACTGACGGGTCTGTGCACGAACTCTGTTCCGCCACGGGTGATCGCCGCGATGCCACCAGGAGGCAGTGCGGATGAACGGTTCGCCCTGCGGCAAGCGTTGGCGGGCAATCATCTCCCGCAAGGAGCGCCGTCGTCGCCCATGCTGGCAAATCTAGCCATTCGCCGCCTTGATTCGAGACTCACAGGTTGGGCCAACGCAATCGGTGCCACGTACACTCGCTACGCCGATGACCTAGCCTTCAGCGGCGATCGCGACCTCGCGCGCCGACCCGATGCGTTCATCCGGGGTGTGCACCGCATCGTTCTCGACGAGGGCCACAACGTCAACCCCCGAAAGACGAGAGTACGGCGTTCAGGCACGAAACAAACAGTCACCGGAATCGTCGTCAACGAACGCACCAACATCTCCCGCCACGACTACGACGCGCTCAAAGCACTGCTTCACAACTGCGCACAGCACGGACCAGATTCGCAAAACCTTAGCCACCACGTCGATCTTCGCGCCCATTTAATGGGGCGCATTGCGTGGGTCACGGCTCTCAACCCGCACAAAGGTGAAGTTCTGCACACAAAGTTCGCCCTTATCCGCTGGTAGCGCCTAGCATCGCTGCCTCCGCCGACCCCCAACGTCGCTGACAGCTAGCCCAGTTCGGCCGTCAGCACCGCATCGTAAATCTCCATCGCCTCGGCGATTTCGGCGGGCGTGACAACGCACGGCGGCAGCACCTGGATGCGGTTTTCGGTCACGAAGGGCAGCAAGCCACGCTCCACCAGGCCAGCGCGAATGCGCCCCATCGTTGCAGCCGGCACTGGTTCACGAGTGCCCCGGTCGGTCACAAGTTCGATCGCCCAGAACACTCCACGACCGCGCACTTCACCGATCGACGGATGGCGTTCGGCGAGCGCGTTCAAGGCCGGCCCAATGTGGTTCTCGCCGATGTCGCGCACGTGCTCAAGCACGCCTTCGGAGGCGATCGTGTCGAGCGACGCCACAACGGTGGCGGCGGCCAGCGGATGCCCCGAATACGTCAAGCCGCCGGGGAACACCCGGTCGTTGAAGAACGCTGAAATCGGGTCGTCGATGATCACGCCGCCGACCGGGACGTAGCCCGAGTTCACTCCCTTGGCGAAGGTGATGAGGTCAGGCCGCACGTCGAAGGCATCGAACGCGAACCACTCGCCAGTGCGCCCGAAACCGCACATCACTTCGTCGAAGATCAGCAGGATGCCGTGCTGATCACACAGTTCACGGACGCCAGCGAGGTAGCCAGCCGGCGGCATCAGAATGCCCGGAGTTCCCGGGATCGGCTCCAGCAGCACGGCCGCGATTGTCTCCGCGCCTTCCGCTTCGATCACGCGCCGCAAGTGCTGCAGTGCACGTTCGCTCTCTTGCTCGGGCGTCGTCGCCCAGAACTCGGAGCGGTACAGGTAGGGCCCGAAGAAGTGCACGTGCCCGCGCGCGAACTCGTTCGGGATGCGGCGCGGGTCGCCCGTGGCCACAATGCTGCTGCCGGTGTTGCCGTGGTACGAGCGGTACGCCGAAAGAATTTTGTCGCGCCCGGTGTAGAGCCGCGCCATCCGCATGGCATTTTCGTTGGCGTCCGAGCCGCCGTTCGTGAAGAACACGCGATTGAAGCCCTCGGGAGCGATCGCCGCCAAACGCTTCGCGGCCTCACCACGGGTCACGTTGGCAGTGGGCGGTGAGATCGTCGCGAGCAGTTGAGACTGCACCCGGATTGCTTCAAGCAGGGCCGGATGCTGGTGCCCCAGATTCACATTGACGTGCTGGCTAGAAAAGTCGAGATATTCATTTCCGGCGTGATCCCACACGCGGGTGCCGAGCCCACTCTTGATGCTCACGGCGGCGGCATGGGCGGGAGTCTGCGCCGACCACGAATGAAAAATGTGCGCCTGATCGAGTTCGAGCGCATACGCGTCGAGGTCTCGGGAGTCGTGCTCGGTCATGGCGCTGGCCCTTCAACGTAAATAAGCGGTGCTGGCATGAAACTGGTGCTGCGCGCGAAGCTGTGCCGCAAGAAAACGAATGCCGCCCTCACGAGCGTAAGGGCGGCATCCGTCTAGCGGTTATTCAGTGCGACTAGTTGCCGCCCTCGAGGAGGGTGACGTCGATCGGGCTGAAGCTGGAACCGGTGGTGTCGACACCATCGGCTTCGAGTTCTTCAAGTGCCTTCATGATCCAGTCGTTCGACCATGCCGTTGCCGGCGGGGCCGTGGTGATGGGGCTCGCGCCCGACTCGTTGACGGCGCTGATGGCGCCCTCTACCGTGCGGTCCCAGGCAGCTTCGTCGATGACGCCGATGCCGTTCTCGGCCGGCCAGATCAGCTTGTTGGTCTCGTTGGTCATCCACAGTTCGTGGCTGGGGCCCCAACCGGAACCGGCAGCAACGGTGCCTTCGGCAGCAGACTCGGGGTTCTCAGCCGAGTAGATCCAACCCTTGACGACGGCCTTGAGGAACTTGACGGTCGTCTCTTGGTAGTCCTCGTCGCTGTCGAGACGCTCGGTGTCAGCCCAGATTGCATCCTGGAGCATGGCACCAACGGTGTCTTCGTAGCTGATGACGTTGAAGTCAGAGGGCTGGTAGAGCTCTCCGGTGTCGGGGTCGGTCGATTCGAGCAGCTGGGCGTACTCGTTGTACGTCATGGCCTGCGCGGCGTCGATGTCACCCTGCAGGAAGGCGTTCATATTGAAGTCCTGCGTGATGATCTGCACGGTGGAGGAGTCGAGGCCTTCCGCAGCCATCGCTGCGAAAATTTCCCACTCGTTTCCGAAGCCCCACGAACCGATCTTCTTGCCCTCAAAGTCGGCGACCGAGTCAATACCCGAGTCAGCCCACGACACCTGAAGGGTGCCCGACTTCTGGAAGATCTGAGCGATATCGGTGAGGTTGGCGCCCTGTTCGATGGAACCCAGAACCTTGGGAACCCAGGCTACGGCGTAGTCAACGTCGCCGTTAGCGAGAGCGTCTTGCGGAACGATGTCGCCGCCCGACGGGATGATTTCTACGTCAAGGCCCTCTTCTTCAAAGAAGCCCTGATCAGCGGCGGCAAAGTACCCAGCGAACTGCCCCTGAGGCAGCCACTGCAGTTGGAGCTTCACTTCGGTGAGGCCGTCAGCAGACTCCGAAGAACCGCTGTCACCCCCATCGCCGGTGGAGCATGCTGCGAGGAGGACCGCTGCCGTTACGGCAAACGCTCCGGCCGCTAATGAGCGGCGTTTGGTGAACTTCATGTCAGACCTTTCAGATTCACGGTGCAAGTGGATACTGCGGGTACTGCTGTGTTGCGGTACTGCTGTACTGCGGGTGGAGCGGTTATCTCCCCTTCTTTTCTCTGCGGGGCGTTGTCATCGGGAGCCCCCGGTCGGAACGCGACGCAGCACAAGTCGTTCGAGTGCGAGCGTCGCAAGATAAAAGAGCAGCCCCAGACCAATGGATGCCACGACATACGCCCAAGCGCGGCCATACGCGCTTGAGGCTGCCGAGGTTGCAATCAGGCTGCCAAGACCGCCGCGTGGCCCGCCGAAGTATTCCGCGACGAGGGCGGAGATCACGGCGAGCGAGGAGGCGATCCGGATGCCGGTCAAGATGAACGGACGAGCGGTGGGCAACGTGAGCTTCATCAGCATCTGCCCGGAGTTCGTCGCGTAGGCCTTCATCAGGTCGCGGTGCACGGGCTTCGTCTGGCGGAACCCCCGCAGCGTATTGATGAAGATCGGCACGAACGAGGCAATGGCCGCAATTGCTTGACGGCCAAACTGGCTGTCGGCTCCGAACATCGAGTTGAGCACGGGTGCAAGCGCAACGATCGGTACGACGGCGAGCGCCGCCACGATCGGAGCGCTCATCTGATCGGCAATGCGCCAGCGAGCGGCAACCGCGGCGAAAACGATTCCCACGAGCGAGCCGACCAGCAGGCCGAGCAGGCTGTTGGTGCCGGTGAGGGCGGTGGCCGAAACGACGGAAGGCCAGAACTCCACGAGCTCCGTCACGATCGAGATCGGGCTGGGAAGCAGGTAATCCGAAACGCCACCGACGGTCACGAGCAGTTGCCAGATCACGAGCACGATCAGCCCGAAGCTGATCGGTGCCACGATGCGCAGCGTCGCTTCCGTGCGCGGGGTCCAGCCTTTCGAGCGGCGCGCGCCAACGCCGCGACCGACGATCGCGTTCGCCGTAGTGCTGGTATCCGCACTCATCGGGTGTCCACTCCCCGCGCTGTTCCCGCTCCGTCGCCGGCCGAGTGGTCCGCGCCGCCGTGCAGCGCTTCCCGCACTTCGGTGACCATTTCGAAGAAGGAGGATGCTTCGCGCAGGTCGTCGTCGCGTTCTTCGCGGCCCTCGGCGGCATCCAGTCGCATTTCGACGATCTGGCTGATGCGACCCGGTCGCGGCGACATGACGACAACGCGGTCCGAGAGAAAGACGGCCTCGGGAATCGAGTGCGTCACGAACACGACGGCGGCACCGGTATCGGCGGCGATGCGCACGAGGTCGGTCTGCATCTTCTCGCGAGTCATCTCGTCGAGCGCACCGAAGGGCTCATCCATCAGCAGCAGTCGCGGCTGTTCAGCGAGCGAGCGCGCAATGGCGACGCGCTGCTGCATGCCGCCCGAGAGCTGATCGGGAAAGCGGTCGGCAAACTCGGTGAGGCCCACCATGTCGAGAAGATCCGCGACGCGAGTGCGACGAGCAGCGGCTGCGACGCCGTGCAGTTCGAGCGGAAGCGCCACGTTTGCCGCGACCGAGCGCCACGGCAAAAGCCCGGCCTGCTGAAACGCGATGCCGTAATCCTGATCGAGGCGAGCCTGAGTGGCCGTCTTGCCAAAGACCGTCAGCTCGCCCGAGGTTGGGTCGTCGAGGTCGGCGATCAGGCGCATGAGCGTCGACTTGCCACAGCCCGAGGGACCGATGAGGGAAACGAACTCGCCGGCCTGAACCGTGAGGTCGATGTTCTCGAGCGCGTGCACGATGCCGGTCGCGGTCTGAAACTGCTTGTTCACTCCGCGCACTCGCACGGCAGCGGCATCCGCTGTCATGGTCGCGCCGAGATTGATGGCAGAAGTGGTGGTCGGGATCTGGTCGCTCATGCGGCCTCCTCGGTTCGTCTGTAGTCCTTGAGAATCACGCCGAGCAAGGCGACCGAACCGGCCGCGACAAGCCCGAGAACGATCGCGCCGAAGATGGGGCCCCACGCCTTCGAGGGGTCACCCGATGCTTGACCGGCGAATTGAATAAGTAGGCGACCGATGCCGCCCTGAAGTCCCGTTGACACTTCGGCCACGACCGCACCGATCACGGCGTTGGCCGCGCCGAGGCGAAGTGCCGGCAGAAGATAGGGAACGGATGCCGGCAGTCGCAAGCGCAGCAGCGTCGGCCAGTAGCCCGAAGCGTAGGTCTCGAATAGCTCGACGTGGATGCGGTCCGGAGACTGCAGCCCCTTGAGCGCGCCGACCGTGATCGGGAAGAACGCGAGGTAGCTCGCGATGAGCGCGACCGACATCCAGTCTTGCCACTCGAACGAACCGATTTCGACGCGCGAGCCCCAGCTCTTCACCACGGGGGCGAAGGCGATGAGGGGCACGGTCTGGCTGATGACGATCCACGGCAGCAGCCCGAACTCGGCCAGACGCCAGCGCTGCATGAGCAGCGCGAAGGCGATGCCCACGATCACTCCCACAGCCCACCCCGCTGCGGCGATGCCGAGCGTGGTGAGGGCAGCAAGGGCAACGACGGCCCAGAGCGGGAGCGCACCATCGGCGCGCGTGACCGGCTCGGCCAACCGCACCATCATGTCCCAGAGGTGCGGCATGGCCAGGTCGGTCGTGCGCGGAAGAACGCGGAGTTCACCAATCAGCACGCCGTTGTCGGGGCCGAAGAACTTGTAGCCCTCCCAGAGCAGCGCGATGAGCACTACGCCGGCGATGCCCCAGCCGAAGCCGCCGAGCAGCCGAGCGCGCGCGGGGTTAGCCAGCGCACCCGGCGAACTCGCGGGGCGGACGGCAACCTCCCCACGCTTATCGTTTTGGGTTGCCGTCATCGGGTTAGGCCTTCGCCGTCACTGTTTCGGTGAGAGCCGGAATAACCGTCTCGCCGTAGACGCGCAGCGTCTCCTCTTTGTTGTCGTGCTGCAGGTAGCCAGCGAACTGGTGGACCCCCAGCTCGCGCAGCTTCTCGAGCTTCTCGATGTGCTGCTCGGCGGTGCCCATGAGGCAGAACCGGTCAACGATCTCGTCGGGCACGAAGTCGGCGTGAGTGTTACCCGCCTGACCGTGCTGGTTGTAGTCGTAGCCTTCACGCTTCTCGATGTAGTCGGTGAGAGCCTTCGGCACGTCACCGTCACTGCCGTACTTTTTGACGATGTCGGCGACGTGGTTTCCCACCATTCCCCCGAACCAGCGGCACTGGTCGCGCATGTGCTCCCAGTCATCACCGATGTACATCGGGGCGGCAACACAGAACTTGATCGACATCGGGTCGCGCCCGACAGCCTCAGCGGCGTCGCGCACCTTCTTGATCATCCAGGCAGCAATGTCGAGGTCGGCAAGCTGCAGGATGAAGCCGTCGCCGACCTCACCGGTGAGCTTGAGCGCGAGGGGGCCATAGGCCGCGACCCACATCTCGAGCTCGGAACCCTTGCTCCACGGCAGCTGCAACTGGGCGCCGCCATATTCGACCGAACGCGAGTTGGCGAGTTCACGGATGACGTGAATCGACTCGCGAAGATCCTTCAGCGTCGTGGGCTTGCCGTTGGTCACGCGCACAGCCGAGTCGCCGCGGCCAATGCCACACACGGTGCGGTTGCCGTACATCTCGTTGAGCGTGGCATAGGTAGATGCCGTGACGGTCCAGTCGCGGGTGGCCGGGTTCGTGACCATCGGACCGACTTTAATTTTGCGGGTCTCGGCCAGAATCTGGCTGTAGATCACATAGGGCTCTTGCCACAGAATGTGGGAATCGAACGTCCAGACGTAGTCAAAGCCATGCGCCTCTGCAAGCTTCGCTAGTTGGACCGTGCGTGCCGACGGCGGGTTGGTCTGAAGTACTGCTCCGAATTCCATGGTGCTCCTGGTTCGTGGTGGAAGGTAGGCCAAGGCAGCATCCGCTGGCCTGAGCCACTCGGATGCTGCCTGCGAGCCTGATTTAGGTGAGGTACTGGGTGAGGCCACGCTTCATGAAGCGGCCGTCACCCTTCGAACCGAGGTACTGATCGTCGTGAACAATGACCTTGCCACGGGAGAGAACGGTGTCGACGTGGCCGTCGATCTCGAAACCCTCCCAGGCAGCGTGGTCCATGTTCATGTGGTGCTTTTTGCCGGTGGGGTTACCGTTCTCATCAATCGGCATACCGATCGAGGTGTGCCCGTTGGGGTCGTACACCACGATGTCGGCGTCGGCACCGGGCTGGATGACGCCCTTACGGCCATAGATTCCGAACATACGAGCGGGGGTAGTGCTCGTCAGTTCAACCCAGCGTTCGAGAGTGATTTCTCCCGTGACAACGCCCTGGTACATGAGGTCCATCCGGTGTTCGACCGAACCGATGCCGTTAGGGATTTTGCGGAAGTCCGCGAGGCCCAGCTCTTTTTGGTCCTTCATGCAGAACGGGCAGTGGTCGGTCGAGACCATCTGCACATCGTTCGTACGCAGCGACTGCCACATGGCATCCTGATGTCCCTCTTCGCGCGAGCGAATCGGAGTCGAGCACACCCACTTGGCGCCTTCGAAATGACCGTATTGCTCGCTCTGAGCACCGAGTTGTTCCTCGAGGCTCAGGTAGAGGTACTGCGGGCAGGTTTCGGCGAACACGTTCTGGCCACGGTCACGAGCGCCGGCGATCTGTTCGACCGCCTGCTTCGCGCTGACGTGAACGATGTACAGGGGAGCACCGGTGAGCTTCGCGAGCATGATCGCTCGGTGCGTCGCTTCTTCTTCCATCTCCCAGGCACGAGCGACACCGTGATAGTACGGGTCAGTCTTGCCCTGCTCCACGAGCTGTTCGGCGAGAACGTCGATAACCGGGCCGTTCTCGGCGTGCATCATCGTCATGAGACCGGTGTCGCGTGACACCTGCATGGCCTTGAGAATCTGCGCGTCATCCGAATAGAAAACGCCCGGGTACGCCATGAACATCTTGAAGCTCGAGATTCCTTCGTCGGGCAGCTTGGCCATGGCCTTGAGCGACTCGGGCGTGACGTCGCCGACGATCTGGTGAAAGCCGTAGTCGATCGCGCAGTTGCCGCCAGCCTTGCCGTGCCACGCAGCGAGAGAATCCTCAATGCGCTCGCCAAAGGTCTGCACCGCAAAGTCGATGATCGAGGTCGTGCCGCCCCACGCCGCAGCGCGAGTGCCCGTCTCGAAGGTATCGATTGCCGCGGTGCCGCCGAAGGGCAGCTCCATGTGCGTGTGCGCGTCGATGCCGCCGGGAATGACGTACTTTCCCGTGGCATCAATAACGGTGTCGACGGATGCCGCAACATCCGTTCCAAACAGGGTGCTGCCTGGTGACAGCACTGCCTTGATTACTTCGCCGTCGATCAGGACGTCAGCGGGGGCGCGCCCCGTTGAACTGACGACCGTACCGCCGGAAATGAGAGTGGTGGCCATGATTCGCTCCTCTGCGATGTCGTGTGCCTACTGTTCCCCAGGCGCCAAGACAACCTAGGGCTGACGTGGTGGCTTACTTAGGGATCGACAGGTAGGCGTCGGGGCGACGGTCGCGGTAGAACTGCCAGTCATCGCGCATCTCCTGCACGAGGTCCATGTCGAGGTCACGAATCATGATCTCTTCATCGGTGCCCGAGCCACGCTCGCCGACGAAGTTTCCGCGGGGGTCGATGACCTGGCTGGTGCCGTAGAAGTCAACGGCTTCGTCGCCGTACTCGTTGTCTTCGAGGCCGACACGGTTGGGCTGGAGAACGAAGTAGCCGTTGGCCACTGCTGCTGCGGGGCCTTCGACCTCCCAGAGACGGTTGGAAAGTCCGGGCTTAGTGGCGTTCGGGTTGAACACGATCTCGGCACCGTTGAGGCCGAGCTCACGCCATCCCTCGGGGAAGTGGCGGTCGTAACAAATGTGAACGCCGACCTTGCCGACGGCGGTGTTGAACATCGGGAAGCCCAAGTTGCCGGGGGTGAAGTAGAACTTCTCCCAGAACTTGTCGAGGTGCGGGATGTGGTGCTTGCGGTACGAACCGAGGTTGGTGCCGTCCGAGTCGACGACAACGGCGGTGTTGTAATAAACACCGGTCATCGCTTCTTCGTAGATCGGCAGAATCATGACCATGTCGAGCTCTTTAGCCAGGGCCTGGAACCGCGTGACGATCGGGCCATCAACCGGCTCGGCGTAGCGGTAATACTTCTTGTCCTGGGTGATCCCGAAATACGGGCCGTAGAAGAGCTCTTGGAAGCAGATGATCTGAGCGCCTTGCGCTTTGGCATCCCGGGCGAATTGCTCGTGCTTGTCGAGCATTGACTCCTTATCGCCTGTCCAAGTGGTCTGAGTGATTGCTGCGCGAACTGTCGTCATGGTGCCTCCTGCGTTATTCGGCGTCGTTGCCTGTGGCGATTAACCAAGCAAATGATGCGCGAACGGGAACTTTCCCCGTGCGTTCATTCTCCGGGTCAATCGTTTCAATCGTGTTGTGCCTATATGACGTTGTGGTTACTCATCATGGCCCCGACCGACCCAAGAGGCAATGCTCATTTGTGCTGGTGAGACCATATTGCACAAAATTGTCTATACAAGGTAGGCATATTGCTCTCAGAACCTAAGAAGAACGCTGAGATGTCCACACTGGCCGCGATTGCGGCATTCGAATCTGGAGCGGCCGCTGAAGTGCCGCAAACACCGTCGTAACATCGCTGGCGTAGAGAACGGAGTCGGGGGCGCGGTCTGCTAGCCCCTCGAACCCTGCTGCGGCAAGCAGGCCATCATCGAGGTAGACCAATTCGGCCGGCTGCAGAGGCCAGGGCTCGTGGTGGTTGCGAGCGTAGATCGTGCGTCCACGGTGAGTTTCGTGAAACGCCCAGCGCGCGGTGAGAAAGGTGGCCTCGGGGTCGGCCGCGAGTGAGACGCTGGCCGCCTGGTCGTCGATCGGTCGCACAATGATGTGGGATGCCGCATCCGGCTGGCCATGCCGCCGAGTTTTGTAGGCAATCTGCCCGTCACGCTGCCCGATCTTCATCGAGGCCCACTGGTAGGGCAAGCCAAAAGCGACCCTCGCGGTGAGAACGGGAATCAGGTGCGAGGCCTCGAGCGAGAGAAACACGACGCCACGCCGCCCCTTCTCGTCGACAGAGTAGAGCCGCACATTCACTTCGGGAAAGTCGCCTAGCCACGGGATGCGGGGGCCGCCGAAGAATGAGCTTTGTGACATCTGAAACGCGATGAGCCCTACCCAGGAGCTGCCGTTGAGGGTGTCGGGGCGACAGCCTTCGGGCATGAAAGGTGCCACCACGGCGGGGTCGACTTTCCAGTGCAGAAAGGAGACTTCACTCCAGCGCTGCCGCAGAATTGCGCGCGTGCCGAGGGGCGGTGCTTCGCGGAACATCACATCTCCCACCGTAGTGGCGAGTGCTGAGGGTGTGCCGCGCCCATCATCAGCGCGGAAGCTGGTTATCGCGGCGCACGAAGGGGCGCCACAGCACGACTTGGTCGGTGCGTTCAGCGCGGGTTCCTGCCCGCAGCGAGATCACTTCGCCGGCTTGACCCGCCGCAAACACGCGGCGGCCCGGGCGAGAGAGCATCTCATCAGCGAGCGCCGCTTCAAGTTCGCGCACGCGAGCCGTGAGCCCCGTGACCTGGTTTTCAAGGTCGAGAATTCTTTTGATGCCTTCGAGGTTGAGGCCCTCGGCGCTGAGCGCCGCGATCTCACGCAACTGCATCACGTCGTGCATGGAGTAACGCCGCGACCGACCGCTGGTTCTCGTGGGAGACACGAGACCCAGACGGTCGTACTGTCGCAGCGTCTGCGGATGCATTCCCGCCAGCTCCGCCGCAACGGCGATCGCAAACGCGGGAGTTAGCTCATCCATAGTTCTTAGCTCCTGGCTCGGGCAATCAGGTCGTCCCGCGGGTTCTCTGCGGGCATCGCGTCAGCAAAGGCTTCGAGGTGCTTGAGTGCAGCATCCGGAAGGTGGCTTGGCACCGCCACTTGCACTTCGGCAAGCAGATCTCCGGTCGCTTTTGCTGTCGCTACTCCGCGGCCCTTGACCCGCAGTACTCGCCCGCTCGGGGTTCCCGGTGCAACCTTCAGTTTCACCGGAGCACCGCCGAGCGTGGGCACCTCGATCGTGGCACCGCGTACGGCCTCCACAAACGTGATTGGCACCACAACACGAATGTTGTTGCCGTCACGTTCGAATACTGGATGCTTGCGCACGGTCACCGTCAATACGAGGTCGCCAGCCGGGCCACCATTCGGGCTCGGCTCGCCTTTGCCCTTGAGGCGGATCTTCTGACCGTCGCTGACTCCCGCAGGAACCTTGACGTTCATCGGTCGCCCGCCCGCCGGCTGGAGCTTGATTGTTTCGCCGTTGATC
The DNA here is from genome assembly GCF_004118935.1 of Salinibacterium sp. UTAS2018. NCBI lineage: Bacteria > Bacillati > Actinomycetota > Actinomycetes > Micrococcales > Microbacteriaceae > Salinibacterium > Salinibacterium sp. UTAS2018. The sequence goes on from NZ_CP035375.1 coordinate 1,860,956, forward strand.
GCAGTCGCGAAGTCGAGCGTCGTGTTCGCGGCTAGATCGCGACCCTTAGCGGGGCCGCCCCGAAAGCCGGGACCGCCGCCGGGGCCAGCCTGACCGCCGAACATGCCACCGAGGAGGTCTTCGAAGCTTGCGCCCGATTGCCCTCCGCCGTAGCTCTGACCGCCGCCATAACTTTGGCCACCGCCACCGAACATGCCACCAAAGACATCTTCGAAGCCGCCAGCCTGACCGCCTTGGCCGCCCGCTTGAAAGCGAGCGCCCGAGCCCATGGCACGAACCTGATCGTATTCTTTGCGCGTCTCGGGATCAGAGAGCACGGAGTGCGCTTCGCTGATCTCTTTGAAGCGCGCTTCAGCTTTCGGATCTCCCGGGTTCGAATCCGGGTGGAATTGACGCGCGAGTTTGCGATAGGTCTTCTTTAGCTCGGCCTCAGAAATGTCTTTCGACACCCCGAGCACCTTGTAAAAGTCCTTATCGAACCAATCTTGGCTAGCCACTACACGCCACCCCCGGCCCTAGTCAGCGGGGCCAGAGACAGCAACCTTCGCGGCACGCACTACGCGCTCACCAAGAATGTAGCCCGGCTCGATGACATCAGCGATCGTGTTCTGCGTTGCCTCGGGGTCGTTCAAGTGAACAACGGCCTCGTGAAAAGCGGGGTCAAAGGCTTCGCCCTTTTCGCCGATCTTGCGCAGGCCAAACCGCTCAAAGCTCGCGTTGATCTTCTGAGCAACGAGCGCGATGGGGGTTCCCTCCCTGATGTCGCCGTGCTTGTCAGCACGATCGAGGTCATCAAGCGCGGGCAACATCGAACGAACGACGTCGGCGATTACAGCTTCGCGGTTCGACACCCGATCCCGCTCAACGCGGGTACGGAAGTTCACCAACTCAGCTTGCGCACGCATCATCTGATCACGCATCTCGGCAACGAGGTCCCGGCTTGCTTCGTCGAGAAGACGCTGGTCTTCTTCGCTCAGCTCGTCGGGGGCCTTATCGGCGCCCGCGGCAGCGTCCTCAGCAGAGGAGGGCTGCCCCTCGGCTGCCGCAGATTCCTCTGCGGCAGCCGAGTCAGACGCACTCACGTTGCCGGTCTCCGAATCACTCTGACTTGCGTCATTGATCACCGGATCCTGGTTCTCGTCGTGGTCGCGATTCTTGGGAGACATTACTTCTTGTCCGTGTCAGCTTCGTCTTCGTCAACAACTTCAGCGTCAACGATGTCTTCGTCTGAGCTCTCACCAGCGGGTGCGTCGTCGCCTTCTGCAGCGGCCTCAGGGTTTTCTTCCTGGTGCTTGTAGATTGCTTCGCCGATCTTCTGCTGGCTTTCGGTGAGCTTGTCGAAGGCGGTCTTTACAGCCGCTTCGTCATCGCTAGCGAGTGCCGAGTTGAGCGCGTCGACGTCGGCCTGAACCTCGGTCTTGACGTCTTCTGGCAGCTTCTCAGCGTTGTCGGTGATGAGCTTTCCGGTTGAGTACGCGAGCTGCTCAGCGTTGTTGCGAACCTCAGCGGCCTCACGGCGTGCCTTGTCTTCTGCAGCGTGCTCTTCGCCCTCGCGGACCATGCGCTCAATGTCATCCTTCGACAGGCTTGAACCGCCGGTGATAACCATCGACTGCTCCTTGCCGGTGCCCTTGTCCTTGGCGGACACGTGCACGATGCCGTTGGCGTCGATGTCGAAAGTAACTTCAACCTGCGGGATGCCACGAGGCGCCGGCGCGATGCCGGTGAGCTCGAACGTTCCGAGGTTCTTGTTGTCGCGAGTGAACTCACGCTCACCCTGGAAGACCTGGATGGAGACGGAAGGCTGGTTGTCATCCGCCGTGGTGAAGGTTTCGCTTCGCTTGGTGGGGATAGCCGTGTTGCGGTCGATGAGCTTGGTCATCATTCCGCCCTTGGTCTCGATACCGAGGCTCAACGGGGTGACGTCGATGAGCAGAACGTCCTTGCGCTCGCCCTTCAAGACACCAGCCTGAAGTGCGGCACCAACGGCGACGACCTCATCGGGGTTAACGCCCTTGTTGGGCTCCTTGCCACCCGTGAGCTTCTTGACGAGCTCAACAACAGCGGGCATACGGGTCGATCCACCCACGAGAACAACGTGCGATACGTCGGCAAGCTTGACGCCGGCCTCCTTGATGACATCGTTGAAGGGCTTCGCTACCCGTGCGAGCAGGTCGGCGGTCAGTTCTTCGAACTTGGCGCGCGAGAGGCTCTCGTCGAGGTTGGCAGGGCCGTTCTCGGTGAGCGAGAGGTACGGAAGCTGGATGCTCGTCGACATCTGCGACGACAGCTCCTTCTTGGCCTGCTCAGCAGCTTCCTTGAGGCGCTGCTTAGCGATCTTGTCGCCCGAGACGTCGACACCGGTCGAGTCCTTGAAGCGCTGGATCAGGTAGTCAACGACACGGGCATCCCAGTCGTCTCCACCGAGGCGGTTGTCACCCGAGGTCGACTTGACCTGAATGGTCGAGAAGTCGTCGTCCTTGCCCACTTCGAGCAGCGAAACGTCGAACGTTCCACCACCGAGGTCGAAGACCAGAATGAGTTCGTCTTCCTTGCCCTTGTCGAGGCCGTACGCGAGTGCTGCAGCGGTGGGCTCGTTGATGATGCGCAGAACGTTGAGGCCCGCGATCTCACCGGCTTCCTTCGTTGCTTGGCGCTCAGCGTCGTTGAAGTACGCGGGAACGGTGATTACTGCGTCAGTGACGTCTTCACCCAGGTACTGCTCGGCGTCGCGCTTGAGCTTGGCAAGCGTGCGAGCGGAGATCTCCTGCGGGGTGTACTTCTTGTCGTCAATGGCAACGGTCCAGTCAGTACCGATGTGGCGCTTGACGGATGCGATGGTGCGGTCAACGTTAGTGACGGCCTGACGCTTGGCGGTTTCACCGACGAGGACTTCGCCATCCTTGGTGAATGCGACGACGGATGGCGTGGTGCGCATTCCTTCGGCGTTTGCGATGACGGTGGGTTCTCCACCTTCGAGAACGGAAACTACGGAGTTCGTGGTTCCGAGGTCAATACCTACTGCTCGAGCCATGTGCTCTTACTCCTTTAAGCGTTGGGTTGTGCGAACTTGAGTCGCGCTGTATCAAGTTTGCTCCTCCCCGCACCGAGAGTCAAGCCGGGTAGCTGAAAGTTGAGTGGGAGTGACTCAAGGTACTGCTCCGAGCACCACGACGAAAGGCGCGATGAGTACACCGGGCCCGACGCCCGGTGCGCTCATCGCGCCTTCTCGCTTGCTGCTGTTGTTGCTACTTCTCGATAGCGAGGAGTTGCTTACCTTCGCCGCGCACCCGACGTGACGGCAGCAGGAACAGCAATCCACTCAACAAGAGCAATCCAGCAAGCAGGCCTCCCATGGCAATGTTCGAACCCGTGAAGGCGAGCATCACAGTGGTGAGTCCCTGGATGACCGAGCGCTCGCCAAAGGCGGGCAGCTCGACCGTTGAAGTAGTACCCGTGGAGGGGCGGTATTCAGCATCGACCGACGCAAGGTCGACAGCGGCTGTGTACGTTCCGGCCGGAAGGTTCGTGAGTTCCCACGCACCCTTCTCGTCGGTGATCACGGTGATCGTTACCGGACCGTTCGGGCCTTCCCAGACCACGTTGACGGTCGCGTTAGCGATTCCCTTATCTCCACTGTCGCGAACGCCGTTGCCGTTCGGGTCATCGAACACCACGCCATTGAGCGTTGCGCTACCGATAACGACGAAGTCAACGTCGAGCAGCGTCTCCCCCGAGATCAACGTTGCCGTTGTCTCGAAGAGCACATCGCCGTCAAGGTCAGAGCTTGGCACGAAGCCTTCGGTCAACGTCGTGGGGTCGTACGAGACCTTCACGTCGCCAGCCGGCAGCCCCTCAACGAGGTAGTTGCCATTCTCATCCGTGGTCGTGGTGATGATGATGTCGTCGTCGCTGCCGAAGATTCCGTCAGCGCCGGGGCTCGTCACTGTCAGCACGATTCCGGAGAGACCGGGCTCGTTCTCGCCCTGCACGCCGTCGTTGTCGACATCGAGCCAGACCAGGTCGCCGACTCCCGCGTCGCCGCGGTAACCGAAGTCCTGAACGAGGTTCGCTTCAGCGCCAGCCAGGGTGAGCTGCGACGTGTTGTCGTCGCCCGAATCCGGGTCAGCGGTTGCCGTGAGACCGGCAGGCAGGTTGGCGAGTTCAACCGTGAAGAGTCCCGAGGGGAGATCTTCGAAGAGGTACTTGCCGTTCGCATCGGTCGTCGTGGTCGAGACCACGTCGTCGTCAGTGCCCAATTCGCCATCGAGGCCAGCCCAGGTGAGCGTGACGTCGACTTCGGCGATTCCTGACTCGGAGTCATCCACAATGCCGTCACCGTTCTGGTCAAGCCACACGGTGTCGCCGATCGAGCCAGTACCGACGTAACCGAAGTCGATGTTGTCGAGGTCGGTCGCTGCCGGCAGAGCCACAGCGGTCGTCGAGTTGGGGCCGACAGTCGATGCCGTCGTCGCGGCGGTGGGCTGGTTAGGGCCAGCATCCGCATCGAAGGTAGCGGTGACGCCGGTCGGCAACGTGTCGGTGTTCACCGTCACGGAGTAGTCGCCCTCAGGCAGTCCGCCGAAGAGGTACTTGCCGTTGGAGTCGGTGGTCTTCACGAAGGTGACATCGTCATCGCCGCCGGCCACGCCATCCGGTCCAAACCAGACGAGCGTAACTTCAGCACCGGGCAGGCCAGGCTCGCCGTTGTTCTGCGTGCCGTCCTTGTCGAGGTCGAGCCAGACGGTGTCTGAAATGCTCGAGTCGCCAACGTAGCCGAAGTCCTGCTCAAGGTTCGAACCCTCCAAGACAATTTCAGACTTCTGGTCGGGGTTCGTGGTGAGGCTGTCGCTGTCCCAGGTCGGGAAGAAGCCAGCAGGAACGCCGCCCACTACCTCGATGATGTAGCTGCCATCAGGAATCTCGGTGACAGTCCAGTCGCCGTCGGCATCAGTGGTCGCCGTGAAGATGAGGTCGCCAGCAGCGTCCTCTCCCCCCAGAACACCATCGGTGCCGAGGTAGGTGACGCGGATGTCGACGTTGGGGATGCCCGGCTCGCCGTCGTCTTGAACGCCGTCGCTGTTGAGATCCCACCACACGCGGTCTCCGATAACGGAGGTCACGTCGTAGCCGAAGTCGACATCGTCAATCTTCTGGCCTGCAGTGAGCGTGACCGGGGTCACAGAATCCTTGTCGCCGTCACGGTCGTAGCTCGCAACTGCGGCATCCGGAAGCCCGCCCGTTACTGCGACCGAGTAGTCACCCGGCAGCAGGTTCGGGAAGAGGTACTTGCCGTCAGCGTCGGTCGTGGTCGTGAAGACCGCGTCGTCGCCGCCGCCCAGTTCGCCGTCAGCACCGAGCCAAGCCAGCTCGACAGTGGCGCCGTAGATTCCGGGCTCGGTGTCGTCTTGCTTGCCGTCGCCATTGCGGTCGAGCCACACGAAGTCACCGATCGAACCGGTTCCGGCGTAGCCGAAGTCCTGCTCCTCGTTGTCTTCGCCGGCGGTCAGCGTGAGCGTCGAAGTTGCGTCAACGACATCATCGGGGTCGGAGACCACGGTGAAGCCGGTCGGCAGCTTCGAGACGGTAACGGAGTAGGGCCCTGCGGGAAGCAGGCCTACCGTGTAGGCGCCTTCGGCATCCGTCGTCGTCGTGTAGGTGATGTTGTCACCCGTCGTCGAGAGGTCGCCATCGAGGCCACCGAAGACAACAGTCACGGTTGCACCCGGCAGGCCAGGCTCGTTGGAATCCTGAACGCCGTCCTTGTTCTGATCGAACCAGACGTAGTCACCGATCGAGCCGGTTCCGGTGTAACCGAAGTCGACGTCGCGCTTCTCAGCATCGGCGGCGAGAGAGCCTTGCCAGACGCCGTTCGGCACGTCGATGCCATTGTCGAGGTCGAACGTCGGAGTCATTCCCGCAGGAAGCGTCGTGGCATCCACCGTCACCCGGTATTGCCCGCCCGGCAGATTGGAGACGAGGTAGCCGCCCGTGGCGTTAGTAACTGCCGAGAACGTCTCGTTGTCGCCAGTTGTCGCAAAGTTGCCATCGGGGCCAGCCCAGATCACGTCGACGGTGACTCCGGCGATGCCAGGTTCAGCCGTCACACCGGCAGCCGCAGCATTCTGTGTTCCGTCGTTGTTGATGTCGAACCAGATGACGTCTCCCAGCGATGCAACATCGAGGGTGACGCGAACGGTGTCGTCGGTGACGTCGGTGTACTTCTTGAAGTCATCGGCGACAGTGCGCTTGGCCTTGGGAACACCGAAGTATTCCGTGACGTCTGCGGTGTTGGCGACGACAGGCTTTTCGAGTGTCGACGTGCTGAGCAGCGGCATGGCTGCCGTGTACGTGATCGTGACTGAGCCGTCCACGGGGATTTCCGCGATCGTCCACTCAAGGCTTCCGGCAGCAACCGGGCTAGACACAGCCGGGCTGATGCCAGAGATCGTGGTGCGGATGTCAGGGGTGTCGGTGACCACTACGTCGTACGCGGGCGACGTGCCCGTGTTGCGCACGACGATCGTGTACTTGAGTTCCTGGCCTGGCTTGGCTCGGCGAGCATCGCTGTCGCCGTCTTGGCCCTCAACGGCCTTGTCGATCGTGATCTTCGGCTCAACGGCCTTGGCGTCAGCGCTTGATGCTGGGCCGGAGGTGTCGAACGAGGTCGGGACACTCGTGGGCTCGTCGTCGACCTTGCTCTCGAAGTTCCAGCGCGGGATAGCGGTGTTGCGAAGCACATCACCGTCTTCAGCTGCCGTCGTGACCACTCCGGTGTACTTCAGAGTCACAGTGCGGTCAGCGGTAGCTGCGACGATGTCACCGAGAAAATAGCCGATCTGGCGATCCGTTGCCGCCGGAGTGACGCCGATAACGGAGTCCTTCAGCGCGGGCAGTCCCACACACTCTTCGCCGGCTTGATCGCAGGTAGCGCTCGTGAAGGAACCGAATCGTACGTCGGTCGGCATGCTGTCGATGATCGTGGTGTCGTACGCGACGACATCCTTCGGGATAGTCACGACGACGGTGTAGTCGATGACTTCACCAATGGTGCGCGTTGACGGCGTGGCGGTCTTGACCAAACTGATGGCGGGCGCCTGCAGCGTGACCTTCGCGGTCGCCTTGTAGCCAGTCTTGCCGGAGGTCGAGGTGCGCTCTCCCGTGGCGGTTCCCGCGAGCGAGGTCGTTGTAGCGACAACGGTGTTGGTGAGCGCTGAATTGCTCACCAAGGGGTTGACGACCTTGGCGTTGTACGTGAGCGTGATGGACGCACCGCGTTTGATGTCACCCAGCGTGAAGACGACCTCCCGATCTGATTCGTTCCACACGCCGTACGTTCCGACGGCATCGCCGTCGTCAAGCGGCTCTCCAGCTGCATCGACGAGCTCAATAGTGTCAGGGATCTTGTCGACCGCAACGGTGTCGTGCGCTGTCGACACATTTGGAGCACTGTTGTTGCTGACCTTCACCGTGTAAGTGACGGGCTGCCCGGGTTCAACGATGCCGTCGGGGTCGTTGCTCTTCTTCGTCACCGCAATGCGGGGTTCAACGATGAGCGTGCTGACTTCATTGCTGGAGACGGAAGTTGCTTGCGTTCCGTTTGCGTGTTCCCACGCGAAGATGGCCGAATTTTTGACCGTGTTCGACATCGAGGGACCACTGGCGTCAAGAACGCGAGCCGTGATCGTGATCGTGATCGTGTCGTCGCCGCTGTCGGGCAGGTTCTCGTACGGCGTCGGCAGCGCGACCGTCACTAGCTGGTTAGCGCCCACCGTTGCGGTTCCGTTGGTCACCCCGTCGTCGTTCCGAAGAACGTAAGTCGGGGTGCCGATGAGCAACAGTCGCGCATCCACCTTGTCAGTGATGATTGCCTTGTTGTACACGCTCGAACCCTGCGGAATCGTCGTGGTCACCGTGTACGTGATGAGCTCGCCGATGGTGGCTTCCGCCGCCAGGTTGTCGGCATAGACGACCGACGTGGTGGCGCTCTTGACGATGGTTGGGTCGGGGATGCTTACCGTCGCGACATCCTTCGCTTCGTCGCTGTTAGCGAGCTTTTCTACCGTCGGGTCGATGTTCTTGACCGGGTAATAGTCGGCGGGGGTTCCCGTGTTGGCTTCGCCTTGGTAGGTGCGTACGCCGGCGGTGTTCGTGTAGTCGAAGCCCGCGGACGCATTTGCCGGGATCGTGAGGTTGTAGCTGAGGGTTGCGCTTTCGTCTTCCGCGAGATCATCAATCGTCCAGGTGATGATTCCGGCCTCGCACTCGCCGCCAGCGAGTGAGCTGGCGACAACGTCGCTGCAGGCCAAGCCTGAAGGCAGTCTGTCCCACACCTCGACCTTGGCGGCATCCTGCCCACCATCGTTAGTGACGACGATTTCATACGTGACAACTTCGGTGGCCTGGAGGGTCACTTTGTTGCTCGGCGCACCGGTCACGGCTTCGCCGTCGACCTTTGTGATTCCCTTCGTGAGAGCAACGATGGGCTTCTCGACGATAGTGTCCGCGGCATCACGTAGCTGGAAGACATCGCCAGCCGTGTTCTTGTACGTCATCTTCATGAGGTTCGACGTGATGTCGCCATCGGTGATGGCGGCGGGGTCGGTGATCTCGGCGGTGACCAGCACCTGGAATGTGGTTCCCTTGTCGACGTTTCCGACGTTCCAGGTGAGCAGGCGTGAGGGGTCCTCGGGGTCTACCTCGACGAATGTCGAATCGACATCATTGAGCGCAGTTTCGGCGTAGCTAACAAAAGTGAAACCAGCGGGCAGAAAGTCATTTACGACGTTGTCGAGGGTGTCGAGCTTGCCGGGGAATTCCACGGTCAGTTCGTAGCAAACCCAATCGCCCGGGTGGAAGACGCCCGCAGCTTGCTTGTCCTTGAAGTCGAGACCGTCGATGGTGTCGCAGGCACCATCCATCTGGGCAACAGGCTCAGCAACTTTCTTCGTGAGCGTGATGCCCTTGGCTTCTTGGCTGGCGCTTGAGGTATCGAGAATCTCGATCTCTGAGGTCTCGATACCGTCTTCACCAATGATGGTGGTGGCTGTCGCCAGCTCGACGGTGTTCGTCCAAGAGTCGTTCGAGCTCACCGGGCGCTCTACCCCGCCAGTACCCTTGACGCGGTATGCCGGGAGCGCGGTTGTGACGAGGGTGATCTCTCCGCTGTCGGATGCCTCGGCGAATGCCGCAGCATCCCACGACACCGTGATCGTTCCGTCGTCGTTGTAGGTGGGGCCGGAGTCCGGCGCGGGTGTGCTGCTGGTGAATTCGAGCCCGTCGGGGATCGTATCGATGATCAGAATTTTTCCGGTCTCGAGGGCGTATTCGGACGACTGGTAGTTGAGCGTCCAGGTGCTCACCGCACCCTGCGTGATTTCCGAGTCGCTTACAGTTTTCTGAATCGAGACATCTTCGGCGTAAACGGTATCGGTGTCGTCGTCGCTGTAGCTTTTTCCGTCACCGGAGTAGGTGCCGTCGGTGACGGCGTAGTTGGTGAGTGGCTGCTCGTCGTACGTGACGTCACCCATGTTGTTGTCGAGGTTCGCGGTAGCTTCTCCGTCGAAGGCAACGTTCTCGCGCAGGGGGATGCCGGCGGCGTAACGGATGGTGATGATGCCATCGGTAGCGAGCTGGCCGTCAATCGTCCAGACAACCTTCGTGTACACGTCTTCAGGGAGGGGACCATCGCCGTCGGGGTCGACGACCACGGTGCTGGTGACGGGGGAGAAGTTTCCGCAGTTGTCGTTGGTCACAGCGCTCGGGAAGTTGACGATGCGCCCGGAGCCCTCATAATCTTCGGTGTCGTCTGAGCTGTTGTCAGCGGCGGAGCATCCGAGAAATTCAAGGCCAGCCGGAAGGAAGTCGGTGACAGTGAAGTCAGAGCTGGGGTTGACGCCGTTATTGGTGACAGTGAGTTCGTAGACCGTCTGGTGGTCGTGCACGCCGCGCAGCAGTTCGTCTTCGGGGCTGTTCAGCTCCGTCTTCTCAAGGATGAAGGGAACGAGTTTGGTGCTCGACTCTGCCGAACCACCCACCGTGCGCGATGACTCAACGACGTCGCCGTCTTTGTCGAACTTCACCAGCGCGCGCGCGTTGGTGTTGGCAAGCGCTTCAGCAACGCCTGGCAAGGTGTCGCCGACCACGTAGGGAGGCGTGTCGTAACTGAATGAGTAGGTGAGCGAAACAACGGCGCCCGACGAGAGGTCGGCAACGTTGTTCCAGATGAGCTTCGTGGCGCCACCGTCGAGAGCGATCATCTCGGGTGCGCCGTAGATGGAGTTCGTCACCAACGTTGCCCCCGCAGGCAAGATGTCGGTGAACGTGAGGTTGTACGCGTTGGTGCCGGAGGTCTGCTGGGCAGTGAGCGTCACGGAGACATCATCGCCGTACAACGTAGCTGCGGTCACCTCACGGTCGACGCTGACGGCGATGTCCGCTTCAGCGGCCGTCGCGATCGTCGCGGGAACAGTGATACTCGCCGCCATCAGGGCAGCAACGAGCAATGGGCGCAGCAAAAACTTCACGGGTAAGACCTTCGGGATTGGCCTCCGACCTACCAAATTATCGGGTGTAGGTCGCAAGCAACTCGGGTGTTCTCGGGTATGTAGCGCTGCAGTCGAGTCCCCCATAGAGAGGACCCAGTTGTAACACTGCTACCCAAGGTACGCGACACCCGATGATCCCTGCAGCCCTAGTAAGCGGGTGAAATGGGTTGTCTATGTCCCCCGAAAAGTCCCCCAAACCGCTGACTCCTGAAAAAACAGCGGTTAACAGGCCCACCCATGACACAAACGCGGCGAGAGTGCAGGCAACTAGCCCCGCACTCTCGCCGCGCTCAGGCGCGAATTTGTACTACTTACCTGTCGTTAGCGCAGCCACTGCAGGCGCCGTGGCAGTGCCCGCTCGCCGACGCGGGCGAGTGAGCGCGAACCCCAGCAGCAGAAGCAGAACCGCGAGCCCGCCTCCGAGAGCAATGTTGGATCCGGTGAACGCCAACATGAGGTTCGTCAGCCCCTGAACGACCGACCGCGAGCCGAACGCCGGCAGCTCGACCGTTGATGAGGTTCCGGTCGACGGACGGTAGTCCGAACTCACCGAGCTCAGATCGACCGTTGCGGTGTAGGTTCCCGCCGGCAGATTCGTGAGAACCCACGCGCCGTCGGCGTCAGTGACCACGGTGATAGTGACGGGACCGTTTGGCCCGGCCCACACCACATCAACCGTGGCGTTCGGGATGCCCAACTCGCCCGTGTCGCGAACTCCGTCACCATCAGCATCATCGAACACAGCACCGATCAAGGTGGCACTTCCGATGACGATGAAGTCGACATCGAGCAGAGTCTCTCCGGAGACCAACGTTGCCGTTGTGTCGAAGAAGTCGCCACCATCAAGATCAGCGCTGGGCACGTATCCCTCGGGGAGCGTCGTGGGATCGTACGAGACCTGCACTTCTCCGGCCGGCAGCCCCTCTTCGAGGTAGTTGCCGTTCTCATCTGTTGTCGTCGTAATGACGATGTCATCAGCCGTGCCGAACACTCCATCGGTGCCGGGGCTGGTGATGGTGATCACGATTCCCGGAAGGCCGGGCTCGTTCGCACCCTGAACGCCATCATTGTCGACGTCGAGCCAGAGCAGATCGCCTACTCCCGCGTCGCCGGCGTAACCGAAGTCCTGCTCCAGGTTGGCTTCGCCCGCCGAAAGCACCAGCTGCGACGCATCATCGTCGCCACCATCGGGATCGGCGGTCGCTGCCACTCCAGCAGGCAAGTTCGTCAGCTCCACCGTGAAGGTTCCTGTCGGAAGGTGCTCGAAGAGGTAGTTGCCACTCGCATCCGTCGTTGTCGTGAACACAACGTCGTCGGGGGTACCGAGCAGACCGTCGAGGCCAGCCCACGTCAGCGTCACCCCAACCTCGGGGATTCCCACTTCGTCAGCGTCAACGACGCCGTCACTGTTCTGGTCGAGCCACACCGTGTCACCGAGCGAACCAGTCGCGGCGTAACCGAAGTCGATGGTGTCGAGATCGGTGTCAGCCGGCAGCGATACTGCCGTAGTCGAGTTCGCTGCGACTCCTGAAGCTGGCGTGCCCGGCGTGGGCGTGTTCGTGCCAGCATCCGCGTCGAACGATGGGAGAAGTCCCGCCGGCAGCGTTGCTGTGTCTACCGTCACCGAGTAGTTGCCCTCAGGAAGACCGCCGAAGAAATACTCTCCGTTGTCGTCGGTGGTTTCGACGAACGTCACGTCATCGCCACCGCCAGCAACGCCGTCTGCGCCAAACCAGACCAGAGTCACGTCGACACCGGCAAGACCTGGCTCACCGGCATCCTGCACACCGTCGTTATTCAGATCGAGCCATACGAGATCTGAAATGCTCGAGTCGCCGTTGTAGCCGAAGTCCTGGTTGAGGTCGGAGGCGTCGAGGGTGGTCTGCGATTGGCCGCCTAATCCTTCGGTTGCCGCATCGTCGTCATAGGTTTGAGCGAATCCCGAAGGGATTCCCGCCGTTACCTCCACGAGGTACTCGCCGTCAGGAATGTTGATGATGATCCAGTCACCATCAGCATCGGTCTGAGCTGTGTACACGACGTCGGTGTTGGTGCCAGTTCCGCCCGCGACGCCGTCGGCACCGAAGTAGGTGACACTGATGTCGACGTTTCCGAGGCCAGGCTCTCCCACGTTCTGAACACCGTCAGAGTTACGGTCCCACCACACACGGTCTCCAATTACAGAGTCTGCGAAGTAACCGAAGTCAACGCTCGTCACCGCATCTCCAACAGAGATAGAGACCGGAGTCTGCGAGTTGTTGTTTCCGTCGCTGTCGAAGCTGTTGACAACACCGTCAGGCAACCCGCCCAAAACCTCGACCGAGTAGTCACCCGGAAGCAAGTTGGGGAAGGTGTAGGCGCCCAGCGCATCCGTGGTCGTGAGGAACACGCCGTCGTCGCCGTTGCCTTCAATGCCGTCGTTACCGAACCACGTCAACTGCAGTTGAGCGCCGTTGATGCCGCGCTCGGTGGGGTCTTGAACACCATCGTTATCGCGGTCGAGCCACACGTAGTCACCGATGGATGCGGTGCCGTTGTATCCGAAGTCCTGATCAGTACGGTCCTCGCCGGCTGTCAATGCGGTTGTCGACGTTTCGCTCGTTCCCCCATTGGGGTCAGAAACGACGGCGTATCCGGCGGGCAGGTCGCTCACCGTGACGGAGTAGGGACCAGCGGGCAAATTGTTGACCGTGTAGTTTCCGTCGGCATCCGTGGTGGTCGTGATGGTTGCGTTGTCTGCGGTCGTTGCGAGGTCGCCATCCTGCCCGCCGAAGACGACCGTGACAGTCGCATCGGGAAGGCCTGGCTCATTCGAATCTTGGATGCCATCCGAGTTCTGATCGAACCAGATGTAGTCGCCGATGGAGCCGGTACCGGTGTAACCGAAGTCGACATCGCGTTCCTCGCCATTTTCGGCGAGCGCACCCTGCCACACCCCGTTCGGCGTGACCGTGGTGCCATCGAAGTCGTAGCTTGCTGTCATTCCCGCGGGGAGCGTTGCGGCGTCTACCGTGACGCGGTAGATGCCACTGGGCAGGCTTTGTACAAGGTATTCACCTTCGCTGTCGGTGACGGTGTTGTACGTCTTATCGTCGGGAGTGCCGAACGTGCCGTCGGCACCCAATCCGACCACCGTGACACCGACGTTCGCGAGCCCCGGCTCAGTGGGATCTTGCACACCGTCGTTGTTGACGTCGTACCAGATGTAGTTTCCGATCGAGGCGAGATCGAGTTCGATGCTCACCACATCGGCGGTTACATCGTCGTATTCGTTGTAGTCGATCGCGGGATCTCGGTCTGCAGCTGGCACACCGAAGTATCCGGAGATATCCGCGGTATTGACGATCTCTGCACCGGTCAGCACTGCGTCGCTCCCGCTGAGGAGAGGCATCGTCACCGTGTAAGTGATCTCCACAGAATCGCCGACAGCGATGGGGCCTGAGATGCTCCAGCTCAGGGTTCCGTCGGAGGGGTCAGAGTCGGTGTTCGTGACACCGGCCGGGGCTACCGAGGTGAAATCGGTAACGCGGTCATCCGGAGCATCCGTGACAGTGACGTCATAGGCGGGCGCGGTACCCGTGTTGGTCACGATGACCGTGTACTCAAGGGCATCACCGGGCTTGGCGCGGCGAGTGTCGGAGTCGGCCGTCTGATCTTCGACAGCCTTGTCAATCGTGAGCGTCGGCTCGACAATCTGCGTGTTCGCGGTCGACGGGGTTCCGTCGTTGGCAAAGTCTGCCGGGGCCGGCACTGTCGTCGGCGTTCCATCGACGAGGTTTTCGTCATTCCAGTACGGACGAACCGTGTTCACGAGCGTGCTGCCATCTGTCGCAGCCGTCGTCACGATGCCGGTGTAGCTGAACGTGATGACACGATCTTCAGCCACAGCCGGGTCGAAGTCACCAATGGAAAAACCAATGGTGCGGTCACTCGTGCTCGGAGCACCAATGAGGTCAACTTCCTCACTGCACGCGGAGCCATCCTGATCGCAGACAGCGTCATCGTTGAAGGCGCCGAACCGCACGTTGGCCGGCATCGTGTCGATGATGGTGACGTCGTCTGCGAGGACGCCCGACGGGATAGTCACGTCGACGGTGTAGGTCACGGCCTCGCCGATCGTGCGCGTCTCCGGAGTTGCCGTCTTGTTGACGCCCACGCCCGGTGTCTGCAGCGTGACAATGCTGGAGTCTTGGTACCCGCCCTCTTCTGTTCCGAGGGCAGATTCTGACGTGCGCTCGTCGGGAACTTCTCCGGCGATCGAAGTGGTGGTCGCATCCGCCGTGTTTACGATGGCGGCACCACCGCGCAAGGGGTTAACGACCTCGACGCTGTAGGTGAAATCGGGGCCTGCGCCCGGCGCGATGCTCGCGACGGTGAAGGTGATCGTGCGCTCGCTTTGATCCCACACTCCGCCGCCGGGGAGCGTCGCATCAGCCGTGACGGGGTCGCCGGTGCCGTTGAGAGGCTGGACCGTATCCGGCAGAGTGTCGACGATGACCGTGTCGTGAGCAGTCGACACATTGGATGCGCTGCTGTTGCGCAGTGCGAGCGTGTATTCGATGACGTCACCCGCTGCGACCATGCCGTCTACGGCATTACTGCTCTTCTGCAGGCTGATGTCCGGCTCCACGATGGTTGTCGTGACGCTGTCGCTCACCCCGGAATCGCTCGAGCCATCAATGTGATCCCACGCGAGGGTGGCGTTATTGGAGACGGCGTCGGCGCGGACAGGGCCGCTGGCATCCAGCACCCGGACGACGATCGTGAGCACGATGAGGTCGTCACCGCTATTGGGCTCGTTTGTGTACGTCGCCCCCAACGGCGCCGTGACGAGTTGGCCGCTTACCGTCGCGTTCTGCGAGGCGCCGCCATCCACCGTAAAGGTGGGGGTTCCCACGATTTCTAGGTCATCGCTGATGATGTCGGTTACCGCAGGGTTTTCGTAAGCGCTTCCGCCCTCAGGAATGGTGGTGGTCACCGTGTAGGTGATGAGTTCGCCGATCGTTGCTTCGGAGGCAGCGTTATTTCCACCCTCGTCGATCGAAGTTGTCGCCGTCTTGACGACGGTGGGACGTTCGACACTAGCGGTCGCCGTGTCGGTCGCCTCATCGCTGTTGGCGTCGTCTTCGAGAGTCGGATCGATATTGTTCTCGGGAACGTAGACCTGCGGGCCACCGTTGTTGGTGTCGCCTTCGTAGTTGCGAACACCGGTGGTGTTGAGGAACACATCGCCCAGCGACGAGTCGTCGGGGGTGATCACGTCGTAGGTCACGGTATAGCTATCACCGGCAGCGACGGGGCCAGGGACAGTCCACTCAATGGAGCGCACGGGTGCCGGAGAACCACAGGCACCGGCGTCGCTGATGTTCTCAATGTCGGAGCATTCCAGAAGCGCGGGCAGGTTATCTCGGATCGAGATGTTCTCGGCCGCTTGGCTTCCGTCGTTGGTCACGGTGATGGAGTAGGTCACGCGATCAGTCGCCTGCACCGTGAGGGTGTCGACGGGCGCGCCGCTGATCGGATTCGTGTTGAGTTCTGTGATGCCTTTGGCCACAGTGACGATCGGCTTTTCGACAAGCGTGTCGGCCTGATCGCGCAGCTGGAACACATCGCCGGCGGTGTTCTCGTACGTCATTTTCATGATGTTCGCGGTAATCGAACCATCAGTGATCGCGGCAGGGTCGCTGATCCGGGCGGAAATAAGAACCTGGAATTCGGCTGAAGCATCGACGTCGCCCACGTTCCAGCTGAGCAGAGGTGAGCCCGCGTCATTGGAGAAGACGATGCCATCGGCTGCCGTCAAGGTGCTGGCCGAGGTGTACTCGAAAGTTTCATACGTAAAACCGGCGGGAAGGAAGTCGGCCACGTTAACTTCGAGAGAGTCGAGAATCCCGGGGAAGTCAACGGTCAATTCGTAGCAAACGAGGTCGCCAGGATGGAACGGGCCAGTGACGGTCTCGCTGAAGGCCAGACCAGATTCAGCCCCACAGGTAGTCGCGATATCCGCAGGCTGGGCGACGCGTTTGTTGATGTCGATGCCCTGCCCCGTTTGGCTGGCGCTTGAGTCATCGACGATAGGGAGAGTTGAAGTGTTCGCTCCGCTGTCGGTGATAATTTCCGCGGTGCCTCCAAGAGTCACGGTATTTACCCACTCGTCGTTGGAACTCACCGGGCCACCACCGTTGCGGTAGTCGGTGCGGGCCTCTGTCGTCACCGTGATCGTTCGAGATTCTGACGCGGCCACAAAACCGGGGAAATCCCACGACAGAGTGATGGTGCCGTCGGCATTCGTCACCGCTGAATCAGCAGCCGGCGCGCTGGACTTGTAGTCAAGGCCATCCGGAATCGTATCGATGATCGTGAAGTTGCTCGTCGAGAGCGCGTACTCGGATGCCTGGAATGTGAGCGACCAGATGCTCGTGTCGCCCTGCTCGATCCCTGGATCGTCAACGGTCTTCTGGAGCGAAACGTCTTCAGCGGTCACCGTTGCGGTGTCGTCATCCGTGTATTCCGTCGTGCCATAGGTGCCAGTAGCGACCGCGTAGTTCGTGAGCTCTTGCTCGTCTGAGGTCAGCGCTCCCGTGTTGTTGTCAAGGTTGGCGGTGGCGTTGCCGGCCGAGGCCTCGTTTTCCCGCAACGGGATTGCAGCAGCGTAAGAAATTTCGAGCGTGTCGCCGGCGGCGATAGTGCCGAGGGAGGTCCACTCCACCTTTGTGTAAACAGCGTCAGGGAGAGGGCCCGCTCCGTCGGGGTCAACAGTCACCGTTGAGGTCGTGGGGACGAAACCGTTGCAATCAACAGCAGCCGGCAACGGGGTGTCGTCGATGCGGCCGGAACCGGTGTACTCCTCGTCGGTTCCCGCAGTGTTGTCTTGGCTGGAGCATCCGAGGAATTCAAGACCCGCAGGCAAGTAGTCGACGATCGAAAAATTGGTGCTGTCATTAACGCTGTTGTTGGTGATTTCGAGGGTGTAGACGGTCTTGTTGTCGTGAACACCACGCAGCAGCTCGCCCTCGGGGCTCGGTTCACTCTTCTCAAGTTCGAAGGGCACCAACGTGGTGGTGGAAGTCGCCGTGTCCCACCCGGTGCGAGTGTCTTCGTCAACCTCGCCGGTTTCAGGATCGAACTCAACGACAATGCGCGGGTTGGAGTTAACAAACGCTTCCGCGTCGTTTGTGAACGTGGCATCCACGTCATAAGTGAGAAGGTCATACGCAAACGAATAGGTCAGCGGCAGCACGATGCCTGCTGAAAGGTCAGCGACGTTGCTCCAAATTACCTTGGTCGTTCCATCCGACAACAGGATCTGTTCGCTCACGGGGTAGGTCGAGTCGGTGAGCGTAGCGCCCACCGGCAGGATGTCAGTGAAAGTCAGGTTGTAGGCGTTGATCGCTGGCACCGATGACTGCTGCACCGAGAGCGTGACCGACACGTCACTGCCATACAGAGTGGAGGCGCTCACCTCGCTCGTGAGCTGCACATCGGGATTGCCCGCCGCGGTCGCAACGGCGGCGGGAACAGTGATGCTCGCCACCACAAGGGCTACGGCGAGCAGAGAGTGCGTAAAAAACTTCACAGGTGTGGCCTTAAATCGCGGGTGAGGCGGTCGGATCGGGTCAGCGAATGAAAAGAGACCATTCGGGAGACATCGAAGACAGGTATACGTATACGTCTACGTCTCTGAAAGTACCCCGATTTGTCCCCCACCGCAGCAATTCGTTACCAAACGATACAAACTATGCGCACGCCACCATGACAAAAAATCCCCGTAAACATAGGGCTGCCACGGCGATGACAGCCACGAGCACCCGGCGTTCGCCGAGATCGGATCTCCGTTCGTGCCACGTTCGACTGGGCTTGCTCCCTAGGCCATGGATCAGTCTTTCAGCGAAAAAGTGGTCTAGTTCAGGCCGCTGATCATGGCATGCTGCTCACCGCTCAACCGGCGCGCTGCGGCGTGAGCCCCCATTGTTTACTGCACACCACTAGCCTGTTCGCATGAAGGACAACACTGGCGACAACGACGCCCCCAGCACTCCGGCTGTTCCGCGCGTCTCGAACACGCGCGCGATTGGCACGGTCGGGCAAGGCCTCATCACGGAATCCGCGATTCCGAAGAGTCGCGTGCGCGCGTGGGCGCTCTGGGATTGGGGCTCCGCAGCGTTCAACGCGGTTGTCACAACCTTCGTGTTCAGCACCTACCTCGCGAGTGGACTGTTCATCGATCCCGAGATCGTGGCCGCAGCGGCAGGCGACGACAAGAACCCGGCGCTCGTTCTTGCCCAGGCAAGCAACACGACCGTGATCTCTGGGGCCCTGACCATTGCCGGAATTCTCGTTGCCCTTTTGGCGCCCATCTTGGGGCAGCGCTCTGACGGCTCCGGTCGCCGCAAGCTGTGGCTCGCGATCAACACGGGCTTAGTCGTGGTGGCGATGGGGGCAATGTTCTTCGTCGTACCGATCCCCTCCTATATCTACCTGGGCGCCGCGCTGTTGGCGGCCGGCAACATCTTCTTCGAGTTCGCGAGCGTCAACTACAACGCAATGCTCGTGCAGGTCTCTACCCCTAAGACGGTGGGCCGCGTCTCGGGCTTCGGCTGGGGTATGGGTTACATCGGCGGCATCGTGCTGCTGATCATCCTGCTCGTGTTGTTCATTCAGAACTTCGGCAGCGATACGGGCAACGGCCTGCTCAACGTGCCGTTTGGTTCGGATGGCGGAGCCCTCGACATCCGCTTTGCCATTCTGGCGTCGGCGGCCTGGTTCGCCATCTTCGCGATCCCAGTGTTGATTGCTGTGCCGGAGATTCCCGCCGGTGCCCGCGAAAACCGGGTGAGTTTCTTCGCCAGCTACGCCAAGCTTTTTGGCACCATCAAGACTCTCGCCAAGAAGAGCCCTCAGGTGCTCATGTTCTTGCTCGCGAGCGCGGTGTTCCGTGATGGCCTCGCCGCCGTCTTCACGTTCGGCGCGATCATTGCCGCGCAAGTGTTCGGCTTCAGCCCCAGCGAGGTCATCTACTTCGCGGTCGCCGCCAACCTCGTGGCCGGTATTGGAACCTTTATTGGCGGATGGCTCGACGACAAGTTGGGCGCCAAGAACGTGATCATCGGCTCACTGATCGGTCTCGTGCTCGCCGGTCTCGCTGTGCTCTTCGTCGGCGACGCCAAAACCGGGTTCTGGATCGCTGGCCTGTTCTTGACGCTCTTCGTCGGGCCCGTGCAGGCAGCAAGCCGCAGCTTCCTTGCGCGCATCACACCGGTCGGGCGCGAGGGCGAGATCTTTGGTCTCTATGCCACCACGGGTCGCGCCGTGAGCTTCTTGGCTCCCGGCCTCTTCACCCTGTTTGTGGCCATGACGGGAGACACTCGTTTCGGCATCATCGGAATCGTGATCGTGCTGCTCGCGGGCCTCGTGCTGATGCTGCCGGTAAAGGCCAAGCAGTCGGTGATCGACTAGTTCGCGATCGTCGTTTGTAGTTCTGGGCTGGTTGGCTTCGTGTACTGAGAACAGGAGTAATCTCAGATTATGGACACGCAACAACCCATCAGTTATTGGGTGAAGGTCGTTGACCGCATCATCGACGACCTCTTCGCCCTCACCCTCGAAGAGCACGGCATCACTCGCCGCCAGTGGCAACTTCTTGTCGTGCTGGCCAAGGGACCGGCCGGTATCGATCGACTGGATATCGAGATCGCGCCCTTCTTGCTACCGAAGAGCGCCGTGACCCCGCTGGCACCCGCGACTGATCCGCACACCACATCGCGGGAGTCGCTGGATGAGCTGGTGGAAAGCGACTGGCTCACGACGGACGGCTCGCTGTTTGATCTCACCGAGCGCGGTCGTGGTGTGGTGGAGCGTCTCGCGGCGGTAATCGCGGGCGAACGCACTAAGGCGACTGCGGGCGTTACCGACGAGCAGTACCGAACGACGGTGACCGTGCTCGAGACGATGGCCAAGAACTTGCACGCGCAGCTTCAGGGAGCGGCCTCGCCCACACCTTAGCCTCGCGGCCCGCGGCCCAATACTGCTGGCGTAGCGCCTAGTAGGGACCACTGCCGCGTCGCGCTAAATAGCGGCGGCGAGATCGTTCGGCGTGCTGACGGTCGCGCTCAACAAGGGTGTCGCGGTGCGCGACGAGCAGCCGGATGAGGATGGCAGCGAGCGCTCCGAGAAGAAAGCCGGTGGTGTTAGAGATCAGGTCTCGCACCTCGGGGTAGCGCGAGGGCAGAAAGAGCAGCTGGCTGAGCTCAATGGCGGCTGACATCAGGGTGCCGGCGAAGAGCAGCATCCACCAGTGGCGGCGAGCCAGAAGCATGGCAAGCAGGATGCCGAGCGGCACGAACATCAGGACGTTGCCGATGAATTCGATGGTGAGGTAGTTGACGCTGAGCGGCACCCCACGGCTGTGAAGCGCTTCAAGCAGGCGATAGGCCACGCGTGACACCGTGCCGGTGCCCGGCATCTGCGGTGTCAGCGTAATCGCGGCCACAAACAGCGCGTACCCCACGAACAGCACTCCCGTAATGCGGCGCCGAAAACGCGTAGCGCGGGGCCCTTCGTGCACGTGCTTACCCCCAAATTGTGAATGCCAAGCCTATCTCGCGCTGCGGGGTTCGACTTCTGGGGCATGCCGCCGCTACCGCTCTACGAGGACCGGTTCGGGGAGCGACGCGAAGTTATCGCCTTCACCAAAAGTTACTTTCTGTAGTCGCCGATTCGGGGTTGGTCAGCAAGATCTGGCGCTGGGCGAAATTTAGGTTTCGCCCAAAGATCTCTCGGTGCAACCGCGAGCAAAAGGATCGCGACAAAAAGACCATGCGACAACATCGACGTCAAGATTCCAGAGTTTGATAAAGCGATAGTAGGCATCAACATCACTAGAGACCCGACCGCCACCGGCAAACCGTGCGCAGCCCGGTCGAGTACTCGCAAATAAACGAGCAGGACAACAGCAGCACCTGCCATGCCCGCATAACCATAGTTCGCGAAACCGTCTGCAAAAAGGTTCGCGTTCATCGCCGTGCTTGACGAACCGACTGTCGCCAAGCCGATCACGCGCGGGACGCTCAATTCGTACGGATAATCGAGCCATGAGCCAAATATTGATCCGCTCAAATGCACTTGTGGGTTCGCAGTGAAGAAGCCGACGTAGACGCTCAAAAGAAGACCCGGCGTAAACAGAAAACGTCGAGAAAAGAGGGAAGTCCATAGGTTGCTGTCGGAAATCTCATCGAGAGCAGCAGCCACGAGCATCATGATGGTTGCTCCGGCAATAATGATGAGCGGACTGGGCCAGACCTTCTTCCGGAAAACGAACGCCACCAGAAGCAGGGCAGGAACCGAGAAAAGAATTGTCTTGAAACCGGTTCCGCTGAAAAGAAGCGCTTGCCCCAATACGCCGAGCAGCACCACGTCCCACCGCTTCGTGTAGAGGCCACGGGCAATGATTAGCGGATTGATTACGTTCCCTTGCGTGCTCACCAGATACCCGAGAGCCCCGGCACCGGAGAGACCGGCCGCGTACTCGGACCGAACGTCGTACACATCCAATATCGATACGAACTGCAAGCTGAGGCCAACGGTGAACGCCATCAGGGCGTAAGTGAGCGCCGATACCAACCCGATGACGATCCAAAACGAGGTCGCGGATAGCCGAAACGGAAGGGGCTTCACCGGAGATCGACGTCTAGCCCCGAATACCGCGATCAGAAAACTGCCCCCCACGGCCAAGCTGGCGGTTAGAGCTTGTTCGGGAGAGAGGAAGCCTACATACGGGGCCATAAGCATTCCGGGCGCAACCGCGATTGCAAATAGCATCCACAGCGTAAAGCTCGAAGGCCGTTCGATCCTGCGCGGCAAGCAAAGCGCTACGAGGGTAGCCGCGAAAGTTGTTATGACGATTATCTGGGGAACAGGTGCTTCGTAGCGATACCCAAGGTAGCTGAACGTCGGAGTCACGAGCGTGAAATACACATAGTGCAGGACTACTGCATACCCGACAACAGATAGCGGCAATAGAACGACGTCCCGTATGAGTACCTTTGGCGTCGCTAGGCCAACCGGCCGCTGAAAGCGCATAGTTTGAAGCCTAACGCTGCGATTATTTTCTGGACCCGGGCTCGAGGTCACGATGTCGTGCCTTCATCGACGACTTCTCGCATAAGCGAGTCGAGTCGGTCCCCTAATACGCGGTAGTCGTAGTGCTCCGAGACATAATCACTCGCCTTTTTCGACCAGTCTTCGCGCTCCGCCGAGCTGGAATCAAGAACCCTCAGCAGCCCACCCGCAATAGCGTCAGCATCGTTTCCCGCGACGCACACGCCGCCGCCTGAATCTCTCACCGGGTTATTTCTAGAGTTGCTAGCCATGACTATGGGGCGCCCTGCAGCCATGTAATCAAACAGTTTATTGAGGCTGATGCCGTAGCGGTAGATCTTCAAATCAAGCAGATTGAGAACCAAGCTATCGGCCGCAGCTGCCACCTTCGGAATCTCGTCTTTTGGTACCGCCTGCCTGAATTCCATCAAGTCGCCCAGCCCCAATTGGCTGCGAAGCCTCAGCAATTCCGCTTTCTCGGGGCCGTTGCCGACGAAGACCAACCGCATATTCGCGTCCGGCCGCAAAGCGATCGCGCGCGCAAAACCAGTCATGATTGCCGGTAGACCGTTTGCGAACCCGATCGAGCCGAAATATAGGAACGTGAACTCGGGCGACAGTCGGTCTGACGCGGGGCTCGGGTCGAACTCATCGACGTTCGTTCCGTTCGAGATCCACACTACTTTTTCTGGATCGACACCGATCGTCGCTAGATACTCCCCTGCAAACGGGAGTGGACTGATTATTCGCGCGGCTCTGGCGGAAAGATGGCGTTCTAACTGCCGCATGGCACGGGCGATGAATCCCTTTTGAGAGAGCTTCCCCATGTCGATGAGCGTCTGCGGCCAAAGATCTCTAATCTCGAACACGAACGGGACCTTGAGTCGTTTTGCCAAGCGACTCGCGGCCCACGCCGCCAGCGGGTGAACAGTGCTGCCGATGATGACGTCAGGCCGCTCGAGGCCCTCCAGCGAACGCCGCCTGAGCAAGGCCAGAGTGAACTCAACCATGTTTATGATTCTGGCGGGCCCATTGCCAACATATGACCGCGTTCGGAGCCAACGAAAGGCGACGCCTCCATTGGAGGTGTCACTGAATTTCTCATCCGATTGCAAGCGCTGCTTGGAGGAGTTGTGCTCAACGCTCGCCCCGATGATGGTCGGCTCCCACCCCAGCTGGTGCAGACGATGGGCGAGGGAGTAGTGCCGGGAGCCCGAAGCGGACTCTTTAGGGTCGCTGGCATAGTGGTTGATCAGCCAAACTCTCATAGCCCATTCTCTCTGTTGTACTTAGCCTTGCGCTCGGTGGCTATAGCAGCCGAGCGACATAAGAAGAAAAGCACCGCGTACCAGAGCGTCTGAACCGAGGCGAGCGCGACCGCACAAACGACGAAGTTGTCGCTTGCGACCCAGCTGAGCAACACCGCGGCAGAGGTCGCTGCGAGACGTGACGCATCCCACGCAAGCTGGGTGCCTTGATACTCCAGGATCACCAATGCCCGGGATATAGGTGAGACCACAAATTGAGCGAAGTAGGAGATGACGAGGAGCTGCGCATAGAAGCCCGCAGTGGCCCACTCAGCTCCGAACACCAGCTGGAATAGCAGAGGTCCAGCGACCGCGACGGTGACAGCCGGCAACGCCGCCACCGCTAGGAGCCGAAAAGCAAACGTCGACAGCATGTGTCGAAGGCCGAGCCCACCTTCCCTGTTCTGGCTGGCGAAGGATCCCTCAAAATACTGGCTCACTGCATCCGCAACGATGCCAACTGGTGCTGCCAGCACACGCAACGTGAGCGCGTAAAGTCCAGCTTCCACGGAACCGTACAAAGCGACTATCAAGATCACCGGAAGTTGTAGCCCCAAGGAGTTGAGCACCCGCGACCACATGTTTACGAGTGGGAATCGTTTATATCGAAGCGCCGCTACTTTCAGCTCTCGGCGCCGAGATGACGGCATTTTTTGAAACCGTACCATTCCGACAAGAGCAGCGATTCTTCCGACTGCAACGCTCGATATAAGTCCGAGCGAGCCCACACCGCTCAGCCCCAAGATAATGCTCGAGCTAGCTTGGCTCACTCCCTGGACCGCGTTCCTTATCGCGAGAGACGGATATTCCTGGCGTCGCACGAGCCACGATGAGGCAATGGTGTAAAAGCCAAGCGCCCCGACCGTAACCGGAACGAGCCACCAGTAAATTAGGAACACTTCAGAGTCAAAAAGGTGTGACAGTGTTTCTTGGGTCAGGTAGGCGACGAGCGCTAGTGCCGAAACTAAAAACGACACAGAAATGACACCGAGCAGAACAATATCCTTAGCCCGGTTATCGTCTTCGGGCAAGACAATTGCGCGCTCCCAACTCAGGGTTACTACGTTGCCCAGCACTGCTGAGATAGCAGTTACGACAGCTAGTGCACCGAAGTCGGCAGGACTGTAGAGCCGAGTCAAGAAGGGCGACACGAGCAGAATCGCGCCTTGGCCCACCAAGCTTCCGAGGAGTATACGAGATACCCCACCCATCATCAGCAATCTGATTCGCGACGGTCGCGACGCTTCAGGGCCACTCCTCATGCCGACAAGACCCGCTGATAGACCGCTTCCAAGGTGGGCACCTCTTGCGTCCAATTGAATACATCGGTCGCGGCTTTTCGCGCGTTTCGAGAGTGCTGCTCGAGCAGCACAGGGTTTGCAGCGTAAGCCGCAACTGCATCCGCTATCTCGACTGGCGAGTTTTCATTGACCAGCAGCCCACATTCGTATCTCTCAATGATCGAGCGCCAAAGGGGAAAGTCCGAGGCAATAACAGGAACGCCCGCCGCGAAATATTCGAACATTTTTGTGGGCAATGACTCCCTGTACGCTCTGGAGCCCTGCAACACCACAAGACCTACTCGTGCCGAAAGAATGATGTTCCTCGCCTCGTCGGGCGGTACTGGGCCGTGAAAGTTAACCCGAGACCAGCCAGGCGCAGCGCCCAATTCGTCCGCCAGAGCGGGGGCCATAGATCCAGCGAGCTCTAATCTCCAGTCCGCAGGGAAACTTGGCGAATTCAATGTATCGACCATTTGAGCTGCGCCGCGTGTAGCCCCCATCGCTCCGACATAAACAAGGAGCTTTTCACGCTCCGCAACCGGTGTGGCTGCTGACTCCACAGCACGTAGTGGCGGGTAGTTATGGACAACCGAGACACGATCCTCTGGAAAACGCCCCGCGATTGTCTCGGTTGCCGCAATAACATGGTTGCTCATTTTCATAAGGCCGACGGCAGCGTAAGCGGCTGCTTTCATCAGGGTCCGCGACCACGGAGCTAAGTACTCCTTACTGAGGACCTGAATTGGGAGGTCCTCATGCGCATCGAATATGACCTTTTTCCCCAAAAGCCGCAGCAGGGGAACCGCCCACACTAGTTCCGGGTCATGGAGGTGGAATATCGACGCACGCGTTTTCAATCCATGGCGTACAGCACGCACTGATCCAAACACAACTCGCTTCAGCCGCGGCAGGCGCGGCAAAGCGACAACGTGCACCGCGGTCTTTGGCGCCTCCACCGCACTTTCTATCGCAATGAGATGGACGTCGTAACCCGTCTTTTGCAGGCTCACGCACTCGCGATAATGAATGCGGTTGTCGGTCCAGGGGTGAGCTGAGCTGACATGAACTACGCAGACCCGTTCGCCGCCATCAGTCGGTTTCAATTTGAGCGTTCCTGTTCTAAATAGCTGAGTTATGGAACTGAACGACGTACAGCCCAAGCACTATGCCTAATCGTGTAAATCTGAGCGAAAGAACCGCTGAGATCTGAGGATACGGGCCCGACAACCTTGCTCGATAGATCGGAGCCTCGCATGCCGGGGCGTAGTTGAGACGTCGCCCCTACCCGCCCACCGACGAATCTTTTCCGACGTCATCCTGAGCAAGCCCCGCACTCGCGAACTCGGACGCGAGGATACCGATCTGGATCGCATCGAGGAACTTGCCGTCTCGCCACACGTGCTGCCGAAGGCGCCCTTCCTCGCTCCAACCCGATTTACGAATGTAGACGACGAGTGACGGGAGGTTTGTTTCTAAGATCGTGCTGTGCAATCGATTCAGGCCAACATCATTGAAAGCAAATCGCATCAATGCTTGCACCGCCTCAGCGCCGTAACCCTTGCCTCGATTGCCGGGATCGCCGCCAAGCTTCAACGCCGTCAATGCGCTCCGGTTATGCCAGTCGATATCCCACAACCCAGTTAGCCCCAACCGGTCCCCAGAGGTGCTCTCCACTACAAATCGGCGGGTAGTGCTCGTATTGGCACCCGAGACGAACCATCTCTCTTGGTCCGCCATCGACACAGGCCAGTCCCAGCCAACCACTCGCTCACGCACAACCGTGTCATTCGCGAGACTTTGGAGAAAAGGGAGGTCCTCATGTTCAATCGGCCGCAGTCGAATTCTACTCATTTTTCTCCTCCGTCTTTGGTGACGAGCTTAGGTCGTCGACGTCCTGTCGCGTTTGGTTGAGAAGTACGCCTTCAGCGCGCATTACGCGCCCGACGGTCTTGAGAAGGATGCGGATGTCGAGACCAGGGCTCACTGACTGGACATACTCAACATCCGCCTCGATCCTCTTCGACCATGGCGCAGAATTTCGAAATCGAACTTGAGCAAGGCCCGTCACCCCCTGCGGAACCTCGAGCCGACGTTTTTGTGCCGCAGAGTACCTCTCGTATTGCTCGACAAGCGCTGGTCTAGGGCCGACGAAAGCCATATCTCCCGCGAATATATTGAGCAATTGAGGCAGTTCATCCAAACTCGTCGTTCTCAAAAATTGACCTAGCGGCGGCACGAGGTTTAGCTCGGGCGGCATGTAGCCGCCGCCCTTGACTTCGGCACCAACGATCATCGTCCGAAATTTAACGATCTCGAATTTCTTCCCGAACCGGCCAACTCTCGTCTGACGGAACATGATCGGCGTTCCCATCTTCGCGCGAATCGTTATCGCGATGAGGAGCAACACTGGGGAAGAAAGCACCAGAAGTATCGCCGCGAACACACGATCGCTAGCTGCCCGGATTAATAAGTACCGTTGAGACATCATGCAGATCCTGCCCGATAGGCGGGAAAATAGCCCGCTTCTTTCAGAGTGGCCACCCCGCACCCAATTTCACGCGCGCGCGCTGTCACCAGTTCTTCATATTCAGAAGGCAGGATCACAAATTTCCCGACTTCGAACGGGAGCACTCGCCCCCCGAAAGATAACTTGAATCTGAAGAGCGAATCAGTTGGCCCGGTGCCACCACCGAGATGGGCTGAACGGCGATCGTTATGAGCCGCCCACTCTAAAATTTTCCAGACCAAAAGATTGTTCGAGCCGTTTCTGGCCTGAACAGGGTCGGAGCCGGACAGGTGGTAGTGAACCACTTCATCGTCCACCATGACCAGCGCAGCAGCGACAATCTGACCTAAGCCGTCTGCAACTGTCGCGAGCAGGAGCCGATCCCCTAGCCCCTCGGCCAACCTCCGATAATAGGAGTTCGGATACTTGTGGTGCGTCGCCGCCCCGACCCTCTCCATGGTGCTCTCGTAGAGTCGCCGAAAGTCACTTCCCGTTTCTAGGTCACGTGAATCTACTCTTCGAATCGCGCCAACCAGCCCCGATTTTTCTGCCTTTCGCACGGCAGTTCTGGAGCGCCCTTGCATCGACGCCCACACCGTCGCGGCGTCGATCGTCTCCACGCTAATAGTGTCGGAAATGTGTTCGACCGTCGGCATAGCCGTATCGGGAAGAAACGTGAGCTGCTTGCCCCCAAAAGGAGAGAGCCGGAGAAAGAGCGAGACCACGTTCGCTGCTTTGAGCACCTCGATAGCTTCCTCCCACAACTCACGACTCTTGTCCGCAGAGACCGTTGGGTGAGTGAACACACCGGCGTAGCCGTAAGGGCTTGCTGCTTCGACGAGGGATCCACCCACTGATGATAGAACCAGAGGCATCTGCCATGAACCGTCTTTGAGGGACAGATTGACCCATCGTTGCCCCGTGCCCAGCACGAGTGCTTCACCGTAAGCCTGAGAGAAGTAGACACTAGGCGCTTGGCTTGGCGAGATATTTCTCAGTGCAAGATTCATGACTTTGTCACCGACAACAAGGCGCGCCCCACATCTGTCATTTGCTCGGGCGTATAGCGATGATCAATAGGAATCGAAAGAATGTTGGATTGCCAAGGAATCTCTGGCTCGAGCATCGACGGGCGCGGCCAGTGAATCGGGCAGAACACTCCGCTGGCCGCCATCGACTCTTGCATGAGCTGCGGGTCGTGGACTTCCACAACAAGGTGAGACGGGACACTTCCGGGCGTCGGTTTATTGACAATTCGAATGGATTTTTCTCCATCGAGGATCCGCGCCAAGACCGCAGCGTTCCGCACGCGGGCCTGGGCGAGCTGCTCGTAATCGAATGTCCTCAACGATTCCAGCGTCCGCATATCTGGTGCGTGGGCGGTCCTCGACGCGTCAAGCACGCTATTGGCATCACGAAAAAAAGCTTTGGACGCGGCAGAATCGCCACCCACCATTGAGTCTGATTTCGCGCGCATCGCTTCCCAGCGCCCGTTCTGGCGAGCCGGGAACACCCGCGACGCTAGGTCGCCGATCTTGCCGCGAAGGTAGGCTCCGTCGCCGACTGGGAGAGTCTTCCGGAGACTCGCGATCGAGATATCGGCGCGGGAACGCCCCGGCGAGAGCACACGATGCGTCTCGTCATCGATCACGACTCCGCCCAAGGACTGGAGCTCCAAAATCGCCTGCACAAACTCGCTGTCTGGGACGCGCCCGAAATATAACGCGACTAATGCCACAAAGTTGCCGTCGACCGCCGCGGCAATGGCTCGCAGAGAATCGAGTGAAAGCGTGAGGTCTGGATTCATCTCGACAAATTGAAAATCCCAATCCCGCCCCTGAAAAGGGGAAAGCATGCTTTCACACAGGAACGAAGGAAGAAGAAGAGTCCTTTGCCCGCTGTCCCAAAGCAAATCACTGATTAGTTGCAGAGCCTGACGCCCGGTTTCAACATAAGCGATCTTGGAACCATCTTCCCAAGGCGGACTCGCTGCGGTCTTCAGCAGAAAGTTCGTCGCGATGAGTTCCATATCTGAACCGATTTCGCTATTCATCGGAGCCATCCACCAGGTGAAAGGCGTCTTTCTTTACGCGGAATGAGATCGAAGCACCCGACCGCGTGGTCGAAAGACGCTTACAGGCGCACGCTGTGAACGGCCTCCAGAAAAAGACCTTCAACTGGCGACCCTCAAAGCCACTTTGCCCAGGTAAACGACGATCGCCTTTTTGATTCGTTCGACTTCGTCGACGCTGAGCGCAGAACCGCTCGGCAACGTGAGGCCGTGTCTGAAGAGAGACTGCGAGCTTCCGTTCACCGCACGTCTAGATTCGGCGAAGATCGGCTGCAAGTGCATGGGCTTCCAGAGCGGTCGGCTTTCGATGTTGTCTTTCAGGAGAGCAGCGCTCAAATCGGCCGCCGACCATCCCGTGAGGCTCTCGTCAACAACGATCGAGGTTAACCAGAAGTTGTCTTCTTCGTCGTTCGCGCCGCCAAAAATCTCGACTCCTTCGATCTGAGAAAAAAGCTCTCGGTACCGCTCGCGCATCGTGCGCCGGCGTGCGATCATCTCGTCGAGACGAGTGAGTTGAGCCCGCCCGAGCGCTGCGAGCAAATTACTGAGCCGGTAGTTATAGCCAATGTCCGTGTGCTCGTAATGAGCGACGGGCTGCCGAGCTTGGGTAGCGAGGTAGCGGGCTCGCTGCGCGAGCTCGGCGTCATCGGTGAGCAGCATTCCGCCACCAGACGTCGTCATGATCTTGTTTCCGTTGAACGAAACTATCGATGCTCGCCCGAACGAACCGGCCGGCTTTCCTCTATGAGTCGCGCCCAACGACTCCGCGGCGTCAGCGACAACAGGGATGCCATACTCGTCCGCAATTGCGCAGATCTCGGTGTAATTCACCGCCTTGCCCAGAAGGTCGACCGCAACAATCGCGGCCACAGCCTCACCATCACGAGTGAGTTGTTCGAGCGTTTTCCGCAGCAATGCAGGATCCATATTGCCGGTGTCGATCTCGCAATCGATAAAGAAGGGCTGAGCGCCTGTGTAGACAATCGCATTGGCCGTGGCAGCGAATGTCATCGTAGAAGTCAGGACGAGGTCGCCGGGTTTCACCCCAACACCAAGCAAGGCCAGATGCAGCGCGGCCGTACCCGAACTCAACGCCACCGCGTGCTCGACTCCGACACGTGCGGCTAGCTCGCTCTCGAAAGCATCGACGTCGGGGCCTAGCGGCGCAATCCAGCCCGAGCGCATCGCAGCCACGACGTATTGTTCCTCGAGTTCGCCCACATCGGGAGACGACATATGAATTCTGCTGCTCACGCAATC
Source organism: Salinibacterium sp. UTAS2018 (assembly GCF_004118935.1). Lineage (NCBI taxonomy): Bacteria > Bacillati > Actinomycetota > Actinomycetes > Micrococcales > Microbacteriaceae > Salinibacterium > Salinibacterium sp. UTAS2018. The sequence continues at coordinate 1,892,026 of NZ_CP035375.1, forward strand.
TCCTTGGCTACCGCGAAAGGCACGCCAGCCTTCCCGTTCTCGAATTTCTCCACGCCACAGCGCACGATCCACTGATCGAAATCGAGATCGGCGGGGTCGAGTTCGCTCACCCGCGAGTGCGAGATCTTGGGGTGAACTCGACGGTCATCTGACTCGTTGGTTCCCACCAAAATCTCGTGCAGCTTCTCGCCCGCGCGCAAGCCGGTATAGACAATCTCGATGTCTTTGCCCGACATCTCGATCATGCGCTCGGCAACCTCGCGAATCTTCACCGGCTCCCCCATGTCGAGAATCAGCACCTCGGCGCCCTCGCCAATACCGCCGGCCTGCACCACTAGCTGGCACGCCTCCGGAATGGTCATGAAGTACCGAGTGACATCGGGATGCGTAACCGTGAGCGGCCCGCCCGCTTCGATCAGTGCCGTAAATGTGGGCAGCATCGAACCGCGACTGCCGATCACGTTGCCAAAGCGGACCGAAAGATACTTCTTGCCCGTCTCTTTCGCTGCCCAGGCGGTGAGCTTTTCAGCGATGCGCTTTGAGTGCCCCAGAACGCTCGTGGGGTTCGCAGCCTTGTCGGTAGAGATGTTCACGAACGTGGTGACCCCCACCGAGCGCGCCGCGCTCAGCACATTGAGCGTGCCCAGAACATTCGACTTCCACGCCTCCATCGGATACTGCTCTAACATCGGCAGGTGCTTGAGCGCCGCCGCGTGGAACACCACCTGGGGGCGTCGTTCATCAAAAACTGACTGCAGTGCATCCGCATCTCGAATGCTCGCCAACACCACATCCTTAGTGTCTAGGAGGCCGTGCCCCAGAATCGAAAGCTGCGTCGACTGCAGACCCGTCTCGTCGTGATCGACCATGATCAACTCGGCGGGACTAAAGCGAGAAATCTGACGGCACAGCTCTGAGCCGATCGACCCTCCCGCGCCCGTCACCAAGACGCGCGCACCCGTCAAATAACCAGCGATCGACCCGACGTCAGTATCGACAGGATGCCGGCCGATGAGATCTTCAATCGAGATGTCTCTCAAGTCACGCAGTTGAGTTCGCCCGGCCAGCACTTCGACCAACGAAGGTAAGACCATTACACGCAGCCCTGCCGCTGCCGCTGCGTCGCTGACTCGCGTTAATAACTCGGCGTCAGCCCGCGCTACGGCTATAACAAGCACTGTCGCCCCAGTATCGGCGGCAACTCGAGCCAACTCAGCGCCCGTACCCGCAACACGAATTCCGTGATGCCAAGCGAAGCGGCGTGACGGCGCATCGTCGATCATCGCAACAGGCCTATACGGCGACGCGCTGTCGGTGACCATGCGGCGAATAGTCACTGCGCCTAAGTAACCCGCACCATAAATCAACGCGGGCTCTGCATCTGAAGGCGGTGCCATCGAGCGCTCCACCAAAAGTCGCTTGAGATAGCGTGCTGAGCCCATCAACACGAAAGCAACCGGAATCGCGATGAACATCGTGCTGCGCGGAATCATCCACTCCGTGCCCCACAAGACAACCGGAAGACCGAAGGACAACCCAACGATGAGCACCACACCCAGCAGCGCGCGGACTTCGGCAAAGCTCCCATAGGGATGGCGCCCACGGTAGAGGAAGAGCACCCAGCCAACAAGAAATTGCGCACTCCACGTGACAAAGATTAAGGAGAGCAGAGGCAGCCACGTGATGCGGGTCACATCGAAGTCGTAACGCAGCACTACAGCTGCCAGAATTGCGCAGAACCACGCGAACGCATCCACGAGGTACTGCGTCGTGATGCGTGCGACTGCGCCACGCCGATAAACGGCGGTGAGGAACCGGTCGAGCGTGTCAGCTAACACACGGCGCCTCGCTGGAGAGATGTCGACTGCGGCGCGGCTTCACCTGTAACTGCAAGCGGCTCGAAAACAGCGGGCCGCACTTTGACCCACGAGCTATAGGAAATGCCTTTTTTCACGTTAGATCCTCGGAACGATAGTCGCCGGCCTGAGGTTTGTCGACCGGCACATTCGCAAGCAGTTTTCACGAACAATAAACTCTGCTCAATTACTCACTTTAGCTCCGCGCAGACAACCGTGTCTACTTAGGGGCTACTCAGGCGGGGGAACGTACTCGCCGAGAAGATCGTTCTTGAAGGCCTGCTGAATCTTGGGTACTTCATCCCAGTTGACGTTGACGACCGACTGGTCGCCCTGAGTGCCCGTGCCGAGCGTGGGCATCGTGAAGAAGTTGACGTCGCTCACTCGAACCTCATTCAGCTCGAACCCCAACGATGCGGCGTAGCGAGAATCGAACTCGTTATCGACGGCAACATACGGCGCCAACGCGCTCACCAGGTTGCTGATCTTGGCCGGGCTCGTGAGAGTGTCTTTGCTCAGCACCTTGGCCAATACCGCTTTGATGAACAGCTGCTGGTTGGCTACCCGGGTGTAATCGCCGTCGACGAACGAGTAGCGCTCGCGCACGAACGGCAACGCCTGCTCACCGTTGAGCTCGATCTCGCCTTGGGCGTAAGAGTTATTGCCGGTGGTGAACGCGGTCGGATTGTTGATCGTCACGCCGCCCAGCGCATCCGTGACTCCCTTGAATCCCTCAAAGTCGACCATCATGACGTGATCGATGCGCGAGTCGATGATGCCCTCGATGGTTTGCACAGCGAGCGGAACGCCGCCGTACGACATCGCCGCGTTCAACTTGGCAGAACCGTGGCCCGGGATCTCGACCCAGAAGTCGCGCATGAGCGACATCACTTGAACACTCTCGCGGTCCGCTGGAATGTGCACGATCATCATGGTGTCTGACCGCGTGCCCTCGGTGTCAGAGAGGTCGTTGCCGATCGATCCACGAGTATCAGACCCCAGTAGAAGAATATTTTGGGCGGCCGAGTTGCCATCGACAGGCTCTGCCGCCGGCGGACGCAAAGACTCCTCAGGAAACGCCTGTTCGATCTTGTCGACGTTGTCGATCGTCGAGGAGAGCGACAGAACGAAGGCACCGGCGGCAGCGACTATGAGCACCAGGATCGACACCAGCGCGATTGCAGCAATGCGCACACGACGCCATCGCGTTGAGGGAGCACGCCCGTGACGCACTTCAGATTCAGTCATAGGCGCTATTCAATCAGAAGAATAGTGAGGAATTGCCTCACATTGCTGCGGTCGTTTCTGCGCCGGCGCCAGATGCGCTCTTCTAGCGGATGAACACCCACCAGATGAGCAGCATCGTCACGAAGAATCCCGTGACGAAGTTGAGGGCCAGAAAGTTCTTCCAGCCACGGTTTGCCGACTCGGCGGTGGCATCCGTGATGTTCCAGAAGGGCGCACACATCGCCGCATAGGGCAGCACAAGAATGGCGGCGAGCGGGCCCGGCCAGTCAGAGAACAGCAGCAGGATGCCGCCAGCAAGGTACGCCACAACGGCGAAGCGGGTGGTTGCTCGCGCCCCAATCACCGTGGCGATGGACGAAATGTCTGCGGCGCGATCGGCCACCACATCTTGCACAGCACCAAAAGCTTGCGACGCCACGCCCCACAAGAAGAACGCGCCAAGGATGGCCCAGAGCTGCGGCGTAAACACAGCGCCCACAAGCACAAGCGCGTAGATCGCGGGTGACACGAAGTGGGTGCTCGAGGTGACGGAGTCGAGGAAGGGGCGCTCCTTGAAGCGCAGGCCCTTGGCCGAATAGGCCACGACGGCGAACATGCTGATTGCCAGCACCAGCCACGAGAGGGGGTTGCCGACGATCACGAGATAGATCAGGAACGGGATAGTCGTGACGGCGGAGGCGATGAGCGTTGGCCGGTGCATCCGCGGAGCAAGAAGGGCACCCTCGACCCCACCCTTGCGCGGGTTGCGCAGGTCAGACTCGTAGTCGAAAACATCGTTGATGCCATACATCGCCAAGTTATACGGCACGAGAAAGAAGACCGTGCCGATCACAAACGTGAGGTCGATCACGCCGGCGGTCAAGTAATACGCCGCCGCAAAAGGGAAGGCTGTATTGACCCAGCTGAGGGGGCGCGAGGAGAGGAAGAGATCCTTAAGCATTGGTGTCCTTTCGACGTGACCCCAGCAGCGACCACAGGCACGGCAGCGCCACGACGGCCGCGACCGCGTAGGCGAAGTCTTCCAAGGGGGCGACGCCGATGAAGGCGCCGCTGATGGCATCCGCACTGTACCCAACGAGTCCAACCGAGATCATCACGTTGTCGAACACCGCCGTCATCACCAGCAGAATAGCCATCGTGATTGCAATAGGCCGCCACTGCGGCGAGCGCTGGCGCACCATGACAGCAATCACGAGCGCCACGACAAGGGCAAGGAAAACGGCATTGAGGAGCCAGTACGTCATGCGGCACCCGCCTTCGCTGTCGACGAGCGCTCACGACTGAGCGCGCCGTAGACATTCATCGTCAGGTAGCAGAGCAGCGTGAGAAAGAAGACTTCTTCGAGCGGAACCTCGGGGGCCACCAGCAGCCCCGTCATGAACTCGGTTTCACCGCGAAAGAAGATACCAAGGCCGACGCCGAACAGATCCCAGACGAGGAAGAACAGCACCCCGACAGGCAACACGATGCGCGCCCGGCGAGCATCCCGCCAAAAAAACAGCCCAAACCGACGATCGAGCACCACCATGCCGGTGAGCGAAATCAGCAGTGCAAGAAGGTAGAGAACGATCATTGCTAGCCCTGCGGCGAGCGAACGACCGACGGCGTCAGCGGCTCAGCGAGTGGCCCGGCAGAGGTGTCGCCGCGCAGGCGCTTCACGAGCACTTCGGCGCTGATCAAGCACATCGGCAAACCGATACCCGGGATCGTCGACCCACCCACGTAGTACAGACCCTTGACCTTCTTGCTCACGTTGCCCGCGCGGAAGAACGCGCTCTGCTTCAGCGTGTGAGCCGGGCCCAGGGCGGTACCGCGCCAGGCGTTCAGGTCGTCAGCGAAGTCACCGGGAGCAAGAGTGCGGCGCACGGTGATGCGTTCGGCGAGGTCGGGTACACCCGTCCACTCGCTGATCTGGGCGATGACCTTGTCGGCAAGCTTCTCGATGCGGGGATCGCTCTCGCCGGCGGTGTCACCGTCAATGTGGCCGTGGCCGATCGACGGGTCGGCCGGAATCGGTACCAGCACGAACACGTTCTCGTGCCCCTCAGGAGCAACATTCGGGTCAACACCACTCGGCTTGCAGATGTAGAGCGATGCGGGCTCGGGCACGCTCGGCTCCTTGCCAAAGATTGCTTCGAAGCCCTCTTGCCAATCCTTCATGAACAACAGTGTGTGGTGCTCGAGCTCGGGCAGTTCACCCTTGACGCCCAGGTACAACAGCAGCGCGCTGGGGCCAGGAATCTTCTTCGCCCAATACGAGGCCGGGTACGTCTGCTCGCTCGGGGCCAACATCGTGGTCTCGGTGTGGTGGAGATCGGCGGCGGAAACAACGGTGTCAGCATTCAGCGTGTGCTTCGTGCCCGCGGCATCCGTGTATTCAACACCTCGCGCCACGCCCGCCACGGTCACGATGCGAGTGACCTTCGAGCTGGTGCGGATGTCGACGCCAGCCGAGCGCGCAACGTCGGCGATGCTTTCGATCACCCGGGTGAACCCGCCCATGGGGTAGAGCACGCCATCCGAAAGATCGAGGTGGCTCATGAGGTGGTACATGCTCGGAGTGAGATACGGCGATGAGCCCAGGAAGACGGCGGGGTAACCGAGAACCTTGCGCAGGCGATCGTCTTTGACGGTGCGTGCCACGAGCTTCGACAGCGGCTCAATGAGCAACCGGATGAAGCGGGCCGCCTTAGCGAGCACCTCTTTCGTTGCACTCGTGCGCAGGTCGGCAAAGCTCGTGTAGAGAAAGTACTTCTTGGCGAGCTCGTACGTTTCTTGAGCCGACACCAAGTACTGGCGCATGCGAGCGCCCGAACCGGGCTCGATGCTCTCGAACAACGCGAGGTTCTCTTCGAGCTCGGTCGAGATGTCGAGCGCCTCTTTCTCGCCCTCGAAATACACCCGGTAACCGGGGTCAAGGGTTACCAGCGAAAGCTGCTCATCAGCGCTCGTGCCCATGAGCTTGTAGAAGTGGTCAAACACCTCGGGCATCAAGTACCACGACGGGCCCGTGTCGAAACGGAACCCCTCGTGCTCCCACGAACCAGCGCGGCCGCCCACCTCGGGAAGACCCTCTAACAGAGTGACCGAATGGCCCTCTTTTGCGAGCAGTGCTGCACTCGCCAGACCGGCAATACCGCCACCAATTACAACAACATCACTCATGGTCGAGGGGTCACTCCCATCGCGGCCGCCGCAGCCAACCGCACTTTAACAACATCTGGAACACGCACCCGGGTCTTCACCAATTGGCTGGCCGGAGTAGCCCGGATGCGCTTGGAGAGCTGGGCAAACAGGGAATGGGCGAGCGCAACCGCTTTGCGGCTACTCGCCGGCAGCTCGGCACCGATGGCGGCATCCCGCAGATCGGCGTCGAGGTCGTCAAGAAGACGAATCTTCTCGGCCTCGGTGAACGTCGCAACATCGATACCGGGAAAGTAGCTACGGCCGAGCGTTTCAAAGTCGTCGGCGAGGTCACGCAAAAAGTTGACCTTCTGAAAAGCTGCACCGAGGGCGCGAGCGCCGTGCACGAACTTGGCGCGCTGTTCATCACTGACCTCGTGGCCGTGCAAGAAAGCACACAGGCACATGAGCCCCACCACCTCGGCAGAGCCGTACACATAGCGGTCGAAGCTCTCTTGGTCGTGCTCTTTCTCGCTGAGATCCATGCGCATCGACTCAAAGAAGGGGGCGGTGAGTTCTGCACCGAACGACACCTCCCGAGCGGTGAGCGCGAAAGCATGAACGATGAGGTTCGAACTGAAACCCACCTCCATGGCCAGTTCGGTCTCGCGCTCAAGTTCGTTCAGCTGACGAGTGACAGCAAGCAGGTCGAGACCGGCCTCTTCGGCACCGCCATCGACGATCTCGTCGGCGACCCGAACGAGCGCATAAATGTTCTCAACGTGCTGACGGATGTCTTTGCCGAGCAGGCGGGATGCCGCCGAAAATGATGTGGAGTAGCTGCGGATTACGATACTGGCCGCGTCTTCGGCGACCCGGTCGTAGAGCGTGAGACGAGCACTCACGCGCGCCAGCTCCCCGCGGGCTCAATCGCATTGGTTAGGCTGGGTGAGAGCCGACACATCAGGTGCGGCAATTCGTTTCGTTCCACCTAGGCAGACTATCGCGATCATGAGTGAAATCCCTGAGCAGGTTGTACTTCTCTCCGATACCGGCGAGCACATTGGCGTTGCCGACAAAGCTCTCGTACACACGACAGACACGGCGCTGCACCTCGCGTTCTCGTGCCACGTGTACAACGCCGAGGGCAAAGTGCTGGTCACGCGTCGCGCGCTCTCCAAACTCACCTGGCCTGGCGTCTGGACGAACTCGTTCTGCGGGCATCCGGCCCCCGGCGAAGACATGGCAGCGGCGATCATCCGCCGCGCTCAGCATGAACTGGGAATCACCATCAGCGACGTACAACTCGTGCTGCCCGACTTTCGCTACCGCGCCGTCGACTCCTCCGGCATCGTCGAGAACGAGATCTGCCCTGTTTACCGCGCAGTGACGACGGATGCCGCAGCCCCGAACCCCGACGAAGTTGACGAATTCGACTGGGTTGACCCCCAAGCGCTGCACGCCGCCGTGGCCGGAACCCCGTTCGCGTTTAGCCCGTGGCTCGGCTGGCAGTTGGAGCAGCTGGAACAGCTGGAACAGCTCGCCGACTAGAGCACCTAGCCGGCTCACGCAGTTCGCCGGCTCAAGCAGCTCGCGAGCTAGTAGCCGCGCGTGGGGTTGAGCGTGCGAACTTCGTCGAGCATGGCGTTGAGTACCCGCAGGCTGTCTTCGGGCTCGGTCAACTCGGCGAAGAGCCACAGGTCATTGACTACAGCGATGGTCGGGTAGTCGTAGCCGTCTGACGTCTCTTCTTGCAGCACGTACGTTTCTACGTCGCCATTCGGCGTGCTTTCGTAACCTGCTACGTCAATCTGAGCCTCGAGTGCCGCGATATCGAGGCTCGAGGTGTCGGCGACCATGATCGTGAAGAACGAGTGAAAATCGTCGGAGAAACCCCAGATGCACTCGTTGCGCTGCGCGACGGCATCGAGAAGCGGGTCGAAGCCCTGTGCGTACAGAGCCCACGGCACTTCTTCTGGCCCCTCGTCGCCCTCGGTGGGGAGTAGTTCACCGTCGGCGCCGAGGTATTCCAACGCGATGCTCTCGGGCAGCATCTGCTCGCAGGTGGGAATCACCAGCGGCTCAGCAGCCGGGGCCGCAGTGGTGACACCAGGAGTGGTGGTCGGCTCGCTCGTAGCGTTGCCACCCTCGACCGGCGTCGTGCACCCCGCCAACGACAGAGCAATGAGAGCCGCGGATGCTGCAGTGAGAATTCCCCGTGCCGAACGTCGTGCGGCACGCGATTCTGTAACCCCGAAAGTGTTCATAAGGATGACATTAGGCGAGGGTGAGAATTAAACAACTATTGATCGTGAGATCGTGATCCAACGTTCATTCTTGCCCTTCGGCCGGCGACTATCCCCCGAGCGAACCAGCGTCATTCGCGCGCACGTCAGTGCGGTGAAAGTTCTGAAAACTGCGGCTCGCTGTGGGGCCACGCTGGCCCTGGTAACGCGAGCCATACTGGCCCGAGCCATAGGGCGATTCCACCGGCGAGGTGGTCTTGATGAAGCAGAGTTGCCCAATCTTCATGCCGGGCCAGAGCTTGATCGGCAGCGTGGCGACGTTGCTGAGCTCGAGAGTGACGTGACCCGAGAAGCCGGGGTCAACGAAGCCGGCCGTGGAGTGCGTGAGCAAACCGAGGCGCCCCAGCGAGCTCTTGCCCTCGAGTCGCGCCGCCACGTCGTTGGGCAGAGTCACGAGCTCGAAGGTGGAACCGAGCACGAACTCGCCGGGGTGAAGGATGAACGGCTGGTCGGCATCCACCTCCATGAGGTGAGTGAGGTCGGGCTGATCGACCGCCGGGTCGATGAAGGGGTACTTGTGGTTATCGAAGAGACGGAAGAAGCGGTCGAGCCGCACGTCAACACTCGAGGGTTGCACCATGTCGAGATCGAGCGGGTCGAGGCCGATACGGCCAGTGGAGAGTTCGGCCCGGATGTCGCGATCGCTGAGAAGCATGCGCTAAGACTAACGAAACAGCGGCCCCGAAATGCTCAGATGAGCAAATTGGGGAGCCGCGCTAGTTACGGGAGCTGGGCGGGACCAGCCAGAGCGATGCGCGAGGCCGCGACATCCGCCGCCGTCTTCTCAATGAGCGCGTCGAGGCTCTCGTAACGGAACATTCCGCGCAACCACGCGTGCACCGTGAATTCGACCTCGGCGCCGTACAGGTCGCCATCGAAATCGTGGATGAACGCTTCGACGCGACGCTCGGTTACGTCGTCGAAGGTGGGGTTGTCACCGATGCTGATCGTGGCACCGTGCCGCTCGGTGGCGGGCGGAAAAGTGACCCAGCAGGCGTAGACGCCATCGACCGGAAGCGCGTGGGAGCCGGCATGCTCAGCGCGCTCAGGGTGCTCAGCCTGCTCAGCGACCGCAATGTTCGCGGTCGGAAAGCCGAGCTCGCGGCCACGCTTGTCGCCGTGAACAACGGTGCCGCGAAAACTCAGCGTCGGTGGATGCTCCATTACGCCAACCCTAGCGGCGAGCCCGCGAGCGGGCGTCGAGTAGAGCGCAGCGAGCACTCTGCCGACCTACAGCCCGCGGAACTGGCTGAGGTGGAAGACAAGAGGAGTGACCTCGGGGAAGGCCTCGGAGTGGGTGACCTCGAGGGTCACGATCTCGTGGTCACCGCCATCGAAGCTGTTGCGAATCTCGCACTCCAGCCACAGAGCCGCACCATCCATGTGGATAGCCCCGCCCTCGGTGGCCCGCCAGTCAATGCCCGCGAAGCGATCGCCCGTGCGGGAGGCGAGGCTGCGCGCAGTCTGCTCTTGATCGGCGCCGAGAACACTCAGCCCGATGCGGGTTGCCCGAGCGAGTACTGGCCAGGTAGTGGAGGTGCGCGCGGGGCAGACGGCGACCAGGGGCGGATCGAGCGACACCGAGGTGAACGAGTTCACGGCGATGCCGGTGGGCACACCATCGACGACAGCGGCGAGCGCCACGACACCGGTGGGAAAGAGGGAGAGTGCTCGACGAAGAGCAACCTGTGGAGAAACTTCTTCCGCAGTGGTCTTGTGGGACATGGGCGGACTCCTTTATTCGTGATGTTCAACCAGCTACTGCTAGTCAAGTTTGAACATGTGACTACATGTTAGTCATTTTTGATCATGTAAACAAATGACTTTCATCCCTGCCAACGGAAGCCGTGCCCTACGATTGGGGGCATGTCGACTACAACTCGCTTGGTCGTGCTGGGAGCTGTGAATCAGTTTCAGCCAGTTCACGGCTACTTTCTCCGCCGCGAACTCATGACCTGGCACATCGACGAGTGGGCCAACATTCAGCCCGGATCGATCTACAACGCCCTTCGCTCGCTCAAGAACGATGGCTACCTCGCCGAGAACGGCACCGAATCTGCCGGTAACCGCCCCGAGCGCACCACCTACAGCGTGACCGAAGCCGGCGAAGTTGAACTGCTCCGGATGCTGCGCGACACCCTCTGGACCGTCGAAGTTTTCGACACCAAACCCGTCATGGTCCTGACCTCGTTCATGTACGCCCTGCAGCGCGAAGAAGTGCTCGCCGGGCTCGAACATCGCGTCACCGAAATCGACGCCCGCATTGCCAGCAATACGTACCACATTGGTGATGTCGCAGCCTCGGCATCGACCCCCGCCTACGTGCGCGAGATCTTCGAACTCGCGACCGCACGCCTGCGCGGCGAGCAGCAGTGGGCTCGAGACGTGATCGGTCGCATCCGTGCCGGCGACTACGTCTTTGCCGGTGAAAATGGCGACCGCCCCGCTCGAGCCACTACGAGCTAGCTCGTCGCTTCGACCGCGGCAGTGGCGCGGTACGCCGCTCCCGGGTGGTCATCGCGCAAGATCGAGTCGTCGGTTCCGAGCAGGCGCTCACGCAGCGTCGGGGCGTCATAGCCTTCGCCCGCCACTCCGCGTTCGCGCAGAATCGGCAGCACCTTCTCGATGAACTCGACCGTCGAGCTGGGCTGAATCATCGGCGTCAGCAAGAAGCCGTCGAGGTCAGCGCCCTCAGCGAGAGCGATCATTTCGTCCGCGATCTGCTCCGCGGTGCCCACGAAGGGCTTGCTGCGCACGCCGTTGCCGGCCCACTGCTTGAGAACGTCGCCCACGGTCTGGTCGCCGAAGCGAGTGACCTGGGTTTGCGAGAGCTCGGTGTGCAGCTCCTTCATCGGCGTCGCCGGGTCGAAGGACGAGAGATCGAGGCCCGTGAACCACGCGTAGGAGGCGACAGCAACGTCGGGGCTCTCGGCATCCAGCACCGTTTGCAGCTTGGCCTTGGCTTCGTCTTCGGTGTCGCCGATCACGCACGTGAAGGCCGACATGATCTTGACCGAATCGGCAGCGCGACCGTTCTTGACGGCTTCTTCACGAATGGATGCCACCTGCTCGGCGACCTTCTCGACAGCGCCGCCGCCGAGGAAGACGGCCTCGCCGTGCTTGCCGCCGAACTCGCGACCGCGCGGAGACGTGCCTGCCTGGAAGAGCACCGGGGTGCCCTGCGGCGAGTACGAGGAGTTTCCGTAACCGTGCGACTTAAAGTACGGGCCGTCGTGCTCGATGCGGTGCACCTTGGCGGGGTCGGCGAAGCGACCATTCTTGTCGCGCTCGAGCGCGTCACGCTCCCAGGCGCCCTCCCACAGCTTGTAGACGACCTCCATGAAGTCATCGGCCATGTCGTAGCGCTCATCGTGCGCCACCATCGGAACCCCGAACGCCTGCGATGCCGTCTCGGCGGTACCCGTCGTCACAACGTTCCAACCAATGCGACCGCCCGAGAGGTGGTCGAGGCTCGCAATGCGACGAGCAAAGGCGTAGGGCTGTTCAAGAAGAGTGGATCCCGTGAGCACGAGTCCGAGGTTCGTGGTCGTCGAGATGAGGGCAGCAGCCAGAATCGCGGGGTCGAGGCGCGGCAGGTCGAGGCCCTCGACCGAGCAGATCTCGGGACGCTCGCCGTTGACGTCGGCCCAGCCCCAGGCATCCGCCAAGAACATGAAGTCGAAGCCGGCCTCTTCGCAGATGGTCGTGATTTCACGCCAGTAGTCGAGGCGATCGAACATGTCGCGCTTGTTGTCGGGGTGACGCCACGTGGACGTTCCCGAGTCGTTGGCCTGGGGGTTTTCGAATAGACCGAAGCGAAGCTTCTTCATGGTGAAACCTTTCGTGGTGGGGAGAAAGTCTGGGGCGGAAGAGGGCAGAGTGGTGGCGGGAAAAGGTGCCGAAGGTGGGAATTTAGCGGCCCACGGCGGCTCCATCGCTCCACCAGAGCACTCGCTTGCGAACGAGAGCGAGGAGAGAAATCAGGATGACTCCCATGAGGCAGAGCAGCGCGATGCTGGCCCAGGTCACGGGCAGGTTTGCTTGCGCGGCAGCGATGGTCACGAGGGATCCGAGCCCGGCCTGCTGACCGGCCGCAACGAACTCGGCAACGGCCGCACCGACGATTGCGAGCGGAAGCGCAATGCGCAACCCCGCGAAGACGTAGGGCATCGAACCGGTGAAACGCAGGTCGCGAAAGATCTCCCAGCGGCTGGCATGCAGTGTCTTCATCACATCGAGAGCACGGTCATCCACATCTCGCAGCCCGGCGAGCGAGTTGACGAGCATGGGGAAGAACACGACCAGCGCGGTCACGATGAACTTCGGGGTCATGCCGAAACCGAAGGCCACAACGAGCGCGGGGGCAATTGCCACAATCGGCGTGACCATCACGACCACGACGAGCGGCATGACGGCGCGCTCCATGACCTGGAACTCGGCCATGATGATTGCCAGAATGAACCCGGCGATGATGCCTGAACTGGCACCCACGGCAACCTCAAGACCCGTCACGAGCATGTTGGCCCAGTACGTGTCGGCGTCTTTGATGAGGCTCATCCAGACCTGGTCGATCGTGGGAATCACGTACGGATTCGCGATCGCCGTGATCTGCCAGAGCGCGGCCGCGATCACGAAAGTGATGACGGCGGGAGCCCAATTGGTCCAGCGCAGGTTCTGCTTGAACTTGGCGGTAGCGAGCGGCGAGATGCGGCGGCCCGTTGCACTCGTCGCGGCCTGAACCGCGAGAGTCGACGTATCGGTTGCTGACATGCTGTCCTCGTTCTTGCGTGACTTAGGCACTCTTTTGTCCCATCACTTCGCGCAGTGTTTCGCGTACGTGGCCTTCGAGGTGGCGAAACTCCTCGGTCTCGTACACGTCGATCGTGCGGGGGCGGGGCAAGTGAACATCGATGATTTCGGCGATGTGACCGGGGTGGGCCCCCATCACCACAATGCGGTCAGAGAGCATGATCGCCTCGGGCACCGAGTGAGTCACAAACATGACGGCCTTGCGGTTGGACTGCCAGAAATCGAGCAAGCCAAGTCGCTGAGCGTCACGGTTCATCTCGTCGAGCGCCGAGAAGGGCTCATCCATGAGCAGCACGCTCGGGTCGAACACGAAAGCGCGGGCAATAGCGACGCGCTGCTGCATTCCGCCGGAGAGCTGGCCAGGGTACTTGTCGAGCGCGGCGCCCAATCCGAAGGACTCCAAAATCTCGCGGGGGTCACGCAGGTTGCGGTTCGCGTTCGCTTTCGGATTCACCGTCATCGGCAGGCGCACATTGTCGAGCACGGTGCGCCACGGGAGCAGCGCCGGAGACTGAGGAACAAGACCAATCATCTTGTTCTTCGTGGCAGCTTTCACCGTCATCCCGTCGACCATGACCGTGCCGCTATCGGCATCGATGAGGCCGGCAACAGTTTTGAGCAGGGTCGACTTTCCGCAGCCACTCGGGCCAATCACGGAAACGAACTCGCCCATCTTGATCGAGAGGCTCACATGGTTGAGCACGAGCGTGCGCGCCCCCTCGGGGCCGAAGCTCTTGGAGACGTTCTCAATATGAACGCCGGCGTGTGGCTGTGCGGTTTCCACAGTTACTCCCTGGATTGTGATGCCGGATGCCGCACCGGGTGGGGTGGTGCGGCATCCGAGTGGGGTGGTCGGGTTAGTTTCCCGGCCAAATCAGTTCGCCGTCTGCATAGAGATCGGCGACAAGCGTTTCATCCATCATGTCGGTGATGGCAGGCAGGGTGTCGACGTTGCCGAACTGCTCGACGAGTTTGTACTCGGCCTCCCAGTCAGCGGCAGTTTGGGTTCCGGGGAGCCCACTGTTGCTGTCCTTGACCCACTGCGACTCCACGTTCCAGGTGCGCTCGAGCTGATCGCGCGGGAAGGCGGAACCTTGACCGTTGTCTTCGGCGAGCTGCGCGATCATGTCGATGCATTCGTCGGAGCTGTCGAGGCAGAACTGCAGGGCGTGGAGTGAGGCGCGCATAAAGTCAGCGGCGACTTCACGGTTGTCGGCGAGGAACTCGGAGTTAACCTCCATGACGTTATACGTGCCCTCAACACCAACGTCAGAGGGGAAGAACTCGCTGAACGGTAGGCCCTGAGCGCGAAGGTTCTCGGGCTGGTTCGAGGCGTAGCCGACGATCGCGTCAACCTGGCCGCGAGTAACCACGGTGGGGTCGTAGTTGGTCATCTTGATCAGTTCGACCTTGCTGACATCGACGTCAGCGGCATCCAGCATGGCGGAGGCAATCGGAGTGAGGTTGATGAAGTAACCGAGCGAACCACCTTCGAGGTCCTTGAGGCTCTTAATCTTCTCGTTGGCGAAGATCGAGAACGGCGGGGTGTTGCCGTAGGTCGCGACCGCGGTGAGGTTCTTGCTGTTCGCCGCGGCGAGCATGACATCGGATGCCGAACCAAGGGCTGTGAATTCGGCCTGGCCTGACGAGACGAGCTGTTGCCCGTTCGCGCCGGACGCGTTGATCTCTACGTCGAGGCACAGGTCCTTGAAGTAGCCGAGCTCTTCGGCGAGGAAGACATCGAGTTGGCCGGCGCTGGCCGAGTAGCCGTAGCCGGAGATATAGGTGATAGTGCCGACCGCGGCGTTGCGGTCGCAGGCTTCCTGAGAGATCAGGAGGTCACCGGCGTCGGGCGTGGATTCTTCTGCTGGTGCTGTGCAGGCGGAGAGCGTGAGTGCTGTTACCAAGAGCGATGCGATGCCGAGGCCTCGCAGTTTCTTGGAATCAAGAGTTGTGTTCACTTGGATCCAGGTTCCTTCCTAGGCCTTATCCGTCATTGGATGGCTAGACAAAACGTACATGATCAAGATTGACTGTGCAAACTTGATTTACGGTCGCTTTGGTTGCCACCCCACATCGGCCATCCGCGGTTATTCATGCGCTGCGGGTAGACGGATCGTGCGCCCGGGAGCGCATGAGTGGTTGCTACTGACGTTAGCGGAGGAAGGCCGGCGTCAGTAGGCGCGCGTGGGATTCGCTACGCGAATCTGCTCGAGGGCAGCATCCGCAAGCTGCGTAGACAGCCGGTCATTATTGGCGGTGCCGTGAATCCACACGTCGTCGACGAAATAGTGAGTGTCATAGATGTCGTTCAACCCACTCAAAGTCAACACGTTCAATACAGTCACGCTCCCTAACACTGTCTCTACTGCCCCTTCGTCGAGCAGGGCGGAAGCTAGCGTCGCGCGGTGGGTGGAGTCAATATCGATGACCGCGAGCCCAAAGAACCCATCGCCGCGGGGCACTCCCCACCAGCAGTCCTTCGCGACCGATGCATTCGAGATCGCAGCAGCCTCTTCGGGCATAGACCACTCGTTCACGTCCACAAAATCCTCCTCCGCTAAAAGGACCGTGGATTCAGAGAAGGAGCTCTTAGCGACCTCGAGGGGCACCATCGTCGAGCACTCGGGAATCACGAGCGGCTCCACAACGGGAGTTGGTTCAGCGGTGGGTTCGCTCGGCTCGCTTGACGGCGCCAGTGACGGTTCCGTCGCGCTGTCTATCGCGGCATCCGTCTCAGACTGCACGCAGCCGGTCAACGCCAGCACGATCAGGGCAGCGGATGCCGCCGCGATCGAAACGTGGACAGGTCGTAGTTGCTCATTCATGGGGCTCTCCTCGCATCCGTCGTTATGCCAGAAGGGTAGACCCACCTGTCTGCCAGTTACAGGGTTGTGGCCAAAATGTGAGAGTTGCTACGAAATGGTCTAGTCGAGCGTCGGTCAGTAGGTGCGCGTGGGGTTGGCGAGGCGCACCTGATCAAGCATGGCCATCGCGACCGGGGTGGTGAGGTCAACTGAGGGCCCGGTTACGAGAATCCAGAGGTCCCCGGTGAGCACGTGGGTGGTCGCCGTCGTTCCGACTTCGTTCTCGGAGGTGAACTCGAGCGTGGCGATGTTGTTGTCAGTCGCCCCCTGATATCCGGCGGAAACCAGAGCGTCTGTCAGCGCTGTGATGTCGGCTTCAGAAATGTCACCAAGGGAAGCGGAGAAGACCCCGTCGGAATTCGGCACGCCCCAGATGCAGTTCTTCGCGATGCTGGCATCCGACTTCGCCGCGGCAATCTCGGGGATCTCTTCACCCGTAATCGCCAGAGAGTCTTGCTCGTCTAGCTTTTCGGTGCTCGTCGAGAAGAAGCTCTTCGCGTCGGTCAACGGCAACAACGTGTCGCAGCCAGGGATGATCAGCGGGTCCGGCGTGGGCAGCGGCGTAGAGCTCGGCGACGCGGTCGCTGACGGCGCACTCGTCGTGGGTATCGCTGTTTTAGTGGCGGTCGGCACGCAGCCAGCGAGGGCGATGCTCAGCATCATGACGGATGCCGCCACCGCCGAGATGCGTCCCCGAGTCGCTGCAGCATTGCCCGAGCAACCTTCGCGTTCACTGTTCATGACTGAAGAGTAACCCCGTATTGCTCCCGCAGGAAGGAAGCACCTCTGACTCCCGCGAGCACCGCTCTCAGTGTCCTAATACTCGCGGGTCGGGTTGGCGGCACGAACCTGTTCGAGAGCAGCATTTGCCACGGGGACCGAGACGCTAAACCGCGTACCCCCGGCATAAACCCAGAGATCATCGATGAGGTAGTGAGTGCGTCCGCTGGGCGCTATTGGGCCCTCTGCCTCGAGCATTAGCGATGTTGCTCCTCGGCTCTCGAAGCTGAAATAGCCCTCGCCAATCAGGGCGGCTGTCAGCAAGTCGGCGTCTGCTGGCGTCACGTCGGCTACGGTGAGCCCGAAGATCGCACCCGAGTTGGGGATGCCCCAGAGGCATGTGCGCCCCATCGTCGCGTTTGCGCCGAGAGTGTCTATAGCCGCGATCGGCTCTGAGGTGTAGTGACCAACATCGGTCGCATCTCCCTCAAAATACAGCTCTGTGTTGTCGCCCCACAGAGCCCGCGCATCAGCGATCGGGTACAGGGCGTCACACTCCGGAATGGTGAGCGCCTCAGCTTCTGGTTCCGGAGCAGACGTCGGCTCCGGCTCGGACGTCGCTGCCGGCTCCGATGGCAGCGGGGCTCCCCCATCAGGAGTCGCAGGGGTGCAGCCGCCGAGCGTCAACGCCACCAGAACGGTGCCGGCAATCGCGACCGAGCGACGAATGGGTGAACTAGCCACCCCTTTCTTGGGGCTCTGTAAGGCATCCATGCCTGCACGGTAGACCCATCGCTCTACTGCGCACGAGAGTAGTTACTACTCTCCCGCTAGCTGGACTGGCGAGCTAGCTGACCCAGAGCATCCGCATCGAGAATGACAACGCGAGCGCGTCCCTGTCGAATGATGCCGCGGCTGGCCAGCTCAGACATGGTTTTGCTTGTCGATTCGCGGGTGGCGCCAAGCAGCCCGGCGAGCTGGTCGTGGCTCAGGCGGATGGTCGGATGCGTGAAGCGCGGAGTGCGCGCCGATTCCGCCAGGCGAAGCAGAGTGCTGCACACCCGCGACTGCAGCGGCCGCAGCGCGAGATCGGTGAGCCGCTCTTCGAGGCGAACCACTTGCTCGCCCAGGTGGCGCGAAATACGAATCGCGATGCGCGGATCCGCAATGAGGTAGCGCTCCACATCTGCCGTGTTCATGAGGCAGATTTCTACGTCATCAATCGCTTCGGCGTAGTTGTCGTACATGCGCTGGCCGACCATCATCATTTCGCCGAAGACTGCTCCCGGTTCGAGGATCGCCATCGTGAGCGCTTTGCCGTCTTCGGTCACCCGAAAGATGCGGATGCGGCCCTTCTTCAAAATGAAAAGTGCGGTCACCGGCTGACTCTGGCTGAACACCATTTCACCGAGCGAGTACGAGCGGGAAGGCGCCATGCGATCCATCGCTTCGATCTCGTCAGGAGACAAGTCGGAGAAGAGATCAACCTCGCTCAGGCAACTAAAGGAACCGTTGTCGATCGGCATCAGAGGTTCATGGTCCCTTCGCTGCGGCGACCACGGACGATCGCTCGCCAGCGGTGCTGACGCGATTTGCGCGCCGCACGAGACCATCGTTACACGATCAGGCTGGTGATCAGCGGTACTCGGGGTTGGCGTCGAAGCCGAAGCGTTCGCCATCGTTCCACTCTTTTCGCGAGTTACCATAGGCCGGCACACCGCCGGCATTCTTGAGAATCGACGCCAGATGCATGAGGTTCCACGACATGAAGGTCGTGTTGCGGTTGGTGAAGTCGTTCTCCGGGCCGCCCGAACCCTCGTCTAGGTAGCTGGGGCCGGGGCCGATCTCGCCGAGCCAGCCGGCATCCGCTGCGGGTGGGATGACGTAGCCAATGTGCTGGAGGCTGTACAGCAGCGACATGGCGGAGTGCTTCACGCCATCCTCGTTACCGGTGAAGAGTGCGCCGCCGACCTTGCCGTAAAACACGTACTGGCCCTTGTCGTTGAACTCGCCACTCATTGCGTAGAGACGCTCGATGAGCATCCGCGTCACTGACGAGTTATCGCCGAGCCAGATCGGTCCGCCGATGACGAGGATGTCGGCCGCTTCGATGAGGGGCCAGACTTCGTCCATCCAAGCATCCTTCTCCCAGCCGTGCTCGCGCATGTCGGGGTAGACGCCGATCGCGATGTCGTGGTCGACAAATCGCAGGCTGTCGACGTGCACTCCGGCGCTGCGCATGAGGTCGATGCTCTTATCCATGAGCCCCTGCGTGTGGCTCATCTCGGGGCTCTTCTTCAACGTGCAGTTGATGAAGACAGCCTTGAGACCGTCGTAGCGAGGAGCCTCAGCGGCAGTGGACTGTGCAGAAGTTTCGGTAGCCATATGCCGAGACTACGCCCGGGGTATCCCTCGGAACTGTGATCTAGCGTACGGTTCGCTGAACAGCACGCTGCTAGAAAGTAGGAGGGCAATTGCCCCCTTGGTTCAGGAAAGAGATCGCATGTCCCCGCAGCACAGCACGCCCACCCACTGGGACCTCATTGTCATCGGTTCGGGGAGCGCAGGCATCGTCGCCGCTAAAACTGCGGGTCGCTTCGGCGCGCGAGTGCTGCTCGTGGAACGTCACCGCCTCGGTGGAGACTGCCTCTGGACCGGCTGCGTTCCGTCGAAGTCTCTTATCGCGGCCGCCCATGCTGCGCATGTCGCGCGCAGCTCTGAGCGATTCGGAGTCACAACCGACAATGTCACAGTCGACTTTGCCCGCGTGATGGGCCATGTGCAGAGCGCCGTCGCCACGATCGAACCCCACGACTCTGCCGAGGCGTTCGCCGAATTTGGCATCGAAGTCGCCCACGGCACTGCTCAATTCACTGGCCGTCATGCTCTCGAGATCGACGGTGTTCCGCACACGTTCGCGCAGGCCGTGATCGCGACCGGCACCGTGCCGCGCGTTCCGACCTTCACCGGCACTGACAGCATCCAAATGCTCACGAGCGACAGCATGTGGGAACTCGACGAACTCCCCGCGCGCCTTGTCGTACTGGGCGGCGGCGCGATCGGCAGCGAACTCGGCCAAGCGATGGCCCGCCTCGGATCTGACGTCACCATCGTCAACCGCAGCGCCCGCATTCTGCCCGCTGAAGAAGAGCGTGCGAGCGCCGTGCTGCAGGCGACGTTCGACCGCGACGGCATCACTGTGCTGCACGGCCGCAGTGCCGTTGAAGTCGTCTCGAGCGATGGCCTCAGTGGCGAAGTTGTTCTTGATGACGGCAGCCGTGTTCCCTTCGATCGCGTGCTCGCCGCGATCGGTCGCACCCCCAACCTCGGCACTCTCTCCCCCGAAACCGCTGGCGTTGCCCTCACCGAACAGGGCTACGTTGACGTGGATGCCTCGCTGCGCACCGCAAATAAGCACATCTGGTCGGCCGGTGACGTTGCCGGGCTGCCGAAGTTCAGCCACATCGCGGGCGTCAGCGGCGGCATTGCCGGCACCAACGCCATCTTGGGACTGCGCCGCAAGTTCAACGAGGCCGTCGTGCCTCGGGTGACCTTCACCTCCCCCGAAATCGCCGCCGTTGGCCTCACTGCCTCGGATGCTGTCGACGGCAAGCACCGCGTCTTCACCGGCGAGCACAGCGCCACCGATCGCGCCATCGCTGAGGGCGAAGAAGATGGATTTGCCCAGATCGTCGTCAGCTCAAGCGGCCGCGTTCTCGGCGGAACCATCGTCGGCCCGCGCGCCGGGGAAAGCCTGGGCGAACTGACCGTTGCCGTGAGCGCCAAGCTCTCGACCAGTACTCTGGCCGGAGCCACTCACGCCTACCCGACCTTTAGCGATGCGCTCTGGACCGCTGCGATCGCCGACGTGCAATACCGGTTGAAGAGCGGAATCGTGGCGTCGGCCATCCAACTGCTCGTGCGGGTGCGCCGCGCGATTGTGGGCAAGCCGCGCGACTAGAAGGTAGCGGTTCGCGGATCGCGCTAGCGCAGCAGGCGGTAGCCGACGATCATGCGCTGGGCGGCGCTGACCAGTACGACGATGCTCCAGACGATCGCGATCTGCCACGCGAAGAACGGCAGCACAAGCCACAGGGTGTGAACGAACACCGTCTCGCCACCCTCGGCGATACGACCGAGGAAGAACAGTGAACGGTTGTCGTCATCCGAGAGCGTGCGGCCCGTGCGTTCGGCGATCGACGAGAACGCCAGAAACGCGGCCCCGTTGATGTAATAGGCAAACAAGACGACCAAGAACGGCCACCACGGCGCAGCGAATGCAGTCGTGGCACCGATCGCGACTCCCACGACAGTCGCGCCATAAACCACAAAGTCGGCGACGATATCGAGAAAGCCGCCCGCTTCGCTCGCGGTGGCCGAACGAGGGGCGGATGCCGCAACAAGCCGGCGCCGAGCCAGCGTTCCGTCGAGCCCGTCGAGCACTCGCGAGAGCAGCCATGCGACCGCCGCCAGAGCCCAGAGCTGGGTGGCGGCGAGCGCCGCACTGCTCAGCCCGATAACGAGCCCGGCCACCGTGAGCCGGTCAGGCGTGATCCAGGGCACGTCGAGAGCCGAAGCCAGGGCGTTCAGAGGCTTGCTGACTGCTCGACGCAGCTGGACATCCAGCATCGTTAGATTTTCTCCGCGGTGATGTCGCCAGCGCTGTCGCCGCTAGCAGTGTCGCCAGCAGCAGCGCTGTCGCCACCGACAGCGTCGCCAGCGGCGCCGTCGGCGGAAGCGGTATCGGCATCCGGGGCAAGCGCTGAGGTCTCCCCTGCAGCCGCCGCAGCAGCAGCATCCTTCTTGCGAATACGGCCAGCGACGACGCCACCGCCAATGGTCAGCAAGGCGAGCGCGCCGAGGGCAATGTAGAAACCACCGTTGAGCTCGGCGCCGTAGGCACCGACGGCCACGAACGCCATCGTGCCGGGGATGATTCCTATGGTGGTGCCGATCATGTAATCGCGCACGCGCACGGCGGTGAGGCCCGCGGCGTAGTTGATGACGGTGAAGGGAACGAGCGGAATGAGGCGCAGGACGATCATCGAGAGCAACCCGCGCTTCTGCAGCATGTCATCGACGGCGCGCACCCGCCCACCGGTGTACTGCTCCACGGCGTCGCGGCCGAGCATCCGACCGATCCAGAACGACGCGGCCGCTCCCGCAACGGCGCCGACGAGAACCAGTAGCGTGCCGATCCAGAGTCCCCAGGCAAGGCCCGCGGCGATACTGATCACAGCCTTGGGTGCCGGTGTGAGCGTGAGGATCGCGTAGGCGAGGATGAAAATTCCCACGCCGAGCAGCCCGGTGCTTTCGGCCCACGCCTGAATCTCTTCGACCGACGGGACGTCAATCGTGAACGCCACAACGACGATCGCGATAAGGAAGACGACGAACGCGCCAGCTTTCCACAGGGCAGAGGCGCGTTTCTTGTTCATGCGGCCAATGCTATGTCGCAGCTATGAACTCGGTATGTGATGTGGCTTACTGAAGGGAGATGTTGTTCACACTTAATGTGGGGGTGCGCTGCGTCGGGCAACTGGGCAGCAATTTCGTACGCCCTCATTATCTAAGGAGCACCGTCGTGCACACCTGGTCATTTTCTCGCCGTACGACACCTCCGAACGCAACGACCCCACGACGTCGCGCGCTTTCCGTTCTCGCGACCACCGCCGTTACGGCACTCGCTCTCACTGCGTGCTCGGCACCGACCACAACCCCGAGCGGCCCAGAGTTCTTCGACTGGTCTGATGTTCAGGTGGCTGCTGACGGCCAAACCGTGAAGTTGTGGATGTGGGGCGGCGACGATCAGGGCAACGCCTACGTTGATGACGTGTTGGCTCCGGCCGCGGCGGCGCAGGGTGTGACGCTCGAACGCGTGCCGATCGCGGACACGAAGGATGCGCTCAACCGCGTCTTCACCGAGTTGCAGGCTGGCCGCAACGACGATGGTGCTGTCGACCTCGTCTGGATCAACGGCGACAACTTTCGCACCGGCAAGCAGGCCGATGCGTGGTTCTGTGACTGGACAGGACTGCTGCCGAACATGAGCCTCGTCTCCGACAGCGACCCGCTTCTCACGGAAGACTTTGGAACCCCCGTCGATGGCTGCGAAGCTCCCTGGCACAAAGCCCAATTCTCCTTCGTCTACAACTCAGCCACGGTCGAGAACCCGCCGACCACGATCGACGGCATTCTCGACTGGGCCGAAGCCAACCCCGGTCGCTTCACCTACCCGGCCGCTCCCGACTTCACCGGTTCCGCATTCTTGCGGTCAGTGCTCTACAGCGAATCCGGTGGCTACGAGAACGTGCCCTCCACCTACAGCGATGAAGCGTTCGACGAACTCACTCCGGCGCTGCTCGACCGACTCGAAGCCCTCGCGCCGTCACTGTGGCGTGAAGGCAGCACCTACCCCGCAACATCCGAACAACTCACGAAGCTCTTTGCCGACGGCGAGATCGACATGATGATGACCTACGGCCCTGCCACTCTCACCGCGCTGGTCGAGAACGGCACGCTTCCCGACACGACGCGAGTGCTGACTGTGGATGACGGCACGCTCGGCAACGCCAGCTTCTTCGGCATCCCGAGCAACTCGGGCAACATCGCCGGCGCCATGGTTGTCGCCAACGAAGCGCTCTCGGTTGAACAGCAAGTCGCCAAGGCAGACCCGGCCGTGTGGGGCCAGTTCACGGTTCTTGATCTGGATGCTCTCTCCGCCGCCGATCGCGAGCTCTTCGATGCGCTGCCGCAGTCGCCGGTAGTGCCGAGCTTCGACATCCTGTCGCGCAACGCGAGCCCCGAGCTCTCGGCCGAGTGGGTTCCGGCCATCGACGAAGCGTGGCGCACTCGGATCGCCGCCGGCCAATGACGGGAGTCTCGGCGGCAGAGCCGCGGGCACCCGCCAGCACCGCGGCAGCCGCAGAAGCAGGCGGAGCTGCACCGCGTGCCCTCAGAAACCGTCGACGCTGGTTACGACCGACTCTGCTGGTGCTACCCGCCGTTATCCCGGTCGCGTTCGTCGTGATCGGTGGAGTGGGCACGACGCTGCTGCAGAGCCTCGGCCTCATGCCGCTGGTCGGCGCGGCCGAACTCAGCACTGCCGCGTTCGACGACACCGACGAGCTGCTCACCTCCGCACTGCTGTCGCTCTCAATAGCTGTGGTCTCCACGGCGATCGCCGCTGTTGTCGGCTTCTTCACCGCGGTGCTGATCATTTCGGGCAACGTGGGCGGTCGCATCGTGGGCGCTCTCGGCGCTGCCGCGGTCACCGTTCCGCATCTCGTTGGGGCGGCAACAGTGGGGCTGCTGCTCTCCGACTCCGGCGTGCTCGCCCGTATCTTCGGAGTCTCGCCCGAGGCCTGGCCCGCGCTCGTCGCCGGCCCCACCTGGTTCGCCGTGATCGCCGAATACGCGTGGAAAGAATCAGCTTTCGTCGCCCTCATCATCGTTGGCACCCTCGCCACCCGCATCACTTCCTACGACGAAACCGCCGCCGTTCTCGGCGCGCACCGCTCGGCGCGATTGAGGCTCGTACTCTTCCCGCTGGCGGCACCGTCACTGCTGGTGGCATCCGCAATCGCTTTCGCCTACACGCTTGGCTCCTATGAAGTGGCGTGGATGCTCGGCCAGACCTACCCCGAACCCCTCTCGGTCATGGCGCTGCGCCTCTTCAACTCCGCGAGCCTCACCGCTCGACCGGAGGCAGCAGCCATCGGCGTCATCACGGTCGCACTGACGGCCGCCGTGATTGCCGTCGCCATGCTCGGCCTGCGACGAATGCGAGCGTGGCGATGACGCTCTCCACCAGCAACGTTGACGTCGATCGCGCGCAACGCCATCAACGAGAACGCCGCGAGCGCCGGATGCCGGGCGACGCGGGCAGACCGCTCTCGCAATCTCGCGGAGTGATGCGCACCGCGCGGCTCGTCTCGACCACGCTCGTGGCGCTCTGGTTCGCGCTCCCCTTCTTGCCGCTTGTGCTGTGGTCGTTCGCGAACTCGTGGTCGGCGCCCGCTGTGTTGCCAATGACGCTGGGGACGGATGGCCTCACCGCCGCCCTCGCGAACGGTGCTGTGGCTGCCTTTGGTGACTCCCTGCTGCTCTCGCTCATCGTCGCCGCCATTGCCACTCCTCTCGGAGCAATGGCCGCCCGCGCGCTTTCCCGCCGCACCCTGCCGTTCGGTCGACTCGTGAGCGTGCTGCTCTTTTCCCCCGTGCTGCTTCCCCCGTTCGCCGCCGTTCTCGGCATCAACGTGGTGCTGTTGCGGGCGTGGGTGCCACCGGAGCTCGGGGTAATTCTCGTGCTCGTGGTGGTCGCGATTCCGTACACGACGTTCTCGATGCGGGTGGCGTATGCCGCCTACGACGACGGCTTCGATGAGGCTGCGCGCACGCTCGGGGCGACCTCCCGGTTCACCCTGTGGCGGGTTCACCTGCCTCTCATTGCGCCCGCGCTGGCCCGCTCGGCCTTCTTGGCGTTCTTGGTCGGCTGGAGCGACTATCTCGTCACACTGGTAATCGGTGGCGGGCAGCTCGTGACCTTGCCGCTGATTATCGCGTCGAGCGCGGCAGGCATCGGCAACGAATCGAGTGTGGCCGTGTTGTCGCTCTCCGCGGTGATCCCGCCCCTTATTCTTCTTGCGCTCGTCTCGCGCGCCCGCAACCTCGATCCAGGGAAGCAATCATGACCCCCACCCCGCCAGTCGCCGCTTCGATCGCTGCGGAGGCGGCACCATCGGCGATCACGCTCACGGGCGTGACGAAAACCTATTCAGCCACTTCTCCGGCTGCACTGCACGGCGTGAATCTCGATATTCTCCCTGGCACGAGCACGGCCATCGTCGGGCCCAGTGGCTCCGGCAAGAGCACGATCCTGCGGATCATTGCCGGCCTTGAGGATGCCAACGGCGGCCAAGTGCGCTTGGCCGGCCGAGACGTCACGGCCCTGCTTCCGGAAGACCGGGGCATCGCGATGGTCTTTCAGAACCCGCTGCTCTTCCCCCACCTCACGGTACTCGACAACGTCGCGTTCGCCGATCGAGCGGCGGGCGTGAACCGTCGAGAGGCTCGTGAACGTGCGCGGGAACATCTCGAACTCGTCCACATGACGGAGTTCGGCGGGCGCTCGCCTCATTCGCTCTCGGGCGGTCAGCAGCAGCGCGTTGCTGTAGCGCGAGCGCTGGCCGCGAAGCCCTCTGTGCTGCTGCTCGATGAACCATTCAGCGCTCTCGACCCTGGCCTCAAAGACGACATGCACGCGATGATCGCCGAGATTCGTGCCGCTCTCAACCCCACCATTCTGTTCGTCACTCACGACCGCGACGAAGCCAGCGCGATGGCGGAGCGCATCGTCGTGCTCGACAACGGCGAACTACTGCAGCACGACACCGTCGATCACGTTTTTCACCGGCCCGCTTCTCTCGCAGTCGCCCGGCTGCTCGGCGGCAAGAACGCGTTCGCGGGCACGATTGAGAATGGCGTGCATCGTTCTGCGCTCGGCGACGTCGCTCTCCACGGCGACGTTGCCTCCGGGCCCGCGACACTCGTCTTTCGCCACGAAGCTGTCACCTCCACCCTGCGTCAACCCGCGAGCGGGGCGGATGCTGCCGCTCCCGCCACCCGTCACGCCGACGCTGCAGCGTGCCAGCGGTTCGGCCCGCGCGAACTGCTCGGCATCGTCACGTCTAGCGTTCAGCGGGGCCCTCGCCGCGAGGTGATCGTGCGGGTCGCGGATGCCGACGTGCACACCGAGGCAGCCCCCGGGCATCCGCTCGCCCTCGGCGATCTCGTCACGGTGAGTTTGCCGTGTGAAGCGCTCTGGGCTGTACCCCAGCGTTGACCCACCCCACGATCAGCCGTTGTCACAATCACGAGCGGCAAACTCCCATCGAGTTCTCATAAAGTAGAACCATGAAGTACCGCAACGAGCCGATCTACACGGCAGCGATCGCTACGGGGCGCGCCATGTTCGGCGCTCTTCGCGTGCGCCGAACCATAATCGGTGCAGAGAATTTGCCCGCTTCCGGCGGCGCCGTCATCGCCATGACCCACTTCGGGTATCTGGAATTTGCGCTCGTGGAGTGGGCGTTGTGGCTACACAACCGCCGTCGCATCCGCTTCATGGCAAAGAAGAACGTGTTCGATAAGCCCATCGTCGGCTCATTCATGCGCAACATGAAACACATCCCCGTCGATATGAAGGCGGGCGCCACGGCCTACGTTGCCGCCGTGAAGGCACTGAAGTCGGGCGAGCTCATTGGAGTCTTTCCCGAAGCCGGCGTGAGTGCGTCGTACACGATTCGCGATTTCAAGACCGGCGCAGCGCGGCTTGCGGCCGAAGCCGGCGTTCCCCTTGTTCCCCTCGTTCTCTGGGGCGGTCAACGTCTTCTCACCAAGAATCGAAAGATCACCTTGAGCGAGCGCACCAATGTCCCGGTCGTCATGGTTGTGGGCGACCCGATCACGGTGGCACCAACGGATGACGCCATCGAGGCGACCGCGAAACTCAAAACCACGATGGAAGGTCTGCTCGAAACCGCGCAGAAGGCGTATCCCGTCGAGGGAACCGGCCAGTGGTGGTTCCCGCGTCATCTGGGTGGCACCGCGCCCACTCCCGAAGAAGCGGCAGCGGCGGATGCCGCCCGCGATCTGCGCCGAGCCGAGGCTGCGCGCAAAGACAAGTAGCGACGACGTTTGGCCAGCTAACCGCAGCCTCCTTCTCCCCCGGTCAGTTGAATGCCCGAGCGAGCGCTGAATTTCGCGCCGTTCGCGGTGTAGCGAATGAGGAGTCCGTCAAGGTTCGCGCGTGCGTGCTCGCCGGTAGAACGCAGCTCAGTGACTAAGGACGCATCAACCGTTCCGCTGAAAGTAAACCCGATGCCGTCTTCCCGGTTCTCCCACGCATCGGTCCACCGATCAGCGGGCGGATACGGAGCCAGCCCGAACTTCTCGGGGTCGCCGCCGTACGGCATTGCATTCACGCTCAGAATCTCGACTCCGACCGGGTTGATCGGCTCAACAGCCGTAATGACGATGGTTTTGTTACCGGTGTAGTCGATCGTCGTCCCCAACGCCGTGGGGGCGGAACCAAAATCAGTGCACAGGCCGACGGTCATCTGTTCATCGAAAGCAACCGGTCCGGACGTGGCTAATACTGTCGTCGAGACCAGGAGGGCCAGCGCCGCCGCGAGCGCCGCGGGGATGATCGTGAACATTCGAGGCTTCATAGCGGGCACCGCATCCGTTCTCACAGCACGTCACACAATCGAGGGCGAGCACCGTAGGCGAACTGCGGTGGCTTCTTCGCTCAGAGTAACCCGAGCGGTGCGCAGACTCTAGCAAAATCTGAGGATTAAACGAGAATGCTCTGGCGTGCAGATTGCTGTGGCGTGCAGATTGCTATGGCAGCATGAGCAGATGGTTTATGTCGCTGATGATGCCCGTTACGAACCGATGCCCTACCGCCGCGTCGGGCGCAGTGGCCTGAAACTGCCCGCAGTCTCGCTGGGGTTGTGGCAAAACTTTGGGGACGACAAGCCGCTCGCCAACCAGCGCGCGATTCTGCGCCGCGCTTTCGATCTTGGCGTCACGCACTTTGACCTCGCCAACAACTACGGCCCTCCCGCCGGATCGGCGGAGTCGAACTTCGGCCAGATCTTGCGTGAAGACTTCCGTCCGTACCGCGACGAGATGATCATCTCGAGCAAGGCTGGCTACGACATGTGGCCGGGCCCCTATGGCGAAATGGGCTCGCGCAAGTACATGCTTGCGAGCCTCGACCAGTCGCTGGGCCGCCTGGGGCTCGACTACGTCGACATCTTCTACTCCCACCGCGCCGACCCTGATACTCCTCTCGAGGAGACGATGGGCGCCCTGCACACTGCGGTCACCTCGGGCCGGGCGCTGTACGCCGGCATCTCCAGCTATTCGCCCGAGCTCACTCGTGAAGCCGTGCGGATCATGAATGACCTCGGAACACCTTTGGTCATCCACCAGCCCTCCTATTCGATGTTCAACCGTTGGATTGAGGACTCGCTGCTCGACACGGTTGAGGAACTCGGTCTGGGCGTTATCGCCTTCTCCCCGCTCGCTCAGGGACTGCTCACTGACCGCTATCTCGGCGAGATTCCCGCCGATTCGCGCGCCGCTAAAGGCGGCTCGCTCAAATCGGGAATGCTCAACGACGAGACCCTCAGCCGCGTGAAGGCACTCAACGACATCGCTTCCGGCCGTGGCCAGTCACTCGCGCAGCTCGCCATCTCGTGGGCGCTGCGCAACGACCGCGTGACCTCGGCCCTCATCGGTGCTTCGAGCGTGACGCAACTCGAACAGAACCTTGCTGCGGTTCAGAACCTCTCGTTCGAGGATGCTGAGTTGGCTGCAATCGACGAGCACGCCAAGGATGCCGGTATCAACCTGTGGGCAGCATCGAGCGCGGTTTCCTAAACTACACACACAGTGAATGACGGATGCGCCGCTGCTGCCTTAGGGCCGGCCGCGCTTTCGTTTGCTCTTCGCGCCTGAGTTCTTGGTGCCCGACTTCTTCGCGCCCGAGTTCTTGCCGGCCGCTTTCTTACGGCGCGCTGCCGTGTCGTCAAGACGCATCGGGTCGCCGTTGCCGCCACCGGATACTTGCAGAATCGACTGCGCAACGTCAGCGACTGCAGCCCCCGCGCGATATAAAAACATGGTTATCTTCGACATGAGTGCAACTCTAGTTCCTTGCGTTGTTCCGCCGCCCGCACGAGAAGAGCACGTTACCGAATCTGATGAATCGACGTCATAGAAGCGATGAGGTCCCGAGCAGTCGTGTCGCCGAGTTATGGTCTTGTCCAGCCGGCCGCATTCCAAGAGTCTTGCCACAGATCGCATCGGAGGCAGCTATCGCCGCAAGGACAGAGTTCGCAGCCGATGCCTGCGCGTCGGCAGACGGGCCCGCACTCACGGTGGCCAACAGGAAGCTCTCTTCTGCGATCTGAAGGTGTGCACGAGCTGCGCCCGCGCGTTGGGCAACGTCCGTGGCAGCCATGCTCTGGGTTCTTGTCATGCGTCACTTTCCCACGGAGCTACGACAACGATGTGAGCTGTTCACGCAATTCTGGCCCGCTAAAGGTAATGGCGTCTCGCACCCAGGACTCGATCATGGGGTCTTCTTGGCCGACCATAACTCGCAGCAGCTCCCGCTGCGCTACGAAGACGTTGCACTGATTGCCAGTCCACCGGAAGACACTTTCAATGACGAGGTCAACCACGGCCTGACCACGCGTCTCCTCGACCGAGTCAGCGAAGACAACGACGAGGTCGACGTCACTGGATGCCGTGCTTGTTCTGCGGGCTACGGATCCGAAGAGCGCGATCGTCGTACCCTTCACCTGTTGCCGATCAAGATTCGACGACAGGACGCCGACGATCCGCTCTTTCAGTGTCTCAACTGTCGACTCCGCCGAGTGAAGTAACGGCTCCACGGCAGCCCACAGCATGTGGTCGCGGTTCGCCCGGTAAAGCATCGACCTGCCCGCGCTTTCGGTGAGAACTAGTCCCTGCTCCTCGAGCCGGATAAGTGCCAACCGCACTCCCGACTGAGAACCGCGGTGAGCGAGCCCCGCGACCTGACGGCCCGTCAGCGGTCGAACCGTTCGCGCCAGGACGGTCAACACATCGCCGTCGAGGGAAGGGAATAGCGTCGCTATGGGATTACTGAGATCCATGGCCACTCCGATCTATCGACCGCGCCTACGGCGCGTGTAAACTCATAATACTACTCATAGCGTTAGTTTTCTACTCATAAGGCTCCTTTTCTGCGTGCACGATGCTCGCACCACGAACCCTCGCCGACAGCGCACCCCACTGTGCTCCACGTCACAGACGGCGGCGCCTGCAGCGGCCTATTCTTGGCACACCGCACACGCCAGGACGGGAGTCAGCCCATGAAGAAGCGAACAGCTGCCATCGTGATTGGCGCCGCCGCGGTGGCCGCAGTCGCTGTCTTTGTCGCCGCCCTTGCCCTGGGTGCGATCACTGCGCCCGGCCCCGCTAGCTCGCCCCCGGCATCCGGCACCACAGCGGGTTCGGTGGAGATTCCTGCATTCCTGCACGAGGGGTTTCCCCACACTGACTGGTCCAAGGCCGACGCGGCGATAGCCCAGGCGCTCAGCGGCGGACCACCCAAAGATGGCATCCCGGCGATCGATGAACCCCGGTTTGAGCCGGTGGCCGATTTCGAGCATCCGGATGACGTCCTCGCGATTCTGGTGCAGGGCGACACCGAAACTAAGGCCTACCCGTACAACATCCTGGTCTGGCACGAAATCGTCAATGACACCATTGACGGGTCGCCCATCGCGGTGACCTTCTGCCCGCTGTGCGGAAGCGCTGCCGTGTTCGACCGTGTGCTCCCGAGCGGAACCGCCACAACATTCGGGGTCAGCGGCGGGTTGCTCGAAAGCAACATGATCATGTTCGACCGCGCCACCGAAACCCTGTGGCAGCAGAGCACCGGCACGGCACTCGCCGGCGAGCACTACCCCCACCAGCTTCAGCTGCACAACTTTCAACTGCTCAACGTCGGCGAAATCAAGGATCGCTACCCCGAAACCATGATCGTCAGCGAAGACACCGGACACTCCCGCGACTACGCCAACAACCCTTATGCCGGCTACGACGAAAGTGCCGACTTCTACTTCGTGCCCAGTCGAGTCGATGACCGCTACCCCGCTAAAGAAATCTTCGTGGCGTTCAGCGTTGGCAACACCCACGTTGCGGCCCCCTGGCTGCGGCTAGAAGACGGCCGCCGCTACGAAACGACCGTCGACGACCAACAGATCACTCTCCAGAAGACCGATGGCGAGTTACAGATTGCCGGGCCGGATGCCGTCACGATCCCGTTCTATTTCGAAATGTGGTTCAGCTGGGCAGTGCAGAACGACGACGGCCAGCTGTTCGACCCCACAACCTAATAGCAGTATCGGCGCCGCAACTAATCAGTGAACTTAACCCCACCCGGCTGGCGACGGCGATCAACAGTGAGTGTCAGTACATCGGGGCGCGAATAGTGGCCGGCAACGTCAAGGTCGTGGCTGTGGGCATTCCGTGCCCCTAAATCGAGCGTCGCCATGATGGTGCGCGCTTCCCCCACAACGGGCTCAACGACCCATGATCCGTCGGGGCCAGCCACGCCAGAACCGCCATCGAAAAGAACACCATTCTCAGGAGCATCCGGCCCGACACCCTGTCGATAAGCATCGAGAAGTTCGGCGGGCACATCGTCGGTCGTCAAATATTGCCCCGCGCAGACCACAAAGCACCGGCCCTCGAATGCATAGGTGCGCGACGCCAAGTGGTGCATCTCCGGAACATCCGGCCACGCTGCAACATGGATCTGCTCATCCTGCGCGTGCAATGCCTGACGCGCCAACGGGTTCCAGTGTTCCCAACAGACCAGCCCGCCCACCCGACCGGCCGGGGTCTCCACGACCCTTAGACCAGCGCCATCCCCCGCGCCCCACACGATTCGTTCGGTATGAGTCGGGGTCAGTTTGCGGTGCACATTCAGAGTGCTGCCATCGGTGCCAATGGTGATGAGTGAGTTGTAGAGCGTGCCCGACTCTCGGCCAGCCCGCTCGTTGAGGCCCATCACCACGGTCACTGCGTTACTGCGGGCAGCCTCACGCAATGGCTCCAAATCGTCGTCAGTCGAACCGGGCTCCCCGACCACGGGGCTCTGTTCCAATAATTTCGCATACCAACCGCGTGCAACCTCATCGCGCCAACCGGCCAATCCAAACACCCATGCGGGATAACAGGTCAACCACGTCTCGGGAAAAACCACCAACTGGGCGCCCTTCGCCGCGGCATCCGCAATGTGCAGTGCAGCACGACGGAACGATTCCTCAAGGTCAAGAACAGCAGGAGGGTGCTGGATGATCGCAACGGTCGTCTCGGTTGCAGAACTATGCGCTGCCATTGGTTTGCCTTTCAGCTTCGAAATAGAGTTCTGGGCGGCGATCGGTGTGAACATTGTTACGCTCGCTGATCGTCTTGTTGCGGGCATCACTCAGGTCAAGCTGCGCAATATGCACCCCGGCGGCGCCAAGCCCGAGCGTGGTGAGAGGGAAGCCGTCGGCATCCACAATCACACTGCCGCCAAGCCAGTCCTGCCCCCGTTCACGCCCGGCACGGTCGGCAGCAACCACAAACATGCGGTTGGTTGCCGCGGCGGCCTGAACCTTCACGACCTCGATGGGCCGCTCGCCCTCTGGTGCGGGATAAAGCGGCCAGTTCACGGGGCAACACAGCAGTTCTGCGCCCTCTAACGCGGCTGCGCGCACCCACTCGGGGAACTCAAGGTCGTAACAGACCATCACTCCGATGCGACCAAGCGCTGTATCGACCACTGGTGGCGCACCCGAGCCGGGCGTAAACAAATCAGCTTTCTCGGTGTTCCAGAGGTGGGCTTTGCGGTAGCACGCTCGCACCCCGGTCGAATCGATGAGCACCGCAGAGTTGTAAACCGCGCCAGAGTCGGCAGCCTCAGCAAAACCGCCGATGATGATCAGGCCATGCTCTGCCGCAAGCGCCACCCACTCGCTCACCGTGGGGCCGTCAACCGGTTCGGCGACGGACCGCAACTCGGCAAGATCGGCAAACATGTAGCCCGTGTTTGCAAGTTCAGGAAGAACAATAATCTGAGCCCCCGCATCCAACGCCCGAAGCAGGGCAGAGCGCAATGACTGACGATTCGCCTCGACATCGCCGACCGCCAAAGATACTTGGCAGCTCGCGACGATCACAGTGTTGTCAGTCATTGCGCTCCCCTTACTTAGCCGTCGGCGCCTAGTGGCCGGTACCTTCGAGCGTACGCTCGCTGGCTTCGCGAGCAGTATCCTCCGCCGTGAGGTCGAGGTTGCGTGAGAAAACGTAATACAGGATGCCCGAGACGAGCAGCCCTACGACGAATGAGAGATCAGCACCGCCCAGAGCAACAGCAACCGGGCCCGAGAAGAACGAAGTGGAGAAGAACGGGATCATTGCCACAAACCCAATGAGGTAAGCGGTGACTCCCCTCCACGCCCAGTTGCCGTAGATCCCCTTCGGCGAGAACATCTCAGCGATCGCGTATTTGCCGTGACGAATAAGGTAGAAGTCCACAAGGTTCACCGCGGTCCACGGCACGAGAAAGTACAGCATCATGATCACGAAGTCAGTGAAGCTGCCCAGGTAGGCGTCGGGAATGAGCAACGCGATGAGCAAGGTCAGCAGTCCAACCGCGCTGAGCCCAATAACTCGCAAACGCTGAGTCGGGCGAACCTTCTTGAAGCCGTCAACTGCACTCGTTCCGGTAAGCATCGCGCCGTACGCATTCACTCCCATGATCGAGAGCAGGGCAACGGTAGACACGAGAACGGCGAAGGTGCCGAAGCCGGGGAAGAGGGTGTCTCCCACTTCCTTGATAGCACCGATGGCATCCGCGTTCGGGATGTTTGCCGCAAGCAGCGCACCGAGTGACATCAACCAGATCGCCGAGCCCGCGGCGCCCACATAAACCCAGGTGATGAGCTTCGGGGCTGAGACGTTCTGCGGCAGGTAGCGCGTGTAGTCAGAGACATAAACCGAGTAGCTGATGTTGTAACCGGCGGCGAGTGAGAACTGAATCAAGAACGCAGTTGTATTCCACCCCAGAGCAGTCTCATCAGTCGCGAGAGCAGCGCCGACACCGGAATAGTTGACGATTGCCAAGACCGTGATGATGGCGAAGACCGCCACCAGCAGGCCAGTAAGCCAGCGCTGGATGAAGTGCAGCAGGTCGTGGCCGACGACCGCGATCACAATCGAGACGATGATCAGGATCGGGTACCAGACGAGCTTTCCGCCCGGCAGCACCAACTGCAATCCCTGAGTCGCAAGAATCACGTCGAAGACGAGGAAGCCAACATAGACGAACACTGTCGCCGTGAAGGGAACGATCACGCCACGACGCCCAAACTGAGCGCGAGACTGAATCATCTGCGGCAGACCCATCCGCGGGCCTTGGTTTGCGTGGAAGGCCATGAAGAACGTGCCGATTCCAGCACCAAGAACAACGGCGAGGATGCTCCAAGCCACGCTGAGCCCCAAGACCGGGCCGATGAATCCGGTGACCAAGGTGGGCAGCACAAAGTTGCCGGCAAACCAGAATGGCCCCTGGTGCCACACTTTGCCGTGCCTCTCAGCGCGGGGAACATAGTCGATTGAACGAGTTTCTAGAACAGACTCTCGCTGCATCGGCGATACAGGTGCGGTTGACATCATTGTCCTTTCGGCGGTTCGTTGATTTCGGGTATTCACACGGTTGTGCTCGGCGTCATGGCCGAGATGATTTCGTACGCCACATGGGATGCGGCTACGGCAGTGATCTGCGCGTGGTCGTAGGCGGGAGCAACTTCGACAACGTCGGCCCCCACAATGTTCACGTTGCGCAGCGCGCGCAGCATCGCGAGCAGCTCCCGGCTGGTCATTCCGCCAGCTTCGGGAGTTCCGGTGCCAGGCGCGTGGGCCGGGTCGAGTACATCGATGTCGACCGAAACGTAGACTGGGCGATCACCGAGGCGGGCAAGCATCCGCTCAATTGCGCTCTGCAGCCCTTCGGTTTCGAGTTCGGCGCTGGAAATGATTGCGAACCCTAGGCGTTCGTCGTCGCGCAGGTCATCCCGTGAATAGAGCGGACCGCGGATGCCGACGTGCATGCTCGCCTGCATATCGATGAGGCCCTCTTCTGAGGCGCGGCGGAAGGGCGTGCCGTGCGTGATGGGGGCGCCAAAGTAGGTGTCCCAGGTGTCGAGGTGGGCGTCGAAGTGCAGCACTGCGATGGGGCCGTGCTTCTCTGCAACCACCCGCAGCAGGGGAAGTGCGATGGTGTGGTCGCCACCGATCGTGACGAGCCGTTTGCCGTCGGCGCTCAGTTCGGTAGCGGCGTGCTGAATCTGAGCCACCGCTTCGTCAAGGTTGAACGGGTTTGCAGAAATATCTCCGGCATCCACGACCTGTTGGGTGCTGAACGGCGTGACATCTTGCTCAGGGTTGTAGGGGCGCAGCAGTCGTGAAGCTTCGCGCACGTGGGCAGGACCGAATCGCGCTCCGGGGCGGTAGCTGACGCCGCTATCGAAGGGAACTCCCACCACAGCAATGTCGGCACGCGGCACGTCTTCGATGCGAGGCAAGCGGGCGAAGGTGGCGATACCGGCGTAGCGAGGCGCGATGCTCGCGTCGGCGGGGCCGATCGGTTCGTTCTGGTCAGGCTGATCGGTCTGGTTGGTCATGGATGCCGCTTCCCCTCGTTGGGCCGGAAAAATTACTTATGCGAAACATAAAATGCATATTAGGCAACAAAGTGTGTGGTCGAGTCTGGCGGTATCCGCCGCGCCTGTCAAGATAGACAAGAAATCATCTCCAGCAAAGGAGCTCCATGCGCCCCGTGCATCCCACGCCATCAGAGAACCGCGTTCGAGTTGGCGCACGCCTCCGTGCGAGCCGCCGGGCACAGGGCCTCACTATCGAACAGCTGGCCAGCGCAACGAGTCTGACCAAGGGTTTCATCAGCCGAGTGGAGCGCGATGAAACGTCACCAAGCGTCGCCACGCTGCTGACAATTTGCGAAGTTTTGTCGCTGCCGATCGGCACCCTCTTCGAGGCCTCTGAGACCAAACTCGTCACTCTCGCCGATGCACCACTCATCAACATGGGCGGCCGCGGCGCTCTAGAGCGGATGGTGACACCCCGCGGCGAATCAAAGATTCAGATGC
This sequence comes from Salinibacterium sp. UTAS2018, assembly GCF_004118935.1. Taxonomy (NCBI): domain Bacteria; kingdom Bacillati; phylum Actinomycetota; class Actinomycetes; order Micrococcales; family Microbacteriaceae; genus Salinibacterium; species Salinibacterium sp. UTAS2018. Next base: position 1,928,736 of record NZ_CP035375.1, read on the forward strand.
TGCGCTCGACATTGCAACCGGAGGCCAACGGCGGAGACAAGCTCTACACCGTCAACTGCGACGTCGAAGTCGTGCACCTCATCAGCGGAGCTTTCGAGATTCAGTTCACCGACCGGACGGTCACCCTCGCCGCCGGCGACACCATCACGTTCCCCGGCCGCGAACTCCACAATTGGAAAAACCCCAGAACAGTGGATGCCGAAGTTCTGTGGACACTCGTTCCCGCGGCCTGGAGCGGCGCGGTTTAGACGCCGCCAAGCTCCGCCGAGATTTCACGCGCCACGCTCTGCAGCAGCGGCAGGTGAGCTCTGAGAGCATTCAGGTCGGCCGCCATCCGAATCGCTGTGTTCGAGAGAGCGCCAATGACGCCGGTGGGCCCGTAGATCGGCACAGCGATGCAGTTCACGAAGTCTTCGAACTCGCCGTCGTCTACCGCCCAACCGCGTGCGGCGACGCGTTCGAGTTCAGCGTCGAGCTCGGGGCGCGTGGTGAGAGTCTTGGCGGTGAACGGCTCCCAGATCGTATCTCGCAGCACGGCATCCCGATCGCTCGCCGACAGTTCAGCGAGGATCGCCTTGCCGACGCCGCTGCAATAGGGCCGTGCCGGGCTGCCAATGCGCGAGTACATGCGCACGCCGCTGGTGTCTTCGACCTTGTCGACGTAGACGATGCTGTGGTCAACGAGGGCAGCGAGGTGGAGCGTATTGCCGACCGTGCGATGCAGTTTCACAAGGCGATCGTGGGCGATCTCGCGCAGATCGAGGCTGTCGGATGCCTGGTGGGCGAGAGCGATGAGGTGCAGGCCGAGCACGTACTCGCCATTCTTTCGCTTGCGCAGATAACCAACTTCTTCGAGAGACTGCACTTCGCGGAACATCGTGGAGCGGTGCACGCCGAACTCTTCCGCGAGCTCGCTGACGCTGGCCGGGCGAAGGGCTATTGAATCGACAATGCGTGCGGCACGACGAACGCTCTGCGACATCCGGACTCCCTCTCCTTGCTGCGCACGCGAAGTTCGGACCCGCTCGCGCCTGTTGCACTATATGCAACAGTGTTGCACAGATTGCTCACATGGTCGATAGTGGAGCTGTGGAACAGACCGCGCAGACGACGACGCAACCAGAGATCATCTCCATTGGCGAGACGATGGTGCTCATCACGCCCACCGTTGCCGAGCCTCTCGAAACAGCCGAGCTGTTCCGCCTTGAGACCGGTGGCGCTGAATCCAACTTGGCCGTGCACCTCTCCGCCCTCGGCCACCATGCGGCGTGGGTGAGCCACCTGGGAGCGGATGCTTTCGGTCGCCGCGTCGAACGCCAACTCCGCGAGCGCGGAGTCGACACGAGCCTCGTGAAGTTCAGCGACGACGCCCCCACCGGTTTCTACTTCAAAGATCCCGGTAACGGCGTGATCTACCACCGCGCTGGTTCTGCCGCGTCGGCGATGACCCCGAATGACCTCACGGATGTCCCCTTCGAGCAGGCAGCCCTCACCCACATTTCCGGCATCACCCCCTCGTTGTCGGTCAGCTGCAACGCCCTCATCGAGTCGGTAATCGACCGCGCGAAACACAGCACCACGACCCTCAGCTTCGACGTGAACTACCGCGCCGCGCTCTGGCCTGTGTCCGAAGCCGGCCCCACCCTTCTCGCTCTCGCCCAGCAGTGCGACATCGTGCTCGTGGGCCTCGATGAAGCCGAAGTGCTGTGGGGGACCACGACCCCGGATGCCGTGCGGGCCCTGCTGCCCGACCCCCGCATCCTCGTCATCAAAGACGGTGATGTCGGCGCCACCGAATTCAGCGGCGATGACCGCGTCTTCGTCCCCGCCCACAAGGTCGACGTCGTTGAAGCCGTCGGTGCTGGGGATGCCTTCGCGGCTGGCTACCTCTCCGGCTACCTTGCCGGCAGCACCGCCGAACAGCGCCTCAGCCTCGGCCACGATCGTGCGGCGCTCGTGTTGCAGTCCACGACCGACCTCCCCACTCTCTAGTTCCTCACCGCAACTCTCGATCGCTCCTGAAAGGCACTTCCCATGACTCAGATCTCTAACGCCTCGCTCGACCAGCTCTTCGACGGCCAGCCGCTCATGGCGATCCTGCGCGGCTTCGGCGTCGAGCGCAGTGTTGCTCTGGCGCGCACCGCGTGGGATCTCGGCATCGACTCCGTTGAGGTCCCCATTCAGACCGACGAAGACATCGCGGCACTGCGCGCGGTCGTCGCCGCGGGCAAGGAACTCGGCAAGTCCGTCGGCGCCGGAACCGTCGTCACCCTCGAGCACGTACGCCAAGCGGCGGATGCCGGAGCGGCGTTCACGGTGAGCCCCGGCTTCGACCTCGATGTCGTCCGAGCCTCGTTCGAGGCGGGCATGCCCCCGCTACCCGGCGTCGCGAGCGCGACCGAAGTTCAGACGGCACAAAGCGCTGGCCTCACCTGGGTGAAGGCTTTCCCCGCCTCCCTCTTGGGCACGAGCTGGTTTGGCGCCATGCGCGGCCCGTTCCCCACGATGCGGTTCGTCGCGACTGGCGGAATGGATGCCGGCAACGCCGGCGAATACCTCAACGCAGGCGCCAAGGTCGTTGCGGTCGGTTCGGCACTCGCCGATGAGACCCAGTTGCCGCGCCTGGCTGAACTGCTCGCGGCGCGCTCCTAGCGCGCTGCTTTCGGTCCCGACTCAGCCGCAGCTCACCTAAGCGAGCCGAGCACTAGCGCCCCGCGATCTCCACCGGCTGCAGGGTGGCACTCTTCGGTTCACGGTTGTCGCCCGAGGAGCGCCCCGTGAGACGGCGGCCGATCCACGGGAGCACGTACTCACGCCAGTAGGCCGCGGTGCGGGGGCGGGCGTCATCCGCTGGCCCCTCATCGGCGGCGAAGTCGGGCACCGGAATCTCAAGCGCCGACAACACGTTGCTCGCCACTCGGGCATGCCCGCGCGCATTAAGGTGCAGCTTGTCGACCGACCAGTACTGCAGTTTCGTAAGCTCTTGGTCGGCCCAGTTGTTGACGAAAGTCACGTTGTCCTTCGACGCCCGCGCCATGACTTCTCGCGCCAGGTTGTCGCCGCGCGTGGCCATCACCGAGCCGAACGGCAAGTGCTTGCTCGGGTTGCCACCGCTGAGCAAGAGAACGTGGATGCCGCTGGCCGTGGCCGTGTCGACGGCAGCGAGCAACTGGTCGGTGATCGATTCCAGCGAAACTTTGGGGCGCATGATGTCGTTTCCACCGCCGTTGAGGCTCATCAGCTGAGGCCGGAGGGCAACCGCCGCCTGCAACTGCTCCCCCGCGATGGGCGCCAGAAGGCGACCGCGAATCGCGAGGTTGGCGTAGGTGACCGGCTCGGGCGAGGCTAGTGCGAGCCCGAGAGCCACTTGGTCGGCCCAGCCGCGCACGCGACCATCCGGCAGCTCGTCTCCGACGCCTTCAGTGAAGCTGTCGCCGATGGCAACATAGCTGGAGAACTGGTGAGTCATGCGGTGTTACCTTCCGAAGGGCAATGTGATGCTCTCCACACTACGACGAGTGCCGCTGCGTTCAGTCAGAGACGCCATCACTCGGCAGCGCCATCCTGATCGAATAGAGACTCGTCGAGGCAGTGAGAAACAGTGTTGCCCCGTCGGTTCCGCCGAACGTGAAGTTCGCGCATCCCTCGGGCACGTCAATTCTTCCCAACCATGAGGCGGACGCGTCGAAGACGTGCACTCCGCCTGGCCCGGTGCAGTACACGTTGCCGCGGCTGTCGCACTTCAGCCCGTCGGGGGCGCCGTCGCCCTCACCCGCCACCGTCGCCCAGACTTCGCCTCCTGTTACGGCGTCAGGTTGCGATACATCGAAGCGCCGGATGTGGAATCGTTCGGTGTCACAGACGAGCAGCGCTCCGTCGGGGGTGAAGCAGAGGCCATTCGGTTGGTCAAAGTCGCTCGCGAGGAGACTCAGCCCCCCATCGGTGCCCAGCCGATAGAGGCCTCGGTAGTCCAGTTGGGTTTCGCGCGCAACCCCGTAGTACTCAAGGCGCCCGTACGACGGGTCCGTGAAATAGATCGCACCGTCGGCGCCGACAATCACATCGTTGGGGCTGTTCAATTCGAACCCCTCATAGTGCGATGCGATCGTAGCGATCGTGCCATCCGACTCTGTGCGCGTCACGCTGCTGGTGGCATGGTGGCAGCTAATCAGGCGTCCACTCGAATCGAACGTGTTGCCGTTCGCTTTGTCGCTGGGTGCCCGAAAGACGGCAACGCCGCTGTCGGGCGACCACGAATACATCACACTGGCGGGGATGTCGCTGAAAATAAGTCGATCGTTGTCGGCATCCCACGCGGGGCCTTCGAGAAACATATACCCCGTGAGGAGCCGCTCAAGTTCAGCGTTCGGGGCAACAATTCCGTGATCAACAAGCGAAGTCATCTATTCTCCTTGGGGCGTCGCGCATGAGCATAGCCGCACGACGCGAGAGAGCTAGATCGCCTTGATCGCCTCAACGACGTCGGCAGGCTCAGCGCGCAGTTTGTAGTCGGCATTCACGAAAGCGAAGCGGATGCTGCGGTCGGGCGCGATGACGTAGGTTGCGGGCAGCGGCAGTTGCCATCCGGCCGCACCGTTGGCCTTCACGAGGTCAAAGCCTGCCTTCTCGTAGTACACCTTGGTGCGGTCGTCGACGGGGTGGATCAGGCCGAAGCCGTTGATCGCTTCGAGATCACTATCAGAAAGCACCGGGAATTCAAGGTTGTGCTTCTCTTCGGTGGAGAGAGATTCGTCTGGCGTCTGCGGCGAGATGGCCACGAGAGTTGCGCCGGCTGCGCGGAATTCGGGCAGCAGTTCCTGCAGTGCCTTGAGTTCGAGGTTGCAGTAGGGGCACCAGGCTCCGCGGTAGAACGCGATCGCAACGGGGCCCTTCTCCAACAGTTCGCTCAATCGCACCGTGTTGCCTTCGGCATCCGCGAGAGCAAAGTCGGGGGCGGTATCGCCGACCTTCAATGCGTTGTTCACGATGCCCGCATTTTCGACTTCCGTCACCGAGTTCGTGAGTGTGGCGAGATCTTCGGCTGACTTGGTAGTGGCGGTGGCGTCGGCACGTTCTTTGAGCTGCTGAGTGAGATTCATGGCGCTCCAATGATCGAGGAAAGGTCGTCGCAGGGGTGAACCTGCTGCATCGCCACGTTATTCCGTGCGCCTGAGCACGAGCAGCGTGCCCCCGCCTCGAATCGGGCACGCGCCCTGGCCCCGATTATGAACCGGATGCTAGGCAGCGCAGCCCCGCACTCTCACGTCCCTACGACGCGACAGCCGCAGCGACACCCGCCCAGTAGCTGCCGGCGGGGAACGAGAACTCGGCAAGCGACGACTCGTGCATTTGCGCCGAGTAGCCGGGCGCCATCGGCACCCGGTAGGCGCCGTTTTCGACGATGCAGGGGTCAACGAAGTGTTCGTGCAGGTGGTCGACGAACTCGGTTACCCGGTTCTCTAGCGTGCCCGACACGGCGACGTAGTCGAAGATCGAGAGGTGCTGCACGAGTTCGCAGAGGCCAACGCCACCCGCGTGCGGGCACACCGGAACGCCAAACTTCTTGGCCATCAGGTACACGGCGATGATCTCGTTCGGGCCGGCGAGACGGGCGGAGTCGAGCTGGCAGAAATCGATGGCTTCAGCCTGGAACATCTGCTTGAAGAGCACCCGGTTCATGCCGTGCTCTCCCGTGGCGACACCAATCGGGGCAACGGCCTTGCGGATCGTGGCGTGGCCGAGCACGTCATCCGGGCTCGTTGGCTCTTCGATCCACAGCGGCTTGAACTCGGCGAGCGCCTTCACCCAGTCGATGGCCTCATCGACATCCCACACCTGGTTAGCGTCGATCATGAGCTTGGCGTCGTCACCGATCACTTCGCGGGCGATGCGGCAGCGGCGGATGTCTTCGTCGAGGTTCGCACCGACCTTCAGTTTGATGTGGCGGTAGCCAGCATCCACGGCCTCCTGGCAGAGACGACGAAGCTTCTCGTCGGAGTATCCCAACCAACCGGCACTCGTCGTGTAGCAAGGGTAGCCCGACTCGGTGAGCTCGGCGATGCGCTGCTCTTTGGTGGGAGCGAGCTCGCGCAGCATCGTGACGGCTTCCTCCTTAGTGAGGGCGTCGGTGAGGTACTGGAAGTCGGCAGTGTCGACAAGTTGCTCGGGGGTCATGTCGGTGAGTAGACGCCACAGCGGCTTGTTCGCCCGGCGAGCAGCTAGATCCCACACGGCGTTCATCACGGCAGCCATCGCCAGGTGCTCGACACCCTTTTCTGGCCCGAGCCAGCGCAGTTGCGAGTCAGACTTCAGCTCACGGTAGATACCGCCAAGGTCGCCAACGATCTCGTCAACATCCCGGCCCACGAGCGGTGCAGCGCGCTGCTCGGCAGCGAGCGCACAGATGTCGTTTCCTCGACCAATGGTGAAGGTGAAGCCGTAGCCCGCGACGCCCTTTTCGTCAGTGCGGAGTACAACATAGGCGGCCGAGTAGTCGCCATCCTTGTTCATGGCGTCTGAGCCGTCGGCGGTGAGCGACGTCGGAAAACGCACGTCATAGACGTCAACGCTGGTGATAGTAGTCATGCTGAAGAGTTCTCCTTGCTCAAAACCGGTAAAAGGTATGTGCGCTGGTGAGGCGCGTCTGGTGCGCTGCGATGCGCGGGCTGCGTAGTTAGCTAGTTAGTCAAGGTGGAAGACCTCGGGTAGTTCTTTCCACCACTCGCCCTCGGCCCGGTCATCCAGCGGCCGCTGCAGTGGTTCTTGCAGAGCCCACCAGCGCTGAGTCTCAGGGTCAGCCGCGATGGCCGCCTGATCGGCTTCATAGTCATCACCCGTGTACTCGAAGTACGAGAACAACAGGTCGCCGTGGCGATAGATCGAATAGTTGTGGATGTTGCTCGCCGCGAGCCGTTCGAGAACCGTTGGCCAGACGGCGGCATGGTACCGCTCGTACTCTTCGCGGTTCTCGGGAGGCATCCCGATCACTTGGGCTACTCGTTTCATTGTTATCCCTTCACCGCACCAACGGTTTGTCCACGGATGAGGAAGCGCTGCGCTGTGAGGAACACGATCAGCAGCGGGATCATCGAGAGGAATGTCGCGAGCGCGAGCTGCGGCATGTAGAGCTTCACGTCGAGGCCGGCTGCCACTGTGGCGTTGAACAGCGGGCTGGCACCGATGAGCTCCTGGATGCCAATCGAGATCGTCTTGTTTTCCTGGCTCGAGGTGAGCAGCGCCAGCGGGAGGAAGAAGTTCGTCCAGTTGGCCACGAAGGAGAAGAAGGCAACGAGGGCGATGACCTGCTTGGAAATGGGCAGTGCCACGTAGAAGAAGGTGGCGATCTCGCTGAGGCCGTCAATGCGGGCTGCTTCGACCAGCTCTTGCGGCATCGTCGTCATGAAGTGGATATAGACGAGGTAGGTGCCGAAGGGGAAGAAGCCCATGATGACCGCGACGGGCCACAGCTCGCCAACCGCACCGATCGCGTTCACTTCGAGGAACAGCGGGATGACGAGAACCGTGTTGGGCATCACCATCGCGAGCAGTGTTGCGAAGAGCATGACCTTGCGGCCACGGAATCGCAACCGTGCCAGAGCGTAGCCGGCCGGAAGGGCCGCGACGAGGGCGAGCACTCCACCGATGACGGCGACGACGAGCGAGTTGCCGACCCAGCGCGTGAAGAGACCTCCGTCACCAGGACCGAAGCCGTTGATCTGACTCCAGCTGAACACGACGTTGTCCCACGACATTCCCCCGAGACCGAGGAACCCGTCGGTGCCGGCCAACACGCCTTCTTGACTGCGGAAGGCCATGGCGATGAAGCCGATGATGGGCAGGATGAACGCGGCAGCGATGATCACCATGACGGTGATGCGGGCAATGCGACCTACGGTCCAGTGTTTGGCACCTACGACATTGGGAGCGCTGTTGCTCATCGCTTCTTCTCCTTCTCGTCGCCGAAGAGTCCGCTCTTCATCACGATGACGACTCCAATGCTCAGGGTGATCACGAGCAGGATGATTGATAGTGCGGCCGCGGCCGGGAAGTTTCGGTTAGTGAACGCAAAGGCGTAACCCAACTGGGTCGGCGCCCATTCACCGGCTATCGCTCCCGACGAGATCTGTCGCAGCAGGTACGGCTCAAGGAAGAGCTGAAAGCCGTAGGCCAGGTTCATGAGAGCCGTGTAGCCGATCCACGGGCGGATGAGCGGCAGCTTTATGTGCCAGGCGAGGTCCCAGGCGTTGGCGCCGTCAATCTTGGCGGCTTCGAAGATCTCATCGGGGATGCCGTTGAGGCCACCGTTGACGACGATGATCCATGTTCCGACGCCCTGGAAAAACAGCATTCCGGTGAGGATCATCGGCATGTTGCCGTCGGTGACGATTTCTTTGAGCGAGCCGAATCCTACTTCTTGCCAGAGCGGCGCGAGGGGCGACTGCGTGGGGTGGAGCAGGTAAACCCAGAGCACGAAGTTAGCGATTCCGCTCAACGCACCAGGGATGAAGTAGAAGAAGCGCATCGTGGCACCGAAGCGGCCGGGGCTGGCGTGAACCAGCAGGGCCAAACCGACGATGCCGATCATCATGAGCGGCAACCACACGATCATGACGGAGAAGATGTTGATGAACGTTCCGGAGAACCGATAGTCGGTGATTACCGTGATGAACGATTCAATACCGCCGAACCCGCTGGCCGGGTTGACGAGAGTTGGTGCTTTTTGCAGGGCGATCCAAAAGGCGTAGCCGATGGGGATTGCCGCTGCAACGAGAAAAAGCGCGAGGTACGGGGCGAGCAAGATCCAAGCGCCGCGTGATTCTGCGTGGCGTGTGCGATGACGCCGGGGTGTAGTGGATACACGGGGGCCGGAAGCCGGTGGCTCCGTGCGTTTCGTGGCTAGCGTTGAGCTGCTCATGTTGTCCTCGCCTGTGAGTTCGGGAGTGGAACAGAGTGTGGGGGTTTCAAGGATCTGAAACCCCCACACATGCTGTGCCTAGCTGGGTACTTCTATTCGGCGGTGACCGTGTAGCCGACCGAGTCGGCGCGGTTCACGAGTTCTGTACCGAAGGTGCTGAGTGCGTCGCTCATGGAGCCGTCAGCGATCAGCGTGGGGCTGACCGTTTCGGTCCACGCAGCACCGGTGTCGTAGAGCATGTACGAGTACGGTGCTACTGCTGCCGCTGCGTCCTTGAATGCTTGCTGCACTGCGGGAACGTCGGCGAAGTAGGCGTCATCCGCGAGCTTGTCGAGCCAAGCATCCTGGATCGGGCCATAACCGGGGAGACCGGTCGAAAGCTCGACCTGCCACGCCGGGTCAGTCGCAACGAAGGTTGCGAAGGTCAGCGTGTTCTCGAGCTGCTTTCCGGTGATGTGTGAGGAGACGCCCCAGAGGCCACCACCTTCGTTACCGGCGGTCGGGCTTGATTCGCCTTCCCAGGTCAACGGAGCGCTTGCGCTCATCTGTTCGGCCGGAATCTTCCAGGTGTCGCGGAAGAGGTAGTTACCCCACCAGACAGCACCCGGGCTCATGACCATGTTGACACCAGCTGCTGCGGCGTCACCATCGAAGATGCCCTGCGTGGTGAGTGCGCCACCCTCATACATCTGCGTGAGCAGTTCGTTGGCACGAACACAGTTCGGGTCATCGAGGTTGATGTGAACTTCCGACTCTGAGAGACGGTCATTCGTGGGGCAGTCTGCAGCCTGCAGGTAGCGGTTCACAGCGTAGGCGTCGCCGAGGAATCCGCTGATCTTGTCAGGGTGCTCGTCGGCGATCTGTACTGCGAGGTCGCCGTAGCCTTCCCACGTGGTGGGTAGCGTGTAGCCGTTCTCGTCGAAGAACGCCTTGTTGTACCAGAACACGTCGGGGCAGCATCGTTACGCAGGCAACGGATCTGACCATCGATGTCGCAGAACGAGAGCACTGCGGGGTCGTAACCATCGATGACATCGGGAAGCAGATCGGTGAGGTCGGCTGCGTAGTTGCTGGCTGCGCCAGTTGCCCACGCGATGTCGTCGTTGGAGGGGAAGAAGATGGCGTCAGGCCATCCGGATCCGGCGGAGTCGAAGTTAGCGAATGCCTGCTTGACCGTCTGGCCACCAACAGTGCCGTCGATCTGAACGACGTCGATTTCGATCTCGGGGTGAGCTTCTTGGAAAGCTTCGGCGGCGGGAACACGGGGCGGGTCAACCCATACCGTGATTTTTCCACCCGAGTCAGTCTGCTCGGGGGCGGCATCGCCACCACCTGCTGAACAGCCGGATAGAACGAGTGCAGCGGCGGAAATAATCGCCACTCCTGCACTGGCGGAAAGGAACCTCTTCGTCTTCATTGACACTCCTTGGTGAGGGTTACTACTGCTTCGTAGTGGAGAGCTGCGGGCCGCTGGAACGGCTCGGTTTCTCCGGTGCTCAAACGTTATACCAACCGTGGAAGTTGTGCAAACGTTTGATCAAAGGTTTTTCAACTGTTATCTAACGGTTCGCGCGCAGCGCTTCAGTAGCCAATGCGCGCGGGGTCGATGCGATAGAACTCCGCGGCGGTACGGCCAAGCAACTGCTCACGGTCCGCGGCATCCACACTGTCAAAGAGGGGCTGAAGGCCCTGCCAGACGCGCGTATAGCCGCCGGCGAGCACCGAAATGGGCCAGTCGCCGCCGTACATCAGGCGGGACGGGCCGAAAACCTCGAGGGCACGGTCGAAGAACGGCCGCACATACTCGGTCGTCCACTGCTGCGGGTCACCAGCCGCCGAATACAGGCCGCTGACCTTGGCGTAGACGTTGGGGTTTTCTGCCGCGGCCTCAATCGCTGACCACCAGGGCTCGCGCTCCTGGAGCCCGATCGGCGGCTTGGCCAAGTGGTCAATCACCATGCGCAATTCCGGATGCCGCCGCGACAGTTCCGGAATGATCGCCAAGTGTTCGGGCAGCACCGCGACCACGTCGAAGGTGAGCCCGGCGCGCTCCAGCACCGTGAGCCCCTCGTCGACGTTGGGTCGCAGCAACCACTCCGGATCTTCTTGATTGTGAATGAGAGTGCGCACCCCGACCATGCGGGTGTCGCCCTCCCACGCCTCAATCGTGCGCGCCGCCTGCTCGGGGCGGTCGAGGGGCGCGTAGCCCACGATCGCCGCGACCTCATGATTCGCGGCCGCGCACTCCGTCATCAAGCGCGTGTCATCGAAGTTATCGGCGGACTGCACTTGAACCGTGTAGTCGATGCCGGCATCCCGCAATTCGGGGCGGAGCTGATCGAAGGTCATCACCTGATTGATCGGTGCGAGTGATGCGTCGAGCCAGTCATAGTGAGCCCGGTTGGGATCCCAAATGTGCTGGTGAGCGTCGATGATCGGAAAAGCCACGGTTTGTCCCTTCGCAGGTGGCCAGTTTAGAGAATGCCGTGACGTTCCCACACCGTGCGCAGCGAGTCGCCGGCCAGCAGTTCTGCCAAGACCGTCGATTCGTTGGCCGCGCGGGTGCGGGCGCGAGTCAGCACCTCTTCTTCGTGCGCCTGCGGGATCACGACGGCACCGTCATCATCGGCCATCACAAGATCACCGGGCGCAATCAGCACCCCGGCCAACTCGACAACAACATCCGAGGCGATCACGCGCATCCGGGCACGGAAGTCGATCGGGCGACGCGAGCGCGAGAACGACGGAAAGCCGAGTTCGGCGATCTTGTCGGTGTCGCGCAGGTTGCCGTCGGTGATGACGCCGGAAGCTTTCGCGCCCAGGGCCGCCGCACTAAACAGCTCGCCCCAGAAACCGGAGTCGTTGCTGTTGTCGGTGGCGATGACAATCATCTGGCCAGCACCGATGCCGTCGATGAAGTCAATCGACTCCTTATACGGATCGTCGAGATCTGACTCGAGCGCCGGAGCGAACCGCACGGTGCGGGCACGCCCGAAGGCACGCGAACCGGGCGTGATCGGAGCGAAGCGCTGGTTGAGCACCTGGTTACGCAGCCCGGATTCGTCACACGAGTCGCTCAGAATCGCGGTCGTGAGGCGCTCATCGCCGGGCAGCGGCGTGAAACCAGCGTTGCCGGTTGCTGCGGATGCGGCGGCGTTAGCGGATGACATGTCCACCTCCGGGACTGAAGGGGAACTGCGCTTCGATTTCGGGAGTCAGCTGGATGCCGAGGCCGGGAGCCTTCGGAGCCACAATTCCGCCATCCTTGAAGTCGACCTCCTCCACCCGCATTGCTTCGCGCAACGGGTTGGGCAGGGTGCAGTACTCGAAGAGCTCCACGTATGGGTTCGCGAGCACGGTGTGCAGGTTGGCGGCGAACGTAACGCCGCTGCCCCACACGTGAGGCACGGTCTTCACGCCGGTGGCGTGAGCAAGCTCGGCGACCTGAGCAAAGGCCTTCGGGCCACCCACGAAGGTGACGTCGGGCTGAGCAACGTCGAGCGCGTTGGCGTCGAGCAGTTGCGCGAAGTCCCGCACGGTTCCGTTGGATTCGACCCCGGAGATCGGCACGTTCACGGCGGCACGCACGGCGGCGTAGCCCGCCACGTCATCCGCCTGGCACGGCTCTTCGTACCAGCGGGCACCGAGTTCGGCAGCCTTGTGGCCGACGCGAATTGCTTCGTCGACGGGCCACGGGTCAGAGGCACAGGCCTGCACGGCGTCGATGACGAACTGCACGCCCTCGGGCAGCAGCGCGGTCACGTGGTCGAGCAGCTTGATGGTGGTGTCGGGATCGGTCATGGCGCGGAACTTCACAGTGCCAAAGCCGGCTTCGATCTGAGCCGCGGCCCAGTCGGAAACCTCGCCAAACGTGGTGCCGAGGCCGCCACTGGCGTACGACTCGATCCAGTCGCGCTTGAGGCCACCGAGCACCTCATAGGCGGGCACGCCGAGTCGCTTGCCGACGGCATCCACGGCCGCGGTTTCGATTGCTCCGGCAACACCGTTGAGCATTCCGCCCCGTGCCCAGAAGGCGGTGTAGGCGCGCAGGTGGTCGGCGACTTCGAGGGGGTGAGCGAACTCGTGGTCGAGAACGTAGGGGCGGAACGCATCGACAATTCCGGGCACGGCGGCGGCGGCCATGATGCCCGCTCCCGCTTCCCCGACTCCGGTGGTTCCATCAGAGAGGGTTACCTCGACGAGGGCGGCATCCCACGACCAAATGGTGCCACCTACCCACGTGAGTTCTTCCCCGGGCTGGTACCGGTGCGAAAGCAACACTGCGCGCACGGCGGTAATGGTTAGGGCTGTGTCGGTGAGTCCCATGGAGGGGCGCCTCGTTTCTACTGGCGAGCGATAATGGTTACGGTAGCTGATCAAACGTTTGATCACAAGCGCGTGAGACCGCATCCGCGAAGGAGCGGTCGTCACGCGAAGTTAGAGCGCTGCGACCAACCCGGCAGCTTCGAGGTCGGCCCAGAGTCCCTCAGGCATCGCCGTTTCGTACCGCTCGATGTTTGAACGCACCTGGTCGCCACCGCGAGCGCCGACCACCACCGAGACGACTGCAGGATGCCGCAGCACGTAAGCGATAGCCGCTTCGGGCAGCGTGACACCGTGGGCTTCACACGCGTCGGCCACCCGATTGGCGTTCTCGAGAATTGCCGGCGGCACGGGTTCGTAGTCGAAAGTGGCGTCGGGGCTGGGGCGATTGCGCCCCAAGAGGCCGGAGTTGTAGACCCCGGCGACGACGACGCCGACGTTGCGCTCAAGTGCGAGGGGCATCAGGTCGGCGAGCGCCGAATCGTCGATGAGAGTGAAGCGTCCAGCACACATCACGAGGTCGACGTCGGCGCGACGGATCAGCTCAGCCAGATACGCGGAGCTGTTCATGCCGGCGCCCACCGCCTTCACGACGCCCTGCTCGCGAAGCTCGATGAGTGCGGCGATGCCCTCGGTGGAGGCCTGCTCAAAGTGGTCGTCGGGGTCGTGCATGTAGAGCACATCGAAGTGGTCAAGGCCGGTGCGCGTGAGAGATGCTTCGACCGAGCGGAGGATGCCGTCGCGACTGAAATCCCACTGTCGTTTGGTGACGGCGGGCACGGCGAAGCCCTGGTCATCCATCCGATCTTCTCCGCCGGGGTTGGGCACAAGAAGCTTGCCGACCTTGCTGGAGATTACGTATTCGTCGCGTGGGTGGGTGCGCAGTTGTTCGCCCAGGCGACGCTCGGAGAGCCCCAGCCCGTAGTGCGGAGCGGTGTCAAAGTAGCGAACGCCAGCATCCCAGGCCGCCGCCACGCCCTCTTCGACTTCGGCGTCGGTGGTTTCGCGATACAGGTTGCCGAGCTGGGCGGCACCGAGGCCGATTTCGGTCAGTTCAAGTCCACGCTGAGTTGATCTGGTCTTCACTAGTGGTTTCTCCAGGGAGTGTTAGCGCGCGGGTGGCGCAGTTGATTCGCGCACGATCAGCTCCGGTGCTGGATCGGCGATAACGCGGTCTTCGGCGGTGCCGGAGTTGATGTTGTCCCACAGGCTTGCCATGGCGGCGCGGCCCAGTTCGTAGAGCGGCAAGCGAACACAGGTGAGGGGCGGCCACGCAATTTCGGCTGTCCAGGTGTCGTGCATCGCGACGATCGACATGTCTTCGGGAACGCGGATGCCCAACCGTCGTGCCTCGGAAAGCACACCGTGCGCGGCGTTGATGTTCGCCACCACCACCGCGGTGGGAGGTGTCGAGAGCTCGGCCATGGCATCCAGAGCCTGAGCACCCTGCTTGGGGTAGTAACCAAAGTCGGTGACGAGCTCGGGCTCAACGGTGAGTTTCGCGGTCGCCATCGCTTCCATGAATCCGGCGAGACGACGCTGGCCCGACTCCGATGTCGGCACACCGCCGGCGTAGCCGATGCGGGTGTGACCGAGTTCAATGAGGTGCTCGGTCGCGAGGCGCATCCCTGCCTCATCTTCAACGCGAACGGAACCACCCTTGCCGGGGTTGATCGTGTTGATCGAGATCACGGGCAGACCGCTGTCGGTCACGGTGCGCAGATCATCACCACTCAAGTGGTCGCCGAACTGCACGAGAACACCGTCGACTCGGCCCTCGCCCATGAGGCGCGGGATGGACTCTTCGCCCTCGGGCAACCGTTCGGTGCTCGCGATCAGCACCATGTAATCCTTGGTGCGGGCTTCCTCTTCGACACCGCGCATGAGCTCGGCGAAGATGGCGTTCGTGACGCCGGGCACCACAAGTCCCACCGCGTGCGTACGCGATGACTTGAGCGCCCGCGCCGTGAAGTTGGGCCGGTAGTTGAGCTCTTTCGCGGCATCGTGAATGCGCTGCCGGGTTGCCACGCTCACCCGCACGCCCGGCTTTTCGCTCAGCACACGCGAGACCGCCGACACCGAGACTCCGGCGCGGGTTGCAACATCACTCAAGGTAGCCATGGTTGCCAGTGTATTCGGGCAACTACTCGCTGGTACGTCGATTGACCAAATACAGGTGGGTCAGCACCATCACGGTGTCACCATGTTGGTTGGTTACCGTCACCAGCTCGTGCAGGTAGCCCGCCTCCTCCGATCGCTTCGCATGCAACGACATCTCGTTGATCTCCGCCGTCACCCGAATGGTGTCGCCGATAAAGACGGGGCGGATGAAGCGGATGCGGTCATACCCATAACTCATGGCCTGCGGGTTGATGTCGCCGGCCGTCATTCCCACCGCGACGGAAAGGATGAGCGTGCCGTGGGCGATGCGCTGACCGGCCGGCTGCGTTGCCATCCATTCGGCATCCATGTGGTGCGGAAAGAAGTCGCCGGTCTGGCCAGCGTGCAGCACGATGTCGGCTTCGGTGATGGTGCGGCCGACGGTTTCGCGACGCTCCCCTACCTCGTGGTCTTCATACCAGCGGTCTTTCGTGAGCATCAGCGCACCAGCCATTCTGCGACGCCCGCATCGAGGCGTTCGCGTAGTTCAGCGATTGTGATTTCGCCCAGAAGGGCTGAGGTCACGAGCGGGGAGACCGCATTCTGCAGTTCGATGTAGGTCGCGAAGCGAGGGCGCATGTAGGCGCCTTCGAGCGTTGCGCGCGTGCCGGTGAAGAAGTCGAGGCTATCGGCGTTGGTGCGGGCGCTTTCCCACGCGACCGCATTGCCGGGCTGGCCGCCACCGTCGTAGTACGAGCTCTCTTGCACGTCGCCCGAGGCGAGCCAGAAGGCGTGCGCGATCGCGGCATCCATGACCTGGCTGCGCGACGAGACAGCGATTCCAGCGCCACCGAGCAGCGAACCGGCGAGGCCCCGCGTCGAGCTCGGGATGTCGATGTACTGAACGCGATTCAACCGGTAGCCGGCACGCGAATAGTTCGTGTAACCAAAGAGCAACGGCGAGTACGCGAAGGTGTCGCTCTCGGCGAGCACATCAGCGACCTGAATCGGGTTGAAGCCGGCGTTGTCAGCGGGCACCAAGCGGGCCAGGCGCGTGAGCAACTCCATCGAACGGGTCAGCACGTCTTCGGAGAGGAAAACACCGGGCGTCGCCATCGGGTCTTCGCCGAGTCCTGCGGCAATCGTGATGAGGCTCGAGTACGCATCAACCGGCTTGAACGGCCACAGCACCCGGCCCTCTTCGGCGAGCGCGATCACCTCGGGCCAGGTGCGCGGCGGTGCCTCGAGAAGGTCGGGGCGGTACGCGGCGACCTGCGCGGCAGCATCGAGCGCGAGGCCCCACTGCTGGCCGAGGTGTTGGTACGACTCGTGCGAACGGCCCACCGACTGCGTTGCCAGCGTGGCCAACTCAATGTCAAAGCCGCGCCCGTTCAGCGGAGTGAAGAGGTTGTCTTCCGCCGCAACCGGAATGTGCGGATGATCGATCACGAGCAGGTCGTACTGCTCAACCAGACTCTCCAGATCTTGGTCGGCAAAAGCCTGCAGTGAGCGGTACTCCCACTGCACCTCAACATCGGGAGCAACCGAGCGATACGCTTCAGCCGCCTTCACGACGCTGCCGTAGCCGCGCTCGTGTTCCCAGGTCATTCCGCGGATGACGGTCGGGCTCATGCGGAGGCCTCCTGGGTTGCGGTTGCGGAAGCTGTTGCGGTTGCGGCGGGAGCGGTGCCGGCAGCGCTGGCGGGAGCGGCACCGGCGGCAGCAGCAGCGCGCGACGGGAACTCGGCCCGCACGCTGTCGTTGTCTTCTCCGAGAGTCGGGGCCGCTTTAGTGCTCGTGAGAATTTGGCCGTCAACGCGGATGGGACTGCGGGTGGTCAGCAGGTCGTTGCCTCCACGGCTGACGGGCTGCGTCATCCGAATCGCTTCGAAGCCGCCCGAGGCCAGCAGTTCGTCGAGCGTGAGTACGGGAGCGCACCACACGTCGCCGGCATCGAGAATGTCGAGCCACTGCTGGGTGGTGCCGGTCGCGAAGTGCGCGGCAAGAACCTCTTCGACATACTCTTGGCGATCCCAGGCGAGCTGCGGGTCGAGCATGGCGCTGAGTTCTGCAATGCCGAGCAGGTCGCCCAGTTTCGGCAGCGGATTCATGGCCATCGCGATGTAACCATCAGTGGTGGGATAGGTGCCGTACGGCGCGGCGAGAAAAGCATGAGCCGAGTGTTCACCGTGGCGCTGCACCGTGATGCTGTCGTCGTTGAGCTTGGTGCTCAGCAGCTCGAACTGTAGATCGAGCATCGCTTCGAGCAGGCTGGTCTGCACGAGGCCGCCCTTGCCGGTGCGGAACTTGCGCACGAGAAGCGCGGTGACTCCCTGGGCGATGTGGCAGCTCATCAGGTGGTCGGCGATCGAGAGCCCGACCGGCACGGGGCCGTCGGTCTTCGAGCCGTTGAGCCACGGGATGCCCGACATCGACTGAGCGAGCAGGTCTTGCCCGGGGCGATCCTTCCACGGGCCCTCTTCGCCGTAGCCGGTCGCGCTGGCGTAGACGATGCCGGGGTTGATGGCGCGCACGGATTCAAAGTCGAGCCCGATGCGCTCCATTACGCCGGGGCGGAAATTCTGGATGATCACGTCGGCACGTTCGACGAGCTCTTTCACGTAGGCGAGGTCGTCGGCGACCTTGAGGTCAGCGGTGATCGACTCCTTGTTGCGGTTCATCGCGTGGAACGAAACAGTGTCGCCGTCGAACTCGCGACCGGCGAAAGCGAGGGTGCGACCGATGTCTCCCGTGCCGGGGCGTTCGATCTTGATGACGCGGGCACCGAGGTCGGCGAGACGCATCGCTGCGACCGGTCCGGCCAAGAATTGGCTGAAGTCCAGAACAAGGATTCCCTCGAGGGGGCGGTCCAGTGGCGCAGACTCCGTTGGTGCGCCGTGGTGGTCAGTCATTGCTGTTCAGCCTTCTGTAGATACTCGTGAACAATCGTTTGATCATGCTAGTATGACGCAGAAATAGGCGCAAGGGAAACAGTGCTTCAGACGGGCCGCATTCCGGCATCCGGCTCCCACTCGACCCGAGCGCACCACTAATCGCAAAGGAGCGCACCAGTGCTGAGCGTGAGTTATGTAGGCGAGCAACGCCTTGAGGTCAAAGAGTACGAACCGAAGCCTCCGGCCGCCGGTGAAGTTCAAATTGCGGTCGCCTACAACGGTCTGTGCGGCACCGATATGCACATCCTGCACGGCAATATGGATGCCCGCGTGCAGTTGCCTTTGACCTTTGGTCACGAGATGAGTGGCACCATTTCCGCTCTCGGCAACGGCGTTGACGGCTGGAACGTCGGCGACCACGTCACGGTCATGCCGCTCTGGTGGGACAACACCTGCCCCGCCTGCCTCGCCGGTAACCAGCACATCTGCCAGAACCTCGACTTCATCGGCATCGACTCCCCCGGCGCCCTGCAGGGCAAGTGGAACGTTCCCGCCGAAACGCTGGTTGCGTTGCCGCCCGAGCTGCGCCTCGATCACGCTGCGCTCGTCGAACCCACCGCTGTTGCCGTGCACGATGTTCGCCGTTCGGGCGTGAAGCCCGGCGACAAGGCCGTGATTATCGGTGGCGGCCCCATCGGTGTTCTCATCGCCTCCGTCGCGCGCGAGTTTGGCGCCGAAGTTGCCGTAATCGAAATCGATGCTGCCCGCCGTGCCCAGATCGACGCCCTCGGCTTCACGACCCTCAGCCCGCTCGAGGTCGACCAGGTCGCCTGGGTCAACGAGTGGACCGCGGATGCCGGTGCCGACGTGGTCTTCGAAGTTTCCGGTGCGGCGGCTGCTGTGCTCGGCGCCACCGACCTCGCGAAGGTGCGCGGAACCCTCGTGGTTGTCGCCATCCACCCCACGCCTCGCGAGATCAACCTGCAGCGCGTCTTCTGGCGCGAACTCACGATTATGGGAGCGCGCGTCTACCAGCGCACCGACTTCGAAAAGGCCATTGAACTGCTTGATGGCGGCGTCATCCCGGCCGATCTGCTCATCACGCGCATTGTGCCGCTCTCGCAGACGAGCGAAGCTTTCGCTGACCTTGCCGCCGGCAAAGCGATGAAGATTCTCGTGGATGTCGCGGGCCAAAAGTGAGCACGACAGAGAAAGGTAACCCCATGAACGGCATGTTTGACCTCACCGGAACCACCGCGGTCGTCACCGGCGCACGCCGTGGAATCGGCTTCGCCATGGCCGAGGCACTCGCCGCCGCCGGCGCGAACATCATTGGCGTCAGCGCCACGATCGAAGCTTCGGGCAGCGACATCGAGAAGGCGGTCACCTCGTATGGCCGCACTTTCGAGGGCATCGCGTGTGACTTCGCCGACCCGGATGCCGTCGCCGCGCTGGGCGAGACTCTCTCGACCCGCAACGTCGACATCCTCGTCAACAATGCCGGAACCATCGAGCGAGCCCCCGCCGTCGACCACCCCACCGAGCTGTGGGATCGGGTCATCCAGGTGAACCTGTCGAGCCAGTTCACGCTCACGCAGGCCATCGCCCGCTCGATGATTGAGCGCGGCCGCGGCAAAATCATCTTCACGGCATCGCTACTCAGCTTCCAGGGAGGCATCAACGTGCCCGGCTACACGGCAGCGAAGTCGGGCATCGCCGGCCTCACGAAGGCACTCTCGAATGAGTGGGCGGGCAAGGGCATCACCGTGAACGCGATCGCCCCCGGCTACATCGCGACCGACAACACCCAGGCCCTGCAAGACGACCCCGACCGCTCGAAGGCAATCCTCGACCGCATCCCCGCCGGTCGCTGGGGCGTCGGCAGCGACCTCGCGGGTGCCACCGTGTTCCTCGCCTCGCGCTCCTCCGACTACGTCTCGGGCGCCATCCTCAACGTGGATGGCGGCTGGCTCGGCCGCTAGTTCTCCCCCAGCAGACTGTTGGCATCCATCCTCGTCGGTGGGTGCCAACAGTTGTTTTTGGGTACGCCTAAAACGTGCGGTGATGCACCCCTCGCGCGACCGAACTCTTCGTCTAGGCGTCTTCGTAGAGTGCTTCTGTGTTCAGAGCTTGTTATAGATCTCGCGACGGTGTGCAACCTCAACGATGAGGATGAGAATCTGATCGTCGTCGATAGTTGTGAGGATGCGGTAGTCACCGACTCGGTAACGCCAGAACTCCTCGTTCACGAGCTTTTTGCCGAGCAACCGCGGGTTGTCGAGGCGCGCAAGTTTTTGTTCAAGAAAGCCACGGATGCGCTTCGCTGCCGTGGGATCAAGTTTTGTAACCTGCTTCGCTGCCTTCGGAGTGAATCTGATCGCGTAGCTCACGCAGGCCAGACCACGTCAGCAAGGTCGATCGCATCGTCATTGGACTGAGTGAATTCCTCTAGCGCATCTTTCGCCAGGAGGTAGTCTTCGTTCTCGTCCAGGTATTGCGTCAATGCCTCGGTCGCATAAAAAGTTTTCGACCGGCCAGTGCGCGCAGACAAGTTCTGCAGGCGATGCTCCGTCTCATCGTCAACGCGGAGATTGATTTGCGGCATGGAATCCTCCTCTGGATGCTATACAAATATAGCATTATCTAGTGCAATGAGTACCGCTTCAGCAGGTCACCGGCCGTTAATCGCAACGGCGTTCGCGTGGCTGCCGGGTCGAGCTCGCGCTTATCGAGCCTAGAATCGCGTAATGGATTCATTCGAAGTCGAGATTCGGGGTGAGTTGTTCCGAATCAGCGAGCGAATTCAACCGGGCGGAGCAATGAGTTACGACTTAAATTGGCTCAACGGTCCAGCCGGAGGAACGTACGGTTTCACTGTGGCTCGATCTTCTGCTCAGATCACCGCAAGCGAACTGGTCGCTGAAGCGCGTGGGTTTATTGAAGCTTTCTACGGACCCGGCGGCATCGGAGAGACAGACTTCCCGACCCACACACCGGCCAATGCGGAGCAGAACGACGGATAAGACTGCGACATCGATGTCCGGCTGCTCTGTCGACTCAACATCAGAAAGAGCAGAACTCCAGCTGACAATCACTTGAACTGGCGCGCCTCATCATGGCTGCCAGCTACCATCGGCGCGGATAGCTGAGGTGATTCGTAGGCTGATGTTGTGCAGCTGCCGGGTTTGCGTCGGCGTCAGGGTGTCGAAGACGAGGCGGCTCACGAGGTCGACGTGGCCGGGGGTTGCCTGTTCGACCTTCTCTCTGCCGCGATCAGTCAGGCTTGCAAGCGTGTATCTGCCATCGCCGGGGTCGGGAACGCGGCATACCCAATTTTTGGTCTCTAGCCGCGCAACCGCCCGCGAAAGCCGCGACAGCGAGCTGTTCGAATAGGTAGCGAGCGTACTCATCCGGAGGGTGCAGTCAGCAGCGTCCGAGAGCGCGAACATGATGCCGTATTCGAAGTGCGTGAGATCGGAGTCGCGCTGCATCTGGGAGTCGAGGGCGGCTGGCAGCCATTCGAGAAGCGTCGCCAACGCCGCCCAGGTCTCGAGCTTTTCATCGTCGAAAGCTGACGCAGGGCTGATATCTGTCATGGCTGAAGATTACCTGAAATCGAAGGAAGTCACCGCAATTTGACTTTACCGAGAAAGTCAATCAGGATCAGTTTCACTTGCTTGGGAAAGTGAAACGGGCTCGTCGTTACTCATCGAGAGCAGGAGAAATTGTGGATATGCAACTCAGCGGCAAGAAGGCGTTCATCAGCGGATCGACTCAAGGAATCGGCTACGCGATTGCCCAGGCGATGCTCGCTGAGGGTGTTGACGTGACGATTAATGGGCGGAGCGAAGCCAAGCTTCACCAAGCAGTTGCCCAGCTCCGAGCATCCGAGCCGGGTGGAACCGTCTCCGGAATCGTCGCCGACCTCAGTGACGCCACTGCGACCGAGAACCTACTCGAGCAGCTAGGCGACATCGACATTCTGGTGAACAATGTCGGGCTCTTTGAGCTGTCGCCCTTCCACGACATTCCCGACTCAGAGTGGCAACACTATTTCGAGGTGAACGTCATGAGTGGCGTGCGGCTCTCGCGGCACGCACTGGGCGGCATGATCGCAAAAAACTGGGGTCGGATCATATTTATCGGCAGCGAGTCGGGAGTGAACATCCCGGCGGACATGGTCCACTACGGTCTCTCTAAGGCGGCAAACCTCGCCCTGAGCAACGGACTCTCGAAGCTCACACGCGGCACAAACGTGACGGTCAACACGATCCTCGGAGGACCAACCTATTCCGACGGGGTGGCAAACGCCGTCAACGAGATCGCTGAGGCACAGGCGATCTCCGCAGACGACATGAAAGCCGCCATCATTGGCGGCAACACAACCTCTCTTCTCCAGAGGTTCATCGACCCCACTGAGATTGCCAACCTTGCTCTTTACCTAGCCAGCCCCCGGTCTTCAGCAACAAACGGGGCGGCGGTTCGCGCAGATGGTGGAGTTCTCACCACACTGATCTAACAGGGCCTCGTAAAGCTGGGCCCCCTGTCGCCGGTCGAGGATTATCCGGCACCAGGCGAGTGGCAGTGTGATTTCGCACGCAGCCCCGAGCTTCACGCTACTCGCGTGACCGCGTCATCCGGCGGCGTTAGGCCTGCGCCGCCGGAATCACCGAGAAGTTGTCGCGGAACAGCCCCTGCGGGTCAACGCGCGCTTTGATGTCGCGAAGACGCGAGAGTGTCGGCGGCGGGAAGGCATCGTGGATTCGTTCGGGGTCGAGCGATGTTTCGAAGCTCAGGTAGGTTCCGCTGAGGAACGGCTTCACCTTGGCCCACTCTTTGGCGAGGCGTTGGGCGTTGGAGCTGCCCGCACTGATCGCAAAGTTTGCTGACCGATGGGCGTAGGCCGTGGCATCCGCCGCAACATCTGAGACGGCACCGCCGACGCAGCGAATCTGGATGAACGTGCTGGCCCCGCTTTCGATGAAGCGCGCCAACGCCTCGGCAACGTCAGGCGTGAGGTGCTCGATGAGGCCGGATGCGGAAACGGGTTCGCCCCGCCCGGAATGTGGTGCCGGGCTGGCATTGCCCATCAGCGCGCTGTACGGCAAAAGCTGAACGGATTGACTGGTGAGGGGCGCAATTTCGGCGAGCGGTTGGAGGCAGTTCAGGATGGTGTCGGGCTCGTCTGATGCCACAGCGCCCAAGACGTTGACGCCAACGTACGGCGCCGAGTTTTGGCGAACGATCGCAAGCTCGGTCGTGAGGTCGCGGGGAGCTTCCTCCATCGCAGCACCCCACCGCTCGAGCAGCTCCGGCATGTTTCCGGGATCGAAACCCAGCTGGGCGAATCCGATGTCGGCGACTTCCTCCACCACAAAGTCGAAGCTGACGACGATTCCCATGTTGGCGCCGGCACCGCGGATGGCCCAGAACAGATCCGGGTTCTCTTCAGCGCTGGTGTGCACGAGCGAGCCATCGGCCAACACGATGTCGGCGGCGATGAGATGGTCGATCGTGAGCCCCTGTTGGCGCGCAAGCCAGCCGACGCCACCCGCCGTCGCGAGCCCACCCACTCCTACTCCGCCGTAGTCGCCGGAACTCAAAGCCCAGCCTTCGTCGCCCAAGACGGTCGCGACATCCGCCCACCGAGCGCCCGGCCCGATGCGTACGGTCTTCGCTTCGCGGTCGAGAATCTCGATCGAGTTCAGTTCTTTGAGATCGATGACCAGGCCACCATCGTTGGTACTCCGTCCGCTGATGCCGTGGCCACCGCTGCGCACAGCAAGTTCAAGATGGCGATGAGTGAGAGCGAACTCGACGCTCTCGACAACCTCCTCCACAGTGCGGGGCTGCAATACCAGACCCGGGGAACCGCCGCGCATGTAGGTGGATTTCACACTCGAAAAGTTGTAGTCACCGGGCTCGATAACGCGCACGCCCTCGGGCGCAGCGTCATAGTCAATCCCACTTCGCCGCGCGGCGACCGCTGCGGCGCTCTTCACTTCGGCTGGCTCAAGACCCGTGCGGGCGCGCTCCGTCGCGACCAGTTCGCGTACCGCAGGCATCACTTCTTCGGCGAAGAGCTGCAAGACCATCGCGCTGTCGTTGGCGAGAATGAACGTACTCGCACCGTCTTCTAAAGCCAGCGTTGCAAGCTGCTCAGCCCAGCCATCCAGACCAGTCTGAGGAACGGTGATGTTGGCGAGCCGGCGAATTTCGCGAGGATCGCGGCCGGCCGACACTGCAGCCTTGTCGATGGTGGCGTTGCCACGTGCGAAGTCTCCGGGCTGGAGATACCCCAGCGACGGCAGCCAGCCATTGGCTTTGCGACCAATGAGGCGCAAGCCGCGCGGTTTGAGAGCGCCAATCCAGATCGGAATATCGTGGGCTGCGAGCGGCCCGCGTTGAGCGCCGCGAACGCTGTGCACGGTGCCATCCAAGCGCAAAAGTTGCCGATTTCCGGCATCCCAGATTCCCCGCATAATGTCGATCGCCTCTTCGAGCGCGGTGATCGATTCTCCGGGAGTCAGCCGCGGAACGCCCATGGCGACCACAGCATCCCAGAACGCTCCCGCCCCCAACGCCATGTCGATGCGCCCGCCCGACAGAAGGTCGAGGCTGCTCGCCGCTCGCGCCGCAACAGCGGGATTACGCAACGGAACATTCATGACGTTCGGCGCGATGTGAATGCGGTCAGTTCTCGCCGCAACGTACGAGATCAACGTCCAGGTGTCGAGGAACGAGGGTTGGTAAGGGTGGTCCTGAAAGGTGACGAGATCGAAGCCCAAAGACTCCACGAGCTGCGCCGTTTCGACGGGTGCTTGCGGCGATGCATTCGCGGGTGTCACAAATGCGCCGAATTTCAACGGATGACCGTAGTCCATGAGGGCTCCAATTCTGAGGTAAAGATTTTAGACAGAGAGGCAGTACGCCGGGTGTTCGACCGAGGCCAACATCCGCGGCGCACTGCC
The DNA here is from genome assembly GCF_004118935.1 of Salinibacterium sp. UTAS2018. Classification (NCBI taxonomy): domain Bacteria; kingdom Bacillati; phylum Actinomycetota; class Actinomycetes; order Micrococcales; family Microbacteriaceae; genus Salinibacterium; species Salinibacterium sp. UTAS2018. The sequence goes on from NZ_CP035375.1 coordinate 1,953,938, forward strand.
GCAACAGGGTTCGGTTAGAACATTCCGTGACCGTTGACGGGGCTAACCGCGGCCGTGATGGGCTGAAGAACATCCCAGTGCTCGAGGGCAACGCCGTCGGCATCCATCTTCCAAATGTCGACGCCGGCCACGCCCAGGTCGTCAGCGTCATCGTTGTACAGGTTGAGGAAGTTAACGTGTGCCCACACCCAGTCGCCAGAAGCAATGATGCGGTGGATGACGACGCGCGCGTTCTGGCGCTCAGCCGTGAGAGCAGCGAAGGTGGCACCGAGCCCGGCAGCGCCATCCGGCAGCAGCGGGTTGTGCTGAATGTATTCGTCGGCGACGAGCTTGTTTGCCGCCTCAACCGAGTTCTTCTGGTTGATGGCTTGCTCATAAAAGTCGATGAGGTTGTTCTTGTTGCGAACGGCACGCTCGTCGGTGGGGTCTACTGCTTCAATCATGATCTGTTTCCTTTTCTATGGGGGGATGGGTTAGGCGGTGTTGGTTAGGCGAGAGTGAGACGCAGGGCGTCCTGCTCCTCGGGGGTTGATGAGCTAAGGAACTGCACGAGCTGCGCAGCGTCGTCACCGATCGTGGCGGTGCTGGGGGCAGGGGTGCGTTCGGCGATGTCAACAACTTCGACTGCTGCGGCCGCCGAAGTGAGGCCCTTCGCTTGGCCGTCGTTGAACCCAGCCGCAAAACGGGCAAGAGCTTCGCCGTAGTGTTCGCGCTGGTCATCGGTGAGAGTGTTCGTGAGTTCGCCGAGGAGAGCGGCCGATTTGGTGGGGCCTCCCGTGAGCATGCTGCCGGGCTGGATAATCGTGACCTCAACCCCGAAGCGGTGAAGTTCGGTGCGGTACGCCTTCATCAGAGCTTCAACGGCGATCTTGGAGGCAGCGGATGGCGCGTTGAACGCCATCGGAAATGCGGCCGAAATGGTGCTGATCTGAACGATTCGCCCCTGAGCTGCACGCAGCTGCGGCAGGAACGCGTTGACAACAGTGAGCGGCGCGAAGGTGTTGACTTCGAATTCTTGGCGAATCGCGTCAAGAGGCACAAGCTCAAGCGGGCCTGGGGTCAGGATGCCCGCGTTGTTGATGAGCAGGTTGACCTTTCCCCCCGACTTGGCCGCAACATTTGCGGCCCAGATACGCACGGCATCAGGGTTCGTGATGTCAACGCGGGAGAGAACAATGCGCGGGTTGCCACTTGCCGGCTCGCTACTGAGCGTCGTTCCGTACACGGTGTAGCCCTTCGCTGCGAGCTCCTCGGCAATGTCTTTGCCGAGCCCGCTCGCCGCGCCCGTTACTACCGCGGTCGCGCTTTCGTGTTCGTTCATGGTCTCGCCCTTACCGATCTCGAGCCTGTCGCCCGGTGAGAATTTACTTGACTGGGCAACTATAACACTTACTTGCTTGATCAAGTACAATTGCGTTATGGCTCACCACAACAACGGCATGACCCGCGACGAAAAGGCTCTAATGCAGGCACTCTCGCGGGCGATTAGCGTCGTACCGCGCGTGCTCGATGCCGACCTTCAGCGCGACCAGCAGTTGCCTCTCACCGACTACTTCGCCCTCACCTACCTCTCTGAGGCAGAAGGCCAGCGCCTGCGCATCAACGAAGTCGCCACCCGGCTATCGATGACCATCAGCGGCGCGACTCGCACCGTGAACCGCCTCGAAGCCCTCGAGCTTGTCGCCCGAGAACGCTCCGCTAGCGACGGTCGGGGCGCGGATGTCGTACTCACCGACGTCGGCCTGAAACGCCTCAAAGCGGCCTGGCCCAGCCACCGCGACAGCGCCCGTCGGCGCGTGCTCGACCGTCTCGACGCGAACGAACTCGCGGTCCTCACAAAGGCACTGAACAGCATCGGCGCAGAACCCGACGATTTCGATTCCACGGACTGCCCTCCCCAATCCTGAAACCACCCTGGCGACGAAACCACAGCGCTGTCGAAGCGCTGTCGAAGCGCTTTCGAAGCGCTAGCGACGCCGAAGCGCGCGCACTGTGAGAGCTCGGCCGCTGGTTAGTCCTTGGCGATAACCGCCTCGGGCCGCAGGTCGAGGCGGCGCAGCAGCTGCGCGTTCGCCGCGACAACAACGGTCGAGGCTGACATGAGTAGCGCGCCCACCGAGATGGGCAGCACGAAGCCGATAGGCGCAAGCACGCCAGCAGCGAGGGGCACTGCGAGGAGGTTGTAGCCGGCAGCCCACCACAGGTTTTGGCGCATCTTGCCGTAGCTGCGGCGCGAGAGTTCGATCACGGCAAGCACTGAGCGCGGGTCGTCGCTCGCGAGCACGACGCCGGCGGAAGCGATTGCTACGTCAGTTCCGGCGCCGATCGCGATTCCGACGTCCGCCTGCGCAAGGGCCGGCGCATCGTTCACGCCGTCACCGACCATGGCAACGGTGGCGCCTGCCTTCTGCAGTTCGGCGACTTTGCTTGCTTTGTCTTCGGGATGCACGCCCGAGAACACCCGGTCGATGCCGAGTTCGGCGGCTACTGACTGAGCAACGGCATCCGCGTCTCCAGTGATCATCACGACCGTGACGCCCTGCGCGTGCAGCGCATCGATTGCTTGGCGCGAGTCTTCGCGCACTTCATCTGCGAGCCCAATTGCCCCGATCACGTGACCGCCAGAGAGCACGTGCAGAATGATCGCGCCGGCATCCGCCCACTCGGTTGTTACGCCGACGGGCTGCTGGTTGTGCTGGCGCAACATGCTCGGCCCTCCAACACTGATCGTCGCGCCATCGACAGTAGCTTCGACGCCAACACCGCTCGACGAACTGAAGTTGGAGGCGCCTACTCGTTCGAGTTCGCGCTCCTTCGCGGCGGTCACAATCGCCCTGGCCAGCGGATGCTCACTGTCGTTTTCCGCTGCCGCTGCGAGTCGAAGAACGTCATCTTCACTCGCATCCCCGACCGCCACAACGTGCGTGACGGCGGGCTCGCCCTTCGTGAGGGTTCCCGTCTTGTCGAAGAGAACGGTGTCGACCTTGCGCATCGTTTCGAGGGCAAGGCGGTCTTTCACGAGCACTCCGGCACGAGCCGCCCGCTCCGTAGAAATGGAGACGACGAGCGGGATGGCGAGGCCGAGAGCATGCGGGCAGGCGATGACGAGCACGGTGATGGTGCGCACGATGGCATCGTCGGGACTGCCGACAAGAGTCCAGACCGTAGCGGTAATTGCTGCAGCACCGAGCGCGAACCAGAACAGCCAGCCCGCCGCGGTGTCGGCGATGCGCTGCGCGGGTGACGACGAGCTTTGCGCCGTTTCGACGAGCTTCGTGATGCCCGCGAGCGCCGTGTCCTCGCCAATCGCGGTGACCTTCACCCGGATCGAGTTATCGGTCGCAACGGTTCCCGCCACGACGCGGTCGCCCAGGCCCCGCTTAACCGGCTGCGACTCTCCGGTGATCATCGACTCATCCACCTCGGCTGAACCGTCAATCACTTCGCCGTCGGCGGGCACTCGTCCGCCGGGGCGCACGATGACGACGTCGCCCACCACGAGGTCAGCCGGCGGCACGGTGACGAAGTCGTCGCCCTTAACCTTCTCCGCTTCATCCGGAAGCAAAGCGGCAAGAGAGTCGAGCGCGCTGGAGGTCTGAGCCAGCGACCGCATCTCGACCCAGTGACCGAGCAGCATCACAACGATGAGTAGCGCGAGCTCCCACCAAAAGTCGAGCTCGGCCGCGATGAGGCCGAGAGTGGATGCCCATGATGCAACGAACGCGACGGTGATCGCCAGAGAAATCAGCAGCATCATTCCCGGCTTACGGGCTTTCAACTCAGAAAAACCGCCCGTGAGGAATGGCTTGCCGCCCCAGAAGTACATGACGGTGCCGAGAACCGGCGAGATCCAGTGAAGGAGCGCGACATCGGGCAGCGAGTACCCCAGGATCTGCGCAAACATCATGCTGAAGCCGGCAACCGGAATTGCCATCACCAGCATTATCCAGAAAAGCCGGCGGAACTGAGCGACATGGTGAGAGTGATCCATGAACGCCACGCTATACCCCTAGAGGGTATGCCTCAACCCAAAGAACTCAACTCCCAGCTAGCGTAGACCCGTGATCACCTTCAGCGCAGAAATCGTGTCCGCCGTCCTCGCCCACATGAATAGCGACCACAACGATGACAATCTGCTCATCGTTCGTGCGTTTGCGGAATCTGCCGCCATTTCAGCGGCCATGGTGTCGCTCGACGGCACCGAGGGCACGTGGCAGTATTCGGATGTCGACGGCATCGAGCATCACGTGACCGTGCCGTGGAGCACCGAGATCACCGAGCGCGCCGAGATCCGCCATGAGATCGTGAAACTGTACGACGCCGCGTGTGAAAAGTTGGGTGTCGAGGCTCGACCTCACAGCTAGCGTTGCTGCGGCATCCGCCACAACGCGTTATGTTTCACCCGGCGCTCCCCTAGCCAAATGCCCCCGGTTAGGAGTACCAATAGAGAGCACGATCGCGCACTTACCTAGGGTGCGCAAGGGGGAAGTACTCATGACTCGATCACCTAACCGCATGCTCGGCGCGATTGTGGGCGCATTTTTTGTGCTCTTCGGGCTACTCGGTTTCACCGTTACGAACGGCGTCGGCTTCTTCGCCACCGAGGGCGGGCTGCTCGCCAATCTCTTTCAACTCAACGTTTTCCACAACGTTATCCACATAGTGATAGGTGCCGCTCTGGTGCTGGCAGCGCTCTCACATCGGGCCGCATCACGTGCGGTCAACGCCGGCCTCGGCTTCACTTTTCTCGTTCTCGGTTTCGCGGGGCTGCTTCTCGTCGGCTCGGAGTTCAATATCTTGGCGATCAATCCGGCCGACAATGTTCTGCACTTCGCCGCGGCCGTCGTGCTGCTTGTCGTGGGCATCGGAGCCGACAGTCGGGCTACCGGCGTCAGTGTTTAACGGGGAAGTACGACCAATCGCCGCGTTAGCTGCGCACTGACCTCAACGTCCCCAGAGTGATCGCAATCGCCACCGCCATGAGCGCTACGGCCACCCACGAGGTGGTGACGACTCCCGAATCGAAGGCGTGACGCGCCGAAATAAGCAGCTCTTCGGCGGTCGTTGCGGGCAGAGTCGAGGCGACTTCTACCGCGCCGCCCAACGTTTCGCGGGCCGCTGTTGCATCGCCAGGCGCGACCCCCTGTGGAATCTCGATCGTTGAACGATACGACGCGGTCAGGATGCTGCCCAACACCGCAGTGCCCAGCACAGCGCCCAGTTCGTACGCGGTTTCGGAGACTCCGGATGCCGCTCCCGCCTTGTCTGGCGGAACGCTCGAGATGATCAGGTCGTTTGAGAGGGTCTCGGCCGAACCAATACCGGCACCGAGAACACAGAACGCGATGATGTAACTCAGAACCGTGGCTTCGCTGCCGGTCAACGCGATAAAACCGTACGCGAGCAGCGACAGCGTGAGGCCACCCGCCATCAGATAGCCCGGCCGTACAAAGCGCACTACGGGCACCACCACTAGCCCAGCCACGATGATCACGAGGATGCCCGGGGTCAGGGCGAGGGCCGCGTCAAAGGGGCTCAGCCCTTCCACAAGCTGGAGGTGCTGGGTGAGAAAGAAGAGCAAGCCGAGCAGCGAAAAGACGCTCACGAGATTCACGAGCACGGCACCACTGAACGAGGGCACTCGAAACAGTTGCATATCGAGCATGGGGTTTGTCTGCCCCAGCAGGCGGCGCACAAAGAAAGTGCCGGACAGCGCGGCGACTACCAAAAGGGCAATGGGCAGCACTCCCACGCCCTCGGTGGCGAGCTCCTTGATGGCGTAGACGGCCGGCCCGAGCGTGAGAATCGACAAGATGATGCTGCCCCAGTCGAACGGTCCCGGGGCGGGATCCTTCGATTCAGGGATCAAGATGGGCGCGAAGATCAACAGCGGAAGCAGGAACGGCACGGCGACGAGAAATACCGAGCCCCACCAGAAGTTCTCCAGCAACACTCCCCCGACGAGCGGCCCGATGGCCGAACCGGCCGAGAACCCGGCGGCCCAAATCGCGATCGCGAGCCGGCGCTGACGGCGATCGACAAACAGCGAGCGAAGCAGCGACAACGTCGACGGCATCAGCATCGCGCCAAAGACGCCCAACAGAATGCGAGCGAGAACAAGAGTGGTCGCATCCGGAGCAAACGCCGCAAGCACCGAAACGATGCCAAACCCCGAGGCGCCGATGAGCAACAAACGGCGGCGACCGAAGCGATCGCCGAGATTACCCATCCCGACCAACAGCGCGGCTAAGACCAGGGGGTAAACGTCAACAATCCACAGCTGGGCAACCGCGCTCGGGCGCAGGTCGCGGGCAATGCTCGGCAGCGCAAAACTGAGCACGGTGTTGTCGATCGACACCAACAGTGTCGGCAACATCAGTACGCCGAGCGCCAGCCATTGCTTCGTCGTTGCCAGCACTCGGGGCTGTTCAGTTGCACTCACCTGCTCACGATACAGTCCCGCCGAAGACCCAACTTTCGGATGATGTTTCGCCCAATTCGCCTTCGCTAGAGTGAGGGTCACCTAACCCCGCTTTCGCTAGGAGACCCCGTGGCAGTAATTCCGTTCTCGCAGGCACTTCGCGAGCGCACCTGGTCGAGCCACGGCGATAGCGAGGGTGCCGACTTCATGAAAGACCTCATGACGGGCAAGGGAACACGCGAAGACTACGTTGCGCTTGTTGCCCAGCATTACTTCATTTATGAAGCGATTGAAGCGGCAGCCGACCACTTCTCCACCAACCCCGAGGCGGCGCCGTTCATCACGTCGCAGCTCACCCGCCTCCCCGCGATCGAAGCAGACCTCGAGTTCTTGATCGGCGCCGACTGGCGCGACAAGATCACTGCGTTACCGACCGCCGCCGCCTACGCCGCTCGCGTGCGCGAAATCGCCGCCCAAAACTGGGCCGGTGGCTTCATCGCCCACCACTACACCCGCTACCTCGGCGATCTGTCGGGCGGTCAGGTCATCCGCACCATCATGCAACGCCAGTTCGGTTTCGACACCAACGGCGTCGGTTTCTACCTGTTCGACGAAATTGCCAAGCCCAAAGAGTTCAAAATCACGTACCGCGATCAGCTTGATGCTGTCGAGTGGGATGACGCTGAACGCGACCGAGTCATTGACGAAGTGCTCGCCGCGTACAAGTTCAACACCGACCTGTTCATCGACCTGTCGCGCGCGAAAGCGGCCGCCTAGCCTGCCGCGCGGGTCGTGTCGCCGAACCGGCACGGCCCGCCTTGGGCTCTTTATGCGCGGACCAATGTGACCCTGCCCGCGGTCGCCTCTGAAGCTGGGCTACCCCGCAGCCTCTACCTGCGCCCGCAGCCCATCAAGCGTGCGCAGCACGCTGAGCGATGCATCGAGCGGATGCTCGGGCGCTTCCGTTCGTCCGGCCGCAACGTGCGCCGCAATCGCCGTCGTTTGAAAAGCGAGCCCCTCGCGGCCCCGCAACCCTGTGCGATCCGTGAACTCGGTGCGTTCGTCATCGCGCACAAACGCGAACCCGTTCGGCGCATAGAACGGCGTGCGCACCTCGACTCGAGCGCGCGTGCCGCTGATGCGGGCCTCCGTGGGGGTGTCGGCGAGCATCGTGGTGTGCAACACCGCCTGGGCACCGGTGGCGTGGTCGAGAATCATGGCCGCCTGCGCATCGACACCGCTCGCGAGCATCCGCCCCGTTGCCACTGCTGCGCTGGGGGCGCCGAGCACAAACTGCGAAAACCAGACCGGGTAGATGCCGATGTCGCGAAGCGAACCGCCGCCCATCGCCGGGTCGAAGACGGGCTGACCGGATGGTTCGCCAAAGTTGGCGCCGAAATCTGCCGTGACCATCGCCACGTCTCCGAGCTCGCCGGCTGCTAACAGTTGCGCCACGATCGTGGTTTGCGGCAAGAAGCGGGTCCACATGGCTTCCATGGCGAAGACACCAGCGGCGCGGGCGGCATCCACAATCACTTGGGCGTCAGCGGCATCGATACCGAGAGGCTTCTCGATCAAAACGTGCTTGCCCGCGGCGATCGCAAGCAGCGCCAGAGGCTGGTGAAACACGTTGGGCGCGGCGATGTAGACGATGTCGACGTCGGGGTCAGCAACGAGCTGGTCGTAGCTGCCATAACTGCGCTCGATGCCGTGCTTGTGGGCGAACTCGGCGGCGCGATCGGCCGAGCGAGACGCCACAGCGACTACCCGCTGATCGGTGTTCGCGTGCATCGCCGCGACCCAGTCGGTGGCGATACCACCGGGAGCGAGAACGCCCCAACGCAGTGTCGGGCCGCCCCGAAGCGGGGTTGCTGTCGATTCAGGCAGGATCATGACAGTTCCATTCCCAGGTAGATCGAGTCGGTGCCGCGAGCCAGCTCAACGAAGCCGAGGTGATGGTAGAACGAGATCGCATTGTGGTTGTCTTCGCCAACATCCAAATGAACGCCGCGCACTCCGCGAGCGCGAAGCGCCGCAAAGAGTGTCTCCATCATTGCTCGGCCCGCCCCTGTGCCCTGCACGCGCGGCAGTAGATCGATGTGGAGGTGGGCGGGATGGCGTTCGACCGCCGCTGCCGGCGACTTCACCGGTGTGTGAAGGTGCGCGATGAGTTCGTCGTCGAGCGAACTGCCCGCAGTTGCCGGATACTGTTCGCGCAATATCGGCCACCATTCCCGCTCTTGCCACTGTTCGAATTCGCGCGTATCGGCGGCTCCCAGAACGTAGCCGGCGACTCCGAGTTCGTCCGCGATGACGAACGCAAGATCGAGGGCACCGACCAGATACGGGCCCACGTAGACGTGGCCCAGGAGGTCAGGATTCTCGACGAGTGCGCTGCCGTCGGCCCCGGCATCCGCAGTCTGAAGACACACACGATAGGTGCCGGGAAGATCATGGAGCGCCGCGGGCCGAATGTTGCTCATGGATTCACCCTAGCGGTCGCGTCAACTGGTCTACATTGACCACGTCCCAACCCGGCTCCAGTGGTCTAAGCGGACCCAATAAAGAGCAATATTCGCCTACTCAAAGGGCGCAGCTAGCGGGATGTTTCGAGAATGTTACGACACAATGTACCCCAAATTGGTCTACTCGGCTCTTTACCGCTCCCCTCAAAATGGGCTTCAATGAGAGGGTGACAGTCGTAGAAGAGTCAACCCGGCACACCCTTCGCGCACGCCTGCGGGAGCTCGTGGCCTCCACAGAGGTCGGCAAGAGCCTCCCGAGCGAGCGCGACTTGAGCGCCCGCTGGGGTGTCGCCCGCATGACCATTCGTCGCGCCGTCGATGCCCTTGTGGCCGAAGGTTTGGTCGAACGCCGCCACGGCTCCGGCACCTACGTCACCCCTCAGCCGTTCGTTCGATTGCTCGGGCTCACCTCGTTCTCACAAGACATGCGCGACCGTGGCCTCGAGCCGAGCGCACGCTTGCTCGCCTATCGCGTGGCTCCCGCCGATTCCGCTATCGCCGCCCAACTGCACATCACCCCTGGCGACCTTGTAGTTAGTTTCACGCGACTGCGCCTCGGCAGTGGCGAGGCAATGGCCGTCGAGACCGTTTGGATTCCCCAAGCCCTCGTTCCCGGCATCAACGGCAGCGATCTCGGCGGCTCGCTCTACGAACTCTTGAGCAACCGATACCGCATCGCTCCCGGTGCTGCGAACGTGTCGATCGAGCCCGTGCTGCCCGACGAGCGTGTGCGCGAGCTGCTCACCATCAGCGAGAACCAGGCCTGCCTGCGCATTCGGATGGTCGATTCCGACGCACGGGGCAACATCATCATGATCGCCAACTGTTTCTACCGCGGCGACAAGTACCAGCTCACCGCGCAGGTCTCCGGCGGAGCGTTCACTTCAGATCAGGCTCGGAAAAGCTAATGCTTCGCGTGCTCGCTGTCGATGGCGGCCAGTCTGGCATCCGGCTCAAAAGCAGCGCACAGCCGGGCACCGTTGAAGTGGATGGCGTCAGCCGTCTCGAAGGCGACACCATGCGGTCCGTCGCTGGTGCAGTCGCTGTGGCGTGGGGCCATGGCAAATTCGCCCCGGTTGACCGCGTAATCATGGGGCTGACGACTGTTCCGGCGGATGCTGCCTCCTTTTCACGCCTAGCCGAATTGGTGGCTACGACCACGGGGGCCAGCGAAGTGTGGATCGCCAATGACACTGCCACCTCCCACGCCGGCGCCCTGTCTGCCGAGGCGGGCGTCTCGCTCAATACGGGAACGGGCGTCGCGTGCCTCGCCGTGCGCGAGAACGGGGAAACGCACACGGTCGATGGTGATGGCTACCTCTTGGGCGACTCTGGCGGCGGATTCTGGCTCGGCAGCCGCGGAATTTCGGCGGTACTTCGTGCCGGTGACGGCCGCGGAGAAAAAACGGCGCTCAGTGCTCGAGCCGCCGAGCAGTTTGACGGACTCAGCAATCTCGCGGCCCGACTTCATAGTGCCCACCGCCCGGTCAATCGCATTTCTCAATTCGCGCGCTCGGTTCTCGCCGCGGCAAGCGACGGAGATGCCGTTGCCAACAACATCGTGGAGGAAGCCGCGCGCGAGCTTTTTCTCACCGCACGCGTTGCCGTTGACTGGGTGGCAGCGGATGCCCCGCTCGCGCTCGGCGGCAAATTGCTCGGCCCCAACACTCTGCTTTTCGCTCGCCTCGTCGAGCACCTCGCCGCTGAAGGTATGTCGTTCCGTCCCGCCGATGGCTCGGCGCTGGAAGGCGCGCTGTTGATCGGCACGGGCGACACCGACAATCTTTATCGCAGCCTCATCCACGTGTGGAAAGAAGGAAACCTCGCATGACTCACCCGAGCCCGAGCCCCACCACCCTCGACGAGCACTCGCCCGCTGCTCGTTACTTGGATGTCGCCACGACGCTCGTCGAGCGGCTGCGCACCGACGAAGGCGGCAACATTCTTGCCGCCGCCCGAATCGTCGCTCGCGCTCTTGTCGCCCAGCGCACCATCCACATATTTGGTACTGGCCACTCGCACATGCTGGCGGAGGAGTTGTTTTACCGTGCTGGTGGTCTCGTCAACGTGAAGCCCCTGCTCTTCGAGGGCCTCATGCTGCACACGAGCGCTCTGCTCAGCACCTCGCTCGAGCGCCTGCCCGGCCTCGCCGCGGCGCTGTTGCGCGATCACCCCATCGCCCCCGATGACGTGTTGATCGTGGCATCTAACTCGGGTAGCAACGCCGTAACTTCTGAGCTCGTGCAGTTGGCGATGGCCGGTGGCACCCCCGTCATCGCGATCACCAGCCTGAACCACGCCACCTCCCCAGAGGCCCGCCCCACCACACTGCCGCGACTCCACGAACTCGCGACCGTCGTGATCGACAACGGTGGCGCCGTCGGTGATGCTGCTGTCGACATCGCCGGCCTAGGCAGCCGGGTCTCCGCGACCTCTACTGTGGTGGGAGCAGCAATTCTGAACGCCGTGATGGCCGAAGCCATTCAGCTTTCTGTCGATGCCGGGGTGATTCCTGATGTCTACGAAAGCAGCAACACGGCCAGCGGAGATCTCAGCAACCACCAATTCGTTGGCCGGATAACGACACCATGACCACTAGCTCTCGGGGCGGCGCCATCCCCTCGCCCTTCGCCGTCCGCGGCGTTATCGAGGGGTTCTACGGCGCGCCCTGGAGCCATGAACAGCGCCTCAACCTGATCGATTTTCTCGGGGAGCGGGGCATGAACACCTTCGTATACTCCCCCAAAGACGACCCGCTCGTGCGTCACGACTGGCGCACCCCCTACGAAGGTTCCGAGCTTGAGCGCCTGGCCGAACTCATTGCGCGCTGTGCCACGCACGACATGACTTTCATGTACTGCCTCTCCCCCGGGCTCACGATGAAGTACTCCAGCGATGACGACATCGAGATGCTGCTCGCTAAGTTCGGCTCCGTGCGCGAACTGGGCGTCACCAGCTTCGGCCTGTTGTTGGATGACATTCCCACCCGGCTGCAGCATCCAGCGGATAGAGCGGCCTTCCCCGATCTCGTCACCGCCCACCAATCGGTCGTTGGCCGCGTGTTCGCGAAGTTTGACTCGAGCACTCAGCTCACCGTGTGCCCCACGCAGTACTGGGGATACGGCGACGAGGAGTACATCAGCCGGCTCGGGCTCGGCATTGACCCGCGCATCGACCTCTTCTGGACGGGCCGCGCCATCTGCTCGGCGACCCTCGATCTCACCGACGCCGCCGTTTTCGCTCGCGCGACAGGTCGCCCCGCGACCTACTGGGACAACTATCCCGTGAACGATGTCGCCATGGGCCATGAGCTGCACATCGGCCCGTATCGTGGCCGCGACCCGGAGTTACACCGGTTCTCAACCGGCATCATCGCCAACGGTATGGAGCTTTTCGAGTCTTCCAAGATTCCCTTCGCAACGATCGCCGACTACCTGCGCGACCCCACAGGCTACGATCCCGAGGCCAGCTGGAAGCAAGCGATTCTGGATGTCGTCGGTCCCGAAAACGCTGAAGACTTCAGCGTCTTTGCCGACACTGTTCGCTCCTCGTGCCTCTCTGCTGACGATGCTCCCGCCCTGGGCGAGGCCCTCGAACGCTTCACTTTTGAGTCGGAGTATGGCGACCCCGTCGCTGCGGCATCCGAGTTGCTCACGATTGCAGACTCGATGGTGCATAGCGCCGACCGCTTGCTCGACGGTCCCGTCACTAACCAACCTCTCATTGACGAAGTTCGCCCCTGGCTCGAATCGTTCCGCGTGGGGGCTCACGCTCTCGTCGAGGTCGCGCAGCTCGCAGCGGCAGGCCAGCTCACCACCGACGGCCCCGCGCGGCTTCGTCCTTTCCTCGATGCGCTCCGCGCCGCTCGCCGCCGAGTATTCGGCGACCTGCTCGATATGACTTTGGCGGAGCTCGTTGCCGCCGGGGCTTCACCACCCGCACCACCTGCTCCACCTGCTCCACCCCGCACTGCATCACCCGACACTGCATCACCTACAGCAAAGGAATGATCATGCCCGTCACGAGAAAGAAGACTCTCGCTACTGTCGCTGCCCTCAGCGCCACAGCCCTGATCCTCACCGGTTGTTCTGCCGGCGGTGAAGGCTCCGACGACAACGTACTCCGCATCGCCATGGGCTCCCCCGGAGAAGCCCAGATTCGCGTCTGGGACGACGTTGCCGCCCAGTTCGAGGCCGCCAACCCCGACGTGACCGTCGAAATGAACTACCAAGACGACGATCTGTACCAAACCATTGGGCTGCCCAACCTGCTCAATGGCCGCAACGCTCCCGACATCTATTTCGAGTGGGCAGGCGCACGGCTCGAACAGCGTGCCGCTGATGGTTTTGCCGCCGACCTCACCGATGCCGTGACCTCCGGCCCCATCGCTGGCCTCTTCGACGACGAAGTCTTCACCTCGCTCACCGTCGACGGTGCCGTCGCGATGGTGCCTCACTCGGCCGACGTCACCAACGTGCTCTGGTACAACGAAGACCTCTTCGCGGATGCCGGACTCACCCCGCCCACCACCTGGGACGAACTGCTCGCCACGTGCGACGCCCTTGATGCTGAGGGAATCATCCCCATCGCCTCGGGCAATAAAGATCTCTGGGCGGCAGGTAACTGGCTGGCCCACCTCACGTCGCGCGTTGTGGGCGAGGACGCCTACAGCTCAGCTCTCGCCGGCGAAACCGATTTCAACACCCCGGAGTGGGTCGAAGCCTTCGGTTACGTCGAAGAACTCGCCGACCACAGCTGCGTCAACGAAAGCGTGAATGCGGTTGACGACAACGAAGGCGCGCAACTGTTCTTCCAGGGCAAAGCCGCCATGCATGCCATTGGCTCCTGGCTTGTCAGCTGGGCAATCGACGAGGCACCCGACCTCAACTTCGACTACGTCAACCTCCCCGCCATGCCCGGCGAAGGAAACCAGGAGAGCGTGATCGGTGTTGTCACCGGCTACGTCGTCAATGCCAAGAGCACGAAACAGGATGAGGCAGCAGAGTTCCTCGCGTTGCTCAACAGCGACGAGAACGTTCAGCAATTCATCGGAGCAGAACTCACTCCGATGACACTCTCGGCGGCATCCGGCGAAGACATCGACTCGCGCACCGCGTCGCTCACTTCGCTCCTGGAGACTGCCCCGGCGATCGTTCTCCCGCCCGACAACGGGTATGACCTCGAGACCGCCAACGCCCTATACGCAGCCCTTGCTGAAGTGCTCGGTGGTCAGACCTCTCCGGCGGATGCCGTTGCCGGCATAGATCAGAAGCTCGGCTAGCTACGACTCGCTAGTTAGCCGCCCCGCTAGCTAGCCCCTCCCTCTGGTCGTCCGTCACCCGAAGGCGGACGACCAGTTCTCTCTTTCGAAGGGATCTCCCCATGAAGCCGAACCGTGCGGTAACCCCGTATCTGTTCGTGGTGCCCGCCATGGCGGTCTTCGGCTTTGCGGTGCTCTTCCCCGTGATCATGACGGTCGCGTACAGCTTCACAGAGTGGAACGGCTACGGCACCATGGTGTTCGTCGGCATCGACAACTACCTCAAGGCCGCTAACGACGCGCTTTTCCGCGACTCGTTCGTGCACGTTCTCATCTACATCGCCATCACGATCGTGTTGGAGGTCGTCGTTGGCCTCGTTCTCGCTGGCCTCGTGAGTGTGCACCGCCGCGGCTCGCTCTGGTTCCGCGTCGCCATCTTCACCCCCGTCATGTTGCCCATGGTCGTGGTGGCCGTGCTGTGGGCTTTCGTTTACAACAACGACTTCGGTCTTCTCAACGCTGCACTACAGACTCTGGGCCTTGATAGTCTCCAACGGGTCTGGCTCGGTGATCCCGCCACGGCGCTGATCGCGGTCAGCGTGGTGTCCGGTTGGGTATATGCCGGTTTCTACATGACTATTTTTTATGCTGCCTTCAATCAGGTGCCGGCCGAGGTGATCGAGGCTGCTCGACTCGATGGCGCGAACGAATGGCAACTCTTTCGCCGCGTGAAGGTACCGATGATTCGCAATGCGATCACCGTCGCGCTCTTACTCTGCATTACCGGCGGCTTCCAAGGCTTCGATCTCTTCTACGTCATGACCAACGGTGGCCCATACGGCGCCACCGAGATCCCCACCACCTACCTCGTGAAGTCTGTATTCAGTTTCCAGAATGTTGGCTATGGCTCTGCGATGGCGGTCGTGCTCACTGCTGTCGTCGTTGCTTTAGGCCTGGTCTTTCTGCGAGTGAATCGTGAGAAGCCAGAGGACGTGCGCTCATGAGCGTGACCAAACGCACAGCACCCTCCGCCGCACAGCGACCCCCCGGTAGTCGGCATCATGCCGGGCGCACGACTCCCCTGCGCTTACCCGATGTGCTCTTCACTGCTGCCCTAGCGGTCATCGCCGTGGTGTTCTTTTTCCCCATGCTCTGGATGGTGTTCTCCAGCTTCAAATCAAACTCCGCGATCTTCGCGACTCCCTTTGCGCTGCCGACCGAGATCGACTTCGGTCGTTGGGTGGAGGCCTTCGAGGTTGGTCATATCGGCCAGTACGCGCTGAACAGCATCATCGTCACGGGCGCTTCGGTGCTGGGCATCCTACTGTTCGGGGCCGCCGCAGCGTTCGCCTTCAGCCGTTACCGCTTTCGCGGTCGTAACCTTCTCATGGGGTTACTCGCCCTGGGCTTGCTGTTGCCCCTGCAGTCGTACTTCATTGCCCAGTCGACCCTGTTCACCCAGCTGGCCATTACCGACACCCGCTGGGCACTCATCATCCCGTACACCGCCATGGGCTTACCGCTGGCCGTGTACTTGCTCAAGGTCTATCTGGATGCCGTACCCCATGAACTCTTCGAAGCCGCGCGAATCGACGGCGCTAGTGACCTGCGCGTCTTCGGATCGATCGCTCTGCCGCTTCTTCGCCCCGGTCTCGCGACGGTCGCCATCTTCTCGGCGCTCTCAAGCTGGAACGAGTTCCTGCTCGCGCTGCTCTACATTCAGGATGACGCGCTCAAGACGATTCCTACTGGACTGCTCGCATTCTCCAGCCGGTATGTAACCGACTACGGGCTGCTCTTCTCGGCGCTCTCGATCGTGACGCTGCCGATGATTGTGATCTACATCGTCTTCAATAAGCAGATCGTGGAAGGCATCACGGCTGGCAGCGTGAAGTAGCCGAACGTAGCACCGCACGAACGCGAAAGCGGGGGGAGTGCGATCCCAACCCGGGGGAGCGCTAGCCCAGTCCGCTACGCCTGAATGGCGGGAATGGGCTTCGATCGCGACATGAAGCGCACCACGTTTTCATCGACGATGATGTCGCTCGGGCGCAGCGGACGCGTGAGGTACAGCCCCTCAAGCCGGCTGATGCGACTGAGTGCAACGTAGGTCTGGCCCGGTGCGAACGAACGTGGCCCGAGATCGACAATCGCGCTGTCGTAGGTCTTACCCTGCGACTTGTGGATCGTCACGGCCCACGCCAGGCGCAGCGGAAACTGCGTGAACTCGGCCACGACATCTTTACGCAGCGCTTTGGTGCGCGCCGAATACGAATACTTGAACTTCTCCCAGACAGCGGGCTTCACTTCGTAGTCGCGCCCGTCGATCTCGACCCAAACGGTGTCGGCGACTTTAACCACGGTGCCAACGCTGCCGTTGACCCAGCGCTGAGTGCCGCCCTCTTGCGTGTCGTTGCGCAAGAACATCACTTGAGCACCGACCTTGAGCTCAAGGGCTTCGTCGGCCGGGTATGCGCGCCCGCCAAACTCTCCCGAGATTTGCGCTTTGGCGGTGAGCACTCGACCGGGAAGGCGGGCGAGCGCCGAGGCGTTGATGCGTGTCACGGTGCTGTTCGTGGTCGCCAGCGTTATCGTGCCGTCGTTCGGCGCGGGGCGAGCACCGACGGAATTCAGGCGGGCCGCGATCTCGGCGGTGACGCCATTGTGACGCACCGCATTGAGCATGTACTTGAACTCATCCTCATGCTGGCGGTGGATGCTCGTGAGTTCGTAAATCGTCAGGTCGGTTTCTTGCCACACGAGAGCGTCAAAGAACCAGATGGAGCGGTAGCGGTCTTCAAAGTACGCGCGTTCGTCGGGGTCACCCGGAACCGGAGCGAGTTGATACGGGTCGCCGAAGAGCACGACCTGCACGCCGCCGAACGGTTCCTTCTTGCGTTGCCGCGCTTGACGCAGACTGCGGTCGATCGCGTCGAGCAGGTCGGCATTGACCATCGAGACTTCGTCAATGACGAGCGTCTCGATCGTGTTGAGCAACTTGCGCAGTTGATCAGTCTGTTCGAGCTCGTGGTCGGCGATGACGCCAATAGGCAAACGAAACAGCGAGTGAATCGTCTGACCTCCCACATTGAGCGCGGCGACCCCGGTGGGTGCACAAATCACTATCTGCTTGGAGGTGTTGTGCGCCAAATGGTTAAGGAGCGTGGATTTACCAGTGCCCGCCCGCCCCGTAACAAAGAGGTTCTCGCGCGTCGTCTCGATGGCAGCGAAGACGGCTGCTTGCTCGGGCGCGAGGGTTATTGTGGACACTCAATCACCCTAATGCTGCTGATGGCCTCGACTGTGCCTGCGCGCCGCATTCTGTGTGCAGGAGATCTCTCACCTCAGCGGTTTAGGATGTGTGAATGCGTCGCGAGCTTGTCACCTGGTCTATCGTGCTCGGGCTGATCATTGTTGCCTTCATCACGACAGTTCTCATCGTGAACTCCACGCTGTTCAGTGCGGGTGGCTTTGTGCGCAGCTATCTCGGCGCTCTCGCCCGCCACGACATGGCATCCGCCTTGCAGATCTCCGACATCCAGCTGCCTGAAGAGTTCGGCGCTTCGTCGGATGATGGCGCGGGCGCAACCCCCATCGACACCACCGGCGCCGGCTCGATGCTGCTCGCCGGTTCGCACGATCTCTTGCGACCGTCGGCACTCAGCACCCTCGACGACATCGAGCTCGTCGACCGCACAATCAACGCGGATGGCACCGAGACCGTGACGTTCGATTTCGTTCTCGATGGAACGGCTTCCAGTTCGACCTTCACGGTTGAGCGCGATGGAACGAGCTTCGGGGTGTTCGCCGACTGGAAGTTCGTCACCCCACCGCTCGAGATCGTTCGGCTCACCGTCACGAACTCTCAAGAGTTCTCGGCTAATGGCTCTGAATTCGTCACACCGAGTTTCGGCGCCGCCGCACCCTATGTCGTTCTCACCCCCAGCAGTTTCGAGATCAGCCACACTTCCGCGTTTCTCAAGGCTGATCCGATCATGGTTTCCGCGGTCGAGCCCGGGGCCACCGTGCGTGCGAACCTCGAGGTCGTCGCGAACGAAGCAATGGTGTCTCACGTGCAACGCGAGGTAAACGATTACCTTGACGAATGTGCCACCCAGGTTGTTCTTCTGCCCACGGGATGCCCCTTCGGCCAGCCCATGTCGAACCGCATCGTGACCTCGCCCGAATGGAGCATCGCGAATTACCCCGCGGTCTCACTCGTTCCCGGCTCCGAAGCGGGAACCTGGCTCATGCCCACGACGGATGCCGCCGCCCACCTCAAGGTTGATGTGCGATCGATCTTCGATGGTTCGGTCTCCACCTTCGACCAAGACGTTGACTTCACCTCGAGCTACCTCGTTACCCTGATGCCGGATGACGAGTTACTCGTCACGGAGCAGTTTCCCAACTAGCGAGCATCCGCCCCGCTAAGAATTCGTTATTCAGCGGTTAGCGCTTAGCGAGCATCTCGTTGTAGGCATCCAGTTCGGCATCGCCGTCGCGATCGGCCTTGCGGTCGTAGCGAACCGAGGCGCGGCCGTCGCTGCGGCGCCACATGATGGCCACCGCAATCGCGAGGGCGATCGTGGGGATCTCGCCGACGCTCCAGGCGATACCGCCTCCGATGCGCTGGTCTTCAAGCGCGCTCACGCCGGTATCCCAGCCCATCGCGCCGTACCAGTCGGCCAACAGCAGCCCGGTGCCGGTCATGAGGCCGAGGCCAAAGAACGCGTGGAACGCCATCGTGGCCAGCAGAATCAGCAATCGGATCGGGAAAGCCGGTCGGTGTGGTGACGGGTCGACTCCGATGAGCGCCTGCACGAACAGGTAGCCGGAGGCCAAGAAGTGGATGATCATCCACTCATGCCCCACATGGTCGGTCGACGCCCAGCGGAATAGCGGCGTGTAATAGAACACCCACAGTGAGATCACGAAAATAGCGGCGGCGACGACCGGATGCCCGATGACGGCCAAATACCGCGAGTGCACGATCAGCAGAATCCACTCGCGCGCTCCGCGGCTGCCGTCGGTGCGCTTGCTGATCGCGCGCATCGCCAGCGTCACGGGAGCGCCCGGAACCAGCAGCACGGGAATCATCATGCCGAGCGTCATGTGCCCGAGCATGTGCATCGAGAAGAGGTAGCCCTCGTAGACGTTTACGCCGCCGTTGGTGATGTAGAACAGCAACAGCATCCCGAGAACCCAGAACACCGTGCGGTGAACCGGCCAGCTGTCGCCGCGCTTGTGCAGTCGCCAGACCCCCGCGAGGTAGAAGAAGATCGCAAAGGCACAGATGAGTACCCAGATGAGGTCAAAGCTCCAGAGGGTAAAGAGATTGACGGCAGTCACAGGCGGCGGCAACGGAGACCCGGTGAGGTAGGCCGCGGGGGAGGAGTCGGGCACATCGGCGGCCACAATCTCGGGAACGGGAGTGGGTGTCGTAGCCAGTGCAGCGGCAGCGCCCGAAGCGAGGCCCATGAAAGCGAGCTCAGCGGTGACGATCCACCAGAACCATCCGCGTTCCTTGCGTGGGCTGGCTTCGAGCCTGCCGATCGCATAGTTGCGGTACACGGCACCGAAGAGCCCCATGACGATCAAGGCAAATACTTTAACGAGCACGAGGATGCCGTAGGGCGACAGTAGGTTCGCTAAGTTTTCGACGCGAATTTCTGCACTCACATACCCGGAGGCAGCGACCACGATGAAGCTCACGAGCGCGATGCTCGAGTAGCGACGCAGCACGATCGCGAGGCGATCCTTGCCCAGGGCGGGGCGGGCTACCGCGATGGCGAGCAGCCCTCCGAGCCACAGGGCGGCGAAGACGAGGTGCAGGTAGATGGCGCTCGTGGCGGCGTCGTGATCTGCCGTTCCGCCGCTGTGGCCCTGAAGCGCCATGGGGATGAGGCCGGCAACGGAGAGCACGAGAACGAACACGAGGGCGCTCATATTGCGCACCGCAAAGCACAGAACGGTCACAACAGCCGCTATGAGCACTGTGGCGAGCCAGGCTTGACCGAGTTCGGTGACCGTCAAAAAGCTGGCGAGAACGTCACCAAAGGCGCTTGAGAGGTCGATGGGCTGGTTGCGCACCGCCAAGAACGTGAAAAAACCCGTGAAAGCGGATGCCACGGCCCAGACGGCAGCGCCGGCGGCGGCGAAGTCGAGCGTGAGCGTGAATTCGTCACGCTTCGGGCTCATCGCGAAGATCGCGATCATGAGCGCACCAATAGTGGCAGCGAGCCCCAAGTTCACGAATAGCTTGGAGATGGGCAAGCCCCACCGCACGACGGCGCCGGGGTCAAGCAGAATCGGAGCTTCTGCTCCGCCGCCGAACCGCAAACCTGCCACCACCACGATAAACGCGACGATGATCAGCAGGGCGGGACCGGCTATCCGGCTGATTCGTAACACGCTTCAAGAGTACTCGCGGTTATCCGAGAGTGTGCCCAGCGGCCACCCACCGCGGCGTTCGCCCCTCAGCCATGCAAAAAGGGCGGCATCCCGCAGGATGCCGCCCTTTTCAAAGTTGCTACTTAGCCCTTGGCTGCTGCCTTGAGCTTGCTGCCTGCACTGAGCTTGACGCCGTGGCTGGCCTTGATCTCGATGGCTTCACCCGTCTGCGGGTTACGGCCGGTACGAGCCTCGCGGAAGGTACGCTCTGCAGCCATCCATCCGGGGATCGAAACCTTGGTTCCTTCGCCGACCGACTTGGACAGCACGGAGAAGAAAGCGTCAACGACGCCGGAAACGGCAGCCTGGCTCTGGCCAGACTCTGCGGCAACCGCCGCTACGAATTCAGTACGGTTTAGCGACTTGTCAGCCATAAGGTGGTCCTCCTCGGACGTAGTGCAGTTAGTTGTTCCGAAACGTTAGAAAACGTCGGAACCGCTTGGAATCTACCAGCTTGACTTGGTAATTCCGGGCAACTCGCCCCGGTGAGCCATTTCACGGAAGCGAACACGGGAAACACCGAACTGCTTGAGGTATCCACGGGGACGGCCGTCAATGGCGTCGCGACCGCGTACGCGGATCGGCGAAGCATCGCGGGGGAGCTTCTGAAGTCCGAGGCGTGCTGCCTCGCGTGACTCGTCAGTTCCGTTGACGTCAACGAGAGCCTTCTTCAGCTCGAGACGACGCTCGGCGTAACGCGCAACGATAACTTTGCGCTGTTCGTTCTTTGCAATCTTGCTCTTCTTAGCCATGTTTAGCGCTCCTCGCGGAATTCAACGTGCTTGCGAACCACCGGGTCGTACTTCTTGAGTACGAGGCGGTCGGGGTTGTTGCGACGGTTCTTGCGCGTCACATAGGTGTAGCCCGTTCCAGCAGTGGAACGAAGCTTGATGATCGGACGTACGTCCTGTGCCTTTGCCATTAGATTTTCTCCCCACGTGCAAGGAGGTCCTTGACAACGGATTCGATGCCACGAGCGTCAATAACCTTGATGCCCTTTGCGGACAGCTGAAGCGTTACGTTGCGGCGAAGCGACGGTACGTAGTACGTCTTCTTCTGGATGTTCGGGTCGAAACGGCGCTTGGTGCGACGGTGCGAGTGCGAGATTGCGTGTCCGAAGCCGGGAATGGCGCCGGTCACTTGGCAGGTTGCTGCCATGGTGATACTCCTGTTCTAGTTACCGTAAGGACTAAGCCTTACCCAAGATCACTTGTCGGCACACACACTGCATTCTTCTTGAGCCGTGTTTTCACGCGGTTTCAATCAGGGTGGGATGTGTCTGCGAGAGCGGAAGATACCGCTCGATCAACGGTATATGTTACGTGCTAGAGCACGCCGGGCACAACCCGAAGACGTCAACAATGTGATGCGGTTGCGTAAAACCGTGTTCGGAGGCGACGTTCTTTGCCCACTCTTCAACGGCATCCGCCTTGATTTCGACCGTGGTTCCGCAATTGCGGCAGATCAAATGGTGGTGGTGCGAGTCGGGCGTGCACGCGCGGAACAGACTCTCGCCGTCTTGCTGCAGTGAATCGGCGTCGCCGGCTCCGGCTAGGTCAGCCAAGGCGCGATAGACCGTGGCGAGCCCGATTGAGCTACCGGCGTCGCGCAGGGCCGTGTGCAGCGCCTGAGCGCTCACGAAACCCTCTGACTCAGTCAGAGCATCCCGCACCGCTTCTCGCTGCCACGTATTGCGCTTCATAGCGACCATTCTAGCTTTTGCCTGCTGGGCTAGCGGTGATCAATTCGGCTCCGGATGCGCGGCTCGCGGTGCGGCGGCCGCCCCGGTTGCGACGCACCGCGATGATGCGACACACGATGTAGATCAGGAACGAAATAGTCGTGATGTACGGGCTGATCGGCAAGGAGCCGCCGATCGCGAGCAAAACGCCACCGGTCGCCGACACAAAACCGAAGATCATGCTGAGCACGGGTACGAGCCTCGGCGACGACGACACCTGCATCGCAGCCGCGGCTGGCGTCACGAGCAGCGCCATCACCAGGAGAGCTCCAATAATCTGCACCGCCACCGCGACCATGAGACCCAGCAGCACCATGAATCCGAGCGAAAGCAGGCGGGAAGGAACGCCGCGAGCGCCCGCAACCTCCGGATCGAGGCTGTCGAACGTCAGTGGACGCCACACGACAAAGAGGGCGGCCAGTACCACGACGCTGATCACGATCAGCAGTCCGAGTTGCTCGCTGTCTACCGAAATGATTTGCCCGGTGAGGAGGCCAAACTTGTTTCCACTGCGTCCGGGATAGAGCGCCAGAAACAGGATGCCCAAACCCATACCGAACGGCATGAGTACGCCAATGATCGAGTTTCGATCGCGAGCCTTCGCCCCGAGCATCCCGATCAGAATCGCAGCAACAAGGGAGCCCGCGATCGAACCCGCGACAACGTTGACCCCGAACAGTAGCGCGGCGGCAGCTCCCGCAAAGGAGAGTTCGCTGATGCCGTGCACCGCAAACGCCATGTCTCGCTGCATGACGAAGACGCCGATGAGCCCGCCCGCGATGCCGAGCACCGCGGCGGCAATCAGGGAGAAGCGCACCAGGTTGAGCAATTCGCCGTAGTTGGTGAAGTTGACGACCTGACCCCAGAATTCGTCGAAGGTCATTCGCTCTCCTCCTCGTGGTGGTGATCGCCGTGCGGCGTTCCGGCCACGATAACGCGGCCCCCCACGCGCACGACCTCGACGGGTGTGCCGTAGAGCTCGCTCAGCACTTCGCTGCGCAGCACTTCATCAGGCGTGCCAATGGTGAACTTGCCACCGGCGAGGTACAGGATGCGGTCAACCATGCTCAGAATCGGGTTCACGTCGTGCGTAACAAAAATGACGGCGGTGTCGTGCTCGCGACGGCGGCGGTCGATCAACTCAGACACGCCACGCTGATGCTGCAGGTCGAGGCTGAGCAGCGGTTCGTCACAGAGCAGCAGCACTGGATCGGCAGCGAGGGACTGGGCGACCCGCAAGCGTTGCTGCTCGCCGCCCGACAGCGAACCGAGGGGCTGGCCTGCGTAGCTGGTGGCCCCCACGTCAGCGATCAATTCGTCGACGCGGTCTTTCACAGCGCGGGGGAGGGTCGGGAATCCGAAACGGTGCCCGTTGACTCCGAGAGTCACGAGATCTCGCCCTCGTAATGGAGTGCCGGGGGCGGCAAGTTTTTGTTGAGGAATGTAGCCGATGCAGCGATCGCCGCGGCGAACCGGATGCCCGGCCACCGTGATCGTGCCCGAGTCGAGCTTCTGCTGGCCAAGAATCGTCTTCAGCAGGCTCGATTTTCCTGAACCGTTGGCTCCCAGAATCGCCAGAAACTCTCCGGGCGCGACATCGAGGTTCAGGTCTGACCAGAGAGTGCGCGCGCCAAAGCCGAGCACCCCATCGCGGATGCTCAACACGGGAACTGCCGCGGACGCCGAAGCATCCGCGGCAGAAGCCGGTGTAGTGGCTGTAGCACTCACAGCGTTGCCATAGTTACGGGACAAGTACCACCGCGAGTGAATCCAAGTTTGAAGACATCCATTGAATGTAGTTTGCACCCTCGGGCAGCGTCTCGGTAAATGACACCACGGGGAGGCCTGCTGCTTCGGCCGCTTCGCGGACGCGCTCAGTCTCGGGGCTTGCGGTCTGCTCGTTGTAGGCCAAGAGCGCAGCATGACCGGAATCGATCAGCTCAAGCACCTCAAGTAGAGCGGCCGGGGGAACATCCGAACCCTCTTCAATGGCCTCGGTGAACTCAGGCGACGTGTCATCGTGGAGACCGACCGCTTCGAGCAGGTACACGGCAACAGGCTCGGTTACCGCAGCACCCTTACCCTCCGCGCTCTCGGCGATGGTGTCAGCCTGGCCTTCGAGTCCTTCAAGGTCTGTAAGGAACGCGGCGAGGTTAGCTTCGAAAGCGTCGCTGTTCTCGGGGCTCAGCTCAATGAGCTCTTCGCTGATGTGTTCAGCAACGTGCTCGATAGCGTGAAAGCTGTACCAAATGTGCTCGTTGAAGCCCTCGATGTGGTCGTGGTCTTCGTGACCCTCTTCATCGGCATGCTCGTCTTCGTCAGCGTGCTCGTCGTGATCGTCGCCGTCTTCCTCAAGCAGGCCAGAGGCGTCCACCGCATTGATGAGAATGGCGCCTGAGCCCGCCGCTTCGTACAGGGCTTCAGCGAAGGGGTCGTAGCCGCCGCCGTTGAGCACAACAAGCTCGGCTTCGGAGACAGCCAGCTGGTCGCGGGCGGATGCTTCGTAGCTGTGGGGGTCTTGGGCCGGGTTGTCGATCAAGCTAGTGACCGACACGGCGTCGCCGCCCAGCGTGGAGACGAGATCTCCGTAGACACTGGTGGAGGCAACGACGGCAATTGTGCCGTCGTCTTCGGCGGGCTCGGTGGTCGAGCATCCGGCGAGGGTCAGCGCGGAGACCGCGAGTACGGCTCCGGCGGTCAGCGCGCGCGAGCGCGGAGTGACAGAAAAAGCAGAGGTGAGGCGAGACAAGAGAGTGTCCTTCTAAAGCTGTAGCTGATAGCGGTAATGAGATTCGTTATCAATAGAATACACGCGGACGAGGATGACGGCGAATCAGCCGACATCCATCACTGCTGGCTACGCTCAAAGAACTCTGTGATGGGCACGGAAAGAGGGCGCGTGATGTCACCAAAAAACACCAACTGGGCCGGCAACCTCAGCTACGGTGCCGAAACGATCGAGCAGCCGACCACCGTGACCGAGGTACAAGCGCTTGTGGCCCGCTGGCCCCGCGTTCGAGCGCTCGGCACCCGACACTCCTTCACCGACATTGCGGATACCGCCGGCGCACTGATCAGCCTCGCCGGCCTCGACCCTGACATCCAGATCGACGAGGCGTCGCTCACCGTGAGCGTCACCGGGGGCACCAGTTACGGCATCCTGATGGCCGAACTGCAGCAGCACGGGTTCGCTCTGCACAACACGGGGTCGCTCCCGCACATCTCCGTGGCCGGAGCCACCGCTACCGCAACCCACGGCTCCGGAGACGGCAACGGCATCCTCTCCACCGCCATCGCCGCGCTCGAACTCGTCACCGCTGATGGCTCGCTCGTGACCGTGGACCGCTCCAGCGATGACATGCCAGCGCTAGCGGTGGGCCTGGGGGCGTTCGGGATCATCACGCGCGTGACCCTCGACATCCAGCCCAGCTATGTTGTGCGCCAAGACATCTACCGGTTCGCCCCGTGGGAGACCGTGCTCGAACAGTTGGACGCCGTGATGGCCAGCGCCTACAGCGTGAGCCTTCTTGCCGACTTTGCGAGCCCTACCGTGGCCCAGATCTGGCTCAAGACGCGTCTGGGCGCCGGCGCTGAACCACCGCTGGCATCCACTCTGTTCGGCGGCGCCTGGTACGACGACTCAGAAGAAGGCCCGAGCGAACATGTAAACCCACGCGCAAGCGTGCCTGGCCCGTGGTCAGAACGGATGCCGCACTTTCGTCTCGACGGCCAGCCTTCCAACGGCGGCGATGAGTTGCAGAGTGAGTACTACGTGGCACGAGAGCACGGCGTTGAGGCGCTGCAGGCGCTGCGCGCTCTCGGCGCCCAGATCTCGCCGCACCTGCTGATCTCAGAGATCCGAACGGCCGCCGCCGACTCCCTGTGGATGAGCCCCGCCTACGAGCAGGATGTGCTGTGCATCGGCTTCACGTGGGCGAAGCACCCGGCCGAGGTCACGGCGCTACTGCCGGTGATCGAGCAGGCGCTCGCGCCCTTCACACCGCGGCAGCACTGGGGCAAGCTGTTTCACTACGGCGCCGATGTCATCCGCGAACGGTTCCCGCGAAGCACAGACTTCGTCAGCGTGCAGCGCGAGTACGACCCGCGCGGCAAGTTCTGGAATCCGTTTCTCGAACGAACCCTCGGGCCGCGCTAGCGCGCTACTTCTTCTTTTTCGCCTTCTTCGGAGCAGAATCGAGATCAGGCTTGTGGCCCTTTTCGTTCCACGTCTTGAGAATCGCCCAACCGACCGCAGCGATCGGCACGGCCAATACGGCGCCCACGATGCCGCCGAGGATCGTTCCGGCGGTCAACGCCACCAAGATGACCAACGGGTGGATGCTCAACGACTGCGCCATGACGACGGGCTGCAAGAAGTTGCCCTCGAGCTGATTGACCAACACGACGATGCCCAGCACGATGAGCGCCACGACCCAACCGTTGGTCACGAGAGCGACAACGGCGGCCAAGATGCCGGCGACCGTGGCACCGACGAGCGGGATGAACGCGCCCAAGAACACAATGACTGCAAGCGGCAGCGCCAGCGGAACCTGCAAAATGAGCAGCCCGATCCCGATACCGAAAGCGTCAACTGCCGCGACCGTTGCGGTGCCGCGGACGTAGCCGCCCAGGGTGCGTACGGCGGTGTGACCGATGC
Organism: Salinibacterium sp. UTAS2018; assembly: GCF_004118935.1. Lineage (NCBI taxonomy): Bacteria > Bacillati > Actinomycetota > Actinomycetes > Micrococcales > Microbacteriaceae > Salinibacterium > Salinibacterium sp. UTAS2018. The sequence goes on from NZ_CP035375.1 coordinate 1,980,992, forward strand.
GGTGTCCGCGGGCGAGGCGTTCGCCTTCGAGCGGGCGAAGGAAGAACTCCCAGATGCGGTCGCCGTCTTTGAGGAAGAAGAAGAGGATGACCAGGCCAAGCAGAATCCCCGTGACCACCTGAGCCGCTGCGGACACGCCCTGAATCGCACCGAGACCAAAGGTGGCGCTCGTCACGAAGTCGATGACTGCGTTCCACGCGTCGTCGAGGGCGGTCTGATCAATGGGGAAGGGACCGTCGAGGGCAAAGTTCTTGAGCTGCTCGAAGCCCTCAACCGCCGAGTCAGAAAGCTCCGACCACTGGTCCTCCACCGCAAAGACAACGGCCGTGACCAGTCCACCAAACACTGCGATGCCGCCCAGCAGGGCAATCCACGTCGACAGGGCGCGGCCAACGCCGCGGCTACGCATCCAGACCACGACCGGTGTTGCGGCTGCAGCGAAGATCAGCGCGATCAGCACCGGGATGACCACGAGTTTGAGCTGCGTGAGCGCATACACGATCACCGAGATGAGCGTCAGAAGCAAGAGAACCTGCAGGGCCCGGGTCGACCACGCGCCCAGACGATCCGTCCAGAGTTGTTCAATTCCAGGGCGCGTCGAATCGGATGCTGGCTCTGCCGCCGACGATTTCTTTCGGAAGATCATGCGGCTACATTACCTACCGCTTCACCTGTTGTGGTGAAGCTGAGGCCCGTTGCTGCCGAACGCTCAGCTGCTAGTCGAGCAGCAGAGCAGGTTCTTCGAGCACACTCGCGAGGTCGGCCACGAAACGGCTGGCGACATCCCCATCAACAATGCGGTGATCGAAGCTCGCACTTACGGTCGTCACGTAACGGGCCCGCACTTCGCCATCGACAACCCACGGCTTCTGCTTGATCGTGCCCATCGCAACAATCGCCGCTTCACCCGGGTTGATGATGGGGGTTCCCGTATCCATGCCGTACGAACCGAGGTTAGTGATCGTGATCGTGCCGTTCGACATTTCGGCGGGTTGGGTTTTGCCATCGCGTGCCGTCAGCGTGAGCTGTTCGAGGGCCTTGGCGAGCTCGAGCAGGCTCAGTTCTTGGGCATCCTTGATATTCGGAACGATCAGTCCCCGCGGCGTTGCCGCAGCGATACCGAGGTTTACGTAGTGGTGAACGGTGATCTCTTTATCGGTCCAGCTCGAGTTCACGGTCGGGTTGCGACGCACAGCCCAGTTCACGGCCTTCGCCATGATTAATAGCGGACTCACACGCACGCCAGCAAAGTCGGTGGAACTCTTGAGGCGCTTCACGAACTCCATGGTTCGCGTGGCATCCACGTCTGTAAAGACGCTGACGTGCGGTGCAGTAAAGGCGCTGTGAACCATTGCCTTCGCGATTGCCTTGCGCACACCCTTGACCGGAATGCGCTCTTCGCGTTCGTCACCCCACTCCGGGGTTTCGATGTTGCGGAAGACACTCGCTTGCGACGCGTGACGAATCACGTCTTCGCGGGTGGTCTCACCAGCCAAACCTGTCGCCTCGACCTCGGCAAGCTCAACGCCCAAGTCTTTGGCGAGCTTGCGAATCGGGGGCTTCGCAATGATCGGGCTTGCGAACGAAGCGGGGACGGATGCCGGACGCGGCTTCGAAGGAGCACTGGCGGCAGCGACATCCTTCGCCGGCTGCGCACCCTTGCGACGACGCGAGCTGACATGCCCGCCGGTGCCGTAGCCCACGAGCACTGCCCCTGGCTTGTCGTCTTCGCTGGCAATAGTCGATGCCGTGTCAGCGACAGCGGCGGCAGCGTCATCCGCTGCACTGCTGGCGGCGCCACCCTCAGAACCGACGTCAGACATCAGGCCGTGGCTTTCGTCTTCGCCCGAGCCGGGCGCGGTCAGCTCAACCGAGCCTCCGACGGACTGCACGCTGATGATCGGGGTGCCGACTTCCACGGTCGCGCCCTCTTCAACAAGCAGCTTCTGCACGGTGCCGGCGAACGGCGAGGGCAGCTCGACGAGCGACTTCGCGGTCTCAATCTCGACGAGCACCTGGTTGACGGTGATCTCGTCACCGGGCGCAACCTTCCACGAAACGATCTCGGCTTCAGTCAGCCCCTCGCCCACATCGGGGAGAGGAAATTCAGATACGGCCACGGGGGCCTCCTTCGTCAGTAGGCCAATGCCCGGTCAACAGCATCCAAGATGCGGTCAACGCTGGGCAAGTACACGGATTCCAGCTTGGCGGGAGGGAACGGGAGATCGTAGCCACTCACGCGCAGCACAGGGGCTTCAAGTGAGTAGAACGCACGCTCGGTTACCGTGGCGGCAACCTCTGAGCCCACGCTGACATTCCCGGGTGCCTCCTGTACGACAACGACGCGGCCCGTTTTTTGGGCGGATGCCACAATCGGGTCGTAGTCGATGGGGGAGAGCGATCGAAGGTCAACGACCTCGATGCTCGTGCCTTCTTCGGCAGCGAGTTCCGCCGCCTGCAACAGGGTGGAGACGATAGCGCCGTGACCCACGAGCGTCACTTCGGTGCCTTCGCGAACTACCCGGCTGGCGTGAGTGGCGATGCCGCTCGACTCGCGGTCGACCTCGCCCTTCTGCCAGTAGCGCGACTTGGGCTCGAAGAACATAACAGGGTCATTGCTGGCAATGGCCTCTTGAATGAGCCAGTACGCGTCGTGCGGGGTGGCCGGGCTCAGCAGGCGCAGACCGGGAGTGTGTGCGAAGTACGCCTCCGGGCTTTCCTGGTGATGCTCAACCGCGCCGATGTGACCGCCGTAGGGAACACGAATCACGACGGGCATCTGCAGCGTGCCCTCGTGACGGGCGGTCAGCTTGGCCAGTTGAGACGTGATCTGGTCGAAGCCGGGAAAAATAAAACCGTCGAACTGAATCTCACACACGGGGCGGAATCCGCCCATCGCGAGCCCGACCGCGGTACCCACGATGCCGGACTCTGCCAGCGGAGTATCGAGAACGCGCTTATCTCCGAACTCGGCCTGCAGCCCTTCGGTGACGCGAAAGACGCCGCCGAGCGGCCCAATGTCTTCGCCCATCAGAAGAACGCGGTCGTTCGCGCTCAGGGCGGCACGCAAACCCTCGTTGAGAGCCTTCGCCATTGTCATGGTTTCAGTCATTAGTTGCCCTCCTCAAACGATGCCTCGAAGTCGGCGAGCGCTTGGCGCTGCGCATCCATCACGGGGTGAGGGTCGGAATAGACGTGGTCGAAGAGCGTCGAGGTAGCCGGAACTGGCAGCTCGAGAATGCGCTTACGGATATCGGCGGCGAGGTCGTCGCCTTCCGTCGCGAGCTCGTCGAAGAAGCTTTGGCTCGCGCCGCGGGCCCGGAGGAACGTTTCGAAGCGAGTGATGGGGTCGCGCTGGGCCCAAAACTCGAGCTCGCTGTTGTCGCGGTACTTCGAGGGGTCGTCGCTCGTGGTGTGGGCACCCATACGGTAGGTGAGGGCCTCGATAAAGCGGGGTCCCTCGCCGGAGCGGGCGGCATCCAAGTTGGCTTTGCTCACGGCGAAGCTCGCGAGAACGTCGTTGCCGTCGATTTGAACGCTCGGGATGCCGAAGCCTTCGCCGCGCAGGTACAGCGGCGTGCGCGACTGGCGTGACACGGGAACCGAGATTGCCCAGTGGTTGTTCTGCAAGAAGAAGACTTGCGGGGTTTGGTAGCTCGCAGCGAAGACCATTGCTTCGCTCACGTCGCCCTGGCTTGTGGAGCCGTCGCCGAAGTAGACCATGACGGCGGCGTCCTTCTCGGGGTCGCCGGTTCCGCTGCGGCCGTCAAGGCCCATTCCCATGGCGTAGCCCGTGGCGTGCAAAGTCTGCGAGCCAATGACGAGCGTGTAGAGGTGGAAGTTGTCGTGATCTTTCGGATCCCAGCCACCGTGGCTGAGGCCGCGGAACATCGAGAGGATCGTGATGGGGTCGACGCCGCGCATGAGCGCGATGACGTGTTCTCGGTACGAAGGAAAAAGGTGGTCTTGGGGCTTCGCGGCAAGCGCTGACCCCACCTGGGCGGCCTCTTGACCGTGGCTCGGAACCCAGAGGGCGAGCTGGCCTTGACGTTGCAGGTTGGCGGCTTCGATATCGAAGCGGCGCATGGTCACCATGTGGCGGTGAAACTCCTGAAGCGCGTCATCACTGAGCTTGTCGACATACGGGAGGTACTGTTCGCTGGCATCGCTGTGAACGAGCGTGCCTTCGGGAGACAGCAGCTGAACCGTCGCGGCGGTATAAGACATTCGACTAATCTAACGCGGCTCGGGTCAGTTCGTTTTCCGTGAAGCCACAACCTCTTGGGCTGCTCTTAGGAGTTTCTCCACAGATTCTGCTTCACCGACGCTGATTCGCAGGCCTTCGCCGAGGGCGCGAACGACGATGCCGTGGCTGCGGAAAACCTCGGCGGCCCAGTCAGTTACTGCCCCGGTGGGTAACCAGACGAAGTTGCCGTTGGGCGTTGGCACCGACCAGCCCTGCTCGGCGAGCCCCGCCACGATCCGTTCGCGCACCTCGTTAATGCGGCTCACGCGCTCTAACAATTCATCTTCATGTTCGAGGGATGCGGTGGCCGCTTTTTGAGCAAGCTCCGTGACCGAGAGCGGAATTGCTACCGCTCGCGCCGCATCCATTACGTATTCGGGGCCAATGGCGTACCCAATACGCAGGCCGGCGAGGCCATAGGCCTTGGAGAAGGTGCGGAGCAGAACGAGGTTCGGGTATCGGCCGACGAGGGTTTCTCCTCGAACCGCGTCGGGGTCGGTCACGAACTCGCCGTAGGCCTCGTCGAGAACGACAAGAACGTTCTCGGGAACGGTGGCCATGAATTCGCGGAATTCGGCATCCGTCACGACGGTGCTGGTGGGGTTATTGGGGCTGCAGACAATGACGACACGAGTGGATGCCGTAATAGCGGCGCTCATAGCCGCTAGGTCGTGCCGGTGGTCGGCCCGATTCGCGACCTGCACGCTCGTGGCACCAGCCGCGGATACCAGCAGGGGGTAAGCCTCGAAGCTGCGCCAGGCGTAGATGACTTCATCACCGGGGGCGGCGGCAGCGCTCACGAGTTGGGCGAGCACGGCAACGGAACCGGCTCCCACTTGCACACTGTCGGCGGTGACTCCGAAGCGTTCTGCTAGCTGCGTGCGCAGTTCGAGGGCGGATGCGTCGGGGTAGCGGTTGATCGAATGCGTCGACAACTGCGCCAGCACCGAGGGCAGCGGCTCGTAGGGGTTTTCGTTGGAGGACAGCTTGAAGGAATCCGCGGTGGCGGGCGCGCCCTGACGGTAGGGCACGATGGCGGCGATTTCGGGGCGGAGCTGTACTCGTTTGCTGGTCACGTCACCAGCCTAGATGCGCGTAACCATTGCGGCGTGCTAAATAGGTGCTGCATAGTTGAGGCATGAGAATCGTCGTGCGCTTGCTGATCAATGCTCTTGCTTTGTGGCTTACAACGGTGGTTGTCGCCGGGGTCGAAATTGTCCCCTTTGCTCCCGGAGGAACTCTTGAGGTCGTGCTGACCTTCTTGCTGGTCGCCGCCGTCTTCGGAATCGTCAACGGCGTGCTCGGTAACCTCATCCGCATTGTTGCCTTCCCGCTCTACGTTCTGACTCTTGGGCTGCTCGCGCTCGTGGTCAACGGCCTTCTGCTCCTTCTCACTAGCTGGATCTCGGGCCTCTTCGGCTTCGGTCTTGTCGTGAACGGCTTCTGGTGGGGCGTGCTCGGCGCTCTCGTGCTTGGTCTCATCAGCTGGTTCATCGGCATTCTCGTTCGCCCGATTGTGGGCAAGCGCCACTAAGGCTTCACCCGCTCAAACTCGTAGCTCGTCACCGTCGTTGACGCATCAGCGTAAACTTTCGGCGTCAGTTGAGCGATTACCGCCCGCAGCTCCTCGCTATCGTCGCTGTCCATGAGGCGCGCGGTTTCGCGATATTCGCTGAGCTGATGCGCGGGAGCCAGAACCCCTTCGGGTAGTTCTCTCCCGCCGAATGCTTCCCGGGTCACGACTGTTGCGTGCTGGTTATCCTGGGGGCCGCCCACCGCGGGAACGATGTCGTCCTCATGCTCGACGAGAACGGTATCCACGGTGACTGGAATGGGAATCTGGCCAGTGTTACCTCCGAAACTGAGCACTCCCGTGACGTTGAAGTCACCCGACGCCGCGATCAACGCCGCGACAGCCGCACCCTGTGAGTAGCCGTTGATGACCACCTCGCTTTCAGCGGTGATTCCCGCTTCCGCCATCGCTCTCAGTACGGCTTTCAGCGCGGCCGCCTCCTGACCCGCGGCTAGGTTGACGTTGCTTGAACCATCAAAAGGCTGCGCGGAGTCGCCGAACGCGAAGTCCACCGTGCCCCCGATATACAGTTCGAACGTGTCCTCTTCCCCGGGGCGCGACGTCGTTTCGATGCTTACTTGAAACGGGCTTTCATCGGTCGGTTGCGGGATTCGCTCCGCTCGCTCCTCCACGGTCTGCGCCGGCTTCACGGATGACGTGTCACTCTTGCTGACCAGAGCCACGGGGGTTTCGGCCATCTTCCCGGCCAATCCCGCAATGCGTCCGACGCCAGCCGCTGATGACGACAGTCCGATCACTCCGGTGGTGCTCAACAAGCCCACAAGCACCGGCGGCAAGCCCGCAGCCCCGGCAACAATCTCGTCGACATTCATCACGCCGAAGCGCACCGTCTGCACGAAGAGCGGATCTGAAATTAAGGTGTTCAATCGCGCCATGAACTCCTTGTCGGCCATCAACTCGGCGGGCTGGCGGCCTGTCACCATTGCTGCCGCGGCGAAGCCGAGCACTACCGGCACTCCAACAAGCGTCACGCCCAGCACCGCGAGGTGTTTGGGAAAGAGGAATCCAAAGAGCGCCGCGGCTTCAGCAGAGAACTTACGAGTCAGCCCCTCTGCAAATGCCTCCGCCAGGCCGTAGCTGTCGGCGGCAAATCGCACCAAGCCGCTCAGCCGCTCAGCGCGATCCGCCACTGCGTGGAGCTGAGTAAAAGCGCATTCAAGATCGTTCTCCGCAAGGGCGGCAGCGGTGGGGATGCCGAGCGACACTAGCTGATTGGTCGTCAGCCGGGCATCCACCATCGAGATCGCTCCCGCAATATCGCGGGACATGCCTGCCGTACGCTGAAGCGCGCTCGCACTGACCAGCATTTCCGTGGTTGAGACAGCGGTGCTGCCCCCGCCCGAAATGGTGAGGCTATCCGACATGGAAACCCATTTGGGTAGCCGCGAGTACGGTGCGGGAGTACGCCGCCTCGAGCAGGGTGCGCACAACGGCCAGCTCTCGGTACAGGTCAAGAACCCCCGCATCGAACAGTTGCTGAGCAGGCCCGCACCAGTCGATGCTGGCGTCAGGGAGGAGGCCTCTGACATACGTCAGGCGTTCAAGAATCATCCGGAGTTGTTGAGCTTGAAAGTTGAGGGCATCGTGAGCCATCGCATTCGGGGGAGTCGTCATTTCCTACCTTTCGAGAAGACAACTCTCGCTAAACGCCAGCCGTCCCGAATCCTGCCAGCAGGTATCGGGGAGGAGAATCCGGCGGCCGTCCCTGTTGAGGAGGCGAAACTGCGACACAATGAGGCATGACCTTCGAGCGAGCATCCGATCACTCGACCGCGTTCTCGATCTGTTTCGTGTGCACCGGAAATATTTGCCGGTCTCCGATGGCCGAAGCTGTCTTTCGAGACCTTGTGGCGAAAGCTGGCCTCGAGGGCCGCATCGCGGTGACATCCGCCGGAACAGGCGACTGGCATGTGGGCGAGCCGGCCGACGATCGCACCATCGATGCGCTTGCCGCACGCGGCTACAATGGTTCTGGGCATCGCGCCCGCCAGTTCGACCCCGAATGGTTCAGCAAATTCGACCTCATCGTCGCGTTTGATCGAGGACAGGAACGAATTCTGCGCACGTGGGCACCCAACGATCAAGACCGATCGAAAGTGCAGCCCATGTTGAGCTTTGACAGCGAACTCGCTCCGCTCGTTGACGTGCCAGACCCTTACTATTCGGATGCCGCACTCTTTGATCATGTCCTCGGCATGATCGAGCAGGCGTGCGGCTCGCTTTTTCGTCAGATCACGCCAGGAATCTCGGCATCCACCGCACACAACTAGGGAGCCCCATGAGCCCGTTGCCCGTTCAACCACTGAGCCCCCTCGATGGCCGCTACCGCCCCGCCGTTTCGGCCTTGGGGGAGCACCTCTCCGAGGCCGGCCTCAACCGGGCCCGCGTGCACGTTGAAGTCGAATGGCTGATCTTCCTCACGAGCAAAAGTCTCTTTGGCTCGAGCCCGCTGAGCGCCGACCAAATCACCGCCCTGCGCGCCTTCGCCACCGATTTTGGCCAAGAGCAGATCGATGAACTCGCTCGCCTCGAAGCCACGACCCGCCACGACGTCAAGGCCGTCGAGTATCTGGTGCGCGCCAAGCTCGACGAGCTGGGCCTCACCGCGATCGCAGAACTCACTCACTTCGCGGCCACGAGCGAAGACATTAACAACCTCTCCTACGCGCTCACCATCTCGGATGCCGTACGTGAAGTGTGGCTGCCCAAGTTCCGTACCGTGCTCGATGCGCTTCGCGCGCAGTCCGAGCTCATGCGCGACAACGCGATGCTCGCTCACACCCACGGTCAGCCGGCGACGCCGACCACCATGGGCAAGGAGTTCGCGGTCTTCGTGTACCGTCTCGACCGCATCCTGACTCGCATCGAAGGCATCAGCTACCTCGGCAAGTTCAGCGGAGCGACCGGCACGTTTGCTGCTCACCTCGCGGCAGACCCTGAGCAGAACTGGCCAGCCCTCTCGAAGGAGTTCGTGGAGTCGCTCGGGCTCGACTGGAACCCGCTGACCACGCAGATCGAATCGCACGACTGGCAAGTGGAGCTGTACCAAGCCACGAGTCACGCCAACCGCGTGCTGCACAACCTCTGCACCGACGTGTGGTCGTACATTTCGATGGGCTACTTTCGGCAGATTCCGCAGGCGGGCGCAACCGGTTCGTCGACGATGCCGCACAAGATCAACCCGATCCGCTTCGAGAACGCTGAAGCCAACCTCGAGCTCTCGAGCGCTCTTCTGGAGTCGCTCGCTCAGACTCTCGTGACCTCACGACTCCAGCGCGACCTCACCGATTCCACGACGCAGCGCAACGTGGGCGTCGCCTACGGTCACTCGCTGCTCGCTCTCGACAACATCGAGCGCGGCCTCAAGGAGATCGCCCTTAACCCGGTAGCTCTCGACGCTGATCTCGACAGCAACTGGGAGATCCTGGGCGAGGCCATCCAAACGGTCATTCGCGCCGAGGTCACCGCGGGCCGCAGCACCATCAGCGACCCCTACGCCATCCTCAAGGAACTCACGCGCGGCAAGCGCATCAACTCCGTCGACCTCACCGAGTTCATCTCGGGGCTCGACATTGGTGCGGATGCCAAGGCGCGTCTGCAGGCGCTCACGCCGGCCACCTATGTCGGCCTTGCGAGCTCGCTCGTCGACTACCTCGGCGACTCCAAGTAGTTCACGCTCTACAGCGAGCAACTCACGCTAAACAAAGGCCGGTCTCCACACGGAGGCCGGCCTTGTGTGATTGCGCTGCTCGACAGGGGCGCTGCAGACCCCTCGGGGCTTAGTAGTACACCGCGAGCGCGCCGTTAGGCCCGTCGATGACCTGCACCGGGGTATCGAAGATCCGGGTGAGCACGTCATCGGTCAAGATCTCAGCGGGCGTTCCGAACTCGGTGACTTGGCCATCCTTGACGGCGCAAATATGGTCAGCGTAGTGGCCGGCAAAGTTGATGTCGTGGAGCACGATGATGATGGTGCGGCCCAGTTCTTGGGCGGCGCGCTTCAGGTGGCGCATCATCTGCACCGAGTGCTTCATGTCGAGGTTGTTGAGAGGCTCATCCAGAAGCACGTATTCGGTGTCCTGCGCGAGCACCATGGCCACGTAGGCGCGTTGGCGCTGTCCGCCTGAGAGCTCGTCGAGGTAGCGGTCTTGCAAGCCTTCAAGGTTCAAAAAAGTGATGGAGTTATTGATCGCCACCTCATCCGCTTCGGTCAATCGGCCCTGCGAATACGGGAAGCGGCTGAACCCCACCAGCTGACGCACCGTGAGTCGGGCAATGAAGTGGTTCTCTTGGCGCAGGATCGCAATGATCTTGGCGAGGTCTTTCGACTTCGTCTTCGCGACGTCGTACCCCGCGACTTCGATGTGGCCGGAGTCGATCCCGAGCAGGCGGCCAATCATCGTCAGTAGCGTGGATTTGCCCGCACCGTTCGGGCCCACCAGCGCAGTGATGCCGCCCTCGGGGATCGTCAGGTCGACGGGGCCAATGGTGATTTCGTGGCCGTAGCTTTTTCCCACATTGTTCAGGGTGATCACAGGCGGCCCTTTCTCAGAATGACAATGAGGAAAACGGTTCCTCCGACAAGTTCAACGATGATCGACACCACTCCTTGCGCGTAGAACAGGTTCTTCATCACGAAGTACGCGCCGCCCAACACCACAAATCCGGCCAACACCGCGATCGGGAAGATGCGGCGATGGTCGTAGGTGTCCGCGAATTGGTAGGCGAGTGTCGCGACCAGAAACCCAAAGAAGGTCATGGGGCCGACGAGCGAGGTCGAGACCGCCATAAGAATCGAGACAAAGAACAGCACACGCATGATCTCGAAGCGGTAGCTGATTCCCAAGTTCGTGGCGGTGTCAGACCCCAGCGCGATGATGTTGAGGCGTCGGCCCTGCGAGAGCAGGAAGACGCCGGCCACCAAGCAGAGCACGAGCGAGATGGGCAGGTAGCTGGCATCCGCATTGGAGATGGACCCGAACAGGCGGGCTGTCAGGATGTCGAACTCGCTCGGCGTGAGCAGGCGCTGCATGAACGTCGACACTGCTCCGAGCCCGCCGCCGATGATGATGCCCACGAGCAGCATGATCTGCAGGTTGCCGTACTTTCCCGTGAGCAACCAGCCGTACAGCAGCAGCGAGAGCCCGACCATCAGCGCGATCTGAAGCAAAAACTGGGGGAGTCCCTGCAGAGCAACGATCCCTGCGATGCCCAAGAAGTACACGGATGAGGTCTGAACAGCCACATACAGAGACTCGAAGCCCATAATGGATGGCGTGAGAATCCGGTTGTTGGTCACGGTCTGAAAGCTCACGGTTGCTATCGCCTGACAGAAGGCCACGACGGCGATCACGATCACGTTGGTCGCGCGCAGCTCAGCAATGAGCCAGAACCCCTCGGTGCCCGCCGGCATTGGGTTGTCCCACGCCAGCAGGCCGACAGCGATCGCGACAGCAGCCAGGCTCAGGATGCTGAGGAGTATCCAGTAGCGGCGACGCGCCTTGACCGTGGGGAAGGGCCCCGTCACGCCGGGTGACGCAGACCCATTCTTTGCAACTCTCGCGGGCTTGGGCTTCTTTGGCGCCCTCGACAGCTTCACAAACTTGGGTTTCTTCGGGCCCGTGGGCTTCGTCACCGGGCGCGCCTGCGACACGACCTCGGTCGCAGGCGTCTCTTCAGCATCCACGGGACTATGCACGACGGCGCTGCTTCAACAGAAGGGCAATGAAGACGATCGCGCCCACGACACCCAAGATGAGCGACACGGGAACCTCAAACGGCATGATGATCGTGCGGCCGACAATGTCGCACACCGTCACGATCGCGATGCCGAGTAGGCACACCCAGGGTAGGTTGCTGCGCAGATCGTCGCCACGGAACATCGACACAATGTTGGGAACGATCAGGCCCAGGAACGGCAGATTGCCGACGACAACGGTCACGACTCCGGTGGCTACCGCAATAAGCGCGGTGCCGATGAGCAGAATCTGGTTGTAGTTCACGCCGACATTCGTCGCGATGTCTTGGCCGAGCCCTGCCACGGTGAGCCGGTCGGCGAACAGGAAGATCACGACCACGACGAGCGCGACGATCCAGAGCAGTTCGTACTGCCCGCGCATCACCGAAGTGAAGCTGCCGGCGAACCACACGGAGAGGCTCTGCAGCATGTCGGTCGAAAGAGCAATGTAGGTGGAAACGGCGCCAACGACTGAACCAAGCATGATGCCGACGATCGGCACAATCAGCGACGAGCGCAGGGTGACGCGGCGCAAGAAGAGAAAGAACACCCCGGTGCCGATGAACGCGGCGATGACGGCACCGGTCATGCGGGCGAGGATGCTGGCTCCCGGAAAGAGGATCATCACGGTGAGCAGTCCGAGGCCTGCCCACTCGGTAGTGCCGGTCGTGGTCGGTTCCACGAAGCGGTTCTGCGTCAGCAACTGCATGACGAGGCCGCTCATTGCCATCGCTGCACCGGCGAGCACGAGGGCAATCGTTCGCGGGACGCGCGTGATGCCGAACATTCTTTGGCCGTCATCCGCCCCGAAAATGTCGTAAACACCCGTGAAGAGCGAGGCAACCAACAGCAGCACAACGCCCACCGTCGCGAGCAGGAGTTTCCAGTCGAAGAGGGTGGTCGTGTTGGCGGGCCGCCGTCGGGCCAGTGTTGACGTCATCCGTGAGTGAGGGTTTCTGATTGAAGGCCAGAACCGTTCGGCGCTGAAGCTCGCCTGGGGCACGCTTCAGCGCCGAACGGCGTGAGTAACGCTAGTTCTTGGCTTCGAGAGCGTCAGCGAGAGCGTTGAAGAACTCGGTGTACGTCTGGATGCCTTCGTTCGTGTAGGTGTCAGCCGGCATGTATACGAGGTTGTCGTCCTGCACGGCGGTGACGCCCGAGAGAGCTTCGGAGTTCTCGAGAACTTCGCTGCCCTGCACGTAGCTGGGGTCGTCCGCGAGAATTGCGGCGTCGCGGTCCATGACGAGAATCCAGTCGGGGTTGGAGTCGGCGATTGCCTCTACCGAAATGTCATCACCCTGGTGGTCTTCGCTGCTGTCATCGACATCCAGTGCGGCGGTGAAGTCGAAGATGTCGAAGACCGGTCCGAGGGTGCGACCGACGCTGGGAGCGGAGTATCCAATTTCCCCACCTGAGGTGATGACAGCCATGACCGAATCGTCGCTGTTGTAGGCCGCGTTCACGCGCTCGATGGAGGCGTCGAAGTCAGCATTCAACTGTTCGGCCTCTGCCTGCTTGTCGAAGATCTCGCCCAGAACTGTGGTCTGGCGCTTGAGCTCGGCGTCGAAGGGCTCGCCTTCGCGCGGGTCGAGCGAGACGATTACGGCGTCAGGAACCAGCTTGGCGAAGTCGTCGTAGTACGGCGTGAAGCGCTGGCCGTTGATGATCACGTCGGGCTGGACGGCAACGACAGCTTCGAGGTCAGGCTCATTGTGATTACCGAGGTCGATGATTGAATCATCTTCGGTGTAGGCAATCGTGCTGGGCATCAAGGCGACAGCAGCGGCACTGAGCTCGATGCCCCAGTCTGAGAGAGTTTCGAACGTGCGGTTGTCGGTGGCCACTACCGAGGTGAGCGGCGTCGACAGCGTGTGGCTGCCGTTGTTGTCTTCGAACTGAACGGATGCTTCTGCTCCGTCGGAATCTGCAGTTTCAGGCGTCGCGGTGCTGCAGGCAGCAAGAGCAAGCGCCAGTACTCCGACGAGTACTCCGTGCCGGGTGCGAGAGAAGTTCATAGTGTCCTCAGTTATTTCGGATGACCGAAAGCGGTCGGGCGTAAAAAGGCAACACCCGCTGCAGCGAGTGTTGCTTAGGTAAGCCTAACCTTAATAAAGACTGGGAGTCAAAGGGCTTGGGGCGACATTGTGAACCCCGGGCGCGCCACAATTATTGCCGCGCTGAGCCGCCTCTCGGCGGCAGGCCAGAACGGGAGGAGGCTAGTGCCCGGCTTCGCGATCCTGCTCATCGAGATCGATGAGTTCGTTCTTGTCGGGTCGCACCGCGAGCGTGAGCATCGCAATAACGACGAGCGACACGATGAAGGCGACGCCAGCGAAGATAAGGCCGAGCATCAGGTCGCGGGTAGCCATGAAAACCACCAGTCCCGTGAACAGCCCGAAGACTGCGGAGAGGCCGAGCATCTCTGCGGGGCGCGTGCGGTCACGCTTGTCTGGGGTAGTCACGAGTCCTCTTTCTCTTGCACGGCTGCGGTTACAGCATCGTGATCGGTTGTGCTCCACTTGAGAGAGAGTGCAGCAATCACTAGATACACACCAAGAATGGCCCAATAAGCTCCGAGAAGCCCGACCACCACGATGGATGCCGTCAGTTCACGGTCAATTCCATCCGGCCCGGTAAAGGGTTGGCTGAATCCCGGCGGCACGAGCAGCACCACGAGGGCGAGCAGGGCGGTAAGGCCGCCGACGAAAACCCAATCGCGGGATGACGCGTCACGGCCCCGGCTGCGCAGTCCGAGATAGAGCTCGATGAATCCGGTGATCGCAGCGAACGCGGTCAGCAGAAAGACGAAATAGGCCTGGCCACCATTAGACGCGATGAAGGCGGCGATGGCGGTAGCAATGGAAAGAGCACCCTGCGTGATCGTGAGGTTGCGACCGATTCCGCGGTGAGTGGAGAGCACGCTGGCGGTCAGTAGCACTGCGCCGACGATAAGGGTGTAACTGGCCAGCGTGACAAGCCCGAGGCGCGACGAATGGTCAGCCGAGAACGTGATGACAACAGCGAGAATCAGGGCGGGGATGGCGCGGGCTAAGGGCACGTACCACGCAGTAGATGCAGGCAGCGGCTCGGGGTGAGCACTAGTCAAGCGATCGCCTTCTTTCTGAACAAGCGGGTGCTCCCAGTCTAGGCCGCTTGCGCCGGTCTCTCGCCCGGGTGTTTACGAGCCCGGCGGAAGGTCGACGAAGCGCGAGAAGTGACCGTGGAAGCCCACGGTGACGGTACGCGTCGGTCCGTTACGGTGCTTAGCAATGATCAGGTCGGCTTCACCGGCACGAGGGCTGTCGGCTTCGTAGGCACTCTCACGGTGAAGCAGAATCACCATGTCGGCGTCTTGCTCAAGCGATCCTGATTCACGAAGATCGGAGAGGGCGGGCTTCTTGTCAGCTCGCTGCTCCGGACCACGGTTCAGCTGAGAGATTGCGATAACGGGAACTTCGAGTTCCTTGGCGAGAAGCTTGAGAGCACGCGAGAACTCACTGACCTCTTGCTGACGCGATTCGACTTTCTTACCGCTCGTCATGAGCTGCAGGTAGTCGATGATGACCATGCGCAGGCCAACCTTTTGCTTGAGTCGACGGCACTTGGCGCGGATCTCCACCAAGGTCATATTGGGGCTGTCATCGATATAGAGCGGTGCATCGTTGATGCGACCACGCGTTTGAGCAATCGTGGTCCAGTCGTTGGCGTGCACCGACCCCTTACGCATGTGCTGAAGGGGAACGCTAGCTTCAGCCGAAAGCAGACGCATGGCGATTTCGCTACGACCCATTTCGAGCGAGAACACGATCGACGGCAAATCATGGTGAATGGATGCTGCGCGAGCAAAGTCCAAACCAAGAGTTGACTTACCGATAGCGGGTCGCGCGGCCAAGATGATCAGCTGACCGGGGTGTAGCCCGTTAGTGAGTTCATCGAGCTCCGCAAAGCCGGTGGGAACACCGATCATCTGCCCGTCGCGCCCGCGCGCTGCTTCGATTTCGTCGATGGCGCTTTCGACGGCGGTCGTGAGCGGCACGTAGTCCTCGGTTTCAACACCACCGGTGACGGAGTAGATCTCAGCCTGGGCGTTGTTGACGAGGTCGAGAACTTCGCCCTCACTGGCGTAACCCATTTGAACGATGCGAGTGCCCGCTTCAACAAGGCGTCGCAGAACGGCTTTCTCCGTAACGATGGTCGCGTAGAACCCGGCGTTGGCTGCGGTCGGAACGATGCCGGTGAGGGTGTGGAGGTACTCAATACCGCCGGCGCGCGATAGTTCGCCGGTCTTCGTCAGTTCGTCGGTGACGGCGATAACGTCGGTGGGTTCACCGTGCGAGTAGAGAGTGAGCACTGCATTGAAGATTGTTTCGTGCTTGGGAACATAGAAGTCCACACCACGCACGGTTTCGATTACGTCAGCGACGGCGTCCTTGCTCAGGAGCATGCCGCCGATAGCGCTCTGCTCGGCAAGAAGGTCATGTGGAGGAACGCGGTCGCCGCGTGATGCTCCGGAGGAGCCACCTGATTGTCGCTCGTCTCCGGCGAGACCGAGATGCGCAATCGACATAGTTCTCCTTTTAGTGGGCTGCTCTAGTTATACGTGCAGCCGCAGACACTCGGGCAGCGTCAAAGCGGGTTGGGCTTCAAGGCTGCTTCACCTTACGAACCAGAATCAACTACCCACAACTGGGGCTGTGTATAACTTTGTGTATAACTTGGACGAAACGCCGGAAGCCGTGTGAACAAACTGTGGAAACTCCTGTGGAAACAATGGCGCTGAATCCGTAAATAATGCTTCTGACCAGCATTTCTAGTTTTCACACACAGTGTGTAGAAACCGACCTAAAGTAAGACTTGAGGGTTCGAATTTTTTCTTCATCCTGTGCACAAAAGCCTTGACAACCGGGCTTAAAGCACAAGGACGACGAGCCAACCGGCCCGTCGTCCTTGTTCTCAAGCAATTACTTGCTAGCGACCACCTGAAGGGTGATCGTTGCAACGATGTCGTCACGCAGACGGATCGTAGCTTCGTGGTCTCCGACAATCTTGATTGCCGAGGGGATCTCGATCTTGCGCTTGTCGATGTCGCCAAGACCTGCAGCGGAAACAGCATCTGCTACGTGCGCGGGCTTGACTGAACCGAACAGACGTCCACCCTGACCAGCGGTCACGGTGAGCTTGACCTTGGTCGCCTGGAGGCGAGCCTTGAGGTCCTGCGCTTCTTCGAGAGTGGCGTGCTCGCGCGATGCGCGTGCTGCCTTGATGGATTCAACCTGCTTTTCGCCACCGCGAGTCCATGCCACGGCGAAGCCTTGGGGAACGAGGTAGTTACGAGCGAAGCCGTTCTTTACGTCAACAACGTCGCCAGGCGCGCCGAGACCGGTCACTTCGTGAGTGAGGATGAGCTTTAACATGTCGGTGGCTCCTTAACGGCCTGCGCCGGCGTAGGGCAGCAATGCCATCTCACGGGCGTTCTTGACGGCCGTGGCGATGAGACGCTGCTCCTGAACGGAAACACCGGTGATACGACGGGCGCGGATCTTTCCACGCTCGGAGATGAACTTGCGAAGCGTAGCGACATCCTTGTAGTCGATGACGCCTACGCGGATCGACTTGGCGGGTGCGGCGTTCTTGCCGTCCTTGCCTTTGCGGATGGGCTTGCGGCGGTCGCCGCTGCTCTTTCCTGCCATGAGTGTTACTTCTTTCTGTAAATAAGACTGATCGTCGAGTGCCTAGAAAGGCGTCTCGTCGGAGTAGTTGCCAGGGGTATTCCACACGTCGCCGGATGAAGCTGCAGGAGCGCTAGCTGCCCACGGTTCTTCCTTTGGCTGGCCGCCACCGTTCTGCTGGCCGCCGTTCTGCTGAACTCCACGAGGAGCCGAGCTGTCACGGGGTGCACGGGTGATCTGCGTCGTTGCATAACGGAGGCTGGGACCGATCTCGTCGATCTCCAGTTCCATGCTCGTGCGCTTTTCGCCCTCTTTGGTGTCGTAGGAACGCTGACGAAGACGACCCTGCGCAACAACGCGGGTTCCCTTAGTCAGTGAGCTGGCAACGTGCTCGGCGAATTCACGCCAGCAGGAAGCACGGAGGAAGAGAGCTTCTCCGTCTTTCCACTCGTTGGATGCTCGATCGAAGGTGCGCGGCGTAGAGGCAATGGTGAAGTTAGCTACGGCAAGTCCGCCCTGCGTGTAACGCAGTTCGGGATCTGCCGTGAGGTTTCCCACGACCGTAATGACTGTTTCGCCGGCCACGATTACTTAGCTTCCGCTTCAACCTCGGCGTCTGCAGCAGGAGCCGCTTCAGCCTTAGGTGCAGCAGGAGCAGCAGGAGCAGCAGGAGTCTTGGCTTCTGCAGCAGGAGCCTTAGCTTCTGAAGAAGGAGTCTTAGCGTCTGCGGCAGGAGTCTTTGCCGGAGCAGCAGCCTTGCGAGCAGCCTTCTCTTCAGCAACCTTCTTGGCAGCAGCTACCTGAGCGAACCCAGCTTCTGCACGCAGCACCTTGGTGCGCATGACAGCTTCGCTGAGTGAGAGCTGGCGGTCGAGCTCGTCAGTCGACGCGCTCTCTGCGGTGAAGTTGACGACGGCGTAGATGCCTTCGGTCTTCTTGTTGATCTCGTAGGCCAAACGACGGCGTCCCCAAATATCGACGTTATCGATGGTGCCACCGTCATTGCGGATGACATTGAGGAACTTTTCGAGACTGGGAGCCACGGTACGTTCGTCGATCTCTGGATCGAGGATAACCATGAGTTCGTACTGATGCGTCACAAACCCACCTCCTTCGGACTTAAACGGTTACAGACGGTCTGTAACAGGAGGGTGTTGACGTTCATCCGACTGCACGAAAGCAGTCAGACAACCTGCCTAGTGTAGTTGTTCCTTGGGCCAATACTCAAGGCGAAGTTTAAAGCGAAGCTTAGGAGCGTTCAGCCCACCACAGCCGCAGCCGCTTTTCGGCTTCGTCCGCGCCGAGTGGCCCTTCATCAAGGCGCAAATCGAGCAGGAACTTGTAGGCCTCGCCGACCTCGCGGCTGGGCTTCAGGCCCAAGATCGCCATGATTTCTTCACCATCGAGGTCGGGCCGCACTGCAGCGATCCCCTCTGCCTCGGCAATGGCACCGATCCGTTCTTCGAGGTCGTCGTAGGCAAACGACAACCGGTCGGCCTTGCGCACATTACGAGTGGTGACATCCGCCCGAGTAATGATGTGCAGACGTTCTAGCTGGTCGCCAGCATCCCGAACATAGCGACGCACCGCCGAGTCGGTCCACGCGCCTTCGGTGTAGCCAAAGAAGCGCAAGTGAAGCTCCACCAGGCGCGCGACAGAGTTAATAGTCTCTTTGTCGAAGCGCAGAGCCCGCAGTCGCTTGGTCGCGAGCTTGGCGCCGACAACGTCGTGGTGGTGGAAGGTCACGACTCCACCGCGCTCGATCTTGCGAGTGGATGGCTTGCCAATGTCGTGCAGCAGCGCTGCCATCCGCAGGATGAGGTCGGGGCCCTCAATACCGGGCCGACTCTTCTCCAGATCAATCGCCTGGCGTAATACGGTCAAGGAGTGCTCGTAGACATCCTTGTGGTGAGCATGCTCATCCACTTCAAGCTTCAAGGCAGGAACCTCGGGGAGTACCTGGTCAGCGAGGCCCGTCTCCACCATTAAGCGGATGCCCGGCACCGGGTCATCCGTCTTCAAGAGTTTCGTCAGCTCATCACTCACGCGCTCAACGCTCACGATCTCCAGGCGCGGAGCCAGTTCCTTCATCGCCGCCACCGTGGCGGGGTCGACGGTGAACCCGAGCTGCGACGTGAAACGTGCAGCCCGCATCATCCGGAGCGGATCATCGCCGAAGGACACTTCGGGGGAGCCCGGTGTTGTGATCGTTCTCGTGAGAAGGTGTTCTACTCCTCCCCAAGGATCGACGAGAACACGTTCCGGTAGGCGCAATGCCATGGCGTTGACGCTGAAGTCGCGGCGTTCGAGATCCTTCTCGAGAGAGTCGCCGAATGCGACGACCGGCTTACGGGTTTCGCCGTCGTAGCTATCCGCCCGATACGTCGTGATCTCCACGGTCTCGCCATCGATACGCGCGGCGATAGTGCCGAAGTCCCGGCCGATGTCCCACTGGGCGTCAGAGATCGGCTTTACTAACCGCATGATGTCGTCGGGGTGGGCGTTCGTTGCGAAATCCAGGTCGGTGACCTTACGTCCTAAGAACGCATCCCGAACTGGTCCGCCCACAAGCGCGAGTTCGAAGCCCTCAGCAGCGAATCGCGCCGCTAGGGTAGCTACTGGCTTAGAGTCGGCAAGTTTGTCGAGACTCTCGATCGCGTGGGCAACACTCTCCATGGTGGGACTAGTTTCGCACGGACACCGGCTGCGTTTTGCGCCTCTGTGATCAAAGCACCCATCATTCAGGCAAGGACGAATAAACTCACACCATGCTGGCCGAGCGAGAGTACGGGGTTTCCCGTTGCCTATAAGAGTCTTTAGCGCTGCCATAGCGCTCGGTCTCGGGCTCACGCTCGCTGCGACTGGAGCCCAGGCCGCCCCCGCCGCCAGCGACGTTCGTGCCCTCACTACGGCATCCGCAGCGACCGATGTCGCTCTGATTGCGCCGCTCACTGTCCCCAGCGGCAGCGGTGGCATCATCGACGCTGAAACCCTCGCGAACTACACCGAACCGCTCGGATTGCTCACCCGTCAGTTGGATGCCCTCGACGGTAAGCCAGTGGCGATCGCTATTGACCCGATGATTATCGCGTCAATCCGGGTTCTCGGCACGAGCGTGCCGCAATCAGCTCGCTTGTGGCTTGAACGCCTTTCTTCGGTTAGCAATGACATCGTGCCTCTTTCCTACGCACATGCTGACCCGACCCTCGCGACGCAATCGGGGCAGGCCTCAACGCTCGAGCCGATTTCTTTCGATTTTGCCTTGGATGCCGCCAACTTTTCGACCGCTGAACCCACGGATGCGGAGCCAGACCCGGCCGCAACCGCTAATCCCCAAGACGGCGCGTTTGACGACAACGCGAACTATCCCACCACCGCACAGCTTCTCGACTGGGACTACGCGATCGATGGCTTTTTGCGGCCCCGCTCTGACACCGTCGTGGCCAGCGATCTCCCCGCTTTCGCTGAAAGCGGCTACAGCACGATCGTGCTGTCCTCGACAAATGTTTCACGGCAATCGGATGCGGGATCTGTAACCAGCATCGACGGTGTCACCGCCCTTATTTCGGACTCTGCGGCGTCAGAAGCCATGGATGAGGCACTCGAGTCAACAATTGACAGGGATGTTACTGCCGCGAACCTTGCGCTCAATCAAGCGGTGCTGAGCGCGGGTGCAGCGCAGAGCGCAGGAACGGCATCCGTTTTGATCGCCATTGATCACTCGCTTGAGCTGAGTGCGGCCCGGCTCGATGCCGCTCTAGCAACGCTCACCGCCAGCCCGTCGATCACGACAGTGTCGCTGACGCAACTCGCCGAGCGCACCCCGGTCGCCGCGACGATCAAGGACATGCCTCAAACGGAATCCCGCGTAAGCGACGCAAAGCGGCTACTGTCCGCCGCGTATAAGGAGCGCTCATTCTTCGCCATTGCTGACGATCCCGAGGCGCTGATCGCCCAGCGGCGCCTGGCGCTTCTCGATGTCCTCGGAGCCGTTCCCTACGAAGACCCCTCCGAGTGGCTCACCGCTGTTAACGGATTCCTCGTCGACTCGCGTGACACCCTCGACGCCGTGAGCGTCGTTGAGTCGAGCAACTTCCTTCTGATCGCAGACAACGGACCATTGCCGGTTTCAGTCAGCAATGCTCTCAATCAAGCCGTCACGGTCTACATCACGGTCGATCCCCGCACCGGGCTTATGGCAGTAGAAGACTCACGCGTTGAACTTCGCATCGAACCCAACTCCCAAGCCAAGGGGGAGGTGCCGGTGCAATCTCTCTCCAATGGTGTCGTCGAAGTTGAGATCAGCTTGGCGAGTGCAAACGGCGTCGCAGTAGGTGCGGCCACCGTCGGTGAGGTCAACGTTCGAGCCGGTTGGGAAACGCCCATCGTTCTCACGTTTGGCGCGCTCGTCGTGGTGATCTTCGCCTTGGGACTAGTTCGCAGTATTACTCGCCGAAAGAAGCCTCTCAATGACTAACCAGCTCGGTCCAGACGCCGAGCCGGCACCCGGCCTTCCGACCGCCTCCATCGGCCTGCCAGACCCGAAACCCGCGTCGATCGGGCGAGCCAGTGCGCTTCTTGCCTCCGGTACCTTCGTTTCACGCATCCTAGGCTTTCTCAGCGCACTTCTTCTCGCTCGCACGCTCGGCATCACCGGGGGCGCTGCCGACGCCTACGGGATCGCCAACCAGCTGCCCAAGAGTGTCTACGCAATCGTGGCGGGAGGCATGCTCAGCGCTGTCATCGTGCCGCAAATAGTCCGCGCTGCCATCCACAAAGATGGCGGCCAGAAGTTCATCAACCGACTCGTCACGCTCGGCCTCGTGATCTTCCTGGTTGTGACCCTCGCGGCCACACTGAGCGCGCCCCTGCTAGTCGATCTTTACACCAGTGCGAGCTTTGGGTCGAACAAAGTCGCGCTCGCCACAGCCTTTGCGTATTGGTGCCTGCCCCAGATTCTCTTCTACGCGCTCTATTCACTCTTCGGCGAAGTTCTCAACGCACGCGGCAAGTTCGGTCCCTTCACCTGGGCTCCCGTCGTAAACAACGTCGTGATGCTCGCGGGCCTGGTTGTCTTCTCCTTTATCTTTGGAAGTGCCTCAGGAGTCGCCGCTGCTGACTGGACTCCCGGCATGATCGCGCTTCTCGCCGGTAGCGCGACAATGGGCATTGTCGTGCAGGCATCGTTGCTCGCCTATTTCTGGCGCCGAGCTGGGCTGCGCTATCGTCCTGAGTTTCAGTGGCGCGGCGTCGGGTTAGGCCGTGCCGGCAAAGCCGCCGCATGGACGTTCGGGATGATTATGGTCACCCAAGTCGGCGGTGTGGTCGAAAGCGTCGTTGCCTCCCAGGCCTCGGGCGACAACCCATCAGTCTTCCTCATGAGCAACGCGTGGCTCATTTTTATGCTTCCGCACTCGGTGATCGCCGTCTCGATCGGAATGGCCTATTTCACGCAAATGAGCGGCCACGCTCGCGACAACGACCTTGTGTCGATGCGCAGCGATGTTTCTTCCGCACTGCGTTCGATCCTGATGTTGCTGGTGTTCGCTGCCATTGGGCTCATGGTGATTGCTGTTCCCTTTAGTGCTCTGTTTGGCACCACTTATGCCCAGATCATGGCTTTGGCAGGCGTACTAGTTGTCTACCTCATTGGTCTCGTACCGTTCAGCATGATGTACGTTCTGCAACGTGTTTTCTATTCCTTCGAAGACACGCGCACTCCCTTCTTCTTGCAAAGCTTTCAAATCGTTCTCTACGTTGCGGCAGCTCTGGTAATTTCAACGTTCCCGGTCGAGCGCATCGCTATGAGTTTGGCGCTGGCCATCTCCATTGCCGGCACCATCCAAACGACGATCGCGCTGTTCGTTCTGCGCAAGCGCCTCCCCGGTTTCGAGATTCTGCCTCTCCTGCGACGCTTGCTGTGGTTCGCTACGGCGATGATTCCTGCCGCCGCCGCGGGTGTGGGAATCCTGCTGCTACTGGGCGGATTCGGGGAAGGGTCGTTCGTGGTGTCCAGTTTCCTTACGGGCTTCATTTCAATCGCCGTGGCTGGTATCGGCATGCTGCTGGTGTACTCGGCGGTACTCGCGCTCACTAAGAACGATGAGTTTCTTGCCTTCGTTCGCCCGATCGTTGCGCGGTTGACGCGACGCTAGAGGTCGCTTTCCTTATTGCCTTGACAATAAAAAGCGAACTAAAAGCGGCGGGGCTACGAACATTCAGTAGCTAGCCCGCACGCCACAGCCACACGGAATACTCCGTAGCTAGGATGTGTTGAACCGGGTAATCACAATCCCAAGGAGACACGAAAAAGTGCGTCAAGTCATCATCATCGGATCCGGCCCCGCTGGGTACACCGCTGCGATTTACGCAGCGCGTGCCAACCTTGCGCCGCTGTTGATCGCCAGTTCTGTCGAAGCAGGTGGTGAGCTTATGAAGACCACCGAAATCGAAAATTACCCGGGGTTTGCTAACGGCATCCAGGGTCCTGATCTCATGCTCGAAATGCAGAAGCAGGCCGAACGCTTCGGCACCGAGATCGTTCTGGACGACGTCACCGATCTGCAGCTCGAGGGCCAGATCAAGAAGGTCACTCTCGGCAACGGCGACGTTCACGAGGCGCTCTCTGTCGTCTTCGCAACAGGCTCCGCCTACCGCAAGCTTGGACTCGCTGATGAAGAACGACTCAGCGGCTACGGAGTTTCGTGGTGCGCCACGTGCGACGGGTTCTTCTTCCGCCAAAAGACGATCGCGGTCGTCGGCGGTGGAGACTCAGCCATGGAAGAAGCAACCTTCCTCACCAAGTTTGCCGAGAAGGTCTACGTCATTCACCGCAAGGATGAGTTGCGTGCGTCCAAGGCGATGCAGGAGCGTGCTTTCAGCGATCCGAAGATTGAATTTGTCTGGAATAAGGCTGTAACCGGCATTACTGGTTCCGAGCTCGTTGATGGCATCGACCTCACGGATACGGTTGACGGTTCCACTTCCCACCTCGACGTCAGCGGCCTTTTTATCGCTATCGGCGCCGACCCCCGCACGCACCTCGTGCACGGGCAGCTCGACATCAACGCTGACGGAACAGTGGCCGTGGATGGTCGTTCCTCACGCACCAACATCACCGGAGTATTCGCAGCTGGCGACGTTATCGACCCGACCTATCGTCAAGCAGTCACAGCTGCCGGTTCCGGCACTGTTGCTGCACTCGATGCGGAGCACTACCTCGCATCACTGCCGCGCGAACTCGTGGCGGGAGCGGTTCAGCCCGCTCGCGTTGAGGACGCAGACGAAGCAGCAGCCTAGGAGCCCCGCGCTCTCTCCACCATCAGCTTTTCAACTTCACCGAACAAAGGAATACACAATGTCAACAGCAACAGATGTAACCGACGCCAACTTCGAAGAGATGGTCATCAACTCCGGAGAGACCATCATGGTCGACTTCTGGGCTGAGTGGTGTGGCCCCTGTCGCCAGGTCGGCCCGATCCTCGATCAGATCGCTGCCGAAAACTCCGACAAGATCAAGATCGTCAAGCTCAACGTTGACGACAACCCGCAGATGGCCATGAAGTACCAGATCACGTCGATCCCCGCGATGAAGGTCTTCAAGGGCGGCGAGGTCGTCAAGACTGTTATTGGCGCCAAGCCGAAGCCTGCCATCGAAGCAGACCTCGCCGAGTTCTTGGCCTAAAGCTCAGACTCTGCCGAGAGCCTCCGGCATCCACTATTTGGTGGATGTACGGAGGCTTTCGTAGTTAACGCCGGTCAAGCGCTCGGACTCGACCCAGAGCTTGCGCGCATCGACTTCAGAGTGCGACGCCGCATTTGACTCCACCAAGACCGGAGCACCCCGGTACTCCTTGCGGCCTCCGGGGCCGAAGAAATCTCCGCCCTTCGCGAGCGGGTCTGTCGCAGCCCGGAGTGAAGGCCGAGCGCCCTGCTTGGGAGTTTGAATGCCCAGAAAGACCAGAGGCTTCAACGGCCGCAGGTACCAGCGGTTGAACAGGTGGTCGGCGAGTCCTGTGCCTGCGGTTCCCGGATGCGCGGCCACCGAGATCGCGTCGACTTCAGCTGCGTCGAAGAGGCGCTGAAGCTCGTACGCGAACAGAAGATTGGCGAGTTTTGAGCGACCATAGGCGGCCCGAGGCGTGTACGAGCCGTTGAGGAACATGAGATCGCCAAATTCCATGAATCCCCAACGGTGTGCGACGCTCGACAGGCTTACGACGCGTGCGCCGGGAGTTGCCCTAATGAGATCGAGTAGATGTCCCGTGAGCGCGAAGTGGCCGAGATGGTTGGTGCCGAGCTGCGATTCGAAGCCGTCGATCGTGAGCTGGGCATCCGTCATCATGATCCCCGCGTTGTTGATCAGAAGGTCAAGGCGCGAATGTTTCCCGTGAAACATTTCGCTGAAACGCCGCACGGACTCGAGGTCTGCGAGGTCAAGAATCATGGTCTCGAGGGAGGCCCCGTCGAGCTCAGCAGTCAGCGCAGCGGCAGTGGATGAGGCCTTCGCTTCGCTCCGCATCGTCATGACAACGTGGGCACCAGCTTTGAGCAGCGCGCGGCTCGTCTCTAACCCCAGCCCCGAATTCGCACCGGTCACAATCGCGACCTTGCCAGTGAGGTCTCCGAGGTTAGCTTCGGTCCAGTCGGTGCGAGGGTTCATCATTAGCTTCCGTTGAGGGTATGAGGTGTCAGACGAGCAGGGGAGAGCCAACGCAACATCGGCGCTCCGCCCACTGTAGAACCGTGAAGCGAACAGGCTAATTCCACGATTCTTTCTTTGTCAGTTATTCGGAGCCGCAGCGGGTTCAGATTGTCCTCTCTCGAGTCACAATGCCCGCTCGGTTTCAGGTCGGAACCCTCAAACGCCTATTGTTTAAAGTCAACCGAACGGGACGCCCCATGACAACACAGCCAAACAACCTCGACCAGTGGTTTGACCACTACGCTGATCGCGCCTCAGGACTTGCCGCCTCAGAGGTACGAGCGTTGTTTGCCGTGGCCTCGCGGCCCGAAGTAGTTTCGCTCGCGGGCGGTATGCCGTATGTTTCAGCGCTGCCTCAAGACCTCATCACCGAGTCAATCGACCGCGTGATGCGAGATCGTGGGCCCGCCGCGCTTCAGTACGGCTCAGGTCAAGGACTTCCGGCTTTGCGCGAGCAGATCCTCGAGGTGATGGCGCTCGAAGGCATCCGAGCCAGTGTCGACGACGTCGTCGTCACCACGGGCTCTCAGCACGCTCTTGAGCTCGTCACGAAGCTGTTCATCAACCCCGGCGACGTCGTCATTGCCGAGGGACCGAGTTACGTCACGGCAATGGTCGTCTTCAAGTCGTTCCAGGCCGAGATCACTCATGTCGAAATGGATGAGTTCGGTCTCGTTCCCGAATCGCTGCGAGCCCACATCGCGTCGGTGCGCGCCGCCGGCAAGACGATCAAGTTCCTCTACACGGTTCCCACATTCAGCAACCCCGCTGGTGTGACGCTCAGCTGGCAGCGTCGCCTCGAGGTGCTAGAAATCGCTCGGGAAAACGGCATTCTAGTTCTCGAAGATAACCCCTATGGGTTGCTCTACTTTGACGGACCGCCACCCCACGCCATGCGATCGGTCGAAGAAGATGGCGTCGTTTACTTGGGTACGTTCTCCAAGACTCTTGCTCCCGGTTTCCGAGTCGGTTGGGTTCTCGCCCCTCACGCCATCAGAGAGAAACTCATTTTGGCTAATGAGGCGGCGGTACTGTCGCCGAGCTCGTTCACGCAGAACATCATTAGTGAATACATGAGTGTTGCCGATTGGAAGGGGCAGATCGATACCTTCCGTGGGGTTTACCGTGAGCGTCGTGATGCAATGCTGGGTGCCCTGGGTGATTACCTTCCGGACCTGCAGTGGACCGTGCCAAACGGCGGCTTCTACATCTGGGTCACGCTGCCCGATAATCTCGATTCCAAGGCGATGTTGCCGCGTGCCGTCAAGGAACTAGTGGCCTATACGCCCGGCACAGCCTTCTTCGCGGATGGCAATGGACGCAGCAATATGCGCCTGTCTTTCTGTTATCCCACCCCTGACTTCATTCGGGAAGGAATTCGCAGGCTGTCCACCGTGATCAACGGTGAACTTGAGCTTCTCAACACTTTCTCGCAGACAGCCCCTCTGACGGTGTCGCCTCCTGCGCCATCGATGATCAACCCCCCAGCCAACCTCAGCTAGGAACACCATGAACGATTCACCTACCCGCGTACTCGTTCTCGCTGGCGGAATCTCGCATGAACGGGACGTCTCGCTCCGCTCCGGTCGCCGCGTCGCCGATGGATTGCGTGCCCAAGGCAAGATCGTCGAGCTTCGTGATCCCGACGCGACGTTGCTGCCCTATCTGCGCGAGTCGAAGCCGGATGTCGTGTGGCCTGCACTCCACGGCGCTAGCGGCGAGGATGGCGCCCTCCGAGGCCTCCTCGACCTCATCGGCATTCCCTACGTAGGGTCACGCGCCGACGCTGCCCGATTAGCGTGGGACAAGCCGACAGCCAAGTCGCTCGTTTCACGCGTCGGCGTCCGCACGCCATTGTCCATCGCTCTGTCTCGAGACTCGTTCCGCGAGCTGGGAGCGCACAGCATCCTTGATGAACTCGCTGACGAGCTGTCGGGGGAGTTGGTGGTGAAACCTGCTCAGGGCGGATCGGCTCAGGGCGTGTCTATCGTGACCGACCGCGCTAACCTTCCGAGCGCGATGGTGAACGCTTACAACTATTGCGACGTAGCCCTTATCGAGCAACGCATCACGGGTGTTGAGATCGCTATCGGAATCCTCGACAGCGGTATGGGCCCAGTCGCGCTTCCCGCGGTTGAGATCGATCCCGTCGAGGGCGCCTACACTTTTGAGGCTCGCTATAATGCTGGTCAGACCCGCTTTTACACGCCAGCGAGAATCTCAGAAGCTGACGCCGAACGCGCAGCCGCGGCGGCGCTTGCGGCGCACTCCGCCCTCGGACTACGCCACCTATCTCGCGTCGACCTCATCGTCGACGGTGCCGGAACCCCGTGGTTCCTCGAGGCGAATGTGCTCCCCGGTCTTACCGAGACATCCATTTTGCCGCAGGCCTTGGTAGCCGCCGGTCACGATCTCGGATGGGTTTACGCAGCCCTGGCGGACATCGCGATGGAGGGCTAGAGCCTGCTTTCCATTGCTCTGGCGCGAATGAGTTTCCTCACCAATAAGCTCGCACAGTGGTCGAAGACACCGCTCGAGCTGGAGGGCCGTTGTTCGAACGGATAGCCAACCTCGTTGAATCCTGCGATGTTTCACGTGGAACATAGTGGGGGAGTCGCTCAAGTTGTCGAGTCACGCCGTACGGGTGATGCGCGGTCCGATCTCTTTCACGACGGCGCCGAGAGTGCACAATCTTGGGTGCGACTAGCGACTAGCGACTAGCGACTAGCGACTAGCGACTAGCGAAGTTTCACGTGAAACATCGAATGTGTATGCACGCCTGATGCAAATCAGGAGCCCGTCTTCATGAACGCGGCGCACTACTCCTGACAGGAAGCCGCAAACCTTGGAAGCTACCCTCCGAATAGTGTCAAAACCACGCCCGACCGCGCTCTCGCAGTCGCAGTCGCAGTCGCAGTCGCAGTCGCAGTCGCAGTCGCAGTCGCAGTCAACGTCAACGTCAACGTCAACGTCAACCGGAATGATTCCGTATCAGTCGAGCATGCCTATCCAAAAACAGGAGCTCCCGACAATACGAAGAGCAGAAAAGCGCCATGGACCATCGAAGAGCGCAATCCGGGCTCGTGTTCCTTCAAACGAAACACGACACAACGAGGGGCTGCGACACCTTAGGCGCTGAACCCCGTGTCGCCGAGTTCCTCGAGAATGCGGTTGAGGTCGCCCACGGTAGCAAAATCGATGACGACCTGGCCCTTGCTCGCACCCAGAGTGACCTTGACGCGGGTATTGAGTCGGTCTCCGAGGCGCTCAGCGATCTCGTCTAGATGTCCCTGCTTTTTTCCGCGAGACGGCTTTGAGCGAGGAGGTTTCGTCGAGAGAGAACCTGCGGCAGCTTCCGCTGCACGCACCGAGAGCTCTTCATTGACGATTTTCTCAGCCAAACGCTCCATTCCGGCGCTGTCAGGAAGCGATAAGAGCGCTCGAGCGTGGCCCGCGGTGAGAACTCCGGACGCTACGCGGCGCTGAACGGTTTCTGGAAGGCGCAAAAGCCGCATTGTGTTCGTGATTTGGGGCCGTGAGCGACCGATTCGCTCTGCGAGCTGCTCCTGAGTGATGCCAAAGTCCGCGAGTAGCTGTTGATACGCCGATGCCTCTTCGAGGGGATTGAGGTTCGCGCGATGAAGATTCTCGAGAAGCGCGTCCCGAAGCATGTCTTCATCGGCTGTACTTTTGATCACAGCGGGGATCGTTGAAAGTCCCAAATGCTTGCTCGCGCGCAGCCGACGCTCGCCCATAATCAATTCGTACTGTGGGCCGCCGTCAACCGCGCCCACCAGTGGGCGAACTACGATCGGCTGGAGCACTCCTATCTCGCGAATCGAAACGATCAGCTCTTCGAGCTCCTCCTGCCGAAATTCGCTTCGCGGCTGGCGAGAGTTGGGAACAATATCGAGAGGGGAAAGGCTCGCGAGTCGAGCGCCGGGAACCGCGCGTAAACGATCTGGGACTAGTTCGCCACCGGGAAAGAAAACATCCACCGGACGCTCTTGATTTTCATCGGTGGACGGGATCAGCGCGCCAATTCCACGACCCAAACCAGTTCTCTTCGGTGCTGCCATTATTTGGGTACTCCTCGATGTGCAATTTCCGCTGCCGCTTCAAGATAGGAGAGCGATCCGGGGGAGTTCTGGTCATAGCTGATCACGCTCTGGCCATAGCTCGGGGCTTCCGAGATACGGACCGAGCGCGGTATCAGAGTAGTCAACACTTGATTCGGGAAGTGCGCTCGCACATCATCCACGACCTGGTTCGCCAGATTGGTGCGGGAGTCGTACATGGTCATCAATATTGTGGTCACACGCAGCCGTGGGTTGAGGTGGCGCTCTATCAACTTGATGTTGTTGAGCAGCTGGCTCAGTCCTTCAAGAGCGTAGTACTCACACTGGATCGGGATGAGAACTTCTTGCGCCGCGACGAAGGCGTTGATTGTAAGCAACCCTAGTGATGGCGGGCAGTCGATGAAGACATAGTGAAATGGCTCCGAAGTTTCAGCCAAAAAAGTATCGAGCGCAGAACGAAGACGCTGCTCCCGAGCAACGAGAGAAACTAGCTCGATCTCGGCACCAGCGAGATGAATCGTCGCTGGTACACAGTACAACGCCGCAAATTCAGGGCTCTTCTGGACAACATCAGCCATAGGGACGTCGTTGATCATTACGTCGTAGACGCTAGAAGTCTCGGAGCGATGCTCGACGCCGACGGCTGTTGAGGCGTTTCCTTGGGGATCGAGATCGATCACGAGGACACGTGCGCCTGTACGGGCGAGAGCTGCAGCCAAATTGACTGTCGAAGTAGTTTTTCCTACGCCACCCTTTTGGTTAGCGACAGTGAAGACTCGGGGCTCAGCCGGAAGAGGCAACGAAGCCGACGCCACAGCCCTACGGCGTCGAGTGAGATCAGCTATCTCCCGCGCAAGCGGCGTGGTTTCATCGAACGATTTACCTTGTTCGTTGACTTCGCTTTCGGGATGTTTCACGTGAAACTTTCTCTCAGACTGCGGTAAAAACGGTAAAAACTAGAGCCGGCTATGAAGATTGCCGAATTAGTCCACTCTAGCCCGAAAGACCCGAGTGATCTCCGGAGTTAGACCCTCTCCAAGAACAAGAGATTCAACATCTCTTAGCCGCGCCTTACGAATGGCTTTCGCCGCCGCCTCGATCTCATCATCGATGCGTGCACCCTTCATGAAGACCATTTCGCCGCCGGGGGAGAGCAGGTGTTCCGTAGAGGGTATTAGTTTCGAGAGCGCTGTGACTGCTCTAGCTGTGATCTGCGTGAGCTTTTCAGCGTACGGCGCGTCCTGAGAACGGGAGCGATCCACCAGCACGTTGCCAAGCCCAAGCCGAGAGACTTCTGCATTGAGCCAGTCAACTCGACGTTCCATTGGTTCGATGAGAACAAAATTCACATCGGGACGCGCGATTGCGAGTACTAAGCCCGGAAGACCAGCGCCACTGCCAATATCGCCAACGAGTCCAGGGCGAAGCAGGGGAGCCACTAACGCACAATTCACAATGTGACGAGACCACAGCCGAGGAACTTCAAGAGGCCCGATAAGACCGAGTTCCTCACCACGGTGCGCAAGGCTCTCGGTATACATACGTGCTAAATCAATGCGAGAGCCAAATAACTCCGCCGCAATGTCTGGCTCAGGTTCGAGCTCTAATCCGTGGCTCAATGTTTCACGTGAAACTATGAACGCGTAATCACGGTGTGACGGTCACGGCCCTCGCCGCTGGACTGGGAGACAAAGCCGCGCTCCGCGACGACATCGTGAACAAGCTTGCGCTCGTACGAGGACATTGGAGGCAGTGCGGCTGAATCAGAACCAGCCTCAATGCGAGCGACGGCAACGTCGACGAGTTTCGAAAGTTCTGCAGCGCGAGCTTCACGAGATCCGCCGATGTCCAGAATCAGACGCGAGAATGCTCCGGTCTTGTTCTGGACGGCGATTCGAGTGAGCTCCTGCAGAGCCGTGACGGTGTCCGGCTTCGAGAGCAGGCGGAGGTTGGTGTCTTCACTCGACGTGACCGATACATACGAACGCCCCGCGCGGGCATCGATCTCGATGTCGCCATCAAGATCCGCGATGTCGAGCAGCTCTTCGATGTAATCCGCCGCGATGTCGCCCTCTTCTTCAAGCTGGGCGGTGGTGCGGTCTTCGCGATCTTCCACAGGAGCGGATTCGACGGCGGCGGTGTCGGTGTCAGAAACGTTCGTCATTTCTTCTTTCCCTGCTTCTTCTTTGCACGGTTTTTGCTCACGGGTTGATCCCGCTGCGGGTTCTTAGGTTCTTCGATGATGATCGTGCCGGCATCCGGAGTTTCTTCGACGATGCCCTTGCGCTGATTGCGCTTCGCAAGACGAGCCTCACGGGCCAGAGCAGCTTCACTGCCGGGCGTAGGCATGTTGCGAATAACGAGGAACTGCTGACCCATGGTCCAGAAGTTCGATACCAGCCAGTAGAACATCACCCCAAGCGGGAAGGTGAAGCCCGAGAATGCGAATACGAGGGGGAGTAGGTACAGCATGATCCGCTGTTGGCGGTACATGGGGCTAGCTTTCATCTCTGCCGACTGGTTCTTCGACATGATCTGGAGCTGAGTAATGAACTGCGAACCGGTCATCAGAATGACCATGATGACCGCGGTAACGATAACCGCCGTGTTCCCGTCAGCGGTGCTGATTGCGAGGTGAAGCGGAGCGATATCAAAAAGCGACGATGTACCAAAGGACTCTGAGAGCTCCGCGTTGAGCAGACCAACACCGGGAGCATTTCCCTCGAGTTGTGCGTTACGTAGCACCGAAAAGAGACCGAAGAAGATCGGCATCTGAAGCAGAAGGGGGAGGCAAGAACTGAACGGGTTGGTTCCCGCGTTCTTGTACATGGCCATTGTCTCGCGGGACATCGCCTCGCGAGAGAACTGGTCCTTCTTACCCTTGTACTTGTCTTGAATTTTCTTGAGCTGAGGAGCGACTTCCATCATCCGCCGCTGGCTCTTAATCTGGCGAACAAACACCGGGATCAACGCTGCGCGAACGACCAAGACCAGGCCGACGATCGAGAGCACCCAGGTCAGACCGTCATCCGCATTCATTCCAAAGAACGTGAGGATTTCGTGGAAGGCGACGAGGATTGCCTCGATTACCCACTTGATTGGCCAAAGCAGATTGCCAAAGAAAGCAAAAAGGTCCATGAAGTGGTTAGCCCCTTTCGTGGCTTGCGGCTATAACAAAGCCGAACCGGGTGATCTGGTAGCGGTCATGCCGGCGAGCCGGGATGTCGTCGATTCCACCTTCTGCCCACGGGTGGCAACGGAGGATTCGGCGCGAACCAAGCCACACACCACGGAAAACCCCGTGCTGTTGAATAGCCTGGAGCGTGTAGTGAGAACACGATGGGTAATAACGGCAAACATCCCCGTAAAGCGGAGAGATAACCGCGCGATACACGCGAAGAACGAAGACACAGATGTTTCGCGGAAGAAGCAGAGCGAACGTCAGGACGGAATTCATACCTTCACCACGATGCGGTCAATCCCTTCTGCGATCTCAGCGTGCAGCGTAGACCACTCAGCTTGCTCTGAACCTGCCAAAGCCCGAACAACGATGTCCGCATTGGCATGAACATCCGGAAGCAACTGAGCCGCCGCCGCACGAAGTCGACGACGAACACGGTTGCGTACAACCGCGTTGCCTACCGCTTTAGAGACGATGAATCCGAAGCGCACGCCTTGAGACCGCTCGTTGTTCACAATGTGGACAACGCAGTGCGGTGCTGTAAACCGACGACCCCGACGAACAGCCAAACGAAAATCGTTTGGCAACGCGACGCGATTCGTCTTAGACAGCACCGGACGAGATTACGCGGAGAGTTCGGTGCGTCCCTTACGACGACGCGCGCTCAAGATTGAACGGCCGGCGCGGGTACGCATGCGCAAACGGAATCCGTGTACCTTCGCGCGGCGACGGTTGTTTGGCTGAAAAGTTCTCTTGCTCATAGCTATATCTCCAAGGCCCAGCTCTAGCAGCCGGGAAGAATTGGTAGGCCCAAGGGCCGGAAGTCAACTGATTAAAACTACGGCGTTAAACCGATGCGGTCAAACCGCAACGGAAACACCGACGCATTATCCACACAGAATACATCGTTATTGGTAACGACATGCTGTGGACAACTAAGGTGACTAGCGGTGCATAACGGCCAAAAGATCGCAGTGTTTCAGCGAGAATAGCTGTACTCACCAGTGGATAAGCCTGTGAGTAATTACTGCAAAGGGATGGGAAAAGAATGTCGGAAACACCCGACCCGACTAGGGGACTATGGCAAATAGTCCTGACACACCTCAACGGAGACGAGCGAATTACCCCGCAATTGCAGGGCTTCGTAAATCTCGTTGAACCAAAAGGTGTCATGGCAGGCACGCTCTATCTAGAAGTTCCGAACGAACTCACCCGAGGAATGCTGGAGCAGCGACTGCGTCAGCCGTTCATCGATGCCATAGCCGCGCTCGATGATTCTCACGGCGTCACAAACTTCGCGACCGTAGTGAATCCAGAAATCCAGCAGGATGCGTTATCCCAGGACCTTCCTCACACGGAACAGCCCTACATCGAGCCGACTCCTCCCAGTCCAGTGGAGAAAACATCCTCTCCGCGGCGAAGCGACTCACGGTTAAACCCTAAATACAGCTTTGACAACTTCGTTATCGGCGGCTCGAACCGCTTCGCGCATGCCGCAGCGGTGGCCGTAGCCGAAGCACCAGCCAAGGCATACAACCCACTCTTCATCTATGGAGGATCGGGGCTCGGCAAAACCCACCTCTTGCACGCAATCGGACACTATGCCGAAAGTCTCTACCCGGGCATCCGCGTTCGCTATGTCAGTTCAGAAGAGTTCACCAACGACTTCATTAACTCGATCGCAAACAACCGCGCGTCAGTATTTCAATCGCGCTACCGCGAAATCGACATTCTTCTCATTGACGACATCCAATTCTTGCAAGGAAAGGATTCCACCCAGGAAGCCTTCTTCCACACTTTTAACACGCTCCACGATCACAACAAGCAAGTGGTCATCACGAGCGATCTGCCTCCCAAACACCTGACCGGTTTCGAAGATCGGATGCGTTCGCGCTTCGAGTGGGGCCTGATTACAGACGTGCAGGCGCCAGATCTCGAGACTCGCATTGCGATTCTGCGCAAGAAAGCGCAGAGCGAGAAGATGCAGGTCGGCAACGACATCCTCGAATTTATGGCCTCAAAAGTCTCGTCGAACATCCGCGAGCTCGAAGGAACTCTCATTCGCGTGACTGCGTTCGCGAGCCTCAACCGCACTGAGGTCGACATGGCGCTCGTGCAAACAGTGTTGAAAGACCTCATCACTCTCGATGAAGACAACGTAATCGCGCCGGTCGACATCATTAATCACACTGCGGACTACTTCAAACTGTCGGTCGACGACCTGTACGGGTCGTCACGATCCCAGGCGATTGCTACCGCGCGTCAGATCGCCATGTACCTCTGTCGCGAGATGACTAATCTTTCGCTGCCAAAAATCGGTCAGTTGTTCGGCAACAGAGATCACACCACGGTTATGTACGCCAATAAGAAGATCACTGAGCTCATGAAAGAGCGCCGTTCTATCTACAACCAAGTAACTGAGCTCACCAGCCGCATCAAACAAAACCAGCGTTTCACTCAAAAGTAGCTTTTTCCACTTGGGGATAACTTGGGGATAACCTTCCCAACTCGCCGGAAAGATTGTTGATCACAAGAATCTTTCTGTGGAATTGAGAATTCTTGTAACTCGAGTTTCCACGAACAGTGCCACTGTTCTCCACGTCTCCTCAACAAGTCACACGGATGTAGTTTCCAGTAATTACAAGAAAATCGCAGAGTTATACACACAATCCACAGCGGTTAAGAGTGTGACCTTTAAAGAATGAAATTTGAATCCCAAATAACCTGTAGTTCGCAAGTGGATTGGCTGTGCCAGTATTAACGGCCAGAGCGTCATCCGGTTAGGGGTAGTTCATGAAGTTTCAGGTCAATCGTGACGTCTTCAGCGAGGCGGTTTCGTTTGCGGTAAAACTGCTGCCGCAGCGCACCACGCTGCCCATTTTGAGTGGTGTGTTGATCGAAGCCACCGCTGAGGGTCTAACGTTGTCGTCGTTTGACTACGAGGTTTCAGCTCGAACACAAATCGTTGCTGAAGTTGAAGAGCCTGGGCGCATCCTTGTTTCAGGCAAGCTTCTCGCGGACATCGCAAGCAGACTCCCCAATGCTCCGGTGCGTTTTAGCACTGAAGAAAACAAAATCATCGTTGCTTGCGGCACTGGCCACTTCACGTTGTCGAGCATGCCTGTCGAGGAGTACCCGAGCCTTCCGGAAATTTCCGACAAGGTCGGAACGCTGAAGGCTGACGTATTCTCGGCCGCAATCTCACAAGTTGCTGTTGCGGCGTCACGGGATGATGTGACTCCCGTTATCACCGGTGTTCAGCTCGAAGTTTCCCAAAACAATATTTCGCTCGTAGCGACGGACCGTTACCGTGTTGCCGTTCGGGATATTGAGTGGGACGCCGGTTCGTCTGGTGTCGAATCAGCCACCGCCCTTGTTCCGGCTAAGACCCTGATGGAGGTCGGAAAAACTTTCGGCAACAGTGGCGAAATTTCCGTAGCGATCACGAGCACTGACGAGCGAGAGCTGATTGCTTTTCGGTCGGACAAGAAAACCGTCACCTCGTTGCTGATCAAGGGCAACTTTCCACCGGTTCGCCGACTTTTTCCCGAGACTGTGGATAACTTCGCCGTCATGAACACGGGCGAATTGATCGAGGCTGTCCGTCGAGTTTCGCTCGTGCTGGAAAGAGAAGCAGCTCTTCGCTTCACCTTCACTGAAGAGGGAGTCACTCTCGAGGCGATCGGATCTGAGCAAGCACAAGCTTCGGAGACCATCGATGCGTTCTTGACCGGGGACGACACCGTCGTATCGCTCAAGCCGCAGTTCCTTATTGACGGTTTGAGCTCAGTGCACTCCGAGTTCGTGCGCATCTCGTTCACCAAAACTGAAAATCCGAATAAGCCCGGACCAGTGTTGATTACTAGCCAGTCGTCGAAAGACCAACCTGGTAGCGACAATTACAAGTACCTTCTCCAGCCGAACCTGTTGTTGCGATAGGCCATGGCAGACACCATGCACCTTGGGATCATCGGCCTCGGAAAAATGGGCGGAAACATGCGGGAACGCATGCGCACTGCCGGTCTCACAGTCACCGGATTCGATCCGAACGCCGAGGTCTCCGATGTAGCTACGCTTTCAGATCTAGTGGATGCGCTGCCGACCCCGCGCATCGTATGGGTCATGGTTCCATCCGGTCCCATTACTGATTCCGTAATTACAGATGTCGCGACCCTTCTTGAGCCGGGCGATCTCGTTATTGACGGTGGGAATACCCGCTTCACCGACGACCAGTTACACCGCGATCAACTGGCCGAACTGAAACTTTCTTTTGTAGATGTAGGGGTTTCCGGCGGAATTTGGGGCCTAGAAAACGGCTACGGTCTCATGGCCGGCGGCGAAAAGGCCGATATCGAGCGGGCAATGCCGATCTTCGATGCTCTTCGTCCAGAAGGTCCGCGTGACGAGGGCTTCGTTCACGCCGGTCCGGTTGGTGCCGGGCATTACGCCAAAATGGTGCACAACGGCATCGAGTATGCGCTGATGCAGGCGTGGGCCGAGGGCTTTGAACTGCTCGATAGCCGCAAAGACCTCATCGACAACGTCCCTGGAACTTTTAAGGCATGGCAACGCGGAACAGTTGTCCGTTCATGGTTGCTTGAACTTCTCGTAAAAGCGCTAGAGGAAGACCCCGACTTCGCCGACATCTCCGGCTACGTCGAAGATTCGGGGGAGGGTCGATGGACAGTGCACGAAGCGCTGAACCAGGCGGTCGCTGTTCCCACTATTAGCGCAGCAATCTTCGCGCGCTTTGTCTCTCGTCAAGAAGATTCGCCGTCCATGAAGGCGGTCGCAGCTCTCCGCAATCAGTTCGGCGGGCATAGCGTCCGTAAGAGCTAAGCTCCGCACCAATGCGCGTAACTCACGTCGAACTCAAAGATTTTCGCAACTATAAAGAGCTCACCCTCGAGCTTGGTGCAGGGCCGACTCTCATCGTCGGATCGAATGGCCAAGGCAAGACGAATCTGGTCGAGGCGCTTGGATTTTTGAGCACCCTTGGCTCGCATCGAGTCTCCACTGATCACGCGATGGTGAGACAAGCGATGGATGCAGCCATTGTGCGGGTGCGCCTCGAGCATAACGACCGCAAGTTTTTGGCGGAGGTTCAAATTAACCGCTCTGGGGCTAACCGCGCCCAGATCAATCGCTCGGTCATCCGTACCCGCGAACTTCCGCGATATTTTTCCAGTGTGTTGTTCGCGCCCGAGGATCTCGCTCTTGTGCGCGGAGAACCTTCTGGCCGCCGCAGATTCATCGATGATTTGCTTATATTGCGATCGCCGCGCTTTAGCGGAGTGATGAGCGACTACGAGCGCGTCGTAAAACAGCGCAACATGCTGCTTAAATCTGCCCGGGCATCCGGGGTTCGCGACACGCAGTTGAGCACCCTTGATGTGTGGGATGAACGACTCGTCGCCTTCGGCTCAGAGATCATCAGTGCTCGCAGCGCCCTTATTGCGGATTTGAGTCCTGAAGTCGCCAGCGCATATGAACGCATCGTCGGGGCCGATCACGGTGCATCGCTTGCCAATTCTTTGAGCATCATCTCGCGACAGGACGACCCGGACAACGCTGTGGCTACCAACGCTGTCGGCGAAATTATTTCGGTCGCTGACGCGACAACAGCTTTCACTGCAGCCCTCTCCTCGGTGCGAAAAGCAGAACGCGATCGTGCGATCACACTGGTCGGACCCCACCGTGATGACCTCATCTTCGGGCTCAATGGTTTGCCGGCACGTGGCTATGCGAGCCATGGTGAATCCTGGTCCTTCGCTCTCGCCCTGAAACTGGCATCCGCCGAACTATTACGTCGAGAATCATCGGCGGGCGACCCCGTGCTGATTCTGGATGACGTGTTCGCTGAACTCGACCAATCACGCCGCGAACGCTTAGCTAGTTCGATCTCCGGATTCGAACAAGTGTTGATTACGGCCGCTGTTTTCGGTGATGTTCCGAAAGAACTTGCAGCGAATGTGGTGCGCATCCAAGCGGGGGAAGTAATTGCCGGTGAATGATCGAGATCCCAATGTGGACGAACACGTCGCGGTGTATCTGCGATTTCGGGACATTTTTGGGGATGCCACGAAACGTTCTTATATGGCGCGAAAGCGTAATAAGAAGGAGCCAGGAACCAGTGTGCCCTTCGCTCCGGGCCGCGATCCGCACGGATTGGGCGATGTGATGGATAGCCTCACCTCGAATATGGGGTGGAAGTCACCACTCGCTCGCTCCGAGCTCATTTTGGCGTGGACCACGATCGTGGGAGCCGAGACTGCGGAACACTCTGAGCCGGTCGGAATCGAAGAAGGTGTGCTCACCATCCGCTGCGATTCGACAGCGTGGGCGACACAGCTGCGTCTCATGCGTGGCCACATCACGACGACGATTGCTCAACAGCATCCAGAAGCGGGTGTGGAAACTGTGCGCTTTGAAGGCCCCAACGCCCCTTCGTGGAAAAGAGGCCCCAGATCAATTCCAGGTAGGGGCCCGCGCGATACTTACGGTTAGGGAGACAAAATGGGTCACGCTACTAAAGAAACTCCCGTAGAACGCGATTTGAGCGCCGCGGCCGCTCGGAATTTGTTAGAATCTCAAGAGCCGTCGGACGCACCTCTTGAGAGAGATATCCGCTCTGAATGGCGAGCATGAACTAGCGGCAGGAGCCTAACTTCAGATGACATCGACGCCCGAAAACGACGTGCCCGAGAGCCACATCATTGCCAACGGTCATGTTGCCGCTGATAGCTATGGCGCCGATCAGATTCAGATCCTTGAGGGTCTTGAAGCTGTGCGTAAGCGCCCCGGTATGTACATCGGTTCCACTGGTCCCCGCGGTTTGCACCACTTGGTGTACGAAGTCGTCGACAACTCTGTTGATGAATCGCTGGCTGGCTACTGCGACACTATTGGTGTGTGGATCCGCAAGGACGGTTCCGTGCGCGTGCGAGACAACGGTCGCGGTATCCCGGTCGATCTGAACCAGCAAGAGCAGAAGTCGACTGTCGAAGTAGTCATGACGATCCTGCACGCTGGTGGAAAATTCGGTGGTGGCGGCTACGCCGTATCGGGTGGACTTCACGGTGTAGGTATTTCTGTCGTCAACGCGCTCTCTGAAGAAGTGGATACGGAAGTTCACCGCCAGGGGTACGTGTGGCGTATGAGCTTTAAAAACGGTGTTCCCACCGGCCCCCTAAAACAGGGCGAAAGTTCTGACCAGACCGGAACCCAGCAGACTTTCTGGCCGAGCAAAGAGACGTTCGAAACAGTTGAATTCGATTTTGAGACGCTTCGCGCCCGCTTCCAGCAGATGGCCTTCCTTAATAAGGGACTGCGCATCACGATCACTGATGAGCGCGGCGAAGAAGAAGTCGTCGAGAGCTACATGTACGAGCGTGGCCTTGTTGACTATGTCGAGTACCTGAACAAGACCAAGAAGAACGAGCTCATTCATCCGGATGTCATCGCGTTTGAATCCGAAGATACCGAGAAGCGCATCTCGCTTGAAGTCGCGATGCAGTGGACGGCTGGATATTCCGAAAGCGTTCACACCTACGCCAACACCATTAACACTCACGAAGGTGGAACACACGAAGAGGGTTTCCGCGCTGCGCTCACTACTCTGGTGAACCGTTACGCTCGCGAGAAAAACATCATCAAGGAAAAGGACGAAAACCTTTCCGGTGACGATGTTCGTGAAGGACTGACTGCGGTCATCTCGATCAAGCTCGGTGAACCTCAATTCGAGGGCCAGACCAAGACCAAGCTGGGCAACACCGAAGCAAAGGCATTCGTTCAGCGCATCGCCGGCCAGCAGCTCGGTGATTGGTTCGATCGCAACCCCACGCAGGCCCGCGACGTTATCCGCAAGGCCATCCAGGCCTCGCAAGCACGACTCGCTGCCCGTAAGGCGCGCGAACAGACTCGTCGAAAGGGACTGCTCGAATCGAGCGGAATGCCTGGAAAGCTGCGGGACTGCTCGAGCAAGGATCCTTCGCTCTCCGAGATCTTTATGGTCGAGGGCGATTCGGCCGGCGGCTCCGCCGTTCAGGGCCGTAACCCCGAGTTCCAAGCGATTCTTCCGCTGCGAGGCAAGATCCTCAACGTGGAGAAGGCGCGTCTTGACCGTGCTCTTGGTAATGCTGAAGTGCAGGCCATGATCACCGCGTTTGGTGCGGGTGTCGGCGAAGACTTCGACCCCGAAAAGGCTCGGTACCACAAGATCGTTTTGATGGCCGATGCTGACGTCGACGGCCAGCACATCACGACGCTGCTCCT
Source organism: Salinibacterium sp. UTAS2018 (assembly GCF_004118935.1). Lineage (NCBI taxonomy): Bacteria > Bacillati > Actinomycetota > Actinomycetes > Micrococcales > Microbacteriaceae > Salinibacterium > Salinibacterium sp. UTAS2018. The sequence continues at coordinate 2,022,476 of NZ_CP035375.1, forward strand.
GACGTTACTGTTCCGCTACATGCGTCCGCTCATCGATTTGGGCTATGTCTACTTGGCCCAGCCACCGCTATACCGCCTCAAGTGGAGCAACGCCCAGCACCAATACGTCTACAGCGATGCCGAGCGTGACGCTCTGACTGAATTGGGACTCTCTGAAGGCAAGCGCATGCCCAAGGACAACGGCATCCAGCGCTACAAGGGTCTTGGTGAGATGGACTACAAGGAACTGTGGGAAACCACCATGGACCCCGCCACTCGCACGCTTCTTCAAGTGACCTTGGATGACGCTGCCGCGGCCGACGAAACCTTCTCAACTCTCATGGGCGAAGACGTTGAATCTCGCCGAAACTTCATCCAGCGCAACGCTAAAGACGTCCGCTTCTTGGACATCTAGCTCTCACCGAGCTCACGGCGCCCGCACTCGCGACTGATACAGACTGGAACTGAAACTTAATGGCTGACGAAGAAACTCCGAAGAAAACCTTCGAAGACGCACCCGTAGACGACCGTCACGACAAGATCAACCAGGTTGATCTTCAATTGGAGATGCAGCGCTCGTACCTCGACTACGCCATGAGCGTCATCGTGGGTCGTGCGCTTCCTGAAGTGCGCGATGGCCTCAAGCCGGTGCACCGCCGCGTGATTTACGCGATGTACGACGGTGGCTACCGCCCAGACAAGGGCTTCTCCAAGTGCACCCGTGTCATCGGTGACGTCATGGGGCAGTTCCATCCGCACGGTGACTCGTCGGTCTACGACGCTCTTGTTCGTCTGGTCCAGCCGTGGAGCCTCCGCTATCCGCTGGCTTTGGGCCAGGGAAACTTCGGTTCTCCCGGAAACGACGGCGCCGCTGCTCACCGTTATACCGAAACCAAGATGGCTCAACTTGCCATGGAAATGGTTCGGGACATTGAAGAAGACACCGTCGACTTCCAAGACAACTACGACGGTCGCACGCAGGAACCCACGGTTCTCCCGAGCCGGTTCCCCAACCTGCTTGTCAACGGTTCGGTCGGTATCGCTGTCGGTATGGCCACGAACATTCCGCCGCACAACCTTCGCGAAGTGGGGGAGGGTGCCCTCTGGCACCTCGCTAACCCGGATGCTTCGAAGGAAGAACTTGTTGAGGCGTTGATTCAGCGCATCAAGGGACCAGACTTTCCGACTGGCGCCCAGATTTTGGGCGTCAAGGGAATTCAGGATGCGTACCGCACCGGTCGTGGATCGATCACAATGCGCGCCGTGGTCAACGTCGAAGAGCTTCAGGGTCGGACCTGCCTCGTCGTCACCGAGCTGCCGTATCAAGTCAACCCCGACAATCTGGCATTGAAAATTGCCGACTTGGTCAAGGATGGCAAGCTCGCCGGCATCGCCGACATCCGTGATGAGACGTCGGGTCGCACCGGCCAGCGCCTTGTCATCGTGCTCAAGCGCGACGCCGTTGCCAAGGTTGTTCTCAACAACCTCTACAAGCACACGCAGCTGCAGGAAAACTTCGGCGCGAACATGCTCGCGATCGTGGATGGCATCCCGCGCACGCTCTCGATCGACGGCTTCATCACGGAGTGGGCTACCCACCAGATCGAAGTTATTGTTCGCCGCACCGAGTTCCGTCTGCGCAAGGCCGAAGAGCGTGCCCACATTTTGCGTGGTTATCTCAAGGCTCTGGATGCTCTCGACGAGGTCATCGCGCTCATCCGTCGTTCGCCCACCGTCGAAGACGCCCGCAACGGCCTCATCGAGTTGCTCGACATTGATGAGATTCAGGCTCGCGCCATTCTCGACATGCAGCTTCGCCGGCTTGCCGCTCTTGAGCGTCAGAAGATCATCGATGAGCACGATGCCATCGAGCTCGAGATCGTAGATTTCAAGGCGATCATCGCGAGCAAGGAACGTCAGAGCAACATTGTCAGTGAAGAACTGACCGAACTCCTCGCCAAGTATGGCGACGATCGCCGCACCGAAATCATGATGGGTTTCGACGGCGACATGAGTATGGAAGATCTCATCCCCGAAGAGGAGATGGTGGTCACTGTCACGCGCGGCGGTTACGTCAAGCGCACGCGCAGCGACAACTACCGCAGTCAGCACCGCGGCGGCAAGGGTGTCAAGGGTGCCCAGCTGCGTGCGGATGACGTGGTCGATCACCTGTTCGTCACCACCACTCACCACTGGTTGCTGTTCTTCACCAACACCGGTCGCGTGTACCGCGCTAAGGCTTACGAGCTACAAGAGGGCGGCCGCGACGCGAAGGGGCAGCACGTTGCCAACTTCTTGGCGCTGCAGCCCGGTGAAGAGATCGCTCAGATTCTCGACATCCGCGATTACGAGCAGTCCACTTACTTGGTTCTCGCTACCCGAAACGGTCTCGTGAAGAAGACCGCCATGGCGGAATACGACACCAACCGCAGCGGCGGAATCATTGCCGTGAACCTGCGTGAGGGCGACGAACTCGTTTCGGCGATGCTCGTGGAAAACACCGACGATGTGTTGCTTGTTTCGCGCAAGGGAATGTCGATTCGCTTCACGGCATCCGATGAAGCATTGCGTCCCATGGGGCGATCAACCTCCGGCGTGATGGGTATGAGCTTCCGCGAGGATGACCAACTGCTGAGCGCCAGCGTTGTTCCCGAGAGTGGCTTCGTCTTCGTTGTTACTGAGGGTGGCTTTGCGAAGCGAACTGCCGCTGATCAGTACCGCGTGCAGGGGCGTGGTGGTTTGGGTATCAAGGTTGCCAAACTCGACGGATCTCGCGGCGATTTGGCGGGAGCTTTGATGGTCGGGGACGAGGATGAAGTGCTTGTGGTTCTTGCCAGTGGCAAGGTGGTACGCTCTTCTGTCGCTGAGGTTCCGGCCAAGGGCCGTGACACTATGGGCGTCGTTTTCGCTCGTTTCGCAGCGGAAGACAAGATCATCGCAATTGCGCGAAATAGCGAACGAAATCTAGACAACAAAGAACTTGAAGCTGGGGACGATAGTGTTCCGAGTGAAGATGCCCCTGCTGGGAAGGACGAGTCGGTAGATGAGTAGTGTCGCGGAGAAGTTGCAGCGCAAGTCGCAGCGCCAAACATCAGTGAAACAGGTTCGCCTCAAGCTGGTGTACATCGACTTCTGGTCGGCCGTAAAGTTCTCATTCCTGGTGGCAATTTCGCTCGGAGTGGTATTCGTTGTTGCGACGATGCTGGTGTGGATTGTTCTTAACTCCACCGGAATTTTCGGCGATATCGACAACATCTTCCGAGACATCCTTTCGAAGGAAGCCGACTTCCGAATCACGAGTTCGTTCGGGTTCGGGCAAGTCGCATTGTTCTCGATCGTGATCGCACTTTTGAACACTCTCGTGGGTACGGCGCTCGGTGCAATTGCGAGTATGCTTTATAACTTCAGCGTTCGACTGACCGGTGGAATCCTCGTGGGTTTCACCAATAACTAGTCGATTACGCCAAACGGGCAGAATGCGATACTCTCGTATCTGCCCAACGGGGGTATAGCTCAGGCGGTTAGAGCGCTTCGCTGATAACGAAGAGGTCCGTGGTTCAAGTCCACGTACCCCCACTGGAATTTCTGCAAGAAGTTCCTATTGGGGCCTTAGCTCAATTGGTAGAGCGCCTGCTTTGCAAGCAGGAGGTCAGGGGTTCGATTCCCCTAGGCTCCACAGCACGACAACAAAAACCCCGGCCAGTTAACTGGCCGGGGTTTTTGCGTACTCGAACGCTCGCGTAATTGCTGGTTAGCGACGCAGCGAGATCGCACTCAGGGCATCGCCACCGAGGCGAGGATCGTTCCACGACATTCACACCAGTGGCTGGGGAACTCTCTGCGGGCTCAAGCGCCACTGAGGCGACCAACCGGGGCGAAGGCTCCCATATTCCCGCCGGTTCCGTTTAAAGCGCCTGGCGGCCCAAGGGCGCCTCGCCCATGACCCTGACGCCGCGGTACGCACTCGGCCGTGCTGCAGAGATTAACGAAAAAAGTTCTGGCCCGATTCGAAGGAACCGGGCCAGAACTGTTTAAGAGGTTGTGGCTACACCGCAGGCGGTGAGCAGCAGAGAGAAATTATGCTGTCTCTGCTTCGTCGTCGATCCACAGGTCGTCATCTGCGCGAAGCGTCTGCCAGGCGGCGTACGCGACGCCCACAGCAGCAACGACGCCAACACCGATGAGGATGTAGCGGCCAAATCCAGCTGACTTCGGCTGTGGCTTAACGAGGCCGGTTTTCTCGCCCGCAGACACTGCGAGGCCAGAGACGCGAGTGAACGCATCCCGCACCTGCTGGTTTTTGGCGACTTCGAGCGCCGCAAGAGCTGCGCCGAGCGCCGAGGTGACGGCCGGAAGCACATCACCCTTGATTTTCGATTTGGTGTTTTCGGCCGCTGAACGTGCGCCAGCGACTGATGACGATACGACGGGCTTTACCCGGGCATCGAACGTGTTGTGAATTTTGGGGCTGACTTCTTCACGAGCGTAGTTAGCGGCCTGTTGGCTCGCCTCTCGTACAACGGCAGAAGCGTGGTCGAGCAGCTCCTTTTGGTCTTGCCACAGGTCTTCGGCTTGACCTTTCAAGCGCTTGAGTTCTTTGCGGCGTTTGCGAGTTAGTGCCACGGGAAACCTCCAAAGGTGGTCGAACAGTGACTCCATACTGCCACGGTGGGTTCCAAGTCCGCACTGCTTTGCCTGTGAGCACGCTGAATAACTAGTATCCGAGGCTCAGGTTCGCTATGTAAGAATTGACGCTATGTCTCAACACACCGCAGTTGCCACGATCAAGACAAACCTCGGAGAAATCCGTCTCAACCTCTTTGGCAACCACGCGCCGAAGACCGTTGCCAACTTCGTAGGTCTCGCCAAGGGCGATATCGAATGGACCCACCCCGCCACCGGCCAGAAGACCAGCGCACCTCTTTACGATGGCGTCATCTTCCACCGCATCATCAAGCAGTTCATGCTCCAGGGCGGAGATCCCCTAGGTAAGGGCATCGGCGGCCCCGGCTACAACTTCGACGACGAAATCCACCCCGAGCTCAACTTCTCGGCTCCGTACATTCTCGCCATGGCAAACGCTGGTACGCGCGGTGGCAAGGGAACCAACGGTTCACAGTTCTTCATTACGACGGTCGCCACACCTTGGCTCCAGGGCAAGCACACCATATTCGGTGCTGTCGCAGACGACGAATCACGCAAGGTAGTCGACGCCATCGAGGCAGTCGACACCGACGGCAGCGACAAGCCCCTCACCGACGTTGTTATCGAGAGCGTCACGATCGACGAGGTCTAACCTTCGTGACCACATCGCCGGATGCCAGCGGTAATTACTGCTACCGGCATCCAGACCGGCAAAGTTTCACTCTCTGCCAGCGATGTGGGCGCACTGTATGCCCCAGCTGCCAAACGCAGGCAGCTGTGGGCGTGCATTGCCCCGAATGTATCAAAGAGGCCCGTGCGAATGGGCCGAAGCGTAAGCCAGTTCTAGTGCGAGCCTCCCGCGCCTCTCAGGGAAAGCCGGTCGTGACGTACACGCTTATGGCGTTGACCGTTGCTATTTTCTTACTGCAGTTGATCCCAGGCACTGGTGTTACTCAAGCGCTCGTTTATTACCCGCCCCTGACGGCCATTGAGCCCTGGCGCATGATCACTTCGGCGTTCTTGCACTCCACGAACAGCGTTTTCCACATCGGTTTCAACATGTTCACACTCTTCATTTTTGGGCGTGCACTGGAACTACCGCTGGGGCGTGCTCGATTTCTTGCCCTCTACCTGGTGAGCGCGTTAGGCGGGTCGGTGGCGGTATTGCTGTTGGCGCCCGGTTCAGTGGTGCTGGGAGCATCCGGAGCCATTTTCGGAATCGTCGCCGCGTTCTTCGTGATTCAGCGTCGTATGGGCGTGAACAACAAGGTTTTGCTCATCGTTCTGGTGGTCAACTTGGTCGCCGGCTTTATCCCGGGGCTCAACATCTCGTGGCAAGCGCACGTCGGAGGACTGATAACCGGCGCCGTGCTGGCTCTGGTCTTTTTGCGGCAGCGCAATAAGAAGTCTTCGAACGCGGAGATCGCGCTTGTCGCGCTCGTCGTCGCCGCTTTGATCAGCCTGACGCTCGTGCGAATCTTCGTCCTATAAGTGACTAAAAGTTATCCACAGGTTTATTAACACTGGGTATAACTACACGGGTGTAATTTCTAACGCCACCGTGTTGTCATGAGAAATCCAATGAAGAGGATGCCGAAACCAACAAGAATGTTCCAGCTGCCGAGCGAAGCAACAGGCATCTGCTGGTTGCTCACGTAAAACACGATGATCCAGGCAAGCCCGATCAGCATGAAGCCGAACATGACGGGCTTGAACCAGACCGCGTTGGGAGTATCCTCAGCGGGACGCGACGGTGACTTTTCTGCAGAATTACGGGCCATGGGAGAGATTCTAGCGCGAACGCCCTGAGTGACGAACGGCCGCGCGGAAACGCGGAGGAGACTGCGGATAGAATTGCGCCTATGGTTCTCGAAGACGGCCGCCGCACACGGCGCAGTGCGAAAGCCCGCCGCCCTGTTTCTTTCATCGGTGTTCTCGGCGAAATCTTCATCACGGCCGGCGTAGTTGTGCTGCTGTTTCTTGTGTGGCAGACCTGGGTCAACAACATCTTTGTCAGCAACACCCAGCGTGACGAAGCTATTGAGTTGAGCCAAGAATGGAACAAGGGCGAAGCGGTCAAGCTCGCCCCAGATGAGCGGGCAGATCCTGGGGTGCCCGTTGTCGACGAAGCACCCGGTGAAGCTCAGGTCTTCGGCACCCTCATCGTTCCGCGCTTTGGCGCGGACTACACCCGCCCGATAGCGGAGAGCGTCAGCCTTGAACAGGTATTGAACACGCGCGGAGTCGGTCATTACACGGGAACGCAGATGCCGGGAGAGGTGGGCAACTTTGCGGTTGCCGCTCATCGAACCGGGTGGGGCGATCCGTTCTTCGATATCAATAAGCTGCAACTCGGAGACAGCGTCTACGTGGAGACTGAGGCGGGTTGGTACCGCTACGTTTTCCGTTCGCTGGAATACGTGCCCGCATCTGGGGTGGGAGTACTCAACCCCGTACCCCAGTTCGACGGTGCAGTTGCAAGTGATCGCATCATGACGCTCACGAGCTGTAACCCCATTCATACCGCGGATGAACGAATCATCGCCTATGCGGTGTACGACACTTGGTACCCGCGTTCAGAAGGCGCCCCCTCTGAAATCGCAGCGATCGCTCAAAACCTCGAAGGAGCTGGCTAATGTATGCAGCACTCTGGAACGTACTGCCAGGCCCAGCACTGGTCCGCGTGCTGATCCTGTTCATCATGGCGGCTGTAGCCGTCACGGTACTGTTTGCGTTCGTGTTCCCGTGGTTGTTGCCGCTTGTCACTCCTCTGGATGCGACGGTGCAACAGTGACTCACATTCTCGTTGTCGATAACTACGACAGTTTCGTTTACACGCTCAACGGCTATCTTCTCGAGCTCGGCGCTACGACGGATGTTGTGCGCAACGATTCTTTCAACGCGGATGAGGCTGCCGCTCGAATCGCTGAGTACGACGCCGTTCTGCTTTCGCCTGGCCCTGGCACGCCCGCCGACGCTGGCGTGAGCATCCCCATTGTGCACGCAGCGCTTGCTACCGGAAAACCGCTGTTTGGGGTATGTCTTGGACATCAGGCAATCGCTGAAGCGCTCGGTGCAACCGTGACTCATGCCGATGAGCTGATGCACGGTAAGACGTCGCAGATCGATCACGACGACAGTGTGATCTTCCGTGACCTTCCCCAACCATTTACGGCGACTCGGTACCACTCACTGGCGATCGTCGATGGCACCGTGCCTGACGAGCTCGTAGTGACGGCGCGCACGCCCGGTGGAGTGATTATGGGAGTGCAGCACGCAACCCAACCCGTCTACGGCGTGCAGTTCCACCCGGAGTCAGTACTCACCGAGGGCGGCTACCTCATGCTCGGCAACTGGCTATCGCAGGCAGGATTGCCGGACGCCCCCGCGCTCGCCAAGACCCTCACGCCGCTCGTTCACAACTAGCTACTAGTTAGTAGCCAGTAACTACCAGCTAGTTGGCGGCGCAGTACTCGATGGTGATGTTGGACTTCTGAGGTTGGTCGCCAACGATTGACTGGTAGGTGACTGAGTTACCCGAGCACCCGAAGTTTGCATTCGCGCTCACGCTCAATTGCAGCGCGGTGAGCGTGCTGTTGGCTTCACCTAAATCGGTGCCCACGAGATCCGGGATTTTCACGAGACCGTTCGAGACCACCAGATTGACAGTCTCACCCTCGCGGATGATCTCGCCGGCCGAATTACGCTCGGCATCTCCACGGGGATCTGAACTGATTACGGTGCCCTTTTTCAAACTGGGCGAATACTCCTGTGAGGTTGAGCCGTAGACGAGGCCGGCGGATTCCAGCAGTTCAATCGCGGCATCCTGCTGCATATTCGACACGTTCGGCACTGTTACGGGCGTGCGGCCGAGAGAAACGACGACCTGAATCTCGAGTCCGAGAGGAACGGTCTGGCCAGGGCCGGGGTCGGTGCGGATGATAATTCCCTCATCCACGGTCTCGCTTGCCTGGTTGACCTGTTTGGGAACGAGATTGAGCTCCGTCAGCAACGCAGCCCCGTCTTCATAGGTCATCGTCGCAACATCGGGTACGTCGACGGCAGTCGAACCACTGAGCTGAGCCGGGGTGAGGGTGAACGCCCACACGACAACCGAGACGATGATGACCGCCATCAGAGCAATGCCGCCCCAGATCCACGCGACGGGAGGGCGGTTTTGCGTGCGAGGACTGCGATCGTTCTCGTCTACCGCAAGTTGGCGGAAGGTGGCGTCGCTGCCGGCCGTCATGTTCGGGTTGACACCGAACAGCGTGCTGTTGAAGTCGGTAGCGGCGAGTTGCTTGCGCTCGGGGACTGACCCGGCGGCGGCCGACTCTACGTCGGTGCGAAACTCTGCCGCGCTTTGGTAACGGTCGAAACGATCTTTTGCGAGGGAGCGCAGCACAACAGCGTCCAGTGCCGGCGATACTGCGGCAACCATGGTGCTGGGAGGGATCGGCTCGGAGTTGACGTGCTTGTAAGCCACAGCAACCGGGTTTGCCCCGCTGAACGGCGGTTTTCCGGTGAGTAATTCGAACAGGACTACGCCCGTGGAGTACAGGTCAGAACGCGCATCCACGCTCTCGCCGCGAGCTTGTTCGGGAGAGAAATACTGAGCGGTCCCGACGATTGCGCTCGACTCAGCAATTGTTGCGGCGGAGTCGGAAACGGCACGGGCGATACCGAAGTCCATGACCTTTACTTGACCACCCGTGGTGACCATGATGTTGCCGGGCTTGATATCACGGTGCACGACGCCAGCACGGTGAGAGTATTCGAGCGCGGTGAGGACTTGGGAAACGATACGGGCTGCTTCTTCGGGCGCAAGCGGGCCCTCGGCAACGATGTCTTTGAGCAGACGCCCGTCAACGTATTCCATGATGATGAACGGGATGAGCGTTTCGTGCCCGGAGGGGTCGACTACTGACTCTTCACCGGCGTCGAAGATGCGCACGATTGTGGGATGCGCCATCTTCGCGGCGTCGTGAGCTTCACGGCGAAAGCGGGTTCGGAACGCGGGATCGTTAGCGAGGGTCGGCTTGAGCAGCTTGATAGCTACGCGCCGCCCCAGCCGAGTGTCGACGCCGAGGTGAACATCAGCCATTCCACCGTGGCCGAGAAGCTCACCGATTTGGTACCGACCAGCGAGCTGGCGTACGCCCTGTGCCACGCCTTCGCTCACTGGTTAACTCCTGTTTTTGTTTGAATCAGTACCGAATAAGTGTATCCGTTGCCTTTGCCGATCACTGCTTACGGAGCGGGATCTGTAACCGTAACGATGACTTGCTCCGACATGGGCGACGCGACAAGACCGTCGCACGTGACCGAGTAGGAGATCTTTGTCTCGACAGTTGAGTCCTCGCCAAGAATGATGTCGAACGACGTGGCATCCTTGTCGTATTCGGACGGCCCGGCGCTCGGCCCACCCTGAACGAGGAAGTTATACGACGACAGAGCATGCCCTGCGGGGCAGTCGCTGTAGGTGTTCCACTTCACAGTGACAGTGTCACCGGGATTGTAGGGGCCTGCAGGTTCGAGCAGGTTCGCTTGAGGCTGAGGAGCGGTCGGCGTCTCAGGAATCTCATCGTAGAAACGAACGGTGATCGTTTCACCGATCGCAACGTTTCCTACCGGTGCCGCCGAGTAGGAGCGACCGACGTCGTTTGACGTTGGAGCCTCAGACCCGGTTTGAGCATCGAGCAAGAGACCCTTTTCTTCTAGCAACTGCTCAACAGCGTCTCGTGTGCGGTTGAGCAGCTCGTCTTCTGTCAGAGACACCTTGGTGGGCGGTGCTGACGTCGACGGGGCGGGCTCTGGAGCGACCGAAACAGTTGGTGAGGCGCTGGTTGGTGGGGCTTCTTCTTCTCCCGGGCTCGCGAGTAGAGCGATAATCGCACCGATCAGAACAACTGCGAGCAAGGAAATGAGCGCGACGATCGGCCACGTCCATGGGTTGCGTGGTTTCGATTCCGCGGCAATCTCTGCAGCAGTGGGCGCTTCACCGGGTGCGCTAGCGGTGTTGAGTACTCGAGTGGCTTGGGTTGAGTTGCCGTAGTTGAGTCCAACAGTTGCCGCGTGAGAGTTGTCGCCCATAATTCCGGGCACGGCAGCCGCGGCAGCCGCGATGTCTCCGCGACGGAGCGACTGGGCGGCACGCGAAAGATGCGATGCGGATGACGGGCGGTCGCCTGGCGACTTAGCCAAGCAGGCATACACAAGGTTGCGAACCGGTTCTGCAACGGTGATCGGAAGCTCAGGCGGAGTCTCGTTGATCTGAGCCATGGCGATCGCCACCTGAGACTCGCCCGTAAATGGACGACGCCCTGCCAACGCTTCGTAAGCGACGATACCGAGCGAATAGATGTCGGTGGTGGGGGAGGCGGGGTGACCACTGGCCTGCTCGGGCGAGAGGTATTGCACCGTGCCCATGACCTGGCCGGTCGCTGTGAGCGGTACTTGGTCCGCGATGCGCGCAATACCGAAGTCAGTGATCTTCACGCGGCCTTCGGGCGTGATGAGCAGGTTACCGGGCTTGATGTCGCGATGAACGAGTCCTGCGGCGTGAGCAGCTTGAAGTGCGGCCGCTGTCTGCGCGACCATGTCGAGTACGCGATCGGGATCGAGTACTCGTTCGCGCTCGAGAATGGCGCTGAGTGCTTCGCCGGGTACGAGCTCCATAACGAGGTAGGCGCTGCCATCCTCTTCGCCGTAGTCGAAGACGTTGGCTATGCCCTCGTGATTCACAAGGGCGGCATGGCGGGCTTCTGCACGGAAGCGCTCGAGGAATCCGGGGTCGCCCAGATATTCATCCTTGAGGATCTTAATCGCGACCGTTCGACCGATCACGAGGTCGGTTGCTTCCCAGACCTCGCCCATGCCACCGATCGCTACGCGACTGGACAGCTGGTATCTACCGCCGAAAGTGAGTCCGCTAGTCGGTCTCATTTGTTTAGCACCGCCTCTAGTACTTGACGCCCAATTGGTGCGGAAAGCCCGCTGGAGGTTCCGGACTGTCCTAGTCCGCCACCATCCTGAACCACTACCGCCACAACAACCTCTGGATCATTTGCCGGCGCGAATCCAGTGAACCATAGTGTGTATGGCTCACCTTCTCCGTTCTCTGCTGTACCGGTCTTTCCTGCGACCTCAACGCCATCGATCGCGGCCGTGTTCGCTGCACCGTTATCGACTCCATTCACCATCATCTGGGTCAGGGATGCTGCTGTTTCGGCACTGACTGCTTGATTGAACAGCGTTGGTTCGAAGGACTGGATGGTTGTGAGGTCGGACGAAACGACGCTCTCAACAAGATTGGGTTGCATGATGTTGCCGCCGTTGGCGATCGCCATCGACACCATCGCCATCTGCAAGGGGGAAGCGCGCACGCTCGACTGGCCGAAGGCGGAGAGCATCGTTTGGGGACGATCAAGCGCGCTGGGGTAGACACTCTCGGTCGAGACGAGGGGTACAGAAACGCTCTCGTTGAAACCGAACCTTTCGGCCTGTTCCCGAATCGCGTTAGAACCAAGAGCATCGCCTAATTGCGCGAACGGAATGTTGCACGACAATTGGATGGCCGTGGCGATCGTGGCTGTGCTGCCCGAGCCGCACGTGCCAGAGTCGGCGTTGCTGATCTCGAAAGTGCTCTCCGGCAATTGCAGCGAAGCGGGGTTGGGGAACGTGCTTTCGGCGGTGTAGTCGCCACTTTCGAGAGCGGCTGCCGCGACAACAAGCTTGAACGTCGATCCCGGAGGGTCGAGAGGCCCAGCGAGAGTGCGGTTATAGAAGGGCTCATCGGCGTCGTTCAACAAGCGAGTGTAGGCGTCGATGACCTCGGCGCTGTCGTGAACTGCCAACTCGTTGGGATCGTACGAAGGCTTCGAGACCATCGCGAGGATCTCACCCGTCTTGGGCTTGATCGCGATGACGGCTCCCTTGAGGTCACCAAGCGCGTCCCATGCTGCTTGCTGGATAACGGGATCGATAGTCAGTTCTACCGCGGCGCCCGTGGGGTTCTGGCCCGTAAGAATCGAGTTCACTTGGTCGAAGAACTGATCATTCGACGAGCCACTGAGGTAGTCGTTGAGCGAGTGTTCGAGTCCGGTGTTGCCTTGGTTCAGGGTGAGGTATCCCGTGATCGGCGCATACAACTCGCCCTTCGGGTATACCCGCAAGAACTTGAATTCGTCATCGACCGGCTCGGAGTACGCAATAGGTTCGCCATTGACAAGGATCGGACCACGTTCGGCTGAGTAGCTTGCGTAGAGTGTGCGGACGTTTCGGCCATCCGCCTGCAGCTGATCAGCGGTGACGACTTGAATAACGGAGCTCGAGATAAACAAGCTCACGAACATGAGCAGCACGACGGTGCTCACACGCTTGAGTTCGCGGTTCACTGTCCCACCACCAATCGGTTTTCGATAGACGGTTCCACGACCAACTGTGGTTGGTGTCGGACCGTGTCGGAGAGGCGCAGCAGGAGGGCCGCAATAATCCAGTTAGCAACGAGCGATGAACCACCCGCAGCGAGGAAGGGAGTGGTGAGTCCGGTCAGCGGAATGACGCGGGTGACGCCACCGATGACGACAAAGACCTGCAGTGCGATCACAAAAGCGAGACCGACACCAAGGAGGCGGCCGAAATCATCTTGACCGGCAAAGCCGATACGGAATCCACGAGACACAAAGAGAAGGTACAACGCGAGAATTGCGAAGATGCCGATAAGGCCGAGTTCTTCTCCGAGAGCGGAGATGATGTAGTCGCTCTCAGCGAGAGGCGTGATCTCAGGACTTCCCCGGCCAAGACCGGTACCGATGAGCCCGCCATCCGCGAGCCCGAACAGGCCCTGCACGAGCTGATAGCTGCCGCCCGTCGCGTCGTACACCGCTGGATCGAAGGGGTTGAGCCATGCATCAATGCGTCCGGAAATGTAGGTCAAGAAGCGACTTGCGACGAACGCTCCGCCGAGGAACATGGCCATACCGAGGAGGATCCAACTGGAACGCCCTGTTGCGACGTAGATCATCACAAGGAAGAGACCGAAGTAGAGAAGCGCCGTTCCCATGTCGCGTTGAAAAATCAACACCAACATGGAGGCGACAAACACAACGAAGATCGGGCCGAGGTCGCGAGCTCGGGGGAACGTCATCCCCATGAATTTGCGACCGACCATCGACAAGGAATCGCGGGCTGAAACCAGGTACCCCGCGAAGAACACTGCCAGGGCGATCTTGGCGAGTTCGCCAGGCTGGAAAGAGAAAGGGCCGATTTGAACCCACAGGCGCGCGCCGAACCGAGTGTCGCCGATGATGGGAGCGAGCGGGAGCAGAAGCAGCGCAATACCGCTGAACATTGCGATGTAGCGATAACGCTGAAGAACGCGGTGATTCTTGATGATGAGCAGTACCGCGATTGCAATCGCGATTGCGATACCGGTCCAGATGATCTGACGAACTCCTCCACTGCTCCAACCAGTGAGTTCATCGGCGATATCGAGACGGTAGATCATGGCGATACCGATGCCGTTCAGCACGGTAATGATGGGCAAGATCAGCGGATCCGCATCGCGAGCGGTAAATCGCAGGGTGATGTGCATGGCGAACACCAACGCACCGAGCACCCCGGAAAGTGCGAGAACGGTGAAATCAAGGCTGCCGAGCGCGCCCAGCTGCACGAGTGCGATGGCCCCCAGATTGATCGCGATCGCCACAATAACCAAGAGCAATTCGAGGTTGCGCAGCCGTGCGGGCACGCGGAGCTTAAGCCGGATGTTTTCAGTGATAGCCCGCGGGACCGCCGTGGCAGAGGCGCGGGTCTCAGCGCTAGGGGACTTGGGCATCAGACAACATTCCTACAATGCGACGGGCATCCGCGAGGTCGCGCGCGTTAATGGTGTTTTCGACACTGGCACGCAGGTACAGCGGAAGATCGACGACTCGAACATCAGTGACTTGATAGATATGAGACAGCGAAATAGGGCCGATGTCCTGCTGCACACCCTGGTAAATCGCTACGTTGCCATCCTCGATGCCCACGTACAACTGCTGCTGGGTGTACTGGTAACCAAGGACCAGACCGGCAACGATCGCGGCGATCGTGAGAGTGATGAACGTGATCCACGAGATGCGACGGCGGCGAACACGACGACGGTCTTCGCGAATAATCGCTTGGAAGTACTCGTCAGATTCCGGCTCAAAGTGGCTGTCGTCGGGCTGCGTTGCCTTCAATGGATGCAGCAAAAGGTTCGGCAAGCGCGTCTGCTTCTTAGCGACTGTCGGCTCGAATGACAGCGGTGAAGCAGCGGAACCGACCATCAGGGGTGGCTCGTGAGAAGACGTGTCGTCATCGCCGACATCCACCACAACAACGGTGACGTTGTCGGGGGCGCCTTGATCAAGGCTGGCTTGAACGAGTCGTTCAGTGGCAACCCGCGGATCGGTGACGCGACGCAGCGTTGCGGCGATCTTGTCTTCGGTAACGAAGCTGCTCAAGCCATCCGAGCAGAGCAACCAGCGGTCACCTGGCTCGGTGGCGAAGACCTCGGTGTCGATTTCGGGCGAAGCGTCGACATCTCCGAGAACGCGCATGAGAACGGAACGGCGCGGATGCACGGCGGCCTCTTCGAGAGTGATGCGGCCACTTTCGACCAGTCGCTGCACGAACGTGTGGTCGTGCGTCATCTGCGTCATCTCGCCCTGACGCAGCAGGTAAATGCGCGAGTCACCGATATGCGCCATGGCCATCTTGTTGCCAACGCGGATCATTCCACTCACCGTGGTGCCCATGCCGGTGAGCTCGTTGTGCTCGATTACGGTGTCAGAAAGTATCGCGTTCGCGGCGAGGAGAGTGTCGTGGAGCACCTGAGCTGCGTCGTCAGCCGACTCGAAACTGTGATCGGCCTCGACAACGTGCTTGATCGTGATCGCCGAAGCAACATCGCCACCCGCATGGCCTCCCATACCGTCAGCGACGATGAAGAGATGGCTGCCGGCGTAGGCGCTGTCCTGGTTGTTAGCCCGAACCTTGCCCACATGGGATGCGGCAGCACTGTTGCCCGGCGTGGCCATTCAGTTACCGCCGCAGTTCGAAGCTAGTAGTGCCGATCTTGATGGCAGTATTCAACGGAATCGGCGTCGGAACGCTCACGCGCTGGCCCGCCAGAAATGTGCCGTTGGTGGAATCAAGATCTTGAACAACCCAGCTATCCGCCCAACGCAGCAAGCGCGCGTGATGGGTTGAGGTGTAATCGTCGCGGATGACGAGCCCGGACTCACTTGAGCGACCGATAGTGAGTTGCTCTTCGGGGAGCGCAATTTCGAGCCCCTCCTTCGAACCAGAAACGATCACGAGCCGAGTGGCATCGAGCGAGTTTCCGGACGCCGCGACGGGCTGGACCGGTCGAGTGGCTTGCGCGGCGACCGGGGTGGACGGAGTCGAGGGCGCTTGTTGTGCCTGGGCAGCGCTTTGCACGGGCATCCGCCGCACCTTCTCACCAAAGAGATCGGAGCGCAGTGCGTAAACGATCGCGAAGATGAAGCCCCACATGATCGCGAGGAATGCGATGCGCAGCAGCAGAAGCGTGAGTTCACTCACAGGGGGAACCCCCGGTCATTGCGGCGAGCAGCGGACTGGTCGGCATCGGCAGATTGGGCAAGCACACGGAACACGATACGGGTTCGACCGATATCAATCACGGATTCCGGCGCGAGTGGTGCGCGAGAAACTGGCGATCCGTTCAATTTTGACCCGTTTGTGGAGTTCAGGTCGTTCACTTCGGCGCGCGAACCATCCCAGAGGATCTCTACGTGCTTGCGAGAAATCCCGTTGTCGTCAACCGTGATGTCGGCTTCGCTACCGCGACCGATGATGGTGCGGGAGTGGGCGAGAGTGTGACGCGTGCCGTTGATGTCGACCACCGGAGTCCATGCAACCGTGCCCTTAACGCTGATTGAGTCGACCTCGATCATGCCTTGGCTGAGGGAATCGTCGGGCGCCAGAACGATAGAGATACCGCCGGAGAAGGAGTAGTGCTGAGCCGTGGCATGCCGTTGAACGAGTTCAGTCAACTCGGAAATCAAGGTGCTGCCGAGCCCTGCCATTCGCTGGTAGTCGGTATCGCTCAGGCGAACGGTGAAGTTGTTGGGCACGAGGATGCGGTCGCGCGACACAACAGCGGCCTGCGTGTCGAGTTCGCGGCGCAGGGCGCTGGTGATTTCGACGGGCTGCAGACCACTTTTGAAGGTCTTTGCGAATGCGCCGTTTACTGCGCGTTCGAGACCTCGCTCAAAGTTGTCCAGAAGACCCAAAGCTCTCCTCGTAGTGGCTCGGTGTAGTACGTCGATGTTAGCCGGTGTGTGAAGCTAACCCGTTACCCGGGGTCGAGCTATTAGGGAAGAAGGCCCATGGGGTCAACGCGGGTGCCATTGACGTAGGTCTCGAAGTGGAGGTGGGCGACAGTGACGTAGCCGGTGGAACCGCTCAGCCCGAGAGGTGTTCCCGCTGACACGGTCTGGCCAGGAGAGACCATTTGCGAACCGGCGATCATGTGGGCGTACAGGGTCGAAACTCCGCTGCCGTGGTCCACCTTGACGTACTGGCCCCAGCCGCCGCCGTAGGTAACTTCGGTGACAACACCGGGGGAGGCAGAGACTAGCGTTGCGCCGCTGCCGGTCATGATGTCGATGCCGCCGTGGAACTCTCCACCGTCGCGGTAACCGAATCCGTCGTTTACAGGAGCATTGGCAGGCCACACGGCCAAGAAGCCAGCGAATTCACCGCTGTAGCTACCGGCAAACGAACCTGAAGGCCCTGCGGTGTAGGTCTCGACGACTGGCTCTGGCTCAGGCTCGGGTTCTTTGATGCTCAGCTTGTCGCGCTTTGCGGCACTGATTTCTGTTTCGACCGAAGAGGCGAAGGACTGGATCGGCACGCTTTGAACGGGCTCGGTGGTGGCGACAGCAACAGACTGCTGCAAAACGACGGATGCCGACGCTGCGGAAGCGGTGGATTCGATGTCGCGCGACGAAGGTTCCATGTGTGCTGCGGCTGGAACAGTCACGCTCACGACAACTGCCATGATTGCGCTGAGTGTCAGCAATCGTTTCACGCGGTAACCCCCAGGGGTGTGGTCTGTGTTCTGTCTGGTTGGACAGCTTTGGATCAAGTCTGGTTGAACCCGTGGCTTTAGGCACACGGACAGCTATCAACCCTATATGACAAAGCTGTGAATCGTCACTAAACATCTTCGTGCACACGAATCGTTGAACAGCCTGACGCTGTGATAATCTCAGCCAGTTGAGTGTTCAACTCAACCCACGCGTGAGTGGCGGAATTGGTAGACGCGCACGGTTCAGGTCCGTGTGTTCGAAAGGACGTGGGGGTTCAAGTCCCCCCTCGCGCACAGTGCAATCGCACAGCAGAGGTAAGAGAAAAGGCCCACCGGTTGGTGGGCCTTTTCTTGTTGGTCTGAGTCTTGTTGGTTTGTGCTTTATCGGTCCCCGGGACTGGCCCTGGTTCTGCGGCGCCTAGCGAACCTGGCGCGCGGTGAACTGCATCTGCGGGTGCGCGTAAAACTCTTGCGACTCAACGAGCTGCAGCTCGCGTTCGCCCGACTCGAGAGTCTTGGTGAGCAGGTCGAAGACACTGGATGCCGTGCGAGCCAGAGCATCCGCGGCGTCGCCGGTGCGCACAAAGTGGGCGGTGAAGAGGGCGGCGGTCACGTCGCCGGAACCGTTGGCCTTCATGGGCAGCTGCGGGGTCTGCACGATCCAAGCTCCGGCATCCGTCACGACCATCATCTCGATGGTGTCGGGTTCGCGGTCGGGGCGCTCAACGCTCGTGACGAGAACCGTGCTCGGGCCCATCGCGCGGGCGAGATCGGCGGATGCCAGCGTCGACTCGATCGTGTCGGGCTCAGTTTCGGTGAGGAAACCCAGCTCGAACTGGTTAGGGGTGATGATGTCGGCGACCGGAACCACGCGCTCGCGCAACAGGATCGGTATGGCCGGGGCCACGAAGCATCCGGATTTCGCATTGCCCATCACGGGATCGCAGGCGTAAATCGCGTGGGGGTTCGCTGCCTTGACGCGTGCAACGGTGTCGATGATGACATCGCCGATGCCCTCGCCACCTTGGTAGCCCGAGAGGATGACATCGATCTGGGGGAAGACTCCGCGGTCCTCGACGCCGGCAATGACCTCGGAGACGTCACTGGGGTCGATCATCGGCCCCCGCCAAGCGCCGTAGCCCGTGTGGTTCGAGAAGTTGACCGTATAGACCGGTACAACCTCGACGCCGATGCGCTGCAGCGGGAACACCGCGGCAGAGTTGCCGACATGGCCGAACGCGACTGCTGACTGAATCGAGAGGATCTTCATCCTTTGATTCTCCCACTTTCTTAGGGCGGTTGCCGTTCTCTTGCCTGCGAGCCCGAAGCGTCACCACAACGCGGGGGAGCGCCTGACAAGGGTCGTTAGATAACCTCAATTTTGACTTATTATGCCGATTTAGGGGATTTTGTGATTGTTAGAACTAAGACCATGAGCGTTATCGCGGCAGCGATTGTGGCCTGCACAATGATGTCTGGCTGCGCATCCTCGGGAGCGAGTAATGACCCCGAACCCTCGTCGTCAGCGGAGGGTGGCATTGCGGTCGAAGAGAAATTTCTTGACGTCGTCGTGACGCTGCCGGCGAGCTTCTTTGAAGACATGAACGCGGAGGAGATCCAAACGAGTGCGGAGGAGTCCGGCTACAAAGCGGTCGTCAACGACGATGGTTCGGTCGAGTACACCATTCCCAAGTCAGTGCACGCCGAGCTGATCGCTGAGATGGCCAGCGGCATCGACGAGAGCATCACCGAAACGCTGAGCACGGAAGCTTCGATCGAAGAGATCACGCACGACGACAAGTTCGCCACGTTCGCGATGACCGTGGACCGCGCGGCGTTCGATGACTCATTTTCCGCTCAGTTCATTCCGTTCGGCCTCGGATTGCAAGCGATGTTCTTCCAGTCGTTCGATGGAGTTTCGCTCGATGACAGACGGGTTGTCGTGACTTATATTGACTCGGCTTCCGGAGAAGAGTTCGACACCTACGTACTTCCCGACGCCTTGGAGTAAACCCTTGGCGCTAGCGGCGCCCGAGCTCCACGAGCTTGCGCTCGCGCATCGCGAGAAACAGCGGGAAGGTGAACGCGAAGGCCGTGATGCCCGAGAGCACGATGTAGAGCCAGGCCCGCTTCATCCCGAGGCGACGTGCTTCGATGATGATCAGGATGCTGCCCGCGATGGCAACCACGAGAAGGTCGACGCCGAGTGAGTTGACGGCGGGGCCGCTGCCGAACCAATCGCCGAGGAAGTTGCGCATTTGCACGATCGCTAGTGCGTTGAAGATCCACGTGCCGACGAGGCCGACGATCGACAGGGTCGCGAACGTGATCGCGGTGGCATTCCAATGGCGCAGGAGCGCGGGGCGACCGTCCTGGGGTGCGGGTTCCGGTGCGGCAGGTTGCTTAGGGTCGTGCGACTGAGGAGACATGTTCCGTCGATTCTCGCACCACAAGCTCGGGGCGCAAGAGAACGGAGCTACCCGGGTCGGTCGACTCGTTCGAGCCACGCTCGATGGCCTCTGACACGGCAAGCTGCGCCATCCGCGTGATGGGCTGACGAACGCTTGTGAGCGGCGGGTCGTAGAGGTCGGCGAGGATGATGTCGTCAAAGCCGATGACGGACACATCGCGCCCGACCTTGAGACCGAGATCGCGGAGCCCGCGGCAGAATCCCAGCGCCGTCATATCGTTGATCGCCACGATCGCGGTCGGTGCAGTCTTGGGGTCAGCGAAGAGGTCGCGTGCGGCAGCCCGCCCTACCGCGGCCGCTTCGACATCACCAAACTGCGCAGCATCCATCCCGGTCCACTGCGGCATATCGGCAACCGAGAGCCCAGCAGCTTCGAGAGCATCGCAGTACCCGCGGTAGCGCGCTGAGCGGTTCACCGAGCGGATTGAGCCCGACACGAAGGCGATGCTCGTGTGACCGAGCTCGAGGAGATGCGCGGTGGCGACTTGGCCACCCACATTGTTGTCGATGCTGATGCTCACGACAGATTGTGGGTCATTCGGCTGGGCCGGCCGGTCGAACGTGACGAGGCGCAGACCTTCGTCGATGACGTGGCTGACGTGATCGAGCGACGGGAGCGAGGTGCACAGGATGATGCTGCGTACGCCGTCTTCCCACAGCTCTTCGACGTAGCGGCGTTCGCGTTCGGGATCGCGCTCACTGTTGCAGAGCAGAACACTGCAGCCCAAAGCCAGGGCAGCGACTTCCACTTCGTGCGCGAAGGCGCCCCAGAAAGGGTTGCCGACCGAGGGCACGACGAGGCCCACGGTTTGAGTTTTGCCGTTGCGCAGCTGGCGAGCAGCACGATTGGGGCGGTAGCCAAGCTCTGCGATCGCGGCCTCGATGCGAGTTCGCGTTGCCGCGACCATCCGGCCCTGACGGTCATTCAAAAAATTGGAGACGGTACTGGGGGAGACCCCAGCAGCTTGCGCCACGTGCTGGATGGTTACTCGAGCCACGCGACCTCCTTCGGTTGTTGGCGATCCTGATGATCGTCGTTTTAGTGTAACGATTTATTGAACTTCGGCAAGCAGTGGTCCAGCAAGTACGTGCCTTGTGAGAGTAATTTCATCGTCGCCCTTGACTCTCAGAGAATGACTCGTCTATGGTCAGTGCATCGTTACACCGATTTCACCCACCCCCCTAGGAAATCGGTTAGGAATCGAATGAGCCGACGACGACGTCGCGGAACGAAGGCACTGGAGCCGTCGCTCAATCTCAGCTTGAGAGGACATGCACATGGAAGTGAAGTCACGAATGCGCCGCACAGCATCGGTCGCGATGGTGGCCCTGATGGGTCTCGGTCTCGCCGCCTGTTCAGCCGGAGAAGCAGACGCCGATCTGAACCCCGATGAGGTTTCGGGCGAGATCAGCCTGCTCACCCCCATTTTTGAAGGAAGCCCCGGGCAAGACCTTCTCGAAGACGAGCTGCTTCCGCAGTTCTACGAGGAGTACCCCAACGTCACGGTCAACGTGGACTACACGACCTACGGCAACCTGAACGAGAAACTCACTACGGCGGTCGTTTCCGGTCTCGTCCCCGATGTCATGCTCATGGGCGTCGGCTGGATCGAGGCGTTCGCCGACAAGGGCGTGCTCGCCGACCTCGGTGAACTCGGCCTCAACGAAGCTGACCTCAAGGAGAGCTACACCGACGAGATCGTCGAAGCCGGCATGTGGGACGGCAACGTCTACGCTGTGCCAATCATGCTCGACACCCGCTTCGGAGTCGCCCGCATGGACATCCTCAAGGAAGCTGGCTACGACAGCCCGCCCTCCTCGTGGGAAGAACTCATCGAAATCGCTGAAGCGACCACCGTGCGTTCGTCAAACGGTTCACTTGAGCGCGCTGGCTTCGACATGATGTCGCTGGATGCCCGTCAGGCGTTCGAGACAATGCTCTTCTCGGCGGGCGGCGCACTCTTCAATGAGGATGCCACCGCTCCTGCCTTCAACAGTGATGAGGGTGTCGCCGCTCTTGGGCTTATGGCTGACCTCGTGAACAAGTACGAGGTAGAGGACATCGGTTTTACTTCGACGGATGACATCGTGAACCCGCTCATCAACGGGCGCGCCGCAATGGGAATCGCCCACAACAACCTCTGGACGCAGGCACTCGAAGCGGATGAAACCGTTCTCGACAACCTCGAGCCCTTCGTTATTCAGGGCGATGCATCCGGAATGTTCTTCGGTGGAACCTTGGCGACCGTTGCCAACAACTCGAAGAACCCCCAGGCTGCCCGCGCACTGCTCGAGTTCCTGTCGAGCCCGGACGCTGCACTCGCCGCCAACGAACAGCGCGGTAACGTGCCGGCACTGACCGAACTCCTCGACTCTGACTACGTTCAGTCGAACCGTTTCGTTCAGTTCGCAATGGAAAACCTTGAGGTCGCCCAGCGCGAAGGTGGCCCCTCTCAGTGGCTCGAAGTCCGCGGTGACTTTGCGCCCGCCGTTCAAGCAGCTCTGCTTGGTCAGAAGTCAGCGGAAGAGGCTCTTGATGACCTCGCCGCGCTCGTTCAGACCTCGATAGACCGCTAGTTCCTCCCCTGGATGCTCGGGTACTCCACGTACCCGGGCATCCCTCTTCCCCAGCACCACACACACGAGGGCGTGATGACTACTACAGACCACCAGCCAGTGCAGGTCGCGAAAGCGGCGCCTGTGCCCGGCACGGCAACAGCACCTCCGCGCAAGCGCAAGCGGATCAGTATGGCCGAGAAGAAACGGCGACGTGCTGGCTGGCTGATGATCACGCCATCCGTGATTCACGTTGGTCTCTGGACGCTGATCCCGGTTATCGCTACCTTCTACCTCTCCTTTACGGACTACGGCATCTTTTCGGCACCGAAGTGGATCTGGTTCGACAACTACGTTGAGATGTTCAGCGACCCGGTCTTCATGCAGTCGATCGGCAACACCATTTGGTACACCTTCTGGACCGTGCCCGTGTCGATGGCCGTCGCCGTTGTCGTGGCGGTGCTCCTCAACCAGGGCCTGAAGCTGCAGAAGTTTTACCGCACCGCCTTCTTCCTCCCGCAGGTCACCGCGACCGTCGCCATTGCGATGGTGTGGCTCTGGATCTTCAACCCGCAGTACGGTCTGCTCAACGCCATGCTCGAAGCCGTTGGCCTTCCCGGGCAAGCCTGGCTCGTCGACCCGCAGTGGGCATTGCCTTCCGTAATCTTGGTTGGCGCGTGGCAGGGCATCGGCATCAAGATGCTCATCTACATTGCGGCCCTGCAGAACATCGATGAGTCGCTGTATGAGGCAGCCTCGCTCGACGGCGCATCGTCGGTGCGCAAGTTCTTCAGCATCACCGTTCCGATGCTCAAGCCGGCGACGTTCTTCGTCTTCATCATCTCGATCATCGGAGCATTCCAAGTCTTCGATCAGATCTACGTGCTCACCGACGGTGGGCCCGCGAACGCGACCACGATGATGACCTACGAGGTCTACCGCTCGGCGTTCCAGGAGTTCCGGATGGGAATGGCATCGGCTCAGTCGGTCGCGCTGTTCGCCTTCCTCCTCTTTGTCACTCTCATTAGCCGTCGCGTCACCAAAGAAGAGGACTAGCGATGACCCTCCCTACTATTAAGGCCCTCGCGATCAGCGAAGAAATCACGGTCGCACCCCGCAAGCGCTGGTTCCATCACGCCAAGGGACGTCAGGCGGTGCTCGTCAATGTGCTGCTCAGCTTGGGCGCAATCACGATGCTCGTGCCGTTCCTCTGGATGGTGCTGACGAGCCTCAAGTCTCCGGCCGAGCTGGCCCAGTTTCCGCCCACGGTGTTGCCGCAGGAGTGGATGTGGAGCAACTATGCCGCGACTCTGGATGCTGCGCCGTTCGGCCTCTACTTTCGCAACAGTTTGGTGATCGCAACCACTCACACGCTCATCACGATCGCTCTCGGCGCGATGGCCGGCTACGCACTCGCTCGCATTTACTTCCGCGGCCGTGAAGCGATCTTCCTCGCCTTCATCGCGATGCTGATGATCCCCACCTACACGAAGATCGTTCCCCAGTTCTTGCTCGTGAAGTTCATGCCCCTGTTCGGTGGCAACGACATCCTCGGCCAGGGCGGTAGCGGCTGGCTGGACACGTGGTGGGCGCTCATCATTCCTGGTGGGCTCAGCGCATCCGCCATCTTCCTGTTCCGTCAGTTCTATTTGTCGCTGCCGAAAGACCTCGAAGAGGCGGCTCGTATCGATGGGCTGGGCGAGTTCCGCATCTTTGCGCAGATCTATACGCCGCTCATCAAGCCGGCCATCGCGACGGTGGGTTTGCTCACCTTCCAAGAGAGCTGGAACAACTTCCTCTGGCCGCTGCTCGTCACAACCAGCAGCGACCTGCGCGTGATTCAAGTAGGGCTCGCGGTGTTCCAGCAGCTCGACAACACGCAATGGCAGTACCTGATGGCCGGAACAACCATGGCCACCGTTCCCATGGTGGTCTTGTTCATCTTCGCCCAGAAGTACTTCATTCAGGGCTTCACTAACGCGGGTATCAAGTAACTCGCCCGCATCCATTCACGAACTTTCCATCACCAACAAAAAGATAGGCACGGTAAAGAAAAATGAGCATTGACCTCACCGGACGACGCGCACTCGTTACAGGCGCAGGAGCAGGAATCGGCGCGGCCATCGCGAAAGCACTGGCGGCGGCGGGCGCTGACGTTGTGGTGCACTACGCCCACAGTGAAGCGGGAGCCACCGCGGTAAAGGACGAGATTGAAGCGGGCGGACGACGCTCGCTCGCCGTTCAGGCCGACCTCACCGATTCAGCGCAGGCGACCACCTTGGTGGATGCCGCTGTTGAGTTTCTGGGCGGCCTCGACATCCTCGTCAACAACGCCGGCCACCTGGTGGGCCGCGCGACCATTCCCGAGACCACGGATGAGCGCTGGAACGAGATCATGGAGGTGAACGTGGCCAGCACGTTCTTCACCACCCGGCAGGCGCTTCCGGCGCTCGCCGAGTCGGAGCACGGCCGCATCATCACGATGGCGTCGCTCGCCGCTGAAAACGGTGGTGGTGCCGGATCGGTTGTCTACGCCACCTCGAAGGCTGCTGTTGTCGGTTTCACTCGGGCACTGGCCAAGGAGATCGCCGGCAAGAAGATCACCGTAAACGCGGTTGCTCCCGGCTTCATCGGCGAGACTGCCTTCCACGAGACCTTTACGCCGGGCGAAGCTCAGAAGAACATCGTCGCGGGCATCCCGCTCGGTCGGGCGGGCACCGCGGGAGACGTTGCTGACGTCGCACTGTTCTTGGCCTCTGACCTCTCGTCGTATGTCACGGGCCAGGTTGTCGACATCAACGGAGGCCTCAACTTCCGATGAGTTCTGTTCCGCAGCAGCCGGGTGGGTGGTGGCATGACTATGTCTGCCCCACGCATGGCATCGAGTTGGGCGCCCGCGACGGCGACGAGTTTCTGTGCGACCACGGCTGTCGTCTCACGGGCGACAAGGTCGAGGCCGCGTGGCTCGCGCTTGAACATCAAGCGCTCGCTCGTGCCGCCCGGGTTGCTGCGCGACGGTATGCGTTGCACGGCGACACCGCCGATCGAGAACGGGCCGTCGAGCTCGTTCTCGACTACTCCGCTCTCTACGTGCAGATCTCGGCTGGCGGTTGGAGCGACAAGAGCGAATCATGGATGCTGCAGGGCAAGCTCTTTGCCCAGGCTCTCTCCGAAGCGCAGTGGGCAGTCGGGTTCGCGGATGGCATCATCACGCTCGGGCCGATCCACGAACTTCGCGAGTCTACCGACCTCAGTCGCACCCTCGACGGGCTGGGCGAGACACTCGCCGAGTCTCGCCGCATCCTCGTGGAAGATCGTGACGATCAGCGCAGCAACTACACCGCGTGGCTGGATGCCGCAGCCCGTCTGGTAGCGCTGGCCTCGCACACGCTGGGCGGGCCCGCGGTCGCACCGCAGTTTGCGGCGGTGGTCTTCGACCATATGCAGCTCGCGGTACGTTCCGACGGCTGGGAGTGGGAGGCATCCACCTACTATCACGTGTTCGTTCTGCGCGCCTATCTTCTGGGTCTGCGCGGAATCGAGCTCGCGGAGCTGCCGGCCGACGTCGTCGTCACGCTCCGTCGCATGGTCGACGTGCTGGTCTCGATTGCGGCGCCCGACGGTTTCTTGCCCGCGCTGCACGACGGCCCCTACGACCGGGTCGCGATGCACCGCGAAGTGCTCGAAATTTGCACGCTGGGAGCACAGCTCTTCAGCGATACCGGCCTGACGACTGTGCAGTCGTGGGTCGTCGAAAGACTTGGTGCTGACCACGATGGTCTCGAGTGGATGCTCGATGGCTGGTTTGTGGGTGCACCGCTTGATCGCGCACCGGTGGTGGTCGGTTCGCGAGCATTCGAGGATGCCGGGTATGTCGTGTTGCGGGATTCACGCAATCGCATGGTCGGCATCCTCGATGCTGGACCCCACGGTGGAGCCCACGGCCACTTCGACAAACTTGCGCTCTACCTTTATGGCGACGGCCCGAAGTGGCAGCCGGCTCCGGCCGTGCCGCCGTATGGGCACGCGCTTCGTCGCTCGTACTACGCGCGCACGATCGCGCATCCGACCGTTCGCGTTGACGGCGCTGACCAGGTCGAAGCCAGTGCTGAAATTACCGAATGGGATGCTGCGGCCTCTCGCGTCACGGCCGTCACCACGACCGCGATCGAGGGCGTTCGGCTGAGCCGCACCGTGCAGCTCGCCGACGGACTGCTCGTGGATGTCGTGCACGTCGTCTGCGATGACGGCGAACCCCACGAGATCTCGCTTGGCCTTCGCCCGGCCGTTGACTTCAGTGTTGTGGTGGCGGGTGACTCGTGGCGTTCGACTTGGGGCGCTGCTTCGGGCGCAGGCTTGACGGGCGCTCATGCGAAGCCAACCCTGAGCCGCGGGCAAGCAGGCTTGACCGGCTGGCATCGCGCATCCGGCAACGCCACGCTCGAACTGGCCGCGGGCCGCGGGCCATCGGATGACCCCAGCCGTCTGCAGCATGTTGGCGACTGGTCGATGACCGCCAGCGCCGCAACTTTCGTGAGCGTGTACTCCTTCGACCCCGAGTTCAGCCTCGACACTGTCGAAGCCGACTTCTCTGACACCGCAGTGCGGATCACGATCCCCACTGCCGCCCCCGACTCATCACTAATAGAGGTAGGACTGTGACCAACATCGCCGAGACCACAACCCCCACATCATCGACCGCAGCTTCACTTTCGTCGGCAACGGGCCGCGCGATGCTCATCGGCGACCGCGAGCAGCAGCTGCGCAGCGAACTTGATGGCAGCAGGAGCGCGCAGTTCCGTCGACTGCTCGAGGAGTGTGAGCGCGCGAAGGGGATGGAACTTCCGCAGGAACACCCGCTGGCATCCATCACCTATTTCGGGCCGGGCTCGGCGAACCTCGCGCTAGCGTACCGCTTGACCGGTCAAGCGGCGTACCTCGAAGAGTTGCGTCGCTGGTTGGCTCCGCCGCTGTCGTTCCCCCACTGGGGAAAGGCGAATCTGCCCGACCACGACCTCGATGCCGGCTGGATTCTGCACGGGTTGTCGCTCGCCTATTCGTGGGCCGGTGACGCGCTGCGCCCCGAAGAGAAGCAGGCCCTCGAAGACAAACTGCTGCTTCAGGGCCAGCGCATGTACGAGTTCGCTGTCGAGAAGGAAGGCGGATGGTGGTCGTCGTCGTACTGGCAGAACCACAATTGGATTTGCTACGCCGGCCTCGCCACCGCCGGGTATGCCCTGCAAGAGAAGTACCCCGAAGCGAAAGCCTGGACTGAGCGCGCGAAGGACAACTTCGGCAAGGTTCTCGACTCGCTTCCCGACGACGGCTCCAACAACGAGGGTGTCGTCTATTGGCGCTACGGAGTGCCGTGGATCGCGAGCTACCTTGACGTGCTGCGCGACCAAGAGGGCCTCGACTGGTTCAACCGCGGCACCTACTTGAAGGAGACCTTCTGGTACCGCCTCTACCAAGCGGCTCCCGATCTGGAACGCATCGTTGACCACGGTGACTGCCACGATCGCCGCAGCGGGCATCCGCTCGCCCTTTATTACAAGCTCGCCGCCGAGTACCGCATTCCGCAGGCGCAGTGGTTGGCCAACAAGGTCTCGACCGAGTTCTACTGGCGCGAAGCGTACGAGAGCGGAGTGCGACCCGGCGTTCGCCCCGAGGCGTACCAAGAGCTGCTCTGGTTCGACCCCACGGTTGAGCCGGCCGGCCCGGAAACTCTCCCGCCGAGCAAGTACTTCGAAGACCTCGGGCTCGTCGTCGGGCGCAGCTCGTGGGATGAGCAAGCGAGCCTCGTCTCGTTCAAAGCATCACCCGGTGGCGGCCACAAAGCGTGGGATCAGTCGCACCGCCAGCGCAAGGAGAACGGCTGGGTCACGCTCAACGCGGGACACCACCACCCCGACTCGGGCTCGTTCGTATTTCTCGGGAACGGCTCGTACTTGGCGATCGACGAAGGCTATTCGTCGCGCAAACTCACTGAGCACCACAACTCGATCCTGATCGACGGCAACGGCTTCGTGAATGAAGACCGGTATCACGTGTTCGAAGAGCTGGCCGAGGAGTTCACGGCCGAAATTCTGACCACGACGATCAAGGATGGCTGGACCCACGCGGTAAGCGAGTCCTCCGCGATGTACGACCGCGACCTGGGAGTCACGCGGGTTCGCCGTCACCTCGTCATGACGCCAGGCGGAACCCTCGTGATCGCCGACGACCTCGCCGCCGACCAGCCCCGCACCTGGACGTGGCTGCTACAAACCGACAACGCCCCCGTTGCCCTCGGCGACAAGCGCTGGCGAGCGGATGCCGGACACGGTGTCATGCCGATCGCTGCGCTCGACGACAATGCGGCCAGTGAGATCGTCGAGACCTTCGTGCATGCCAACCCCACGTCATCCACGCCGAGCCTGGCGATTAGCAAGAAGCAGCACACGCTCAAGCGCGTGAGCGAGCCGACGACGAGTGCACGCTTTGTCACGGTGCTCGAGTCGCGTCGCTGGGATGACACTGCCCCGGCGAGCATCCACTATGAAGTGTCGGATGGTGGCGTGCGTGTGGAGATCGAGCGCGACGGCGTGACCGAAACCGTATCGTTGGGCTTCGATGGCGACGCTCCCACCCTGGGCGCAACGGCCGTCGTGGGCGAAGGATTCCAGGGGAGCACGAGTACGCACCGATGAGACAACGACCGCAGCGACCGCAGGGCACGAGACGGTCTCCCCGCTGGGAGACCTCTCTGCTCGGCGCGCTCGCGTATCCGGGAAATATCTTCCTGGGGTCGCTTGCGGTTCTCATTCTGTCGCTCGGCATCATCACGGTGCTGCCGGCCGCGATTGCGTACGCCCGCGCGTGTGCCGACTGGAACGTCACGAACAACGACAAGGTGTTCACGAATACGTTCCGCGAGTTCCGCCAGACGTGGCGGCGCACGCTGGGGCTCGGGGTGATCGCGACTGTGGTGTTCGCGATTCTGGTCGCCGACGGCATCTTCCTCGCGGCGCAGTTGACTAGCACGGGCGATCCGCTCGCGCTCATGTTTGCCGCCGCGGTGATGCCGATCGCTGCTGCCGTTGGTGTGTTCGCCGTCGCGCTAACGGCTGCCTCGACACTGGCTCCCGAGGCGGATGCCCGCACCTGGGCACGTGAGGGATTCGTGCTGATGCTGCAGCATCCGCGTCGCTCGCTACTCGTGTTGCTCACGCTGACGGTCGTGATCGTGGGCTCGGTTTTGCTGCCGAGCCTCGCGCCGTTCGTGGCGATCGCGGTGCCGGTGTACGTGGGGGTGCGGGCCTGGGGTCCGCGGCCGCCCGCGAACGACGAGCAGGACTAGGCAGTGGCTAAGCGCCCACCCGTCTCGTTCGCGCTGAAGGTTCTCTACAGCGACACCTTCATCATGGCCGTCGGCTTTTACATGCTCGTGCCGTTGCTGGCGTATCACTTTCTACAAGATCTGACCCTCACGATTGCGGCTGTCGCGGCGCTGACGGCCGTGCGCACCGCCGCCCAGAACGGCATGATGCCGATCGCCGGGTGGGTTGCCGATCGCATCAACTTTCGTCGCGCCATCCTGATCGGGGTGCTCGTTCGGGCTTCGGGATTCGCCATGCTGGGCACTGTAGATTCGGTGCCGTTGCTCGTGGTGGCGTCGATTCTCACGGGGCTGGGCGGTGCACTCTTTCACCCCGCCAGCTATTCGGCGTATGCCGCGCTCACGACCGGCAGTGACCGCATCCGCGTGTATTCGACGCGCGAGGTGGTCAGCAATGTTGGCTTCATCGTCGGCCCCATCATCGGTGGTTTCTTAGCGGGTGCCGACTTCGCTTTCGTGAGTTTGTCGGCGGCCGGGATGTTTGTGATCGCGTTCATCATTAGCGCGTTCGGTTTGCCCGGACCGGGGGAGGACGACAAGGCCCGCACCCCGCCACGCTTGCGAGTGGCCTTCGCCGACCTCGCGTTCGTGCGGTATTGCGCGCTCGTGGCGGGCACCGCGGTGCTCGTCGCTCAGTTCTATCTCGTGATCCCATTCCGGGCCGCCGAGTTCACCTCGGGCCCGTCCGATCTCGGCTTCATCTACTCGGGCGCCGCGATCGTGATGGTGCTCACGATGCTGCCGCTCACGGGTGCCGCCAACCGTTTTCTGCCTGACCGCGTCACCCTCGCCGGCGCGACAACGTGTCTGGGTGTCGGCGTTGGCATCATGGGCCTCTCCACAAATTTGTTCGGGATGCTCGTGGGCGTTGCCGTGTTCATCGTCGGTCAAATGCTTGCGCAGCCTGTGCTCAATGCCACCGTGTCGCGCTTTGCCCCGGAAGGCTCAGTCGCTAGCTACTTCGGAGTGCAGGGCCTCGCCAACGCGATCGGTGGCGTCGTGGGAAGCAGCTCAGCTGGTGTGATTTACGCGCTCGCCGGCTCGGGCGAACCCGGAGCATCCTGGGTCTGGCTGACGTACCCCGCGTGGGCGGTCATCGTCGCGGTGCTGTTTGTAGTGTTTGGGCCACGGCGCGCTTCAGGCTCGGCAGACTCTAAGCCGAGCGCACCACAATAGGGCAGATGGAGCCGACACCACCCCGCGAGCAGATCGAAGTCGCGTCAGTCAGAGATTCAACCGCGCCCGGCGAGGTTTCGCGCGCCAGCCGTATTGGCCGCCGCATCGGACGCATCGCGCTCGGCGCCTCACTGGTGTTCGCCGGCATCAGCCACCTCACCTTCGCGCGCGAAGACTTTCAAGCGCAGGTGCCGAATTGGCAACCGTTCGACCAAGACTTCGTGGTGGTGGCATCCGGAGTCGTCGAGATTGCCCTCGGCAGTGCCCTCATCTTTTCCAAGAAGTACCGCCCGGCGGTCGGCTGGATCGCGGCCGCCTTCTTCATCGCGATCTACCCCGGCAACATCTCCCAGCTCGTGAACCAGGTCGATTCCCTCGGCATGGACTCCGACCTCAAACGTTGGATTCGGATGCCGTTCCAACCCGTGCTGATTCTCTGGGCCCTGTGGTCTACCGGGGCGTGGCGCGCCTGGCGTGCCGCACGCCGCACGGGAGGGCTCGGCCTCACTGCGTGATACTTTCCCTACAGAAGCAAGGTTGAGGTATCGGCGAAGTTGTTGAATGAGTGGAGTCTCTGAATGAGCAGAGTGGCGGCAGTCGCCCCGGTGGTGCCCGAGCACAGCTACACGCAGGCCGAAATGACCGGCATGCTCGCGTCGCTTTTGGCCGAGAACACACGCCATCAGGCCGTGATTGAGCGGATGCACGGCGCCAGCGGAATCGATCGTCGCCACATGGCGCTCCCGCTCGAGCGGTATCCCGAACTCGGCAGTTTTCGCGAGACCAACGACGAGTTCATCCGCGTCTCGACCGAGCTGCTTGAGCGCGCGCTGACCACGGCGCTCGCGGACGCTGGGCTCACCGCCGCCGATGTCGACTTCGTCTTCTTCACCTCCGTCACCGGCATCTCGGCGCCGTCGATCGACGCGCTGCTGATCCCGCGGCTGGGGCTGCGCCCCGACGTGAAACGGGTTCCCTCGTTTGGCTTGGGCTGCTTGGCGGGGGCCGCGGGCTTGGCCCGCGTGCATGACTATTTGGTCGGGCATCCGGATGACGTGGGCGTCGTATTGAGCGTCGAGCTGTGCTCGCTCACCCTGCAGCGTGATGACCACACCATGGCCAACTTTGTCGCCACTGGCCTCTTCGGCGACGGTGCCGCGGCGGTCGTGATGGTGGGGGAGAACCGCAGCGAGCCGGGCCCGCGCGTGATTGATACCCGCAGCACGTTCGTCGCCGACAGTCACGATGTGATCGGCTGGAACGTCGGCGGCACCGGTTTCGAGATCGTGCTGAGCGCGGGCGTGGCCGACGTGATTCAGAACAGTTTCCCGGGCGAGGTCAGCGAGTTTCTGGGCCGCAACGGCCTAACGATCGCCGACATCGATACCTGGATCGCGCATCCGGGTGGCCCCCGCGTGCTCGAAGCATTCGAGAGTTCGCTCGGGCTTCAGCGCCGCGACCTGCAGTCGAGTTGGGATTGTCTCGCCCGCGTCGGCAACTTGTCGTCGGCCGCAGTGCTGCATGTGCTGGCGGATGCTCTGCACGCCGATCCCGCGCCAGCCCCCGGTAGTCACGCTCTCGCCTTCGCCCTCGGGCCGGGTGTGAGCGCCGAATTCGTTCTCTTGGAGTGGTCGTGATGGGCGCCGCTGCCGGAATTTGCGGCGGCCGCAACGACCGAGAGGTGAGCATGAAGGAGCCCCGCACATGACCGTCATTGCCTACATCGCCCTCATCGTGGGCACGAGCATGGAGCGCCTCTATGAGCTGCGTATCTCCAAGCGCAATGCTGCCGCAGCGTTTGAGCGCGGCGGTCGCGAGTATGGGCAGAAGCATTTTCCGTGGATGGTGGCCCTGCACACCGGCTTGCTCATCGCCTGCGTTGTCGAAGTGATCGTCGCCGATCGCCCCTTCCTGCTGTGGCTCGGAATCCCGATGCTCGTCATCACCCTGCTCTGCCAAGCGGCGCGCTATTGGATCATCAACTCGCTTGGTGCTCAGTGGAACACCCGCGTCATCGTCGTGCCCGGGGCCGGCCGTGTGCAGAACCGCGGGCCGTACAAGCTGACGTGGCTGCCGCATCCCAACTACCTAGTTGTCGCAATCGAGGGAATCGCATTGCCGCTCGTGCACACCGCGTGGGTTACGGCGATTGTCTTCACCGTGCTGAATGCGGTGCTGCTGCTGGCGTTCCGCATCCCGACCGAAAACCGGGCCCTGCGCGAACTGACGCCATGAGTGGTGCGGGTGACGATGCGGTCGCTGCAGGTGCGGCCGATGATGCGGTGACCGAACCGAGCGTTTCGCCGGTCGTGGACGTCATCGTCGTCGGTGGCGGGCCGGTCGGTCTCGCCGCTGCCATCAATGCGCGGATGCACGGCCTCACCGCCCTTGTGATCGAGCCCCGCACCGGCACCATCGACAAAGCCTGCGGCGAAGGAGTCATGCCCGGCGCCGTCACCGAACTCGCCGCCCTCGGGGTTCACCCACGCGGGCGCAGGATCGCGGGTATTAGTTACCAAGACGGCACTCGCACCGCCGAACACCGCTTCGCTTCGGATGCCGCGCTCGGCGTCCGTCGCACCGAACTGCACCGGGCGCTCACCGAGCGCGCGATCGAGCTAGGCGTCGAGTTCGACCACGGCAAGGTTGAGGCGATCGAGCAGCATGGCGACAGGGCTCAGATGGATGGCCGGAGCCGCAGTGCGAACCGCGCAGAAAGCGGCCAAGGCGGCACGAAGGCGCAAGCGAGCGCGGTATCCGCGCACCTCGCTGACGTTCGCACCATCGAGGGGCGGTGGATGCTCGGCTGCGATGGTCTGCACTCCACAGTGCGCGAGCTGGTTGGCCTGGCCGCGCGCCCTCGCCGCGCGAGGCGACGTGATTCTCGGCGGTTCGGCATCCGGCAGCACTTTGAGGTTGCTCCGTGGACTGATCTCGTGGAGGTGCATTGGGCGCCGACGGCTGAGTTGTATGTCACGCCGGTGAGCGACACCGAGGTGGGTGTTGCGGTGCTGGGCCCGCGCGGAACATCGTTCGATGAGGCGTTGGCGAGTGTGCCGGTGCTCGCCGAACGCCTACGCCATGCAACCCCCGCCTCGACGGTGCGGGGTGCTGGCCCACTGTTGCAGAACACCACCGGGCAGCGCGCGGGCCGAGTGCTGCTCGTGGGCGATGCCGCTGGCTACGTCGATGCGATCACGGGGGAGGGCATCCGCTTAGGGCTGGCGGAAGCGCGCGCTGCGATCGAGTGCCTCGTCGCAGGCAAACCCGAACGGTACGAACGCGAATGGCGTCGAGTGACCCGCGACTTTCGGATGCTCACCACCGGGCTCGTGGCGGCCGCGAACTCACCGCTGCGCCGAGCTATCGTGCCGGTCGCCGCGCGGTTGCCCGGCATTTACGGTCGCATTGTGGAAAGCCTGGCCCGCTAGAGGGTGCGGTCCGGCGGAGTCAGCCTGAGCTGAATGAGCAGTGCCCCGAGGGTTTCTTCGGTTGATCTTGACCAAGTGAACTAGATTATTAGTCAATAAGTACGGCACGTAACACTAAAGGAGAATTTGCGATGAAGCGATTCCGCTCGTCGACCGCAGTTCAGCCCGCTCTGAATGCGCGAAGTCGGCTGCGTCGGAGTTCCTTGCTCTCGCTATCCCTCGTTCTCGTTGGCCTATTCCTTGTGGCGTCGTGCGCGCAGCACGATGTGGGGCAAGCCGCCGGGCATTCAGTGTCGCCGGATGCCACTGATGTCGACCCTGATGGATTGGTCAATGGGAAATCGACTTTCGAGCTTGCAGACGAAATCGTAGACGCGTGTATGAGCGAGTTCGGCTGGCTGCCTATTGAAGACGGTCCAGGGGCAGGAGGCGTCACGGTACCCGAAGGCCAGGGGGACCAATACGACGCAAACCTCGAGGAGTGTGTCGCTGAGGCAAGCGCTACTTTTCCGCCTGCGCCCATGTCGGAACGAGCGATTCGTGAACGATACTCGCTTGAGTTGGAGGCTCGTCTTTGCCTGATGCAGCAAGGGTATGAGATCAGCGAACCGCCTTCGGAGCAGGCTTGGGTTGAGCAGTTCGCCGGAGATATTAGCGCTAGCCCCCTCTGGCTTCCCTACTTTGAGATCATTACTGATCCCGCAGTGTCGCAAGCAACACTCGCCGAGCTCAGGGTTGCGTGTCCGGGTCCAGCGAACCGGGTCTACGCCGAATGAGTATTCTTTTCATACTCCATCAAGTTGAAAGTGCCTCACAATGACAGATTCCCCCACGGAGCTGAGCCTCTACGAAAAACCGCGCCGCCGCATCGTGCCCGCGTTGGCTCTCGGCTTCGTGGTGCTCCTCGTGGGCGCCGGTGTGGGCTGGGCGGCATCCACTGTTCTCACTCCGGCAAAGGACGTACTTGATTCAACGGCGTTCACCTTTGTCGAGGTTGTCGACGGTGAGGTCGGGTCGAGCATCAACCTGAACACTGTTGCTGAATGGACGCCTGTTCCTGTGGGCAGCAATCAGGCCTCCGGAACAGTCACGAGTGTGGCAATTGCGGCTGGCGATGAGGCGAAGCAGGGCAGCATTCTCTATACGGTGAACTTGCGGCCCGTCGTCGTCGCCCAAGGGTCGATCCCCGCGTTCCGCTCTCTCGAATTGTGGACAGAGGGGGCAGATGTGAAGCAATTGCAGGCGATGCTCTCCGACCTCGGTTTCTATGAGTGGACTCCCGACGGAGAGTTCGATTACGCCACCTATTGGGCTGTTCGAGCCTGGCAAGAAAGTCTTGGCCTTGAGCGCGATGGAGTCGTGCAGTCGGGCGATCTCGTTTTTGTGCCCTCACTGCCTTCGCGCTTGGCGCTCGACACCGACGTGGTCAAGCGCGGCGCAAGTCTCGGCGGGGGCGAAGCCGTCGTGAAGGGGTTGCTACCGTCACCCACTTTTGAGATTCCGGTCACCGAATCGCAGTCTTCACTCATGCCCAACGGCACCCGGGTAGAAATCACGAACGGTGACGCGGTGTGGGAAGCGGTCGTCGTCGATCGTGAAACCTCAGAGTCGGGAGAAACCACGATCGTTCTCGCGGGCGCTGATGACAGTGTTATTTGCGGCGACGAATGCTCCACCATTCCAGTGACAGGGCAAACACTGCTGTCGTCTCGCATCGTCACCGTTGAGACGGTAAGCGGACTTGTTGTTCCCTCGGCTGCGTTGTTGAGCGGTGCTGACGGCACCATCAGCGTGATCGACTCCGAGGCCGTTGCCCATGACGTCACCGTCGTCACGAGTGCTCGTGGAATGTCCGTGATCGAAGGCGTGCCGGCGGGAACTCGCGTGCGGGTCCCGGCCTCGGGAGAATAGCGCCGTGCCCCACGAGCTGCTCGAAGCACGCGGAATCACCTTCGGTTACAACCGGAACACGCCCATCCTCAGCGACTGGGATGCCACCTTCTCGGCCGGAGAAGTCGTCGCCCTGACTGGCCCCTCGGGCCGAGGCAAGTCAACGTTGCTCTACCTCCTCGGGCTCATGCTTAAACCGGGCGCCGGGGACGTGCTGCTCGACGGCGTCGAGTCAACGCGCCTGCCTGATGCCCAGCGTGCCCGCCTGCGGGCAACCCTTTTCGGCTTCGTGTTTCAGGATGCCGCTCTTGACGCGACTCGCACAGTGCTCGATAACGTGATCGAGACTGCTCTCTACCGCGGCGAGCCAAGGGATACCGCTCAGGGCCGTGCGCTTGAACTGATGGCGCAGTTCGGCGTCAACCTGCGGGCGCACCACACCCCAGGACAGGTGTCGGGTGGGCAAGCTCAACGCATTGCTCTCTGCCGGGCTCTGCTCAACAACCCTCGCATCCTGCTGGCCGACGAACCCACCGGAAACCTGGATCCCGACTCGGCGACCATCGTCGTCGACGCGATGAGGGAGCAGGCGGCGAACGGCGGCACCGTTGTTGTTGCCACCCACGACCCTGCGCTCGTTGCTCGCTGCGACAGGGTGATCCAACTATGAGTGCCCTGCGGCGGATGCTCGCCATCCTGCGTGAGGGAACAGCGACGGCACGTAGCCAGCCCGTCGCATCCGTTGTCACGATCATCATGATCGCCGGAATGTGCGCGACCGTCTTACTGACGACCGGGCGCACGGTCGGTGCCGAGCAGGCCGTTCTTGGCACCATCGATTCCACCGGAACTCGCGCGGTTGTGGTGCGCGCCGAGAGTGGTGCCGGTCTGAACTCTTCTGTTCTTGAGCGCCTCGCCAACGTGGATGGCATCGCGTGGGCGGGCGCCTTCGGGGGAGCGCTCGATGTTCGTAACGCTGCGATTCTGGATGGCCCGCCGGTGCCGGTGCGGCTGGCCTACGGTGACGATATTCAGGCATTGACTGGAGCGCTGCCGCTGAGCGATGTGTCGGCCTTGGCGTCAGAACTAGCGCTTGAGCAATTGGGGATGCCGGATGAGACCGGGGGAGTGGTCTCCTCGAGCGGCGCCGACTATGCGATCGCGGGTCGCATCACAGTGCCCGATTACCTCGCCTTTCTCGAACCGCTCGTTGTCGTGCCTCAGCAGCAGGAGTCGGGGGCGGCGCCGGCGGACGTCAGTGTCCTCGTCGTGATTGCGGAGCGCCCAGACCTCGTTGCGCCGATTGCTGCGGCTGTTCGCTCAGTGCTTGCGGTGGATGACCCCTCCAAAGTGACGATCGCGACGAGTGAATCTTTGGCCGAACTGCGGTTGCTAGTGCAGGGTCAGCTCGGCAGCTTCGGCCGTAATCTGGTGCTCGTGGTCTTCGCGTTAACGGCAGTGCTTGCCGCCGCAATTCTGTACGGGCTCGTGATGCTGCGCCGAAAAGACTTTGGCCGCCGGCGCGCGTTAGGGGCCTCCCAAGGGCTCATCGTGGGGCTGCTCCTCGCGCAGGTAGCAGTTCTGAGTAGTATCGGCGCGACCATCGGCAGTGTCGCCGCGGCGCTCGGACTGCAGCTGAGCGGTGACCCGCTACCGGGGTTGAACTTCTTCCTGGCAGTAGCCATCTTGGCGATCGTCACCGGGCTCATTGCTGCCCTCATCCCGGCGCTCGCCGCCGCTCGCCGTGACCCCCTTAAGGAGCTTCGGGTTCCGTAACGGCTCGGGCCACTGAAAGCTGGGCCTCTAGATCAAAACCCGTCTTGGGGGCAGACTGCCTCGGCCTTCTGGATCTGGTCAATGCCACTGAGCGACTCGTAAGGCGACCATGCACCGGCGAGCTCCACGAATCGTTGAAAGGTAGGGGCAGCCGCGATTTCGAAGCCGTTGGTGACTAAGCACTCCCGCATGTCGAGAAGAGAACTGTAGCCCGCCTCGAGAGATGCGTCAGTGATGTCAGGCGCGGGGTCGGGGTCGAGGCCGCTCTCCGTCGTGCAACGCTCCTCGGATGCGAGGAAAGCGTCCTTTTGTGCGGTGGGGGCACCAAAGATGGTGCCGGTTGGCGAATCGACACCGGTCCACTCGTCGGCCCTCATGCACTCGTCATACCTTTCGAGCGCACGCTGATAATCGTCGTCGGTCGGCCGCATCGCCGGTGTCGCGTCGAGCTCAGTCTGATCGGATTGCGTGCACGCCCCCAATCTGATCACTAAGCCGATCAGCAGCACCCCACTTGCCAGGCTGCGAGCTCGACGCGCTGCCGTGCCGTCGCGAGGCGTGTCATCCGATCGGACCGTCATGCAGAATCACCGCGGCAGGACACTCAGTGCCCTGCCGATCTAGTTCGTCCCGACTCTGCGCCTGTTCTCTCGCTTGGGAATGAGGTAGAGAGAACCCGCCTTCGTCAAACGATGAGTAGTAATGATCAATATAGTTTTGCTTGGTCGGCACGGTAATTGAATAGCCGCGAGCTTCTAAACACCGTTGAGTTTCACGTTCGAAGTCATACATTGCGGTTAGTTATGATTCCGTCATTTCGCCTGTCGTGTTGTAGCCATAGCGGCGTTCACAATAGGCAACGGCGGCGTTGAACGGCTCAACTTGGTCCCGGGTGGTCTCGCTCGTGAAGCCGAAGCCTTGTGCTTCAGCTTCGAAACCTGATTCCCCTAGGCAGTCGACCATAAGTTTGCTGTAGTCAGCGATCGAGGGGCCTCGGCGACCGGATCCTCGTCAGGGATGTTCGCGCAACCCGACAAGATAAGCGCCACCGCAATCGCTCCCCACGCTTTCGCCCTAATGCTGCGCGCGCCGCTCATCGAATCACCCCAGCCCAGCGCCATGTAGCGGTCTATTCTGAGTTTTCCTTAAGGGTAATGCAGTGTCAGCCCACTGTGACACCGTCGTTACTCCGGCTAGTGGAAGGTCTCAGATCGATCAATTTCCTTGTCGAAGGGCGCGGGCCGCGGGAGGGTGAGTTTCACTTATCTTCTAGCTGTTTCGTCGTGGCTTAGTCGAGGTTGGGGAGGGTTCTGAGTGCGGAAAGTAAGTTGGAGAGCGGTTCGCGTCGAAAGGCGCGAGGGGCTGCGCTCGCCGGCTTCATTTTCGCGTGTGGCCTCTCCCTCACTGCGCGCGTTGGTCTCAGCATCGCGCTCAAGGATGCCGGCGATTGCGAGGGCGCTGACGTTGTGGTGAATGACGACTCTGGCGACCTCATCGCGTGCCTCATTGATGACGATAAAGCCGACATCCGCTAGTGAGCGATCAGACCTTCACCGATGAGTATCGGAAGACAGTCGAGCTGTAGCCCTCTAGCTAGTCGGCAACAACGCCTGCAACTCTTCCGCCTTCGACACGAAGACGAGCGAACCCTTTTCTTCGCCAGTAGGGTTCGACTCATCGATCTGGGTGGGTGTGCTGACCTCGTGTGTAATGTGCGTGAGATCCGCCGAAAAGTGGCCAGAGCATCGTTTGCAAGACAACTTCGATCGTCTGGCTATCGATTTCCCGGACTTCAGTCGGGTAGGCCGGACGGCTCGAACTGCCCGCGAGGGTGAGTGCAAAGTGCTCAGGATCCATCAGCCACACAACGCTCGGATCGCCCTCAATGATATCTCTCTCAAGGCTCGTTAACGATTGTCCCGCGTCGCCGGAGTAGGTTTCATTCGCTCGGGAAGCACGTCGCGAGGCTAATTGCCGCAAGAGTCCGCAGCAGGAGACTTCGTAGACGGGCGGTCAAGCGAGGAGGAGATGGATTGCTGCCCGACGTTCCTCGATCGCTGCACGTCTCAAGATAGGCACGCCGGTTAGCCCGACGACCGCTGCACCGGATCACGGACTTCGGGCCGGATATCGCGGTGTTCCGGAACCGCGGCAGAAAATCGACAATCACTCTCTCAGCCGCAAGGCCATCGTGTCGTTCACACTCTCGCTGCTGTGATGTCACGCGAGACCCTATTCCTATGTCCTGCACCAGAACATCGAGCTGACGTTGCCGGTAACCGTTCCACTATGCGGGACGGTCTAGGGGGACTTTTCCCATTCGGCGCCGACCAGTGCGGGTCAATCTTTGCTCAGAGCAACTGACGCACTAGAGCAGGTGGCGCATTGGACAAGGTTTCAGCAAGTACGCCAGTAGGGCCGACAGTCTGGAAGTGGACATTGCGATGACCTAATTTCGAGGAGAGGTGAGAGGCTCCTCGACCAACCACACGATGGCCGCGTTGATGATGAAGACAGTGCGAACAGCCGTGCCCTAGACCGGGTTATGGGGTACTGCTGGAAGAGCAGTTTGGTCGAACGCCGGCTTCGAGGCTCAGCGCAACAATCGGGCGAAGCTGAATCCGCAAGCTTCGTGGAAGGTTATATCCGCAGTGCGGGTACGGTCGCAAGTTGGCATTTGAGGGGACTGCGAGATCAGCACCATATCGCTACACTCATGAGCATGTATTGAAAATTCTTCAGAAAGGAAAAAGGAAATGGAGCTTCAGTTGAAAATATTCCGCAGGAGAACTGCATCCATCGCCGGCGTCGCGGCCCTCATTCTAGTCGCCGTCGGAGCGGCGACTGGTGCCTCTGCTGCCGACAATACGTCCGATAGCACCCCACATATCACCGACGAGGTAAGGATTACGCCATCCGACGTTTCCTCTGAAGTAGAGAAGTTGACATTGCCTGCGATACCGCTCGAAACGCAAGAGTACATCGACGCGCTTCAAGGCGAACTTGACGGCGACGCGCGTTTCAGTGCGGTTGAGGTCAGCGAAAATCGCAAGCAAGTCACAGTGTGGTGGCATGGTGAGGTGAGCGAAGGACTCTCAGCTCTGCTCCGTGATTCGGTTGCTGTTGTCGAGGTGAGCGTGGCTCAGACAGCGTTCCTTCCCGGCGATTTGCGAGATGCAGCTCAGCACGTCTTGCGTGAGGGCGCGGCGCTTGGTGTTGAGCGAGTCACCGTTGCCGTCGATGGCTCACACTTGGAGGTTGCCACCGCCGGTATAGGAACATCGCGGGGAGATGTTCAACCTTCCGAAGAGCTGATTTCTCGTCTAGCGCAATTGACCGAGATTCCACTCACCGTCTCGCAAGGTGGCGTCAAACCGGCCGCGACGCGCCTAAACGATAATGACTACCACCTCGGCGGGGCACGCATCACCAATTTTTAGACAGGAAGCGCTTGTACAAGCGGCTTCTCTGTCCAGAAGGGCGAGGCTGAAGGAACCATGTTCGCAGCGCACTGCGGGAGCGTCGGTGACTTCTGGGTGACAACTGAAGGGCTGACCGCATGGAATTACGGCACAACCGAGTCCCGCCAAACAGCCTTCGATGGTGCGATTATGGCCAGCAACTTCTCGCAGCCATACGTGTGGTATGGACCGTATGATGCCTCAGGGGTGGGAGCGATCTCCGGGTCGGCCATTCCCGCAGTCGGAAGTGAAATTTGCTATTCGGGCTCATTCTCCGGCACTGTATGCGGAAACGTCGTCACAGCTAAGGACGTATATACGAACTTGGGAGGCGACCTGACATCAGTCCGGTCCATCGTCACGTTGAATAGCGCTGGGCTCCCTGCCGCAGGCAACGGCGACAGCGGGGGTCCTGGGTACATCCTTAGCGCATCAGGCGGCACCGTGGTTAGATTGGCAACAAGCATAATCTCCGCAATCCCGGGTAACTCCGGCTCTACGTGCAACGGAGTCCCCGGGGACAGCGGGACGAACGGTCGCAAATGCAGCTCCACCGTCTATAGCACGGAGGTGTGGCGCATCGCTAACGCGTCGGGGTGGTCTATTCAGGTGGCGCCCTAGGGCTACTAATGTGCCAATTCAAAGTAGGAGATCAGTGATGAGGGATGCTTCGAGGCGGAACGCCGTACGGTATTTCGGGGCACCCCCATCGCTGCTGCTGCCACATCCCGTCACGGAAGACACGCGTGGCAGATTCCACGGAGTCACAGTGACGGCTGAACTGCAGCGCGCAGCTGCCCCTTCTGCCCGATCGTACACCCGAAGTCCTCGCATAGGACGTGTATGGGGGCTACGGCAAGCTCTGACTGTGGGCGTCTTGGTAGGAATCATCCCTTTAGCAGGGTGCGCCGGAGCCTCCACCCCGAGGATAGTGGACGGTGATGCGCCCGTGTGGTCGGTAAGTGTTTCGAATCCCCGTTTTGCAGGCGAAGACCGCTGCGACGGAGACAGGATGGTTGACACGTCTGTCTCAACCGCAGATCTACCACCCTCTGGCTTTGGTATCACCCTCGTCCCCGGGGCGACTGAGGGCGACGCGGTGCAGGTAGCCGAATGCCTTCAGGATGCCCTCACGAGCGGCGAAATTACAATTATTAGGCCGAACTCTTCGTGAGGGTTGGACAACTCTCTCGCCGAGGGGCGTCACAACCATGCCGAGGCGGACACCGAGCAGGAGGACACCAAGATTCCAGATCCTTCTGCACTTAGTCGTTGTAGGTACTGCGGTCTTGGGCCTGCGCGGAACGTCATTGGTCGCCGGCGCGCGTTGGGGGCCTCCCAGGGCTCATCGTGGGGCTGCTCCTCACGCAGGTCGCAGTTCTGAGCAGCATTGGCGCGACCATCGGAAGTGTCGCCGCGGCGATCGGACTGCAGCTGAGCGGTGACCCGCTACCGGGGTTGAACTTCTTCCTCGCAGTAGCCATCTTGGCGATCGTCACCGGGCTCATTGCTGCCCTCATCCCGGCGCTCGCCGCCGCGCGCCGCGATCCCCTTAAAGAGCTTCGGGTTCCGTAACGGGGCGCTCAGCGCAGCCCCGCCAAGGGCAAGAGCTGCTCAGGCGGGCGTGGCGTCATCCCAAGGTTCAGTCGTGAGTTGGTAATGGCGGGCTGAAATTCAATCGGCAGCCGGCCGACTTGATTGGCCCAACAGCGACGTTCGGGCGGGATTCTGACGAATCGGATCTAGATCACCAAGCACGAACGTGGGGACGAAATCTTCCGGTTTCGCGTCGACTGATAGACATGGCGGTTGAAAAGCATGGGTATTGCCTCAAGTGGTGTGGGATTCTCACGACATATGTCAACCAATTGGGCCGTCGTACAGGAGTACGGCTTGCGGACACTCTGAATTGAGTGCTTCAAGCTCCGCCTTACCCTGGGCTTGAATGAGCGCTTGCGTGTGGGGGAGTGGGAAGCCGCCATTTTCAGCTGAAAGGTAGTAGCTGTCTATGTACGTCTGTTTTGTTGGTATTTCGATTAGATAACCCAAAGCTTCTAAACACTGCTCGGTTTCCAACTCAAACTCGTACATCGCGGCCAACTGGGAATCGGTCATTTCGCCAGTGGCATCGTATCCGTGACGGAGTTCACATTCTGCGACCGCTGCGTTGTAAGGTTCGATTTGTTCAAAACTGGTTTCCGCCGTCACGCCAGTGCCCTGAGCTTCAGCCTCAAAGCCGAACTCGTTCAGACACTCCACCATGAGCTTCCCGTAGTCCGCGATGGAGGGGGTTTCGGCGGCAGTGTCGCTCCTCGGCGGCCCAGAACATCCCGTCAGGATTAGAAGCAAGACCATTGCGCTGAGCGATACCCGATACATGATGATTCCCGGACCGTAACTAGATGCAGGTCGCGCCGCCGCTCCATAGAGTGCCTTCTGAATGAACGGTGTAACTGGTAGATGTACTAGAGCTATATGTCTGGAACTGGCCTCGAACCCCGCTCGCTTGTGAGGTGTTTACGAGCTTTGGGACGGATTGGTAGTAGTGGTAACCGGGACCCGTCTGATCTGAATAGATCGCTACTGACTTCGGAACAGAGCAGGACCGGCTCGCGTTTAGCGTGCCAGCAGAGGCAGGCGCCGCGACACTCATCGCTATTACGGCGGCCAGAAGTATCGGTCCAGCTATCCATTTGGTGCTTTGCCTTTTCACAATAACCCTTTCGCAATAACTGAAATATTCTCGTGGGCAGAATCTACGTCGTCATGCACGCTTTGTCTACCCCCCGTAAGAGGGGTAGACAAAGCGTGCACGAGTGATAGCTTTATCGAAAACTTTGGGGACTCAAATGGTTTTCGCCAGACGTTTTACAATCGTTTTGCTGGTGTGGTCGCTGAGTGTGGTCGGAGTCAGCACAGCATCAGCTTTTGGGGTTCCGGAAAGCGGGACAGGTTTTGAAGAGGCATCTAGCCCGTCTCTTCTTTCGACCAATGTCATTGATGATCGTGGCGTCAATGACGTCAAGTTGGTAGAGGTCGTCACGTCGGTAGGGGCTGCTCCTGAGCTTTCGCAAGAATCGCGGG
This sequence comes from Salinibacterium sp. UTAS2018, assembly GCF_004118935.1. Taxonomy (NCBI): domain Bacteria; kingdom Bacillati; phylum Actinomycetota; class Actinomycetes; order Micrococcales; family Microbacteriaceae; genus Salinibacterium; species Salinibacterium sp. UTAS2018. Next base: position 2,067,426 of record NZ_CP035375.1, read on the forward strand.
CCGCAATTACTGCAATTCTAGAATCTGACGCAGGTGAAAGTATCAACACTGTCACTTGGGATAGCGATCGCGACAAGCTAAGTTTCTTCGTCTATGGAGATGCCCGAGTTGCAACTTCTGCTGTTCGGCTCGATCTTCCAGTAAAACAGGACTGGGAGATCGTATCTAGTGAGCGCCCGCTGTCTAAGCTCGAATCAATAATTGAATCGATCGCCGCCGACACAGCGGTTCTCGGGCATGATATTGAGTTTGCAGGCGGATTCCCCGCGGAAGATGGCTCAAAGATAACTGTCGCACTGACCTCAACGTCATTTAGCACTTACAGGCAGGGTGGTTTGGAATTGGCCGCTGAAGTTGAAGGCGTTCGAGTCGAGTACATTGAGGGTGAACTTGCACAGACGACTGCGCGGGCACGCAGCTCAGCGCCAGTACTGTCTGGCGGGCTGATGGCACACGAAGATAATACTTCGATCTGCACCACGGGATTCCCAATCCTTCGATTTGCTGATCTTGCGCACGCATACCTTTCTGCCGACCACTGCGGCAAAAACGGAGAAGCGTGGAACTGGGGTAAGCACAACGGTTCGTTGCGAGTGGGCTACTCGACGATGCAAGCGGCGGGCGGTAGCGATATCGAGATCTACACGGAAACCGAGCAGATGTCAGCGCTACAGATGATCGGTGGCTACACTGACACAACTAGTGTCGTCCCAATTCGTGGATACTACGCCCCAGTCGGCGGAGACAGCACCTGCTTCAACGGCGCGCTCTCCGGCCCAGTGTGTGGAAACGTGCTCCAGAATGTGGATGTGCTTACGCCGACAGATGCCGGTCTGTATTGGCTGCGGTGGACTTCTCAGGCAAACGGAATTCCGGCAGCCGGAAACGGCGACAGTGGAGGACCCGTGGGCGCATTCCAAGTGAGAAGCTCGGACGGCAGCATCGGCGCTTACGGCTTGGGGATCATATCCGCAAAGAACCCGTTTCCTCTAGCTACGTGTACGGGCGAACCGCCGACCGATACGAGGTCGTGTTCAGACAACGTGGCATTCGCTCCCCTGTCTAGGTGGGTTGGCACCCAGTACACCCACGGCCTAGCGGTAAGCAATTATTAGCGTGGGAGAAAAAGGAAAGCCTACCGCGCTGGCGGTGGCCCAGAGGTGTTCGGCCTGCTGCCACGCCAGGCCAAGATCCAGGTCGTTGTGTGCATGTTGCGTTCAGCGTCGGACAAGATTGAGAAGTACTGGGCTTGCCACCCTCCTTCTCGCGTGCGGTCTGGCCCTCACGGCCTGCGTCGGTCCGAGCGTCGCGCTCAAAGATGCCGGCGACTGCAACGATGCCGAAGTTGTGGCGGAAGACGACACCGGCGCCCTCGTCGCCTGCCTCATTGATGACGAGAAGGTCGGCATCCGCACCGGAGGGAGTAGCGGTCGGCAATGGACACCAACGAAAGCGTATGCGGCTGAAGACGGCGTGATGCACGTTGAGTTTCGTCAACCACCATCGCTGCTGCCGAGCATGAACAACATTGAGTACACGCTGCACGTGCTCGAGATCCCTGACGGCGTCGATCGAGATCCGCTCGTGATCGAGCAAACCTTCAACGATGAGTTCCCGAAAACGGTCGAGCTGCGGCCTTCTAGCTAGGAAGCAGCAGCGGCAGCAGTTCTTCTGCCTTTGACACGACAGCGATTGAGCCGTCGGACTCGCCGGAGTTGCCGTAACCCCAGTCGACATAAATGGTGGGGATGCCGTGCTCGGCCGCACCCTCGATGTCGTAGAAGCGGTCGCCGATCATCACCGGGTTGCTCACGTCGGCACCGATCATCTTCAGGCGGGTAATGGCCTCGGCCACGACGTCTTTCTTGGCGCTACGAATCTCGTCGATCGAGGCGCCGGCCATCACGCGGAAGTACTGCGTGAGGTTCGCTAGGTCGAGAATCACGGATGCCGGAAATTCGGGCTTCGAGGTTGCCAGCGACAGCGGAATCCCGGTCGCGTGCAGCGTCTTCAGCACCTCGGGCATACCGGGGAAGATGTCGCTTCCGTTGGCGCTGTTGCCCTCCATGTAGTGGCGGCGGTAAATCGAGAGGGCCTGCGCTGCTTCAACGGCGGTGAACCCGGCGCGGTCGCGAAACGAGTTCACAATGGGCGGGCCGACGTAGGCGCGCAGTTCTTCAGCGGAGGGAACGGGGTGGCCCATTTCCTCGAACATGAACGCGAGCGACGCCGTAATTCCGGGCGCCGAGTCAGCGATCGTGCCGTCAAGGTCAACGAGAATACAAGTCCAATTAGTAGCCATCGCTACCAGCCTAGGCCGTGTGCCTGAACACTGGGACAATCACCTGAAGACTAGAACAACCGCATGTTGGGGTCGTCGAGGCCGCGCATCTCGTCGTAATCCAACAGCACACAGCGGATGCCGCGGTCCTTCGCGAGCGTGCGTGCCTGCGGCTTGATTTCCTGGGCTGCAAAAATGCCGGTGACGGGAGCCAGCAGAGGGTCGCGGTTCATCAGCTCGAGGTAGCGCGTCAACTGCTCAACACCATCGATGTCGCCACGACGCTTGAGCTCCACGGCAACGCTCGCACCCTTCTCATCGGTCGCGAGAATGTCGACCGGCCCGATGGCGGTCATGTATTCGCGGCGAACGAGACGGTAGCCCTCGCCCAAAATGTCGATGTGCTCGGCAAGTAACTTTTGCAGGTGAGCCTCGACGCCATCCTTCTGCAGTCCGGGGTCGACGCCCAGCTCGTGGTTCGAGTCGTGCAGGATTTCGTGAATCGAGACGATGAGCATGTCGGCCGATTTGGTGTGGGCGACTTTCCAGATTTCGGTGACTCCGGCATCCGACTGCTCGGCTTCGGGCTCAAGGGTGGAAAGCACACAGGGCGGGCTCATCCAGTTAAGCGGCTTGTACGAGAGCGCATCGGAGTGCACGAGCACACTGCCGTCGGCCTTCAGTAACAGCAGTCGCGTCGCGAGGGGCAGATGGGCACTGAGACGCCCGGCGTAATCAACGGAGCATTTGGCTATGACAAGTCGCACCGTCCTACGGTACTCGGAGAAGGCCGGTGGTGAATCATCCTGGGCGAGATTCGTTGGCTCTCCGCCAAGCTTTACGCCCGCCGTCGGCCGTCCACCTGCGAGCACCTGTCAGGATGGTGACCATGTATGTCGCCACCTCCGGACCAGCCGATGCCCCGCCCGTACTACTTCTCCACGGCGGCGGTGTTGCTGGCTGGATGTGGGATTCACTGCGAGAGCGGCTTGAGACCGATTACCGGGTGATCGTTCCCGACCTCCCGGGCCACGGACATTCAGCCGACGAACCCTATGTTTCGCACGCGGCGACGGTCGCAGCGTTGGCACGTCTCATCACGACCCCGGTCACCGTAATCGGGTTCTCGCTGGGCGCGCAGCTTTCGATTCTGCTCGCATCGCACTACCCCCAACTCGTCACGAACGCCGTGATCGTGAGCGCGCAAGCGAAAGCCATGCCCTTCACGGGTCTCACACTCGCCGCCCTGGGGGTCAGCGCTCCGCTTGCTCGCCAGCGCTGGTTCGCCAAGCTGCAAGCTCGCGAATTGTTCGTTCCTCCTCACCAGATCGAGGACTACATCGAGACGAGTGCCGGCGTCACGAAGCAAAGCTTGCTCGCCGCCGTCGGCGAGAACATGAGATTCGAACTCCCGGCGGAGTGGTCGATCTTCGACGGCCGTGTACTCGTGATGGCAGGAACGAAAGAACGTCGGGTGATGCACGAGTCGGCCGCCGCGATCCACGAAGCCCAACCCGCCAGCACCTTCACGCTCGTCGAACACTGCGGGCACGGCATCCCGCTTCAACGCCCGGACTGGTTCAGTGACCGCGTGCGAGAGTGGCTCGCTCAGGCCTGAGCGACCAGTTTCGAGAGAGCGGCCGCAGCGTATTCCATCTCACGGGGTCCACCATGGCCTTCGTCTTCGACCACGATGAGTTCACTGCTCGGCCAGCTGTGGTGAAGGCGCCAAGGGGTGCTGACGGGCCCGCTGATGTCATGGCGACCGTGAATCAGAGTCGTAGGAATCCCCGTGAGCTCTGCGATGCGATCGTGGATTCGCGCGTCACCGCCGAGAAAACAGTCGTTTGCCCAATAGTGAGTCACGAGGGTGGCGAAGTTCTGCCGGTCACGATCGTTGTCGAACAGCGGGCCGGGAACCCAATGAGGGTCGAGCGATATGTGGATGCTCTCCCAGGTTTCCCACGCGCGGGCCGCGTCAGCTCGAACCTGGGGATGCTCGTCTCGCAGAAGCCGCGCGTAGGCAGCGACTGGGCGCTCTCCCTCGCGTGCTACTGAACTGAACTGCGCCCACGCCTCAGGGAAAATCGCGCCAACGCCTTCGGTGATCCACTCGATTTCTTCGCGGGAGCCGGTGGTGACGGCGACGAGTACCAGGCCGAGCACTCTGTCGGGATGCTCGAGCGCGTACGCCATCGCCAACGTGCAGCCCCACGAGACCCCGTGCAGAACCCACGCATCTATACCGAGGTGCTCGCGCAAGGCTTCGAGGTCGGCGATGAGCGCTTGAGTGGTGTTGGTATCGAGCGAATCGAGTTCGTCGATGGCGAGCGGGGTACTCTGCCCGCAGCCACGCTGATCGAGCCCAATGATTCGATATGCCGTGTGGTCGAAGCGTCGCCGGTAGCCTCCGGGGCCCAGCCCGCTGCCGGGCCCACCATGGAGGTAGAGCGCTGCCTGCCCGTGTGGGTTGCCGGATTCCTCCCAAAACAAGCGCACTCCATCGGGTCGGCTCAGCCAGCCGTGCGAATAGGGCGCGATTGGTTCGAACACACCTCTAGCCTAAGAGCGCAGTCGTGAGCATTAGTGACTTATTTTTGCGGCCAGCATTGCTGAGAATTCGAGCCGCATTGTTGCCAATTCAGAACGTGTTCGGAATAATGGAGTTATGTCAATCGCCACACCGCGTCCTGCGGTCACCTCTCAAGTGCAGTCCTCAGAACTGTCGCGCAACTCTGCCGAGGTCTTTCACGCTGCCGAGCGCGGCCCGGTCTTGGTGACGCGGCGTGATGCTGAGCCTTTGGTCCTCACCTCTAAAGCCGCGGCGGACGAGACCGATCAGGTTCTGTCGGCCGCTGCTTCACTTATTGGGGTAGCCGTCATGGTCGATCCCGAGGTTTTTGCTCAACGACTAACCGACGCGTTCCCGTGGGCAGCGGTGCTTTCAGAGAACGAGCGTGCACTCTTTGCGGACGAGCTTGTTGCATCGGCGCGCGCCTGTTTCTCTCTCAAACAGCACAACCTTTTCCTAGGCACGCTGAACGGTTGGCGCGGCACAGCCGAGGCTTACGCCGCTGGACTGCGAAACACGACCAACGACTGGCTCGATGTCGCGGCTGAAGTCACCGACCCGCGCGCATCTTGAGTCCCAAAAACCAATCGGTACCGCGACCGCTCAAACGTGCTGAGTACGGGATCGTTTGTGCGACCACCTCCGCCGAAAAGGGCTGGCGTGACGTTCGTGCGACCCAACTCAGTACGGTGGTCGACGCGTGGGACCGCCTGACGCGCGATCCGCAGAGCATCGACGGCACTTGTCATCCGCTTAAGGGCGACCTTGCGGTAGTGGTGCGTGCAGGTAAAAGCCACGACCAATGGCAGTACGAACTCAAAAATGGCGCGCGCATTTGGTTTTATGTTGAGGGCAAAACTGTGAACCTAGTCGCTGTTCACACGGCGCACCCGAATCAAACGAAGTAGACCCCCGAGAATCATCGAGGGAGCCGCCCGGTGCTACTTCCCGCCGGGGCGCTTGCGCTTGAACTTGCCTAAGCCGCGACGCTCGTTCTCGCGCTGCGCTTCTTCGATCTGCTCGGGGGTGATGACGAAGTGCATTTCGGTGGTCGCCATTGTGATGGCAATGGATGTCGTACCCGGCGACGAGAAGTCGACGTACGGGAACGCGTGGCGGCCTGCAAGCTCGCGGGCGTACGGCGAAAGTAGCCCAGAGATGATCGCGAGAACGACGATCAGCAGCAGCGCATTCAGCACACCGACCTGGTCGCTGAGCACGCCGATCATGGGTGGGCCGATGAGCGTGGAGGCGTAGGCGATGGTTGCGACGGCCGTCACTCTCGCGGTGGCGCGCTTGGGGTCATCCGCAGCGGCCGAAATGCCGACGGGGAAGCCGAGTGCGGCCCCTGCACCCCAGAGTGCGGTGCCGATGACGGCGAGCCAGACAGCCGGCGAGAAGATCACGAGCAACAGTCCGGCAGCAGCGAGACCAGCGGATGCCCGGAGCACGGGAACACGACCGAAGCGGTCGAGGGCGCGAACCCCAAAGAAGCGCGTCGCCGTCATGGCCGTCACGAAGACACCAAAGATCAGAGTGCCGAAGGCATTAGAGATTTCGTAGCCATCGACCATGGCGAGAGCGAGCCAGTCGATGGCCGAGCCCTCCGCGAAGGCCATGCCGAGCACGATGATGCCGATCAGGATAGTGCGGGGCTCGAGCCAGACGCTTTTCAGCTTCGGGGCGGTCAGCTCTCCCGCGGCGATCTTCATCTCGACAGTGTTGGGTGGCGGATCCGCGAGCCGCTCCGGAAGGATGAACCCCGACACGACGAGCGCAGTGATGAGCACGATCGCCGAGACGATCACGAGGTGAGTGGCGAGCGGAACGCTCAGCGCTTCCGCCGCAGCGCCGAACCCGGCACCCGCCATCGTGCCGAGGCTGTAGAAACCGTGCAGAGTCGGCATGCTCGAACGGCCAAGGAGCCGTTCGTTCGCAGTACCCGACAGGTTGATGGCCACGTCGTAGGTGCTGAACGCCAACCCAAAGACCGCGAGCGAGATCACCGCACCGAAGAAGCTGCCGAGCACTCCGATGATGAGCGCAGTAGCAGCGAGGGAAGCGACAAACAGCACCACGCAGGCGCGCACGACGATTTTGGCGCCGAACCGCTCGACGAGTTTGCCGGCAACGACGAGTCCGAGCAGCGAGCCGATCGCGAGCCCGAAGAGCAGGATGCCAATTTCCGAATGGCTGGCACCAAAAGTGTCGCGCACCGTCGGGATGCGGCCCACCCAGCTGGCAAAAGAGAAGCCCGCGAGAGCGAAAAGGGTGGCGATCGCATTGCGCCACGAGAGCACTTGGCGGCTGGTGAGGCCGTGGGGAAGAGAGGGGGGTGTGGCGGCCGAGTCAGAGGCTGTCATCACTTAAGTGTAGGGCTATCCACCGGTATTAGATTCGCGGCGTGTGCATAGGAATAACGCTCTAGGCTGGGTGGCATGAGTGCCGAATCGTCATTGTCATCCGGAATTGCCGTCAACGATCTTGATGAGAAGGTGCGCCCGCAAGACGACCTCTTCCGTCATGTTAATGGCGCCTGGATCGACCGCACGGAGATCCCCTCTGACAAGGCTCGCTATGGCTCGTTCATGGTTCTCGCGGAAGAAGCTGAAGAGGCAGTTCGCGACATCATCATCGAGTCGCAGTCGGCAGAGCCCGGCACCGAACAGCGCAAGGTGGGCGACCTTTACGCCAGCTTCCTCGACGAGGCTCGCGCTGACGAACTCGGGGCGACCCCCATCGCAGCGCCGCTTGCCGAAGCTGCCGCCGTTGACTCGATCCCCACTCTTCTCAGCACACTCGGTCGCCTCGAACGCGGCGGCACGAGCGGCTTCTTCCAGCTCTTCGTTGACAACGACCCCGGCAACCCCGAGCGCTACCTCGTCTTTCTCGAGCAGGGCGGTCTCGGTCTTCCTGACGAGTCGTACTACCGCGACGAGAAGTTCGCCGAGATCTTGGCCAAGTACGAAACGTTCATTGAGCGGATGCTGACGCTCGCCGGCCTCGACGCTCCTGCCGAGCGTGCCGCCCGCATTGTCGCCCTCGAAACTCAGATCGCGTCGAAGCACTGGGATAACGTCGCCAACCGCGACAGCGAGAAGACCTATAACCCGATGACCTGGCAGGCCGCCAACGACCTCGCCGGTGCTGTCGACTTGAACGTGTGGCTCGACGCCATCGATGTTCCGGCCCGCGCCTTTGACGAGGTTGTTGTGCGCCAGCCCAGCTTCGCCGAAGGCCTCGAAGCGCTCTTGAGCGACGACCACCTGCAGGCCTGGAGCGACTGGTTGTCGTGGCAAGTCATCCGCAACAACGCCGCCTACCTCTCGGGCGATTTCGTCGAAGCCAACTTCGACTTCTACGGCCGCACGCTCTCAGGCACTCCCGAACTTCGTGCTCGCTGGAAGCGCGGCGTCTCGCTCGTGGAGGGCGTACTCGGAGAAGCCGTCGGCAAGATTTACGTGGATCGCCACTTTCCGCCGACCGCAAAGTCGGCGATGGACGTTCTTGTCGCGAACCTTGTAGAGGCGTACCGCCAGTCGATCAACGGCCTCGAATGGATGACACCCACCACGCAGCAGCGTGCGCTCGAGAAGCTCGACAAGTTCACGCCCAAGATCGGTTTCCCCGACAAGTGGCGCGACTACTCCACGCTCGAGATCAGCGTGGATGACTTGGCCGGCAACGTGCGAGCTGCCAACGAGTTTGAGTTCCAGCGTGAACTCGGCAAGATCGGCAAGGAGCTCGACCGCGACGAGTGGTTCATGACACCGCAAACCATCAACGCGTATTACAACCCGGGCTTCAACGAAATCGTGTTCCCCGCCGCCATCTTGCAGTACCCCTTCTTTGACGAGGGTCGCGATGATGCCGCCAACTACGCCGCCATCGGTGCCGTCATCGGCCACGAGATCGGCCACGGCTTCGACGACCAGGGTGCCAAATACGACGGCGACGGTCGCCTGATCGACTGGTGGACTCCGGAAGACAGGGCCGCCTTTGAAGAGCGCACCAAGTCGCTCATCGACCAGTACAACGCCCTCGCCCCGGCCCAGGTGCCGGAGCATCACGTCAACGGTTCTCTCACGATCGGCGAAAACATTGGAGACCTTGGCGGTCTCGCGATCGCATGGAAGGCCTACCAACTCTCTCTCGATGGTGCCGAAGCTCCCGTGATTGACGGGCTCACCGGCGCGCAGCGCTTCTTCATGTCGTGGGCGCAGGCCTGGCAGCAAAAGGGCCGCGATGAAGAGGTCATTCGCTTGCTGGCGATCGACCCGCATTCGCCCAATGAGTTCCGATGCAACCAAATTGTTCGCAATCTGGATGCGTTCTATGAGACATTTGGTGTGACGAAATCCGATTCGTTGTGGCTGGACCCGAAAGATCGCGTCACTATTTGGTAGAGATCGAGCAAACCCGAGAACGCCGGAGTCGAATTCGCACCCCCCGAGTTGCGAAACACGCCGGAACTGGAGAAGAACCCAACTTCGCCAGTACCTTTGCCGCGCTTGGAAAACTGCGGCTCGCTGATCGCAGCATGCGCGTTTCCGCCAGCGCTGTCGATATCAACACTGGCCGCACTGTGCTCAGCATCGACGATCGCGTCGCGCTGCCCACGGCCAGCATCGGCAAAATTTTGCTGCTGATCGAGGTCTCCGCACGCTTCGAAGACCGCGACTTTGCGCCCTACGGCATCCTCGACAAAGTGCCCGGAGCAGCTGTAGGAGCGGCCGGGCTGTGGCAACACATGCAGGCACCGTCGTTGCCCGTCGCCGACCTCGCCGCCCTCGTGGGCGCCACCAGCGACAACCTGGCCACCAACATCCTGCTTCGTCTCATCGGGTTGGATGCTGTGCGGGCTCGCACCGAATCCCTCGGCCTGACCAAGACGGCACTTCTCGATCTCGTGCGCGATACTCGTGGCCCTGACGACGCCCCTCAGCTCTCCGTCGGATCAGCGGTGGAACTCAGTTGGTTGTTCGGTGCCCTCGCCCGCGGCGAAATCGTCAACTCTCTTGCCAGCCAGCGCGTGCTCGGCTGGCTCTCGCTCAATACCGATTTGTCGCTCGTCTCGAGTGCATTCGGGCTTGATCCGCTGGCTCATCGCGGGGCAGACCACAACACCCTGCTGGTGAACAAGACCGGCATCGACCGGGGCGTGCGAGCGGAAGCCGGGGCGCTGCGAGGCAACAAGCGCGCGGTGGCCTACGCGGCATCCATTCAGTTCGATGACAAGAGCATGCACGCTCGACTGCAAGTAATCGAAGCGCTGCGCACTTTCGGTTTCGACCTCATGGAGTACGTGCACTAAGACGCCGTACCGCTGGTATTAGCGGCTGAAGCGCGCCTTCAAGCGAGAGAAGATGCCCTCTTTCGAGGCTGAAGGCGTCAGGGGCTGGCGTGCGTGATCCGAGATCGTGTCGATCGTGTGCGTGAGCAGTCCCATCAACTCGAACGTGGAGATGAGGCGGCGGGCGTCGTCGACGTCGACCTTCGCAAGCGATGCGAGTTCGGTGACCGTCAAGAAAGCGGCGCCCAGCATGGCGGTCATGCCCATTTGCTCGGTGGTGTGGCTCAGAGTGGTGAGGTTGGGCCAGCGGCGCAGCTTGAAGCGTGCGCCAGAGAGGCTCAGAGGGTCGAAAGACTCGGGCTCGGCATGAGTGCCAATGAGCCACACGAGAGGCTCCCAGTCACGACCCGCCTCGTTCTGGGTGATGCCGAGCGGACGAGCCACGGTTTCGACATCGCCGTCGGCGGTCGACGTGGCAAGGTGGTCGAGAGATTCAGCCCACCAGTAGGCGCAGCCGCGCGCGTCGATGACGAGCGTCGGGGCATCGGAGAATCGAAGCTCCACGAGCGGTGCAGTCGGGGAGTTGACCGCGTCGGTAATGGCACGGTTGAGCTTGTTCCACGTGTCGGACGTGAGCGCGATGTCGGAGAACTGTGACTGACGGGTGGCGTTTGCTGCGGCAGCCGCGGCGGCCTTGATGCTGGCACGGGTCGGTTCTTCGATAACGGTGGTTGCGTCATCCGATGCCGCCGCGTTCGTGGCACTGCGTGTTACGGGCGACGCCTCAGCGTGACGGGTGTCGCGGGTGCTGCGTTTGCTCGAAGTCGGGTGAATGATCATGACTTCAGGTTCGTGTGCCGCTGTAGTCGCAGCGTCGGGACGTGTCCCTGACGTGGTCGTGGCATTCGGCGGCTGAGGCGAACTGTCGAGTTGAGCGGTGTGCTCGGTCCACGAATTAGCGTCCCACCAACGCAGGTGCGCGCCGCCCAAAGGGTCGCGATACCACCCTGCAGGAACCTCAATGCCGTCGGTCATCGTGCGTCTTTCTGGGCAATTAACCCACTGTGGCGGTCACCAGGTGACCGCCACAGGTGAAGTTATTTAGAGGCTCAAGCTCGTGTCTGCGGACTTGACGTTGATGCGTGCAAGCGCGAGGTTCGACTTTGCCTTGTCGAGCACGAAGTAGATGAAGACCTCGGGGTTCGAGGAGAGCGGGCGGATGATGTGGTACTGGCTCGACAGCGTGATGAGGATGTCATCGATCGAGTCGTTGAGGCCCAGTGCCTTCATGGTCTTGAGCTTGGCGCGCACTACCTCGGTGTTGCCGGCTGCTGCTGCGTCGAGGTCGATGCCGCTTCCGGCGCTGCCGAGGAGCATGCCCGATCCGCTGTCGACAACAGCTGCTGCCATGGCGCCGTCGGTCTCAAGAAGGCTTGCGAGGGTTTCCGTGATGTTTGACATTGTGTTCTCCGTTTATGGTGTCGGGTTTGGTGTTACTTCTAGCGGTGCGTGGTTACGCAATGAGCTCGGCCATGCGTCGCGCGGCGATGCGAGCGATCGAGAGGCCTTTGCCCAAAGTTTCGTGAGTGTCGAACAGTGCGGCGAGCACGATGGGGTGTCCCTGAACGCGCAGCTGGATGACGTGGCCGGCTTCAGACGCGATGATCACGTATTCGTTCGTGCCGATTTTCAGTTCGTGGGCGACAGCGTCGCTGAGGGCCTGCACCGAGCTGGACATGCTGGCGAAGCGCCCGCCGTCAGCGTTGCCGCCATTGAGGTGCACGATCTCGAATCCGTCATCCGTAAGCAGGGCGGCGAAGGTCAGGGAGCTCGCGAGGTCTTGCATTTCGGCGAGCGTGCGGTTGCCGGCGTCGATGTGCACCGGGTTCAGGTGCGAAGGAACGGCGGCAGCGGGTGCGAATGGCTGGTTCATCAGATCTTTTCGGGTGCGGGGGTAAGGAGTTCACGCATCTCGACGCTGGCAACGAGGCTCAAGAGCAGCGTGCGCATCTCTTCAGCATTGCGGGGGTCAACGGTGAATACCGGAATGAGCTGTTCGGGAACAGCGGCGGTGAGGGCGGCTGAGTAGTCAGCGACGGTGGGACTGGATGCGACATCCGTTTTCGTGACACCAACAATGACGGCGCCTCGTTCGTGAAGCTCGCGGAAGTCGCTGAGGTACTCGATGAGTAGATTGACGGAGTTGGGTGCATCGTTGTTGATCAAGAGCAAAAGGCCCCGAGCGCGGCCAGCCAAGATCGTCCACATGAAATCGAAGCGCTTCTGGCCGGGGACGCCGTACAGGCGCACCTTGGTGACATCGTCAATCGTAATTTCGCCGTAGTCGAGCGCCACGGTCGTGGTCTCTTTGTCGGCAGTCGCACGATCGGTGTTAGCGGCCTCGGTCGACACCACATCGATCTCGCTCAGGCTGCGGATAGCCGTCGTCTTGCCCGAGCCCATGGGCCCAGCAAATAGTACGACGTGCTCAGACATAGTTCTCTCTCGGGTCAGTAAGTCATTCGGAGCCGATCCACCCAACGATGGGTGAAGAAGGGGCTCTCACGCGATCGGTTGTCGCGTGCGGTATTAACAGAATCTGGCGGCGTGCAAAAAATCGCGAGTCCCCAGTCGGGGGGCGCGAGCGAAACACTCGCGGGAAACAGGGCCAGAACGTTCTGTCTTTCCCCGTAAATGGGTGTAAGTTTTGCTCGCAAAAGCCGCCGGTTGTGGGGCGATTTCTCAGGTTATAACAGTGAGGCAGTGAGGCAGTGAGGCAGTGAGGCAGTGAGGCAGTTAGGCCGAGTGCGGGCGGGCGTTGGCCTGCGCCGACTTTGCGGACCGCTCTACCGGGATGTTGTAGAGAGCGGAGAGCGCAGCATCGAACTCTGCGACGCGACCATCAGCCGCAAACTCGCGAGCACGCACGGACGGGCCGTGGAGCAGGACGCCGCCGAGGTGACGCAGCGCGGAGATGGTTTCGTCGCCGGCTCCGCGGGCGGTGGCGCGAGCGATTTCCGCCTCGAGGAGGGCGAAGTGGTGCTTGCGAAGAGCAACGATAGCGGGCTCCGCTTGGCTTTCGGCAGCGAATTCGTGGGCGGCCGTGCGAACCAGGTCGCGAGCATCCGCATGTGCGTTCAGTTCTTCGAGCGGGGCGTGCAGGCTGATGGTTTCGAGGTCGAGCAGGTCAACGCCGTCGAGCTGGCCCACGGCGGGGTCAACGTTGCGGGGGAGGCCGAGGTCGAGCACGAGGCATTTGCTGGCGGCAGAGAAACGTTCGGTGCCGAGCACGGCGCTCGCGGTGCAGGTGACGATGACGTCAACGTCGAAGTCTTCGCTGGGGGTGAGGCCGTGCTTGAGGGCGAAGGCAGCGTCGCGGCCCGAGGGGGAGAAGACGCGCAGATCGAGAGCACCCTTGTTGCGCAGGGCGTTGACGGTTGTCACGGCGTAACGGCCGGTGCCCACGACGAGAACGCTCGCGGTTGACCAGTCGGCGACGCGGCTAGAGGCGAGTTCGAGCGCGAGACGGACGAGAGACTTACCAGCTCCACCGATAGCGGTGTTGTTCTTGATGCCGCGGCTCGTGTGCGTTGCGCGCTGAAAGAGGCGCTCGAGGTCGCGAGTGGTGGTGCCGTTTTTGCGCGCTTGGTCGAGAGCGCGGCTGACCTGGCCCGAGATTTCGGCTTCGCCGATCACGACGGACTCAAGACCCGAGGTCACCGCGAAGAGGTGAGCTGCGGCATCCGCCCCCTCATGAACAGCGATCGACGAATGCAGAGTCTCGATGCTGAGGCCAGTGCGTTCGCTCAGGGATTCGAGCAGCGAGCAGACCGTAATGGCTGAGCCAGCGGTGAGAGGTTCTTCAACATCGAGGTAGGCCTCGAAGCGATTGCAGGTGGCGACAAGAACGGCACCGGCAACAAAGTCGTTGTGCGAAACGAGGTCGACGGTGGCCGCCGGGGCGACCTCAGACAGACTTTCGAGTACGTCTAAGCTCGCGTTGCGATGATTCGAGCTAAGACACAGGAGCACGACCTAATGTTAACCCCGTGACCCTGAATATTGACCATCCCCTTCTCGACGGCCGCACAGCTAACTCGCCTATCATCCGGGCCTATCGGGGTGACCGCCCAGAAACCACTCCCGTCTGGTTCATGCGCCAGGCCGGCCGCTCGCTTCCCGAGTACCGCAAGCTGCGCGAAGGTAACGAGATGCTCGAAGCGTGCCTCACGCCCGACCTCGCCAGTGAAATCACAATGCAGCCCGTGCGTCGCCACAACGTCGACGCCGCCATCTTCTTTAGTGACATTGTTATCCCCGCCAAGCTGGCCGGCGTCGAGGTCGAGATCGTTCCCGGCCGTGGCCCCGTGTTCGCGAACCCGATTCGCACGGCGGCGGATGTCGCCAAGCTGCATCCCATCGACCCTGCGGCGTTTGCGCCCATCCGCGAGGCTGTCGCGCAAACCGTTGCTCAGTTGGGTACGACGCCGCTCATTGGTTTCGCTGGAGCCCCCTTCACTCTCGCCTCGTACATGGTCGAGGGCGGCCCGAGCAAGGACCAGCAGCGTGCCCGCACGCTCATGTACTCCGACCCGCAAACGTGGGCGAACCTCCTCAACTGGTGTGCGGATGTTGCGGGCGAGTTCTTGATCGCTCAGGTCGAGGCCGGCGCTTCTGCCGTGCAGCTCTTCGACTCCTGGGTCGGTTCGCTCTCGGAACAGCAGTACGTGCGCCGGGTTGCCCCGCACTCCAAGCGCGTTCTTTCGCACTTGCGCGGCTACGACGTTCCGAAGGTTCACTTCGGTGTCGGCAGCGGCGAAGTGCTGCAGGCCATGCACTCCATCGGCGCCGACGTGATGGGTGTTGACTGGCGCATCCCGCTCGATGAGGCCGACCGTCGCCTCGGTGGTGGTGTGCCACTTCAAGGCAATATCGACCCCGCCCTGCTCGGTGCGCCGTGGCATGTTCTCGAAGCTCACGTGCGCGACGTCATGAACCGCGGCCGCGTTGCTCCCGCTCACGTCGTCAACCTGGGTCACGGTGTTGGCCCCGAGACCGACCCGGATGTGCTCACCAAAATCGTGGAGCTCGTTCACCAGGAAGGCTAGTGCCGTGAGTACGACAGAATTCACCGTCGTCGGCGGCGGCATTGCCGGGCTCGTCGCTGCGCGCAGGCTCGCGATGGCGGGTCGAACCGTGCGCCTCATTGAGGCAAACGATCATCTCGGTGGCACCGTGGCATCCCACCTCGTCGGTGGCCTCAATCTGGATGCCGGAGCCGAGAGCTTCGCTACCCGCGGCAATACTGTGGCCGACCTCGCTCGCGAGCTGGGGCTCGGCGACGACATCGTTTCTCCGGGCGACGAGGGTGCGTGGCTGCAGCCCGTGGATGGCGCAGCCCTGCCGTTGCCCGCCACTGGCATTCTCGGCATCCCGGCTACGCCGCTCGACAAAGACACCATCGCGGTGATCGGTCTCGGCGGCGCGTTTCGCGCGCAACTCGATTCGCTGATTCCGTGGTTTGGCAAGCGCACCGATATTTCGCTCGGCGCTCTCGTGCGTCGGCGCATGGGCAAGGCAGTCGTGGAGAAGCTTGTTGCTCCCGTCGTGCACGGCGTGTACTCGCTGCACCCCAATGACTTGCCGCTCGACCGCGTCGCGACCCTCACCGAACGCCTCGCGCTGCACGGTTCGCTGGCGGCAGCGGTGCGCTCGATGCGCCACGCGATGCCGGCCGGAACAGCGGTTCAGGGCATCCGGGGTGGCATTAATCGGCTCGTCACCGAGCTGGCGGCCGACCTCACGACCTACGGCGTCATCGTCGAATTCGAGCGCCGCATCGAGAGTGCTGAGGCGCTCGCCGACCTCGACGGCACGGTGATCGTGGCAGCCCCCGGCATCCTCGCTCCGGTTCGCGGCCGTACCGTCACACTCGCGACTCTCGTGCTGGATGCACCGGCTCTGGATGCTGAACCGCGCGGTTCGGGAGTGCTCGTTGCGCCCGGCTGCACGAAGGTTTCCGCTCGCGCGCTCACGCACGCGACGGCGAAGTGGCAGTGGCTGAAAGAACAGGCGGAGGGTCGCCATGTGGTGCGCCTCTCGTATAACGAAGTGCCGGCCGGTGATCTTGCCGAGGTTGCTCGCCGCGATGCCGAAGTGCTTTTGGGCGTCTCGCTTCCTGCTTCGGCAGTCGTCGACTTTGCTCGCCGTGAATGGACTCGCCCCGCACCGCTGGCCCCCGCTGAACGCACGGATGGCGTGGTCGTTGTCGGTGAAACCGTCGGCGGCACCGGGCTAACCGGCATCGTCACGCACGCCAACGCTGCGGTCGACCGACTGCTGGCGCTCGCTGACTCAGAGGCGGTGAGCGACGGCAGTGCGGTAGCTGCTGAGGCCACCGGCGACGGGCCGACCACGCCCGCCAACGAGGTAAACTAGTTAGGTTCACCTAACTCACAGGTATTCTCCCCATTTGCCCAGAAGGCAGGGGAGAGAATGGAAGACATGACCGACGTCGAGAAGACCACCGAAGTTTTGGGCTACACCCTGTGGGCGGTGTTCCGTCGCGACCCGCACCACCCTGCCGGTGCGGGCGATCTGGCTCCGGCCGTTGCGGCCGTTGAAGCCCGCGGAGTCACCGTTCGTGGCTTCTACGATGTGTCGGGATTGCGGGCCGACGCCGACCTCATGGTCTGGCTGCACGGCAACAACCCCGAAGACATCCAGTGGGCCCTGCGTGAACTGCGCCGCAGCGAGCCGCTCGTCTCGTTGCTCCCCACCTGGAACGCCATGGGAGTGCACCGCGACGCCGAGTTCTCCAAGAGTCACATGCCCGCGTTCATGCGCGGCAAGGAGCCCGAAGCCTGGCTCACCATTTACCCCTTCGTGCGTAGCTACGAGTGGTACCTGCTGCCCGACGACGAGCGCAGCACGATGCTCCGCGACCACGGTATGAAGGGCTCCGAGATGCCGCAGGTGCTCGCCAACACCGTCGCGAGCTTTGCACTCGGCGACTACGAGTGGATGCTCGCGCTCGAAGCCCCCGAACTCGTTGATCTCGTTGATCTCATGCGTCACCTTCGCCAGACGGATGCCCGCATGCACGTGCGCGAAGAGGTGCCGTTCTACACGGGCCGCCGCATCACGCTCGACGAGATTGCCGAGGTGCTGTCGTGACTCGCATTCTGGGAGCAACGGATGCCGCAGCATCCGGCCCCGAACACGTTGAAGAAGCGGTGGCCTACGACGCCATTCTGCTCGCCAGCTTTGGCGGGCCCGAGGGTCAAGACGACGTCATCCCGTTCTTGCGCAATGTCACACGCGGCCGCGGCATCCCCGAAGAGCGCCTCGAAGAGGTTGCGCACCACTACCGCGCCTTCGGTGGCGTGAGCCCCATCAACGACCAGAACCGCGAACTCAAGGCCGCCCTCGAAGCGGAGCTTGCTCGCCGAGGCATCGACCTGCCGGTCATTTGGGGAAACCGTAACTGGAACCCCTACTTGAGCGACGCGCTCACCGAAGCGAACGAGCGAGGGTTTAAGAAGCTCATCGCCGTGGGCACGAGCGCGTACAGCTCGTACTCGAGCTGCCGCCAGTACCGCGAAGACTACGCAATCGCGCTCGAGCAGACCGGTCTCGAAGGCACGATCCAGATCGACAAGGTGCGCCAGTTCTTCGACCACCCCGGTTTTGTGCAGCCGTTCATCGACGGTGTGCGCGAGGGCCTCGCGAAGGTGGCCGCTCAGGGCATTGCTCCCGAGAAGACGCACGTGCTCTTTGCTACTCACTCGATTCCCTCCACGGATGCTGCCAAGAGTGGCCCCGATTTCCGTGGCTTTGGTGAGGGTGGCGCGTACGCAGCGCAGCACCTCGCGGTCGCTGAAGTTGTGATGGCAGCGCAGGCGAGCGATTCGCCTGACGCCCCGCTGCCCGCGCACAGCCTCGTGTACCAGTCGCGCAGCGGCCCGCCCTCGATGCCGTGGCTTGAGCCCGACATCAACGATGCGATTGATGCGCTCGCCGCCGATGGCATCGAAGCGGTCGTCATTGTTCCGGTCGGCTTCATCTCCGACCACATGGAAGTGAAGTGGGATCTCGATACGGAGGCGCTTGAAACCGCGGGAGGCCACAACATGTTTGCCGTCCGCGTTCCGACGCCTGGCGTGCATCCGGCATTCGTCACGGGTCTCGTCGACCTCGTGTTGGAGCGCCGGGATGGAGTGCCGGCGGCAGATCGCCCCGCACTGACTAAGCTCGGCCCCTGGTACGACGTGTGTCGTCCCGGGTGCTGTGAGAATGTGCGGCTCGGCTTTAAGCGCGCAGCCGCGGGGGTAGCACCGTGACCGTTATTCGTATTGGCACTAGAGGCAGCACGCTCGCCATGGCGCAGACCACCACGGTGGCGCGCCAGCTCGAAAGCAAGACCGGTGTTGAGACGGAGATCATCCCGATCTCCACTCAGGGCGACCGCTCGACCGAGTCACTGTCGACCATTGGCGGCCAGGGCGTTTTCGCGAACGCCCTTCGCGAAGCGCTGCTCGCCGGTGAGTGCGATGTCGTCGTTCACTCCTTGAAAGATCTACCGACCGCCAACGTGCCCGGCCTCACGATTGCTGCCGTGCCCAAGCGCGTCGACGAACGCGACGTGCTGTGCGCCCGCGACGAACTCACTCTTGAGACCCTTCCGGCTGGTGCCCGTGTCGGCACCGGTTCGCCGCGTCGTCAAGCACAGTTGCGTTCGCGGCGCCCCGACCTTGAGGTCGTTGACATTCGCGGCAACATCGACTCGCGTCTCGACAAGGTGACGAACGGTGAGTTGGATGCCGTCATCCTTGCCGCTGCTGGCCTCGATCGTGCCGGTCGTGCTGCTGCCATCACCGAATACCTCGGCATCTCGGGTTGGCCCACCGCTCCCGGTCAGGGTGCTCTCGCGATCGAAGTTCGCGACGGCGACGAGAAGCTCGTCAGGGTGCTCGACCACAAGCCCAGCCGCACCAAGACCGACGCCGAACGCTACGTTCTCGCGATGTTGGACGCCGGATGCTCGGCTCCCCTCGGAGCCCACGCCGTGATCGACGACGGCCTCATCTTCTTAGATGCGCGGGTCTACGCCCTCGACGGCTCCCGCTACGTCACCAGCTCGCACGCGCTGTATGTCAACGATGTCGAAGACCCGGCGCGCGAGGTTGCCCAGCGGGTCGCCGACGAACTGCTGGCTCAGGGTGCTGGGGATCTCACCGGAGCTCGAGCGTGATCATCCGCCCCCGTCGTTTGCGGTCGACCCCGGCGATGCGTCGTCTGGTCGCCGAGAACCGCACTCACCCCAACCAGCTGATTTTGCCGATGTTCGTGCGCGAAGGTCTGAGCGAACCGGTGCCGATTAGCTCGATGCCGGGCGTGCAGCAGCACTCGCTTGACTCGATGCGCCGCGCGATTGCCGAAGCCGCCGAGCTGGGCGTCGGTGGCGTCATGCTGTTCGGTGTTCCGGAGCACAAGGATGCCGAGGGCTCGGGCGCGATTGACCCGAACGGAATCCTCAACGTCGCCACCCGCGCGGCTGTCGCCGAGGCCGGGGACGCCCTCGTGGTGCAAACCGATCTCTGCCTCGACGAATTCACCGACCACGGGCACTGCGGGGTGCTGCGCGAGCGCATCCACCCCGTGACCGGTACGAGCGAACTCATCGTCGACAACGACGCCTCGCTTGAGCGCTACCGCGAAATGGGCGTTGCCCAAGCCGAAGCTGGTTCTCAGCTGCTCGGCCTCAGCGGCATGATGGACGGCCAGGTTGCCGAAGTGCGCGACGCGCTCGACACCGCCGGTTACACCGACACCCCCTTGCTCGGTTACGCCGCCAAGTACGCCTCCGCGTTCTATGGACCGTTCCGCGAAGCCGTGCAGTCCTCGCTTGAGGGCGACCGTCGCGCGTACCAGCAGAACCCGGCCAACCGCCGCGAAGGCATCCGCGAAGTCGAACTCGATATCGATGAAGGCGCCGACGTCGTGATGGTCAAGCCGGCCATGAGCTTTCTCGACGTGCTGGCCGACGCCAGCGCGATCAGCAGCGTGCCCGTGTGGGCGTACCAAGTCTCCGGCGAATACGCGATGATCGAGGCCGCCGCCGCAAACGGCTGGATCGACCGCCGCCGCGCAATCGAAGAATCAGTACTCAGCATCCAGAGGGCCGGCGCCGAAGCGGTACTCACCTACTACGCAACCGAACTTGCAGAATGGCTACGCCGATGAGCACCAGCACCCCGAACAGCGTCACCACAAGCGGCACCACCCCCGCAGCCCCCGTCACCAACCAGCAGTCGTTCGACCGCGCTCGCGGCGTGCTGCCGGGCGGAGTGAACTCGCCCGTGCGCGCCTTCGGCTCCGTCGGTGGAACGCCTCGCTTCTACGTGAAGGCCGCAGGTTCTTACGTGACGGATGTTGAGGGCCGGTCGTACATCGACCTCGTCAACTCGTGGGGCCCCGCCATCCTCGGCCACGCTCATCCCGAAGTGATCGACGCCGTTCAGCAGGCAGCGTCGCGCGGCCTCGGCTTTGGAGCATCCACTCCCGCCGAGACCGAGCTCGCCGAACTCGTGCGGGCCCGCATTAGCGTCGGGGGAGTGAGCCCGATCGAACGCTTGCGCCTCGTTTCCACCGGCACCGAAGCGACCATGACGGCCATCCGCCTCGCTCGCGGTGCCACTGGCCGTCGCTTGCTCGTGAAGTTCGCCGGGCACTACCACGGCCACTCCGACGGGCTCCTCGCCGAAGCAGGCTCTGGCCTTGCAACGCTGTCCATGCCCGGCTCCGCTGGCGTCACCGCCGAGACTGCCGCGCAGACCCTCGTCATTGAGTACAACAACATTGCAGCGCTCGAGCAGGTCTTCGCCGAACACGGCCACGACATCGCCGGCGTGATCTTCGAAGCCGCCGCCGCGAACATGGGTGTTCTCGCCCCGCAGCCCGGCTTCAACGAAGCCATCGTGCGCATCGCCCACGAGCACGGCGCCCTCGCGATCAGCGACGAAGTTCTCACGGGCTTCCGCGTCGACCCCGCTGGCTACTGGGGCTTGGATGCTCGCGCCGCAGCGGCCGCGAACCCCGAAGCCCCTGAGGCGCGCTGGGTTCCCGACCTCTTCACCTTTGGCAAGGTCATTGGTGGCGGGATGCCGTTGGCCGCCCTGGGCGGTTCGGCTCGCATCATGGAATTGCTGGCCCCCCTCGGCCCCGTCTACCAAGCCGGCACCCTCAGCGGAAACCCCGTCGCCGTCGCTGCGGGCCTCGCTACGCTGCGGCTCGCTGACGACGCCGTGTATTCGCGGCTCAACCAGGTTGCCGAAACCCTCTCGACCGAAACGTCGGCCGCCCTCTCCGCCGAGGGTGTTGAGCACGTCGTGCAGCACGCGGGCAACCTGTTCTCGTTTGTGTTCTCCGGCACCGAACCGCTGAACTTCGCGGACGTGAAGGCTCAGCAGGGTTACCGCTACGCTCCCTTCTTCCACTCCATGCTCGACTCCGGGGTGTCGTTGCCTCCAAGCGTGTTTGAGGCGTGGTTCGTCTCGGCCGCCCACGACGACGGTGTGGTCTCGAAGATTGTGGAGGCACTGCCCGCTGCCGCGAAGGCTGCTGCCGCAGCATCTGCCCCGCAGTAATCGAACGCGGCAGGTTACACGCCTGCAAACTCTGTGTGAGTTCGGGCGGTTGGGCTATGCCTATCTGAGAATATGCTCCAAACTAGCTACCTGCGATAACAGAAAACCCTGACCACGGGGTGCAGCTATCGCGAGTATGTTGGAATAACCAACCGCCAATAGAAACGGAGTTCGCCATGAAGGGCAAGATCCTCCTAGTAGTAGGACTCGGCATCGGCTATGTGCTCGGAACCCGCGCAGGTCGCGAGAAGTACGAGAAGATCAAGGCCACGGCCGGCAAGCTGTGGAACGATCCCCGCATCACGCAGCAGCGCCATAACGCTGAAGACTTTGTGAAAGACAAGGCCCCGGATGTCGCGGAGTTCCTCGCCGACGGCGCCAAGAAGGTCGTTAAGCAGGTTGCGAGCAGCAAGAACAGCAGCAGCAACGCTTCAAGCAACGCTTCAAGCACCACTGCGTCGAAGTCGTCGACGTCCTCGAGCAGCGCTGCAAAAAAGAAGCCTGCCACCAAGAAGTCTTCGTCATCGACATCAACGACGAAGTCCACTAACTCGAAGTAGGGGCTGCCATGAACGGTGACACACCGAAGTCAGACCCGCAGCGCGAACCTAAGCGTTCGCTCGCTGCGCTTATCGCCGACGTTCCTCGCCTTCTGGGCGATCTCGTTCGTGGTGAAATCGAATCGCTCAAAAGCGAGATGGTCGGCAAGCTCAAGAACGCCGGAATCGGCATCGGGCTATTTGCGGGAGCCGCGTTCTTCGCGCTCTTTGCGCTCATGGTTCTTATCGCTGCCGCGGTTCTCGGCTTCGCTGAAGTGATGCCCGCCTGGGCCGCCGCCCTAGTGGTGGCCGGCATTCTTCTCGTCATCGTGGCAATTCTTGTGTTCGTGGGGATCACGCTCGTCAAAAAGGGCACCCCGCCAGCTCCGACCGAGACAATCGAAAGTATTAAGAGCGACGTTCGTGCCATCAAAGGCACCCGAAAGCGGAGGTCATAATGTCTGACAGCATCAACGTGAAAGAAAACGCCAGCGACAACATCGAGAAGGCTCGCGCCGAACTTGAGAGCACGCTCGACGCTATCGAAGACAAGTTCAACGTCGGCAAGCGGGTTGACGAAGTAACCACTCGCGTTCGCGACTCCTACGAGACCAATCCTCTTCCGTGGATTGTTGGCGCTGCAGCAGCGGCTGTCTCAGTTGTTGCCGTCATCGCGTGGGCAATTCTTAGCGACGACGACTAGCTCGATTAGCGTCTTACTCCCCAACGGGGGGAGTATAGGAACATGGCAAGCAAAGCACTCGATGGTTTGCGCGTGCTCGTTCCACGCGGAGGCAATTGGGGCGACAGCGTCGCAGCGTTGTTGAGAGACCACTCAGCAATTCCCGTTATCGCACCCCTGATCAATTTCGCACCCTCGGAGAACGTTCCCGCGCTCGCTAACGCGTTCCATGAACTCAACGATGGGCAGTTCGATTGGATCGCCGTCACGAGCGCTACGACGGTGGATGTGCTCACTGTCAGCGGCGTGAAGATCCCTGAAAGCACCAAGATTGCTGCTGTCGGCGAGACAACCGCTAGTGCGCTCACTCTGGCAGGGCACCGCGTCGATTTTGTTCCTGAATTTGATAACTCTGGCCGCGGTCTGGTCAAGGAGTGGCCGGATGCGACTGCTGGGCTGCGCGTGCTTGCGCCGCAGTCCAATTTGGCTGACACCACACTTTTCGAAGGCCTCGGGGCTCTCGGGCACGAGGTCGTCAGCGTCTCGGCCTACAGCACGGTCGGAATCCCAGTCGCGGACAAGGTGCGCGAGGACGTCGCATCCGGTCGCATCTCGGCGATTCTGGTCAGCTCAGGGTCTGTCGCGCGTCAGGTCGCCGAACAGTTGGCACCGCTGCCCGAAACCACGATTGTGGCCTGCATCGGGCCGCGTACGGCTTTTGATGCTCGGGATGCCGGGCTCACGGTTCACGTCATCGCCGAAGATCGCTCCAGCCAATCACTGGTCGACACCCTTGCGGAGTACCTAGACCGCTAGCGCGTGGTGCTATCCGACGTTGAGCGCCAGCACGAGGAAGATGATTCCGAGTAGCGGCGGTACGCCCTGGATAATGGCGGGACGAGCCATCTGTCGGGGCTGCGAAGTAATCAAGACCACCGCTGCAAGAAGCATGCTGAGCGCCGCGAACATTGCGAGAGCGATTCCTGCCGGCCACATGCTGACGGTGCCCATGAGGACGAGGCCGGTTCCGGCGCCGAGCGCGAGGAACACGTTGTAGAAGCCCTGGTTGTAAGCCCACGGTTTCACGGCATCCACGTCTTGGGGGCGCACGCCAAAGACCTGCTGTACGCGAGGCGTGTGGAACAGCACGCTCTCCATGAAGAAGATCATGAGATGTACGAGAGCGGCGAGAAAGACAAAAGCTGATCCAAGAATGGCGAAGGCACTGTTCATGTTCAAAAGCATGACACAGCCGGGTGCCGAGGCCGGGATGTTGGTGGTGCGGTTTAGCCGTGCACGTCAACAACCGTGCGACCTCGGATGCGGCCGGCCATGATGTCCGCGCCAGCAGCGATCGTGTTGCTGAGGCCGATGGTCGAGGTCGTGGATTCGAGACTCGCGAGGTCGAGATCGCGCTCGAGGCGGCTCCACGCTTCGAGGCGCAGCTCGCGCGGGGTGAAGACCGAGTTGATGCCCACGAGGCTCACGCCGCGCAGAATGAACGGCATCACGCTCGTGTGCAGCTCGCTGGACTGCGCGTTGCCACAGGCGGTCACGGTGCCGCCGTATTCTGTCGCGGCGATGGCCGAGGCGAGCGTGGTGCCACCGACGGCGTCGATCGCACCACCCCAGCGCTGTTTCATGAGGGCTTTCGGCTCGGCGCTCAGCTCGGCGCGGTCAATGATCGTGCTGGCGCCGAGTGAGCGAAGGTAGTCGTGTTCGCTTTCGCGACCAGTGGATGCCGTGACGCTGTACCCGAGCTTGCTCAGGAGCGCGATTGCCACGGAACCGACTCCGCCGGCCGCCCCGGTCACGAGCACCTCGCCGGAGACTCCGCCGCGCTCGATCGCGAGCACCGAGAGCATCGCGGTGAATCCGGCGGTGCCGATCGCGGCGGCCTGATGGTTGCTGATGCCGGCGGGCACGGGAACGACCCAATCACCGGGAACGCGGGCGCGCTCGGCGAAACCACCATGGTGGGTTTCACTGAGGCCGCAACCGGTCACTAAGACACGCTGACCAGCTATAAAGCGTTCGTCAGTCGACTCAGCGACGACGCCGACAAGGTCGATGCCCGCGATGAGGTACGGCGCGCGAACGATGCCCGGTTTGCCCGTGAGCGCGATGCCGTCTTTGTAGTTAAGGCTAGAGAACTCGACATCGATCGTGACGTCTCCCGGCATCAGGATGGTGTCATCCAGTTGCTCAGAAAGCGCGACGTGTGCCGGAGCTTTCGGGTCGGACTCGTTCTTGGTTACTTCGATTCCACGCCACATACCGCCAGCCTAGAACCGCAGGCTGAGTTTCGCCTCAGCCACGACAAAGCGCGAGCAACGCAGGCCACGGCCCGCGATGCTCGCGCTTCGAAAGTGCGTTTAGCCGAAGAGGATGGCCGCTTCGTCGTAGCGTGACTGCGGCACCGTGTTGAGCTTGCCGAGCGCATCTTCGAATGCCACGTTGGTGATCTCGGTGCCCTGCAGGGAGACCATGCGGCCCCAGCGACCGTGGATGACGGCGTCGACGGCAGCGAGGCCGTAACGGGTGGCGAGAACGCGGTCGTAGGCGCTGGGAGTTCCACCGCGCTGAATGTGACCCAGAGTGGTCGAGCGAGTCTCGAGGCCGGTGAGGGCTTCGATCTCGGGCGCGAGCTGGTCGCCAATGCCGCCGAGGCGGGGGCGACCGAACGCGTCGAGTCCACGTTCGGAGTGAGCGTCATCCATCGTGTCGAGGGTGAAGCCTTCGGCCACCACAACGAGCGGAGCGCGGCCGCGGTCGCGAGCAGAATTTACCCACTCCACGATCTGCGCCATCGATGTCTTCTGTTCGGGGATGAGGATCGCGTGCGCGCCGGCAGCCATGCCCGAGTGAAGGGCGATCCAGCCGACGTGGCGGCCCATGACCTCGGCAACCATGCAGCGGCCGTGCGAGTCACCGGTGGTGCGCAGGCGGTCCATGGCGTCGGTGGCGATCTGCGTGGCAGTGTCGAAGCCGAACGTGTAGTCGGTGGCCGACAGGTCGTTGTCCACCGTCTTAGGAACGCCCACGATCTTGATTCCGGCATCCGTCAACCGCTTGGCAGCAGCGAGGGTGCCTTCGCCACCGATGGCGATGAGGGAGTCAACGCCGAGGCGCTCCATGTTTTCGCGAACAGTGTCCGCGCCGTTGGTGCCCTCGAAGGGGTTCGTGCGTGAGGTGCCCAGAATGGTGCCACCCTGCTTGGAGATGCCCTGGATGTCTTTGCGCTCGAGGGGCATGGCGTCGCCTTCAACAACTCCACGCCAGCCGTCGCGGAAGCCGACGAACTCTTTGTTGTACACCTGCGTGCCCTTGAGCACGATGCCGCGAATAACCGCGTTCAGCCCGGGGCAGTCGCCACCGCTGGTCAGGATTCCGATCTTCATGCAACCATCATCGCGCATACTTTTCGGCCGGAAAGCCATGAAAGCCAGAAATTGTTAACTTCGGGTGTTATTTAACACCGGTGAAGCTGGCGATCGGATGCTCGGCGCACGCCGTGGTGGCTGCATGCTCATCGCACACCACGAACTGTTCGCGGCAGGCCTTGTTGTGGCAGTTCTCGATGCGCTTGGTGGCGGTGCCGCACTGGTAGCACTCGCCGATTGCTTTCGTGTCGGCCGTGAAGTCGATGGCCATGCGCTTGTCGAACACGTACAGCGAACCATTCCAGAGGCCCGAGTCACCGTACTTCTCGCCGTAGCGAACGATGCCGCCGTCGAGCTGGTAGACCTCGCCGAACCCACGGCTGCGCATGAGGGAGGAGAGCACCTCACAGCGGATGCCGCCCGTGCAGTAGGTGACAACGGGGGTGTTCTTGAGGTGGTCGTACTTGCCGCTGTCGAGTTCGGCGACGAAATCACGAGTGGTGTCGACATCCGGAACTATCGCATCGGTGAACTTACCGATTGCGGCCTCGATGGGGTTGCGACCGTCAAAGAAGGTCACGTCCTTGCGGGCCACGAGCTCGTGGAGTTCTTCGGGGCTGAGCTTCGTGCCGCCGCCGACCACCCCGTTTTCGTCGACCTGCAGCTCGCCGGGAGCGCCGAAGCTGACGATCTCGTCGCGCACCTTCACGCTGAGCTTCGGGAAGTCGTTGCCCTGGCCCTCGCTCCACTTGAAATCGATGTTCTTGAACGCCGGGTACTCGCGCGTCTTGCGCACGTAGCGCTTGATGTCTTTCAGTTCGCCGCCGACGGTGCCATTCATGCCGTCTTTGGAGAGGATGATGCGACCGCCGAGCCCGAGAAACTCGCAGAGGTCGCGCTGCCACAACCGCACAGCCTCCGGATCGGCCAGCGGCGTGAACACGTAGAAGAGAAGAATCTTGGGAACAGCCACACGGCAAGTTTACGGCTGTTGGCTGGGGGCAGCGGCTTCGGCGGCGGCAAAGAGAAGCATGAGCGCAGTTTAGCCAGCGGCGGTGGTCTGGCCTTCGGAGAGTTCGCGTTCGGCGAGCATCGTGGCGTACTGCTTGGCTGTGAAGGAGTTGTCGTAGAGCTCGCGCACAAAGAACGCCCAGAACGACATCCCGGCTTCGGGAAAGCGATTAGTCCAACCCCAGGCGGCGTAGAGCGCGGCGGAGAGCCAGAAGATTGCCAAGAAAATGAAAGGGGCGGCCCAGTTAGTGCGGTCGAAACTGATGCTGAAGACCGCTGCGGCCGCAGAGACAAGCAGGCTGCCCACGAGGGCTGGCCGACTGGAGCGCGGCTTGCGGGCATCCACGTTGAGCATCCCGGCATAAGCGCCGAGGAGGAGCATGGTGGTGAAGGTGATCATCGCGCGGGGTGGGCGTTGTCATCGCCGAGAAGCATTGAATACTCCCTGCGGAGAGCGCGCGGGTGGGTGAACTGACGCACTGCAAGCTGCCAATAGGTGAAACCTGCCTCGGGAAAGACCTTCGACCAGAGCCACGGGGTGTAGGCAACTTGTGTGACGATCAAGCCCCCAAGGAACCCATAGCTGAGGGATGGGCCGCCATTGGTCGCTGCAACGAGCAGCATTGTCGCGACCATCCCCAGCGTGAGTGCGACAAGAGTGGGCAGCGCTCTGTAGAGGGGAGTGCGCGCATCACACCAGAGAACTCCGGTGCCTATTCCGATGATCACCGCCACAGCCATCCATATCATGAGACAAACTCTACGTCAGGGGTGGCGCGTAATCTAGGGCGCATGACTGACGCGCTCGCCGCCGCCGAGCCTCTGCGCCTGCGTTTCGCGCCCGGGCGGCCCGTCGATGTGCGCGCAACGCTGCGGCCGCTGAAGCGTGGTGCCGGCGATCCGACCATGCAGGTGGATGCCGCGGGCACCTGGCGCACGATGCTCACCCCGGCTGGTCCCGCAACTTTGCGTCTCGTGCAGCACCAGTCGCACGTGGAGTGCACTGCGTGGGGCGCCGGAGCCGAGTGGGCGATCGACAGCGTTCCCGAGTTGCTGGGGGAGGGCGACGACTGGAGCGACTTCGATGTATCGGCGCTTCCGTTCGCGGCTGAGGCCCAGCGGCAGAATCCAGGGCTAAGGCTCACTCGCACCAAGCTTGTGTTCGAGGCGCTCGTGATGGCGATTCTGGAGCAGAAGGTCACGGGCATCGAGGCGAAGCGCGGGTGGCGCATCCTCGTCACCAAGTTTGGGTCGCCAGCGCCCGGGCCCGCTCCGGCCGGGATGCGGGTCGTGCCGTCGCCGCAGGAGTGGGCGCGTATTCCGTCGTGGGAGTGGCACCGCGCGGGAGTCGGGCCCCAGCGCTCGGCGACCGTGATGCGCGCGACGCAAGTGGCGGCATCCCTCGAACGCACGGCCGATTGGGGGCGTGGCGGGCCACGCATCGAAGCCGCGCTGCGATCAGTCGTGGGCGTTGGCGTGTGGACGGCCGCCGAAACCATGCAGCGCTCCCACGCCGATCCCGATAGCCCTAGCGTTGGCGACTACCACCTTGCCGCGGTCGTCGGCTGGGCCCTCATTGGTGAACCCGTCGACGATGAGCGGATGCTCGAACTGCTCGAGCCCTGGCGCGGCCACCGTCAGCGGGTTGTGCGACTCATCACGGCATCCGGCTTTCGAAAGCCAGCGTTCGGGCCGCGCATGACTATTCAGGATCACCGCGGGCACTAACCGCGAATCGGTAGTTCAATTCCGGTGATCGGCGCCGTGAGGCCGAATCGTGAATGGGGAGAGAACCCCGCCGGTGTGGCGATCATAATCTCGGCGCCATCGATAGTGATGGTGTTGCCGCGGTCGTCGCAGCCCAGTAGCGTCGCGACCTCAGCGGAGGTAAGGGTCACGCCGTACCGGCCGTCGGCCCAGCGAACAAACTGCTCCGCGACGCCGTCGGGCAGTGTGATGCCGCCGGGGATGCGGACCTCGGGTTTGTAGAGGTAAATGCGCCAGATAATGCCGGAGACCAAGGCAACAAGAAACCCCAGCCCTGCAAGGATCAGCACAGCTGACCCTAGGATTCTCCAGTCTGCGAGTTCCCGTGCCAGGAATGCTCCGCCTGCGAAGGTCACCCATCCACAGATCATGATGACTAGCGAGCGTTTGAGCGCTGGGGGCGGGGCGAAGCGCGACTCGTCAACGACGACATCGAAGACCTTCCAAGAAAGGTAGCCATCGCTATCCACGGGCAGCTTCTTCATGTGGTTGATCTCTTTTTTCGAGGGGGCGGCGTCGCGGCGGGGTGAGGCCATAGCGGTTCGATGCCCAATCGATGGAACTGTGAGCAAAGTCTTCTGGCGGATCTGTCGACGAGAATTCTATGCTGAGCCAGTTGCCAAAGCGCGTGCGCCCTTGTGGGGCCAAGAGGGCAAAGATGTGCCTCGTGAGATAGCCATCGGCGTCAACCAGAAAATTGCTGGTGTGAAGACTCTGTCACGTTGCGGAGTATCCATTCGCCCACGATCATGATTCGTGTTGCGAGCCGTTCGTGGTGCGCAAGCCCGGTGGTATTCTGCTGCACAGCAGTCCACGCCCGCAGGCGGCACCGATTGCATCAGTCACGTCGGCCGCAAGCCGGGATTCGGGAGCGCATGGCCAACGAGCGCGAGTCGGCAAACACCGCTCCAGCGGCGGCGGCACCAGCGGCAGCGGCTTCAGCGGCGTCGGCACCAGTGACGAAGGGGCGCATCGACGCTCTCGACTGGGCGCGGGGCTGGATGCTCGTCGCGAGCTTGGGCGTCAATAGCGCCATCATCTCGATCCCGCTGCTTGGCCACGCGTCGTGGGCAAGTGTCATGCCCATCGACCTGATCTTTCCGCTCTTCGTCACGCTTGCCGGCTGCGGAATGGCGTTTGCCTTCCACCGTCGAGTCGAGCCGTGGGGAGTCGTGCGGCGCGCACTCGTGCTGCTCGCGCTGGGCCTCGCTTACAACGCGGTCGTCGATGCCACCACGTCGTTGACAGAACTGCGATTCACGGGAGTGCTGCAGCTCTACGCCGTAGTCATCATCGTGATGGCACTGCTTCATCTCGTGACGCGCAGCTGGCGCGGCTGGGCGCTGCTCACCATCCTGCTGGCGGTCGCCCACACGGCACTGCTCTCGATCTTCGCGCGCGCCTGCGTCGCCACCCTGCTGACGCCCGAGTGCAACCCCTCGGGCCCGCTCGACTCACTCCTCTTCGGGGCATCCCATATCTATACGAACGGTGTTGCCGGGCATGACCCGGAGGGCATTGTCGCGATCTTCGGTGCCCTCGTGTCGACGGCAGCCGGCGCGACTCTCGGCCACCTCATCCTGCATTTCCGCAGGAGCGAAGCCTCGAGCTCGACGCGCCTTCCGATCACCACTGTGCCGATCGTTCTCGCGATTGCCGCGCTGGTGGGTTTTGCACTCGTGCTGTGGCTCGGCTCCGACCTGCTGGCCGGTGGCCCGGTGCCCCCGATGAAGCGACTCTGGACGGCACCCTTCGCCCTCAGTATTGCGGCGCTCGCCGCGGTGCTGCTCTGGCTCGGCCAAATCGCCCTGCCCTCCAGCGGATTCCGCACTGAGAGACAGAGCAGATTCTGGATGCCGTGGGTCGCCCTCGGACGCAACAGCCTGTTGGCCTACTTTGGCTCTCACCTGCTGATGGCGCTGCTGCGCCGGCCATTGCCAGGAGGCGTGTCAATCGCTGACCACTTTGCTCAGCTGTTCCCCTCGGCGATGCTCGCGCAAGTGGTGTGGACAACACTGTGGCTCGCGGCGTGGGTGCTGCTCGCGATCGTGCTGCACCGTCGTGGCTGGTATGTGAAGCCATGAGGGGCCAGCGCGTAGCGAAGTGGGTGGTGGCCGTCGCCTCCATAGTGGCGGTGACCGTGGGGTTGGGCGCGATTGCGCAGGCCCGCAACACGGTCGAGCCGAGCGCCGTGATCTATGTTGGCCCGCATCCGGATGACGAGTTTCAGTACTGGTCTCTGTTCGAGGATCGAGCGGATGTGTATAGCGTC
This sequence comes from Salinibacterium sp. UTAS2018, assembly GCF_004118935.1. Lineage (NCBI taxonomy): Bacteria > Bacillati > Actinomycetota > Actinomycetes > Micrococcales > Microbacteriaceae > Salinibacterium > Salinibacterium sp. UTAS2018. The sequence goes on from NZ_CP035375.1 coordinate 2,098,874, forward strand.
GTTGTGTTGCTGACCCGCGGCGAGCAAACCGGTTTCTGTTCCCCCGAAGGGCTCGAAGCGGGCTGGCAGCCCGAGTTGGAGCCGGCGCCTGAGCCGCTGCCCGAGGCGCAGTACAGCGAGGCGTGTGCTGAGGCGCGAGTGAACTCGTTTGTGAACTACTTCGTCGACATGGCTGACTCGGATGCGACCGTGCCCGGTCGGTTTGCGCCGGTCGAAACCTCGGCACCGGTGCCCGATCCCGACGGTGTCGTCTGCCGCATCGACGAAACCGACGAGTGCCTCGTGTCGACCACCGTGGATGTGTATCGCGATCTCGACGACCGCGGAGCCCTGCTGGTCTTCGATCTCGGCGATGGCGACCTCAGCGAAGCCGAAGTGGCCTGGGCGCTGGACTCAACGATCGACACTTTTGTGCCACAGCTGGTGAGCGACGATGTTCGCATCGCCGGAATCGTCGGCTCGTACTCCACCCCTGAGGGCGGCTACGAGGGATGCTTCGCGTACCCGCATCCCGACCACATCGCGATCGACGACACCCTGTGGGCCACCGACTTCGGTGCCGGCTTCCAAGCCGCCGCCACCTGCGCCACCGACCCGCGTCGCCAACTGTTCGACCGAGTATCGGATGCCGCCACCGACGCCGCCTTCGCGACCGAACCCATCGAGGGCTCAACCGACGAGAAGCGCACCGGAGCCCACACCGCAAACTTCGGTTGGCTGCATGGCACCTACTACCCGGTCGCCCGCCACGGCGAGAGCGAACTGTTCCACCAGGATCAGCAGTTCTGGGTGCGGTATTGGTGAGGTTGCGGAGCGATGTTTTTGTTGATCGCCCGCAGTCTCCCTGACCGGTGTCGCCGGCACGTTGTGCTCCCTGACTACAGGAGCCCCATCCCCGAGGTCGCGCTCGCGAGGAGCTCCTCGAGTACCTCGGGGGCAGTGGTGTTTTCGCCGAGGCGATTGGGCTTGACTGTCGAGTGGTAGTCGCTGGAGCCGGTCATCCGCAGTCCTAAGTCGGTTGCGAGAGCGGTGAGTTCTGCGCGGGCAAGGGCGGTGTGCTCGCGGTGGTCAACTTCGAGACCAAAGAGTCCGGCATCCCGCAGCTCAGCGATCTCGGCGGCGGTAAGGCCATTGCCCCGCCCTCCGTCTCGCGGATGCGCGATGACCGTGACTCCGCCGGCTTTCTGTACGAGGTCAACAGCGGTGAGCGGGCTCATCCGTATCAAGGGGACAAGGTATTTGCTGCCGTCCGCGAGAATATTCGTGAAAGCGTCACGCGGAGTAGGGACCGCTCCTATCGCCACTAGCTCGGCCGCGATGTGCGGCTTGCCCAGCATCGTGCCGACACCGGCGCGCTCGGTAATCGACTCGAACGAGACAGCGAAATCCTGCTGGAGGCGCTCGATAATCGCCCGGACACGATCCTCCCGTTGCTGGGGAGCTTTCGCGAGTTCTGCGAGCAGCTCAGGCGCGTTCGGATCGAACAGGTACGCCAGCATGTGCACTGTGCCGCCCCGGGCATCCGTCGTAGAAAGCTCGGCACCACGAAGTAAGCGGATGCCCTGCTGCTGTGCGGCGACGGATGCTTCTGCCCAGCCCGCCGTCGTGTCGTGATCGGTGAGGCCGATGACCGACAGCCCAGCTTCGGCGCCCAAACGCATCAGCTCGGCAGGGGAGTCGAGACCATCGGAGACCGCCGAGTGCGTGTGGAGATCGATCATCATTCGGATGCTCCCTTTGTTGGGACCAAACTAGCGTCGGCAAGCGCCGCCCGAAACGCCCCGTTCGGGCGAGCGTTCGGCAGGGCCGCGCGCACCTCAGCCAACGCGGTGTCTATCGGTACCCCGAGGTGCCGCGCGGCATAGAGCGCAGCGACGGTGGGGGTGCGGCTGTGCGCCTGCACGCAGTGGAGCAGCACCGTGTGGCCTTCGGCGCGCAGGGCGGCCACGGCATCCGCTGCATCGGCGAGCACGAAGAGCAGGTTCGGGTTTTCGGAGGGCGTCGACTTGTCGATCAGGCGCACCTCGACACGGTGGCGGATGCGGGCAGGCACCTGCTTAGAGCCGATGCGGCAGAGTGACACCACGGCATCCACTTCGGGCGGAAGGATGTCGAGCGCGCCGACTGCCCCGAGCCAGACGCCAGCGTCGTGCGGATGCTGCACCAACGTCGACACGTCGCCTAACTCGGTGTAGTCGATGCGTTCGGGCACCGGCTCGCCCCGCACGGTCTTGCTGGAGAGACGCACGAGGTCGAGGCTCGTGAGGTTCGGCCAGCCGTGCACGATGCGCTGCCAGGCGGCGGGAATCGCGGAGAGTCCCCAGCGGGCACCCACGAGACCACCCGCGATCGCGGCAACGGTGTCGGCATCACGGCCACCCCGCACGGCACGCTCGAGGGTGTCGACGAGGCTCTCGCCGTTGACGATCGCCGACCACGCGGCCTGCAGCGCTTCCACAACCCAGCCGTTCTTGGTGAAGTCGCGGGGCTGCCGGGTCTCGGCGTCCGCGATGAACGCGGCCCAGCGGGTGGCGCGGTCGGGGGCGAGGGCCGAGAGCCCGACCCGAACATCCGCTTCGCCAGTGAGGATCGCGTGACGGATCGCGAGGCTCCAGAGCACGCAGGCGTCGCCGGCATCCTCATCGAAGTGGGTGAGGTCGCTGATCGCGCGGGCCGCCTCGGCGAGCCCTTGCGCGTCACCGAGGTAGGCGAGCGCGACCGGGGCGGTGCGCATGAGCGAGCCGTTGCCGCCGCTGCGACCGCGAGCATCGTGCACGCGGCGGGCGGATGCGCGGGCGGCGCTCGCGGTAGGTTCGATGCCGCGCAGCACTCCGCTGGTCTGCACCCCGACATCCGGAGCCGTCTTGGCCCAGTTGACCCAGGCCGCGACGATCTCGTCGAGCACAGCCTCGTCGCGCAGGTCGCGACCGGTGGCCGCGGCGCGCAGGATGGGCACGGCCATGGAGGTGTCGTCGGTCCATTCGCCGGGAGCCCAGCCGAAGCCGCCGCCACCCTTCATCTCAACCTCGCCCTCGAAAGGAGGCCCGAATTCGTAGCCGGCGCCGAGAGCATCGCCGCACGCCATCGCGAGCATCACGCCGGTGGCGCGATCAGTTTGGGCACTAGAAAGTTTCATGGGGTCTCCGTGGGGTCGGATGCTTCATCGTCAAGGGGTGAGTCGTTCGGCTGGGGTTCAGCGCGAGCGCTTCACTCGGGAGTCGCCTGCAGCAGCTGCCGGGCGTTGAAGTACTTGTTCGACAACCGCACCTGAAGGTCGTAGTCGAGCTTGCGAAAACGCCACTCGGCGAGGTTGTCATCAATGTCTGCGAGCTTCACCGCGAGAGCGACCGGATGCTGGCGGATGCGTTCGTAATAGTCGGCGTCGGCGACATCCTCTCGCCTAGTCAGCAGCACGACCGCCTCCACGATCTCGGGCAGCATGCCGGCCTTCAGCAGGTCAGTGGCGGTGATGTCGGTGTCTTCGATCACATCGTGCAGCCATGCGGCGCAGTGCTCGACCGGCTGGTTCAACCAATCGAAGCTCTCGGCCACGCGGGCAGGGTGATCGATGTAGTCGTAGCCGAGCTTGTCGGTCTGCCCGCGGTGGGCGATCGACGCAATGCCGACGGCGATGCCGTGCTGCACCATCGCATCCACTTCGGTCATGAGCATGTCGTCTTCTTCATCCATGGGGTCATCCTTTTCGTTGTTGGTGTCGGGTTCGGCGTCGGAGTTGCTGTCAGCAGCAGGGTCGTCGGCATCAGCTGCATCAGCGGCGTCGGCAGCGGCATCAGTAGCAGCAGCGTCAGCATCGGCGGTTTCGGTGACCGCGACATCCTGAATCTCGCGTTTCGGCGCGATGTCAGTGGCACCCGGCGCTACCTGCTCGATATCGCTTTCGCGGACGTTGCAGAAGTGGGTATCGTCGTCGTCTCGGTAGTAGAGGAACATGCTCTGCCCAATCTCCTGCCAGTGATCGACGATCCATTGAAAGTAGCGACGCCGGTCCTTAATGGTGATCGCCGTGAAGATGCCGACCGTGTGGAACCCTGTGTCGGTGGCCTGGGTGTAGTAGCGCTGCTCATCACCGTAGCGTCCACTCAGGAGCGGGGGTGCTTCCTCCTCGTTAGCGTCGGTGATGAACACGTCGAGGTTGAAGTGCGGGGGGATGGCTACAGCGACCCCGTCGTGGTGATCGATGAGGCGGATCTCGGTAACCGCGCGCCTTTGCTCTGAGTTCAAGCCGGGCCATTCCAGTGGGGCGTCCGCTTCGGTTCCCGTTGCGAGCGCTCGCCGCAGAATGGGGTGCTCGCTCATCTCGTGCAGCGGCACGTACGTGGGCAGCAGTGGTCGGGGCTTCATCAGCCAGTCATTGAAGTCGTCGTCGTAGAAGGGGCTCTCGCTCATGCGTTCTCCAATAGGGGGTGCGCGTCGTCAAACGCGGTGAGGTGGATGATGCTGGCTGTTGGTGCACTGGTGTGGGTGTGCATGTTGGTGTGCGCGTTCGTCTGTACGATTCCGGATGCCCGCAGTCGGCCCTGTTGCGACCGTACTGCGCGGGCGAGCCCCGCGTCTCCGCCGTCTTCGAGGGTCACGGCCTGCAGGTGACGGGTGAAGACGCGGGCATCGTGGGCGGTGGTGCGTCGCTGCGGGGCGAGCTGGGCGTCCAAGGCGGCGGCCGCGAGGATGCCCTGCCACCGGCTGCGCAGCCCGGCAGTGTTGCCGAAGAGTTCTGCTCCGATTACGCGGCCGCCGATGCCGATGATGACGCCGCGCTGGCCGTCGAGCGGGCGGGCTTCGAGTGGCGCGGAACGGTCGAGATGATCGAGCATCGACGAACTGGCCGTAGCGCCGAGGGTGTTCTCGAAGCGGCTGATGCGCTGCCACACTTCGGACTGCTGGCTACCGCCGCGCTCGCCGCTGCCGCCACTTGCGTCGCCGCGCCGCACGCTGAGCGCACTGCGGCGGCCGCTGGCCTCGTGGGCTGCTGAGGCGTCCGTTGAGCGTGCGCCCCAACGTCCGGCTTCGACGCAGAACACTTCGGCGACGCGCGCCTCGAAGGGTTCGAGCAGAAGGCTGCGGGCGAGCATCCGATCCTGCCATCCGCCTTTCAGGAGGTCGCCTTCGAGGGCGACGACGGGGCGGGTGGTGCTGTTGTGCAGCACGAGTTCGCCGACGACGGGGGAGCCTTCGCGTTCAGCGGTGCGGATGCTGCTGGCCTTCCAGTCGAGGCCGGTGACGCGGGGCGAGTCGACCCAGAGGGGGAAGATGCTGAGGGCACCGTGGTGGCTGCCGTGGCCGACGTGGAGCTGGGGGAGTGGTCTGTTCTGGTGGCGGTGAATCTCTCTGTTCATGATGCCTCCGATAGTTAGCGCACTGTTGCGCAAATTCAGAATATGACACCCCACTGACATTTAGCGCGAATCTGCGATAATCGTGCGTATGGAGATCTACCGCGACTCGCACGACCGGGCCCTGACCGACTACCCGCGCCCCTCCGTCGCCGTCGACACCGCGGTGCTCACGGTTCCGCCGCGCGGCGCGCTCAGCGTGCTGCTGGTGCGCGCTGGCGCTGGCGTCGGCGCTGGCACTGGCACTGGCACTGGCACCGGTGCTGGCACTGGTGCTGGCACCACCTGGCGCCTGCCGGGCACCTTCCTGCACGAGGGTGAGTTGCTGGCGGATGCCGTACTGCGCTCGCTCCGTACGAAGGCCGGAGTCTCGGGCTTGTCGCCCCGCCAACTCCACGTTTTCGATGACCCCGCCCGCGACAATCGCGGGTGGGTGCTCTCGGTCGCTCACCTCGATGTGGTGCCGTGGCCTAGCCTCACGATCGACGAGTCCCTCGCGAAGGTAGTGCCGGTGGCGGATGCTGGCGCCCTCCCGTATGGCCACAACGACATCCTCGACCAAGCGGTGGCCACTCTCCGCACACGCTACGCGTCAGCCCCCGACCCGGCCGGTCTGCTGGAGCACCCCTTCACCCTGCGCCAACTAAAGCACCTGCACGAAACCGTCGCCGGCGAACCCCTCATGCGCGACAGCTTCCGGCGCGCCATGGAGCCGCAGCTCGCCGCGACGGGCGAGCTCGCCGCCGGCACGGTGGGGAAGCCGGCGCGGTTATTCGAAATGTTTACGGAAGCCTGTAGTGCGACTGGTTATAGGTAACCCAAAGCAAGGCTGAGCTTAATCCAATCACTGGGATTCCGGGCAGACTGCATATCTTCGCCGAAGGCTGTGCGCGGCTAGGCATGAAATCGCGCAACAACGCATTCGCGGTGCCCCCTTTTCGTACCCTCGCGTTAGCCCTTGGGCGTGCAGTAGAGGGTTACTTCGAGGGCGGTCGCGCACAAGAGCGCTTTTCGCCCGAGCCGCCGAAGAAGGGTCAACTCACGAATAGGAAAAGCCTTTCGCGCAGTGCTCTTATTGCCGTGCCGAAGGTCGGGCGGCTAGCGGAGGAGGAAACGTCGGCTTCGGCTCGTCCTGCTCGGAAGTAGATGGGGTTGTTGTGGCGTGGGGTGCTCCGTTGGTGCTGCGTGATCGGATTTATTGACCCGTACGCCCAGTGGCGCGCAGGGGTTCGATGGCCCAACGTGCCGACGTTGAGAGAATTCGATCGCCGCCGGCACCAACTTCGATCGAACGACGCCTAAAATGGCGAAGCATGCGTTCTTGCGGGAACGGTTTAGTTTCGCGACGCGCATGATCAACGCAAAATCCTCGGAAGGCAAAATTGGCAGCTGTGTCGAAGTCAACTGATAGTGTCGCAATCTCCGGAGAGGGGGGGCTTGACGCCTTGGAAGCTTCCGCAGAAAAACTCAATGAGTCGATTGACTCTCAGGTGCGCAAGCAGGAAAAAATTCTCAGCGTGCTTGACTCATCGTTCAACGTGTTCGAAGATAGCTCCGCCGCCGATCTTGTCCACTCCTCGCCAAACAGCGGCGAACGTTTTCAACGCTGGTTCCGATATCGCGAAGGATTCTCTCCTGAATTGATTGATCGCGCGGTTAGACAACTCGACATCGAAACTGTCTCAATTCTCGATCCATTTTCTGGCGCTGGTTCGACCCTGGTGGCGGCGCACCAAGCAGGTATACCCTCGATAGGCTTTGAGGTAAACCCTATTGTGTCAATTGTGGCGAGAGCCAAGACGCACAACTACTCGACAGCGGACATCGAAAGTATACGACGCGTTCTTCGACAGGTGCAGATGGCCGCTCCCGGTCAGCCTATGGCCAAGCGGCCTGCTCTCGGTATCTTGGACAAAGTGTTCAGGACCGACGTTCTAAACGCTTTGTTGACTATACGTCAGATAATCGATGAAGTGCCGGCGGGCAATGTCAATGATTTCCTCATGACTGGCTGGTTGTCCACCCTCGAGGGCGTTTCCAATGTCTTCAAAGAGGGCAACGGCATCAAATATCGGAACAGAAAGCGCACCTCGAACGGCTACACGACGATTCCTTGGGAGCAAGTCCCGGGATTCGAAATCGAAGGGTGGGGCTTGGTTAAGTCTCGGCTAGCTTCGCAGTTTCACGCGATGCTTGAGGATGTGGAGCCGGACGTCCAGTTGGCGTCTCCGGTTGTGCATGAAGTGTCTTCAGTTACAGGAATTGATGGAGTGAAAGATCAGTCAATTTCACTCGCCATCTTCTCGCCGCCTTATTGCAACAACTTCAACTACATGAAGATATTTAAGGTCGAGCTTTGGATGTCGGGCCTTGTGGAAACTTACGCTGATGTTAGAGCGATAGGCGAGCGAGCTCTGCGCTCACACGTAGAGATGCCGATTGTGGTGCCAGAGGCACGTACTTTACCTAGCGAGCTATACGCGCTCGTTGAGCAAATCGACCCTACGAAGCTCTGGAACTCTAAGATCCCGAAAACCATATTCGCCTATTTTCTGGATATGCGCGAGTTGCTAGCGGGCGTCTACAGGACTCTGTCCGACGGCGGCGAGTGCCATATTGTGATCGGGAACTCTGCATACGGCGGTGTTGTCATTCCCACCGACGTGTTGCTCGCCAAGATTGCCGTCGAGCTCGGCTTTGGCGTGGATCGAGTGGCGGTAGCTAGGCACCTTACTACCAGCTCGCAGCAACGTAGAGCGATGGAGCCACTTGTAGGGTATCTCCGCGAGTCGATCGTTGTGCTAAAGAAGGAGAGAAATGCCTGACCAAATCGAAGCTTCCTCTAACAACGCTAATGGCGGTGCGGGTGACTTCTATTGGCATCAGGCTAGGGATAGTTCGTTGACGCCTCGCGCGATCCAAATGTTTCAGATAGCGGCGAGACACGACGGCGAAGACTTCGACGCTGCCAAGCATCTAATCGACGATGAGTACGCGACAATCACTGGAAATGTGTCCGAACGCCACGGAGGCAAGTTTCAAACCGCGATTCAAGCGTATCGAGAGACCGGGTGGATCGCGGTCCATGAAGGAAAAATCAGTGTCACGGCTGCGGGGCATCAGGCTTTAGCTTTGCTCGGTGACCTGCCTAGCTTCCTTGGAGCGGTACCGCCGTTTCTTTTGGAGCTGCTGGCTAGATTTCAACTCAATAATCCGGAGAGGCCCACGGGCCGAGGTGAAGGCACCACGACGCTACGGGACTCCAGCGATATTTTCCCATACTGGACGATATGGAAGATAATGCGCGAATGTGATGACCGAGTCACGATCAAGGAGCTGCAGAGGTTTGTGTTCCGGCTTCATCGCCAGGAGGACATTCAGGCAACGATTGAATCGATAAGGGAATTCCGTTCCAACGCGAACTCAGGTAAGACTGAGGCTGAGCTTGATTTGGTATTTCCTCCGCGGTTAACCGGTGCGAATGCCGAGCCTAAGTATTGGATGGGCCGAGCTGGAACACAGATCGGTCGCTTACCACCCCTTATAGAAAAGCCGGATAGCTCGACCTACCAATTCAACCGATATTACTTACCGATGATCGATGCGGTACTGGCGAACGAACCCGTCTTCCAGGAGGCGTTGTCGGCGGAGAGCTGGATGGCAGATTTTGGTCGCCCAGTAGATCTAGAGCCTGCTGCCGGCGATTCGAACGGCCGTAGCAAACCCACTGACGAAAGTGAGCAGATCGACGTCGGAATCGATGACGACGATGCCCTTGCGCTTGAAGTGGAACAACTGATTAAGGATGGTTCTCGGTCCTTCCTGCTTACGGGGCCGCCAGGTACTAGTAAGTCTTGGTACGCGCGACAGCTTGCCAGCAGAATCGTCAGTGGAAACGCTGCACAGATTCGGCTTGTGCAATTTCACGCATCGTATGGGTATGAGGACTTCATGGAGGGCTTCGTGCCCGAACTGGTTCCTGGGCAACAACTTCCAAGTTTTGTGAGGCAATGGAAGGTCTTCGCGGAAGTCTGCAGGCTAGCGGAAAACGGCGAGATGGCTGTCTTGGTAATCGATGAATTCAGCCGTGGAGATGCGGGTCGCATCTTTGGTGAGGCTCTTACATATATGGAACCAGATTACCGGGATAAGCCTTTTCGACTGTCGTCGGGCAGAACTCTATCAATACCCGCAAATCTCGTCATCATCGCCACGATGAATCCTAATGACCGCTCAGTTTCAGCGATTGATGTGGCTATGCAACGACGTTTCGAAGTTATACAGATGAAGCCGGATTCTAAAATTCTCAAGGATTTGCTCGCTATGAATGGAGTCAGTGATGAACTGGTCGATAGAGTTCTAGTTTTTTTCAATGTGTGCCAAGAGGTAATGCCGCACGGAGGCCTGGGCCATGCGTACTTTATGGCGGTGAGAGACGAGGATAGCCTTCAGCGGCTCTGGGATTACAAACTCTCACCCTTGTTCGAGCAAGAGCTGAAATACGTTCCAGAAGATCTGGAGCGGATATCTCTGGCGTTCAACACCATGATCGCCGGATGGTAATGACTCGTCCCATCGAGTATTTAGACGTCGTCGAGCGCGGCGAGATTGTTGTCGAAGACGAGAGACATGTAAGTGCGCTCTTAGCGCTTGGGCCAGAGTTTGAGGAAAGACAATATTTTGCGATTCGGGTTCGTCGAGGGAAGTTCTTCCTAACAGCGGGCAAATACGTCGGGATTATTCCGATTGGTCGCTATTTAGTCCTTCGAGTCTCAACCAAAGTTTCCACCACGCAGCTTATCCAGATTCTTACTCTGGCTGAACAGCCGCCGTTGCTCATCAGTTTGCTCGAACGCGCCTATGGGCAAGGCTCGGATCTCAGCATGTTGGAGTTACTAGTTCGTGCGTTTCACCGTGAGTTGGCGACGTTGTTCCGACTCGGACCGATTCGTGAGTACACGAGGACACTGGGCGAAGGCCAGACGGTGCGCGGGCGTGCACTTCCAGGAGAGACTATTTCCAAGTTTTGGCCCAAAGCAAGTTTTGATCGAGTTATGTTCGAATATTTCGACTTCAGCCCTCAAAATCATCTGAATCAAGCGCTGGAATATGCGTTATGGCTCTCGCAACGGGTGTATCCGAAGGTATCTTCAAACCCAGATGCTGGTGTGATGCAAGACCTATCTGATGCACACCAAGTCTTCGGATCGATTCAACCCGATCGCAGTCGGGCGTTCCTGCCATCGCTGAGGCGCCACCTGCAAGAGAAACCTTCGGACGAGCCATTCGTGTCGTTCCGTCCACTGCTTACACTTTCGCTCATGCTCTTGGATGAAATAGGGGTGAACTTGGAGAGTGACTCCGCTGCCGATGTTGACTTGGCGCCCATGGTCGTCGACATGGAAGAGGTGTTTCAAAACATGCTCTTTCACACGCTCGCAACCAGAGCGAAAATGTTTCAAGGATTTGAGTGTTGGGACACAGCTAAAAGTCACCAGAGGCCGCTGCTCAGTTCGCGCGATCGTAGCTTGCCCGATGGATTTAGATCAATAGCTTCGAATAGACCAGCGAAGCCAGATCTGACGTTCGCATTGAACGGAGTGCCGGTTATCGTGGGCGACGCCAAGTACAAATCGAGCCGCGACATTCACGACGTTTATCAAGCAGTGGCGCACGCCGGCGCCTATGGGGCGAGGGATATATTGCTTGTCTACCCCACCGAAGGAGCAGATAAAGTCATTGAATTTACGAGCCATGGTTATATTGGCGATGTAGGGGTGTTCGTCTGCAGGTTTCCGCTCGATTCGGTTGACCTAGAGTCCGAAGCAGACACGCTTATTTTAGCTATTCACGAGCTGGTTCCCAGCGCTGCGCGTGTGAACGGGTAGCTTCGAAATTACAAGGCCGGCTTCCGAAAAACTGCCACATCTTCAAACTGGCCGAGCAAGATAACGCGATCGGTTCCCAGAGACTTATTTACAGCGATTCGTTGCCAGTGTGAAGTACGCGGGGTAATCTTTCCTGAATTTTCATCGACTTTACAAAGAATCGCGACGATGTGCTGGTGGAGCTGGAACCCGGCATCTTTGCAAGCCTTGACAGTATCTCCATATACGTCTGTCAGTTCTCCGGTCTTGCGATCCCGCTGATCTTTCGTCACGACCGCTAGGTAGCCTCCTGGTCGCAGGGAAGCGAACGCGCGGGCGTAAATTTGGCTCATTGATGCTCTAAATGTGTCTCCCTTTTGGTGGCCAATGTTTGTGACGTTGGAGGAGTAGCCTTTCGAGCGGGTACCAGCAGCTGCCTGCTCAGTGGACTCATTCCAATTGGCAAACCTGCGGACTAGCGCTTGAGACGCTGATCCGCTGGCAATTTTTTTCTTTATCCGCTCGAGCTCGTTGCCTTGATTGTGAATTGCGTCGTGATAGGGAGGCGAAAACGTGACGAGGTCTACTTCTCGGATGCCAAAGTCATCCTGTGCATCGCCAACATTGAGTGACCACTGGCCGAGCGCTCCTTGCGACTTTGCCAAATCTAAATTGGCTTTCTGGATCGCATAATACTCATGTTCGATCTCCACCCCGACATAATTACGATTTAGCCAGATCGATTCGACGCCAGTCGTCCCGATGCCACTCATCAAGTCGACAACAGTGTTGCCTTCCCGCGAATATGTTTCAACGATCCGCCGCGCGAGTTCAGGAAGCATCTTTGCGGGGTGCCCGAATGTAGCAGGCTCGTACCTGCCGCGTCGTTGCGTAGGGCTGACTTGTTGGCCCACCATCCATACGTTCATGTCGGGGGACCCAACGGTTGCGCTCTTGGCGTCGTCTGTCTGGTCCCTAGCTGTTGCCGGAGCTGTATCGGCTGTAGCAGGCGAGCTGGTTGCATCGTGAGGCATAAAACCGAACATCCATCCACTGATTAGATCTGAACTTCTAGTCTAAAGAAGGATTATCAATAGCGGGGACGGCTGAGGAGGATTTGGGGAACGCGACCTGAGCTGCTTCCGTGTCTCCAGATGCTGATGATCAGCCAGGTGAGTATTCGCAGTCAAAATTCCTGTCCTGCTCGGCGACGCTAGTGGATCCGCGACAAACTTCTTCTAGCGAATGCGCTGTTTTTGTCGTTTCGTGATGTCCTGAGCCAATGAACACTGCTGTCGGCTGCAACAATCGATCTATGCAAGTGGTCTGTGAGGTTTAGATGGAACTTGACATTTACGGACCCCAGCGGCGGACTGACCCTAAACTATCGCGTCGCATACGCGCGCATCAGTCTTGGTACCGCGTCGAAGTGCTACGAGCACAGGAGTGGGGGGCGACGCCCCCTCCCAACGCTCGAGAAATGGGAAGCATCCTCAGCGCGAAATGGGCCGAAAAAGGGGTTAATTTCACCTCGCCGGAGGCGCTTGCGGCATATCGCGAACGCAGGCTGATCGGGTGGGGAGTCGAACCGTATCGTTGCGAGCATTACCTCACGTCTAGCCAAACGCTCACTCTCAACCTATTCGCTCCCTTAGGCAACGATCTTGGATGGTTGACGCGCGTGCTATCTGCGTTGGGTATGGAAGAAGTCGGCCGCGCGGAAAATCTGCAGATTGAGTACCAACCTGCACTGAGGAGCGCGGGGCATTTGGATAGAACAATAGCCGACGCTTTTGTTGGAACGTCGCACGGTGGCGTTGTCATTGAAACAAAGCTTGCCGACCAATTCAGTAAAAGAAAAGCATCCGAGGGTGCGCAGGGATTTTACGAACTAGCGAATTCGAAGATGCGGATTTGGCGCGGACGGCAGTCGAGTTTTGAAAAAGGAGCGCAGGACCAATTGTCTCGACTACATGCGCTCGGATCATTGATCTCTGACATTCCGGCCCACGTACTTTTCGTGCACCATCCTCTGGACACGAAGTCACCTCTGGGGGCGGAGCGTTATCGCGACGTGATGGAAGATCCCGAATTGCTTCACGTCATTGATTTGGGGCGTCTTATGGGTGTCCTTCGCGACACAGCTAGAAGCTCGCGACAGCGTTCTCAGGTGGATAGTTTGTATCTTCGTTACCTCGCTACCGGCCTGAGTGACGGGGTTTTTGAAGAAATGGAGGCGGTTCGTCTAAGTGGTTAACAGAACGCCCTCGAAGGAATTCGAGAGGCGATTTCGCGTGACTACACACCCTCGGAGCCCTTCTATTCAGTGGACTGCAGTTGAAATGCCGCGTGGTCACACTTGCCCTGAGATTGGGACTCTAACACCCTCCACCAACGAGATAAACCGACTCAACGTCGCGACCCCTTCCGCAGTCTGCGGCAGCGAGTCGAGCAGCGCTGGGGAGTAGACGAGGTAGGCCGCCCACTGGGCGCGCGAGATGGAGACGTTGAGGCGGTTGCGAGAGAGCAGAAAGTCGAGGCCGCGGGGCACATCGTCGGCGCTCGAGGCGGCGAGGCTCACGATCGAGATGACTGCTTCTCGTCCTTGGAACTTGTCGACGGTGCCGACGACCACGCGCGAATAGCCCGCAGCATCGAGGCGGCCGCGGATGAGTTCCACCTGCGCGTTGTACGGCGTCACCACGATGATGCCGTCCTCATCGAGCGGCTTCGGGGAGCCGTCGGCCTGCGAAGTCCAGAGGGCTCCGAGGTGTTCGCGCACCAGCTCCACCACGCGATCGGCTTCCTCGCTTGCGAACGTCGAGTTATCGACATGAGCGGTCGGAACCGAGTGCAGGCCAGGGGCGACGCCGGCGAGCATCCGCCCCTCGGTTGACGCGTGCGAGCGCAGCAGGCCGTCATACGAGAGTTGCGAGACGGGGCGCGTGACGGCCTCATCCATGCGGCGGCTCTCCTCGAGGAAGTAGCCGAAGTCATCCGGAAGCACCGCCAGCTCGCCGATCACATGACCCAGCGCCGAACCATCAACCGGCGCCGGATGGATGCCCTGGCTCACCTGCGGAAGCTGCTGCGGGTCGCCAAGCAGCAAGATGCGTTTCGCGCTCGCCGCCACACCGATCGTGTTCGCGAGCGAAAACTGGCCCGCCTCATCGATCACGAGAAGGTCGAGCTGGTCGGCCTGCACTCGCTTGCGGTTCGTCAGATCCCACGCCGTGCCGCCGATGACGTAGCCCGAATTCTCGTGCTCGAGGGCGAAACCCGCGTGACCGTTGTAAGGCAGCTCGCTGAAGGGACCGTCGGCGTAATAGCCCGCGTCGAAGCCCGTTGGCACCGCTTTCGCGACTAGCTCCGGGTTCAGGTTCGCATCGAGCACCACCGCATCGAGAACGTTCTCGACCACCTTGTGCGACTGCGCAGTGATGCCCACCTTCCAGTGATGTCTCTCGACAAGTTCGTGGATGACATGGGCGGCGAGATACGTCTTGCCCGTGCCGGGAGGGCCCTGCACCGCGAGGTAGCCGCTCTCTCGGGAGACCAGCGAGGCGATGACGGCACGCACGCCATCATCCGCACTCGTCATCGGTTCGAGCGCGCTCACCGTGGCGGGCGCCTTGTGCAGGAGAAGATCGGACATCGCGTCATCGGGCCACTCGGGAGCGGCCGCAACGACCGTCTCGCCCCAGGCCTCGATCGCGGCGACGATGCTGTCGGCGCGCGGGGGTGGCCCGGGCGTGATGTGAGTGGGCATTTCGTCCCACGCCGGAATCTCGTCGGGGCGGGTCTCGATCACGAAGATGCCGTCGGCATCCTCGGCGGGGTCAGAGAAACGCACGGCGCGGGCGAGGCGTTGCCCGGTGCGATGGCCCGGCGGAACGTACGGAAGCGGGTTGCCGTAGACGAGAAACACGTCGCCACCCGGCCGCGGCGCGCTGCTGCCCGGCGCCCACTGGCCGCGCAGATACAGGTGCCGTCGTTCGTTGCGCTGGCGTCCCTCTTTATGCCAGTCAAGCGTGAGCATTGCGCTGTCGACCACGAAGATTCCGCGAGTGTCTTCCCACAGTTCGGAGGGCTGCTCAAGGCGGTCGTAGTGCTCCCACCAGAAACTCTTGACCTCACGGCGGTGATAATCGATGGCGGCAGCGGCCATGCGGTAGGCGCTCGCGGCAGTGTCATCATCTCGCTCCTCGGCGTCGTCGCCGAGGGCTTGCAGTTGAAGGTCGAGCGCGCTGGGCTCGAAAGCTTTGACGTCTAGCTCGGTCTCGTCGACGTCGACGGTCATGCCCTGCACCTCGGGCAGCGCCCGCAGCCAATCGCGCAGCTTGAGCGTCGAGACGCAGTCGTACTCGTTGTAGCGGGCGATCGCATCCCGAATCTCGGTCGCACGTTCCATGTTGCCGTTGGCGGCCGCGACGCTCGACTCCACGTACTCGCCAATCGAATCGGCGGCGTTCGTCACCCCGGCACGCTCCTCGTCGCCCATATAGAGCGGCTCGAGTTTCTTGATCGAATACGACGGCGTTCCGATGCGCAGCGCACCCCGCACGATCGGATACAGGTCAACGAGCACACCCTCGCGCAGCAGCTGATCGACAACATCCTCACCCTCGCCATGCCGCGCGGCAATGCTCAGCAGATGCGTCTTCTCATAGGCGGCGTAGTGATAAATGTGGAGGCCAGGATGCTGCTGCCGCTGCTCAGTGACGAACTTCAGGAACGACCGCAGCGCGATTCGTTCCTCATCAAGGGAGTGCGCCCAGAGGCAGTCGAAGTCGCCCGCGGCATCCACCCAACCGAAGAGGTAATCGAGGCCCCAGCGCGGCGTTCCGCCGATACCGGGCTCCGAATACATGGGGTCGCCCTCGAAGTCGAAGAAGAGGTCGCCGGCATTGGGCGCGGGCAGGCTAGCGATCGGCAGGGGGTCGACGACCACGACAGGCGGTTTCGCGTGGCTGTCCGCCGGGTCGACCGTGTGCTGCAGCTTGGCCTGAAGATGAAGCTTCGCGAAACTCGCCTTCGGGATCGCCAGGTCGTCGGGACGCTCCTCGGTTTCCGCGAGGTCTGTCAGGGTGCGGATGCCCGCCGCCAGGAACTTCGTGCGCTGCCCGGCCCGCAATCCCGCGACCGTAAACAGGTCATCGGCTGCCTGTGATGGTTCCTTGCAGAACTTGCAGCGGCCATCCCGCGCATACCGTTCGTCGTGCCAGTCGACCGGCTTACCTTCAGCGCGGTGCTCGGCGATGATCGCGTGCATGCGGGTGCGACGGCGCCGAAACACGGGGGCGATATCGGCCACGGCAGCGAGCTCGGAGGTGTCATTGCCGAGGATCAGTTCGACGGTGCCGTCGGCGGCAACGCCCAGCTTCAGAAGTTGCTCGTGATACGCCGCTAGCTGGAGCAGCGCGGTGACGCGCACGTGACGCGAGAGCTTCGAGTCGACCACCCGATAGCTGCCGTCGGGCTGCTTCACGAGAAAGTCGGCGTACCCAATGAATGGCGACTCCGGGTCGGATTCATCAAAGAACACGCCCTGAAAAACGACGGGCGCGCCGGCCAGCAGAGCATCGCGCGTGCGTGCCGCGTAGTCGCGCAGCACCGCGGCATCCCGCCCCGGAGGCTTATCGAACTCGACCATCGCGTCACCGAACTCGTCGCGATAGCGATCCCGCAGCCGGGCCTCATGCGCGTTGCCGAGTTCGGCCGCCCGCATGAGCATCGCGTCGTCGTCGGGCAGCGGATCAGTCGAGAACCCCAACCGCTTGTCGAGCACGCGCAAAAAGCCGAACTCGCAGTTCGAGGCTTGGGTCAGATCGCTGGCGCTCGTGACGAGAGCGGTATCGGTGAGAAGGTACATGTCTCAATCAGAATATGGCCGGCGAGCGACATCCTTGGTGACCCGTGCCGCAACCGCCCAAATCGAGCATCGCCAACGAAGCCAGCCAGTGAGCACCGCGAGCGAAGCCAGCTTCCACGCCAGCAGAGCCAGCGACCACGCAATAGGCTAGAAGCATGACGGGAATCACCGCCCCACGGTCGAAGCACTTTTCTGCGCTCGCCCCGGAGCGTGAGCCGCGACTGGCGTTCCCCTCCCGCGGCAGTTCGCTGATCGGCCCCGTCGATGCTCCCGGATTGCATGTGATGAGCTACAACATCCGGCGTCGTCTGCCGAAGCTTTTGCCTCGCAACCCCGACCTGTGGCGACACCGCCAGCCGCTGATGAGACGGCTACTGACAGCAGAACAACCGGCGCTCATCGGCGTGCAAGAAGCACTCTTCACGCAGAAGCAGTTTCTGCAGCGGGCGCTGGGGGAGCGCTATCGCGCGCTCGGGCATGGTCGCGAAAAGAACTCGGGCGGCGAAGGCTGCCCCATTTTTTATGACTCCCAGCGGCTGGAGATGGTGGAGTGGCGGCAGTCCGCGCTCTCCGAGACTCCAACAGTGGCGGGATCGGTGTCGTGGGGCAATCGCACCCCGCGCGTTGTCGTCGAGGCAATTTTTCGTGACCGGGCCACCGGCATCCACTTTCAGGCGGTGAACACTCACCTCGACCATCGCTCGCGCACCTCGCGCCTTCGCTCGGCCGACGCGCTGCGAAACATTGTGCAGGCGACGCCGCATCCCACGATCATGACCGGCGATTTCAACACGGATGCTGACACCCACCCGTATGCCGAACTCACCGGCAATGGGCTGCTCATCGACACCTGGAACTCTGCCGAAGCGCGCCTCACGCAGGAGTGGGGCACGTTCCCCAATTACGGCCCGCCGAAGCGCAACCGCAAACGGATTGATTGGATTCTGGCCACGCCGGGAGTTATCGCCAAAAGAACCGGCATCAACGTCACGCGATACGAAGGCGGCTGGCCCTCGGATCACACGCCCGTGCAAGCCGTGGTGCGGTTCGCCGAGCCGCGCTAGAGCGAGTCGCTAGAGCATCTCTACAAACGATTTACCAACTCGACCACGATTCACCTAATCTGGCCGAGTGAATCTGATCTTCCGCACCATCCTGCACCGTATTCTCAGCACGCGTCGTTCGCCGCTCGGCATCACCGATGTTGGGAGCATGACACTGCGAGTGTTGCCCACGGATGTTGACCTGCTGCGCCACATGAACAACGGCCGCTACTTCTCGATCATGGATATCGGTCGTATGGACCTGCTGATCCGTGCCGGCGGCTGGCAGAAGCTCGAGCGCAAGGGCTACTACCCGGTCATGGCCAACGAAACGATTAGCTTTCGCAAGTCGCTCGATCTGTGGAAAGAATTTCAGCTTGAGAGCCGCGTTGTTGGCTATGACGAGAAGGCCGTCTTCGTTGAGCAGCGCTTCGTTGTCGACGGGCAGATTTACGCCCAGGCCATGACCCGCGCTCGCTTCCTCAAGCGCGGTGGCGGCACAGTCAGCGTCGCCGAACTGCTCGAAACCATCGGCTGGGATGCCGCCGCACCCGTCATGCCTGAGTGGGTTCAAGAGTGGGCTGATCATGTTGCGCTGCCTGTCAGTCGCGCAGACGCGCCCAGTACCTGGGAGTAAGCGCCTCCAGTTTTTCTCAGCAGCCCCCGCACTCGGCCACGAACTCGGCCAGAGTGCGGGGGCTGCTGCGGTTTACGGCCGGCGCAAAAACAGCAAGCGCTTGCGGTGAACATCACGTTTCACGATTTGTGAGAGCGCTCTCTTGACATTCGTGAGAGCGCTCTCTTAGACTCAATCCGCAATCGTGAGAGCGCTCTCATTCCTGATGGGGGAACTCTTTCGGCACCAATATCCCTCATTCACAAGGAAGTGACCGTGAAAACTCAACGACGCACCAAGATGGTTGCAGCCGTCGCCGGCGCAGCATCCATCGCCCTTCTCGCCACGGGTTGTTCAGCAGCAGGAGATGGCGGCGACAGCGATGGCCCCATCACCCTCACCGTGACCACCTTCGGCACGATGGGTCTCGACGGACTGTACGCAGCGTACGAAGCCGAGAACCCCAACATCACCATCAAGCCCACCAACATCGACACCGGTGGAAACGCCCTCACCGACTGGAAGACCAAGCAGGCTGCTGGTGCCGGTCTCGCCGACGTGCAGGCTGTTGAAGAAGGATGGCTCGGCCAGGTCATGCAGGTCTCCGACACGTTCGTTGACCTCCGCGAATACGGCGCCGACGACATCAAGGACCGCTGGGTCGACTGGAAGCTCGCTCAGGGCACCGACGCTGACGGCCGCATCATCGGGTACGGAACCGACATCGGCCCCGAGGGCCTCTGCTACAACGGAGACCTCCTCGAAGCCGCCGGCATGCCCGGTGATCGCGAAGGAGTCGCCGAGCTCTTCGGTGGCGACGACGCAACGTGGGATGAATTCTTCCAGGTCGGCAAGGACTACAACGAAGAAACCGGCGCAGCCTTCTATGACCACTCCGGCTTCGTGTGGAACGCCATGGTCAACCAGCTCGATGAGGGTTACTACACCGCAGGTGGAGAGCTCGACATCGAAGGCAACGCTGACCTCAAGAGCCAGTGGGACAAGCTCGCCGACGGCGCAGCATCCGGTCTCTCGGCACAGCAGAGCGCGTGGGACTGGGGCGGGGGAAAGGCCTTCGTTGATGGCTCATTCGCCACGTTCATGTGCCCCGGCTGGATGCTCGGTGTCGTCAAGGGACAGGTTGAAGCAGCAGGCGGAGACGCCGACAGCGGCTGGGACTTCGCCGACGTCTTCCCCGGTGGAGCAGCTAACTGGGGCGGCGCCTTCCTGACCGTACCCACTCAGTCAGAGCACCCTGAAGAGGCAGCAAAGCTCGCCGCTTACCTCACCTCGGCTGAGTCCGAAGTCGCGGCCTTCCAGGCTGCAGGAACGTTCCCCAGTGTTGTAGCAGCGCAGACGGATGACGGCGTCACCGGCGGCAGCGAACTCAGCACCTTCTTCAACGATGCTCCCATCGGCACGATCCTCGGATCTCGTGCAGAGGGCGTCACGGCTCAGTTCAAGGGCCCGAACGATGCAGTCGTTCAGGAGCAGGTCTTCGGCCCGGCTACCAAGGAGCTCGACTCGGGTGTTGACGGCAACACCGCGTGGAACAACGCGCTTGAGGTTCTGAAGAACCTCGACCTCAACTAATCACCTAGAAGCATCTGAGGCCCCCGGCGTCCCCTCTGCCGGGGGCCTCATTTCTTGAAAGCGACTCCCCACATGACGACCATGACGAGCCCGCCCCGACCCGATGCCGGTCAGGCGAAGAAACGCTCCGCGGCTTCCAAAGCCCAGCTCACCAGACGGCAGCGTCTTAGTCGTCTCGATGTGAAAGCATCCCCCTACCTCTACATCGCCCCCTTCTTCGTGCTCTTCGCACTCATCGGGCTCTTCCCTCTCATCTACACCTTCGTTGTTTCCCTCAACGACTGGGACATCCTCAGCGGCCCCGGCGAATGGATCGGCTTCGACAACTACGTCGCCGAACTCAATGACCCCTACTTCTGGAACTCGCTCTTCAACACGATGAGCATCTTCCTGCTGAGCGCGATCCCGCAGCTCGTTGCCGCCGTCTTTATCGCGGCCCTGCTCGACCAGAACATTCGGGCGAAAACGTTCTGGCGCATGAGCATCCTTATCCCGTACATCGTCACTCCGGTCGCGGTCGCGATCATCTTCTCGAGTGCGTTCGGTGAGAAGTACGGCCTCATCAACAACATCCTGACCTCGTTCAACATTGAGCCCGTGATGTGGAAGAGCGAAGTGTTCGCCAGCCACTTCGCGATCGCCTCGATGGTGAACTGGCGCTGGACCGGCTACAACGCCCTCATCCTGCTCGCCGCGATGCAGGCTGTTCCCCGCGACATTTACGAATCAGCAGCCCTGGATGGAGCCGGCGCTGTGCGTCGCTTCTTCTCGATGACGCTGCCGAGCATCCGCCCCACCATGATCTTCGTGATCATCACGGCCACGATCGGTGGCCTGCAGATCTTCACCGAACCGAAGCTCTTCAACCCCACCAGTGCGAACCTGGGCGGTGCTCACCGCGAGTACCAAACCACGGTGCTCTACCTGTGGGACATGGCCTTCAACCGCGGCGACTTCGGTAAAGCCTCCGCCATCGCGTGGCTGCTGTTCATCATCATCGTCGGCTTTGGGCTACTGAACTTTGCCATCTCGCGCAGAATCGCCTCCACCGAAGTGAAGGTCATCTCCAAGCGTCGCGCTAAGAAACTTGCGAAATACCGCGCCACCACCGCGGCGAACACCCCCGCCAATGCCAGCACTGGTGCACCGGCGGCAACCGTCGCAGACGAGGAGAAGCGCTCATGAGCACCACGAGCCCCACACGTGCCCCGAAGGAAACGACGGATGCGCGCACGCAAGTGAAGGAGAACCGCCGCGGCCGCACCCGTGCTCGCGGACTCGCCGAACGCCCCGGCTTCTTCGTCTACGGAATTCTGCTCGCCCTCTTTCTCGGCGGCTCCTATCCGCTCTGGTGGTCGTACGTCGTCGGCTCAAGCGACAACACGGCGATCACCGAGACTTGGCCGCCGCTGCTGCCCGGCGGTCGGTTCTGGATCAACGTGGGTGAAGTGCTCTCGACCGTTCCGTTCTGGCAGTCGCTGCTGAACAGCATTATCGTCTCGACGATCATCACCACCTCGGTCGTGTTCTTCTCGACGCTCGCGGGCTACGCCTTCGCCAAGCTGCGCTTCAAGGGCCGCGAAGGGCTCATGATATTTGTGATCGCTACCCTCGCTGTGCCGACTCAACTCGGAATCATCCCGCAATTCATGCTCATGAAAGAGCTCGGCTGGACCGGCACGCTCGGCGCGGTTGTCGTGCCGACTCTGGTGACAGCGTTCGGTGTGTTCTTCATGCGCCAATATTTGGTGGATGTCATTCCCGACGAACTCATCGAAGCGGCCCGGGTCGACGGGGCCAACATGTTCCGCACCTTCTGGAACGTCGGCATCCCGGCAGCGCGCCCGGCCATGGCGATCCTCGGTCTCTTCACGTTCATGACCGCGTGGACCGACTATCTCTGGCCGCTGCTGGTGGCGCCGCAAAACCCCACTCTGCAGGTGGCCCTCAGTCAACTGCAGAGCGCCAAATACGTCGACTATTCGGTCGTTCTTTCCGGCGCAGTATTGGCTACGCTGCCACTACTGATCGTCTTTGTACTCGCGGGGCGGCAACTCGTCTCGGGCATCATGTCTGGAGCAGTAAAAGGCTAATGAAGAATCTCACTACCACCTGGCCCGACGGTTTTCTCTGGGGCTCCGCCACTGCGGCCGCCCAAATCGAAGGAGCAGCCCACGAAGGCGGCAAAGAGGATTCCATCTGGGATCACTATGCTCGCCAGCCTCTCGCCGTCGCCAATGGCGACACCCCGGAAGTTGCAGTCGACCACTACCACCGCATGAACGATGACGTGCAGCTCATGAAAGAGCTCGGCCTCGACTCGTACCGTTTCTCCACGAGCTGGGCACGGGTTGTTCCGGGAGACCGCGAGCCGAATGCTGAAGGTCTCGACTTCTACAGCCGTCTCGTTGACTCGCTGCTGGAAGCCGGCATCCTGCCGTGGCTCACGCTGTATCACTGGGATCTGCCGCAGGCTCTTCAAGAGAAGGGCGGCTGGGCGAACCGCGAAACCGCGTACCGTTTCGCCGACTATGCCGAGGCCGTGTACAACGCTCTCGGCGATCGGGTCAGCCACTGGACGACCTTCAACGAGCCGCTGTGCTCCTCGCTGATTGGCTACATCGCGGGCGAGCACGCTCCCGGTCTCACCGACCCGAACCAGGGCCTCGCAGCGCTGCACCACCAGCACCTCGCGCACGGCCTCGCCGCTGAGCGACTGCGCAAGCTTGCCGCCGCCCAGGGCCGCGAGATCGAGCTCGGCATCACGCTCAACCTCACCAACGCCGTGCCGAACGACCCGAATGACCCCGTCGACCTCGACGCTGCACGCCGTATCGATGGCATCTGGAACCGCATGTTCCTTGAGCCCCTCGTGCTCGGTGCCTACCCAGCCGACGTCATCGATGACATGCGCGAGTACGACTTCGAACAGTATGTGCAGGATGGCGACCTGGCGATCATCGCCGCCCCTATCGATTTCTTGGGAGTGAACCACTACCACGATGACAACGTGAGTGGGCATCCCGCTCCCGCAGATGCTGCGCCCGGACTTCGCCCCACCACTAAGCCCGGTCGCTCCATGTTCGTCGGCAGCGAGTTTGTGTCGATGCCCCCTCGCGACCTTCCCCGCACCGCGATGGATTGGGAGGTCAACCCGAGCGGTTTGCACCACCTTCTTGTTCGCTTGGGCAAGGAATACCCCACGCTGCCGCCGCTCTACGTCACCGAAAACGGTGCCTCGTACGACGACACCCGCGTGGGCGATTCCATAGGCGACACCGAGCGTGCCAGCTACATTGCCCAGCATATTCAGGCCGTAGCGGATGCCATTGCTGACGGTGCCGATGTGCGCGGCTACTTCGTGTGGTCGCTTCTCGACAACTACGAATGGGCGTGGGGCTACAACAAGCGCTTTGGCATCGTGTACGTCGATTACGAGACGCAAGAACGCATCCCGAAACAGAGTGCCAAGGAGTACGCTGCCCTGATCGCGGCCACGAAAACCGCGGTCTAATCGCTACTCTTAGAGAAACGATCAGGCAGAGAGTGGATTCGTGAGCGATAACCTGCGCAGCGGTTCGATGCCGACACTCGAGATGGTGGCGGCAGAGGCGGGCGTTTCGCGCGCCACTGTATCGCGCGTGGTCAACGGTTCTCCCAAGGTGAGCCCGGATGTCGCGACCGTCGTTCAGGCCGCAATTGAGCAGCTCAACTATGTGCCCAATCGCGCTGCCCGCTCGCTCGTGAGCCGTCGCACGCAAGCCATCGCCATGGTGGTTCCGGAATCGGCAGCCAAGGTCTTCGATGACCCCTTCTTCGCCGCCGTTGTCCAGGGCGTTGCGCAGTACCTCGAAGACACCGACTACACGCTCAACATGATCATCGAGTCGGGAGTGACGTCGCACAAGACTCGTCGCTATCTTCTGGGCGGCAACGTGGATGGCGCGCTCGTGGTCTCGCACCACACCGGCGACCACTCCTACTCTGAACTCAGCCATAACCTTCCGGTGGTCTTCGGTGGGCGCCCGCTCGGCGAAGTCGACGGCGACAACTATTACGTGGATGTCGACAACTTCGCCGGCGCCTGTTCTGCCGTTGAGCACCTGGTGGCGTCGGGTCGCACGCACCTCGCGACGATCGCGGGACCGCAAGACATGCCGCCGGGCGTTGACCGCCTCTCGGCCTTCCACGCCACGCTGACGAAGCACGGCCTCGCGAGCCATCTTGTCGAAGGGGGCGACTTCTCGCCGCCGTCGGGCGCTGACGCAATGCGTCGCCTTCTCGCGCGGGGCGAGCCGATCGACGGAATCTTTGCGGCCAACGACCAGATGGCGATTGGTGCCTACTCGGCCATCCGCGAAGCGGGGCTGTCAGTGCCCGGAGACATCGCCGTGGTTGGTTTCGACGACGACAACTATGGGAGCACCGCGACTCCGCCCCTCACGACGGTGCGCCAGCCCTCCGTCGAAATGGGCCGACGCATGGCCGAAAAGATTGTCGGGCTGATTGAAAAGCGCACCATTGAAACCGTGACGACGCTGAAGACCGAGCTCGTCATCCGCGACTCGGCCTAGGCCGCAGCAGGCAAAGACGCGCAACCGCGCCAGTCAGTGCGGTCGATCAGTTCAACCCCGCCGGGCAGCTGGCAGTGGCGGCTAGTCGACAGCGAACGACTGCACGACCTGCTCGAGCACGTCGCGGCACGCCACGATCGAGGGGCGGCTGACGCTCGACTCGCGCACCGACGTGAACACGGTGCGTCGCGGCAGTCCCGGCATGGGCCGCAGCTCGACGGTCGCAAGGCGGGTGCCCCACACGAGTCCCGGCAAGATGGCGGTGGCGTGGCCCGATTCCACGAGGCGGATGTGCGCCTGCAAGTCGGCGGTCTCGAAGCGCACGTCGGGTTCGATCCCCGCTCGGCGGCACTGCTGTTCTGCCCAGTGGCGGGAGGCGGTGCCGCGGGGTTCCATCACCCAGGGGCTGGAGGCGGCATCCGCGAGGCTCGTGATGCCGCTGCCGGTGGGCACGGCGAGCGAGAGTTTGTCGGCGTAAAGGGGAATCATGTCGAGGTCGGGATGCCGGGGCGCGGCGTGGCCGGGGTACTGTTCGGCGATCACGAGGTCGAACTCGCGGGTCCACGTTTCGAAGAGAGCACTTTCGGGCTCACGCTGGGTCATCTTGATTCGTAGTTGCGGGTGCTCAGCGGCAATGATGCTGAGCGCTTGGGGGATGATGCCAAGGGCCGCCGATTGGAAGACGGCGAGGCGCACAGTTCCTCGCACTTCGGTGAGGGACGAGTGGAGCTCGGCCTCCATCAGTTCGAGACGTTCGAGTAGCGCGACGGTGTGCTCGACGAGCAGCTCGGCTTCGGGGGTGAGCTGTACGCGGCGACCGGCCTTCACGAGCAGAGGAACGCGCGCTTCTTCCTCCAGAAGAGCCAATTGTTGAGAGACCGCGGAGGGCGTGTAACTGAGCGCGCTGGCCACGGCAGCGATGGTGCCGCGCAGCTTGAGTTCTCGCAAAAGTCGTAGTCGTCGAACATCGAGCATTTCTCCGCCAATCGTTAACTTATTCTAACCGAAACCATGCGCTTTCCGTCGCTTTTGCTAAAGGCACTCCGGGGCGCACACTGAGAGTTCCAGCCACAATCCCGTTCGGAGGCCTATTCTCGTGAGCATGTCAAATCTTGCCGACAACATTGATGCTTCACACCAGCAGATTGCCGACCAAACGGTAGCCACCGTTCGTCGTTGGCTGGCTGAAAGTGAAGAGTTTCCGACCGATGCGAGCGCCACGCGCCTCGCCGGTGTACTGAAAGATCCGAACGGACTCGAGTTCACTCTTGGCTTCATTGACACCGTGGTTCGCCCCGAAGATTTGCGTGTCGCCGGCCGCAACCTCGAGCGCCTCACCCACATCATCCCGGCGTTCCTGCCGTGGTACCTCCGCTTCGCCATTCTCGTCGGCGGTGGCTTCGCGCCCCTGCTGCCGTGGATCATCGTTCCCATCGCTCGCCGCGTGCTTCGCGGCATGGTCGGGCACCTCATCATTGACGCCACCCCGGCCAAGCTCGACAAGGCCCTCGTGCACTTGCGTCGTGAAGGCGTCAACCTGAACCTCAACCTGCTCGGTGAAGCCGTTCTTGGCGACGACGAGGCAGACAACCGCCTCGCCGGAACCCGTGCGCTTCTGCACCGGGATGACGTTGACTACGTCTCCATCAAGGTGTCGTCGGTCGTCTCCCAACTTTCCATGTGGGCCTTCGACGAGACCGTCGACCGTGTTGTCGACCGGCTCACCCCGCTCTACTTGGTCGCATTGCGCTCGCCGCAGAAGAAGTTCATCAACCTCGACATGGAAGAGTTCAAAGACCTCGACCTCACCATCGCGGTCTTCGAGAAGCTTCTCGACCAGCCAGAACTGCTCGAACTTGAAGCGGGCATCGTGCTTCAGGCGTACCTGCCGGATGCCCTCACCGCGCTGCAGGAACTGACCCGCTGGTCAACGGCTCGTCGCGCTCGCGGCGGCGCCAACATCAAGGTTCGCGTTGTTAAGGGCGCCAACCTCGCGATGGAACACGTCGACGCGGTAACTCACCACTGGCCGATGGCTACGTGGGGAACCAAGCAAGACAGCGACACTCACTACAAGCGCGTTCTCGACTGGGCATTCACCCCCGAGCACATCGATGCTGTTCGCATTGGTGTTGCCGGCCACAACCTCTTCGACATCGCATTCGCGTGGCACCTCGCTCAAGAGCGTGGCGTCACTGAGGGCATCGAATTCGAAATGCTTCTCGGAATGGCTACCGGCCAGGCCGAAGCAGTTCGGAAGGATGTCGGCAGCCTGCTGCTGTACACGCCCGTCGTTCAGCCGAGCGAGTTCGACTCGGCCATCAGCTACCTCGTGCGCCGCCTCGAAGAGAACGCCAGCACCGAGAACTTCATGTCGGGCCTCTTCGAACTCTCCAGCAACGAGCACATTTTCGTGCGCGAGCAGGACCGCTTCTTGGCGTCGCTCGCGAACCTCGACGTACCGGCTCAGACCACCAACCGCGTTCAGGACCGCTCCACACCTGCCGCGATCATCGGCGACCGTCCCTTCAACAACGTTCCCGATACCGACCCCGCCATTGGCGAAAACCGCACGTGGGGTCGCGCTATCTTGGCCCGCAGCGCAGAGTCGCAGCTCGGTATCGAGACCGTCACCGCTGGTGCTGTCACCACCACGGAACAGATGAAGGGCATCCTCGCATCCACCACGGCTGCCGGACGCCGCTGGGGTGCGATGCCCGCCGCCGAGCGCGCCGCAATCCTGCACCGTGCCGGTGACGCCCTCGAGAACTCACGTGCCCTCCTCATCGAGGTCATGGCCAACGAAGCAGGAAAGACCATTGCTGAGGGCGACGTTGAAGTAAGCGAAGCGATTGACTTCGCGCACTACTACGCCGAGCGCTCCCTCGACCTTGAAAAGATTGAAGACGCCACCTTCGTGCCGTCAGGGCTGATCGTTGTTACCCCGCCGTGGAACTTCCCGGTCGCTATCCCCGCCGGTAGCGTGCTGTCGGCACTCGCCTCCGGCAGCGGCGTCATCATCAAGCCCGCGAAGCTGTCGCAGCGCAGCGCAGCGGTGATGATTGAAGCGCTCTGGGAAGCCGGAGTGCCCCGCGACGTTCTCACGTTCGTTGATCTGAAGGATCGTGAACTCGGTCGCGTCATGATTGCCGACCCCGCCGTTGACCGCGTGATCTTGACCGGTGCCTGGGAGACCGCAGCAATGTTCCGTTCGTGGCGCAATGACCTGCCGATTCTGGCAGAGACCAGCGGTAAGAACGCGATCATCGTGACGCCGAGCGCAGACCTCGACCTCGCCGTGGCTGACGTCACCAAGAGCGCGTTTGGGCACGCGGGCCAGAAGTGCTCGGCTGCGTCTCTCGTGATCCTCGTCGGATCGGTCGGAACGAGCGAGCGCTTCGAGCGCCAGCTTGTTGACTCGGTACGCACGCTGCGCGTTGGCCTGCCCCAGGATCCGCTCACCACGATGGGCCCGATCGTTGAGCCCGCTCAGGGCAAGCTGCTCGGTGCCCTCACCACTCTCGCTCCCGGCGAGAGCTGGCTCGTGAAGCCCCGTCAGCTTGATGACGAAGGCAAGCAGTGGACCCCCGGCGTTCGCACGGGTGTTGTTCCCGGCAGCGAGTTCCACATGACCGAATACTTCGGTCCGGTGCTCGGCGTCATGCGCGCCAAGAACCTCACCGAAGCGATCGAGATGCAGAACGCCGTGGATTACGGTCTGACGGCGGGCATCCACTCGCTCGACCCCACCGAGGTAGCGCGTTGGCTTGACGAAGTTCAGGCCGGTAACGCCTACGTCAACCGTGGAATCACGGGTGCCATTGTTCGCCGCCAGCCCTTCGGTGGGTGGAAGCGTTCCGCTGTTGGCTGCCACGCCAAGGCCGGCGGACCCAACTACTTGATGACACTCGGACAGTGGAAGGCCGTCGAGCAGCCCGCTGCTCGTGACATTCAGGTCCGCGGTCTCAGTGACCAGGTTTCTGCGGTCGTCAAGAAGGCGCAGTCGGGCATGGAATTCGACGAGTTCGACCGTGTTCGTCGCGCGGCCGAAAGCGACCAGCGCGCGTGGGAGACAGAGTTTGGCGTTAGCCGTGACGTCTCCGACCTCGGCGTTGAACGCAACGTCTTTCGCTACCGTCCGGTGCCCGTCACCGTTCGCCTGTCCGAGGGCGAGCCGATGGGCCACCTTGTGCGAATGATTGCCGGCGCCGCACGTATTGGTGCGACCGTTCACATCAGCTCTGCTATCCCGCTGCCGTCGCTGCTTACCGAATCGTTCGAGTCGGCAAACACGGGAGTCTCGGTTGGTGAAGTTGTTGTGGAGTCGGATGCTCGGTGGAACGAGCGTGCGGCCAAGGGTGAGTTGAAGACCAGCCGGGTGCGCCTCATCGGCGGTTCCGCTGTCGATCTCGCTGAAGCCGTTGACGGCAACCCCGACGTGGCTGTGTGGTCGGGAGAGCTCACGACCTCCGGTCGTGTTGAACTGCTGATCTTCGTGCAGGAGCAGTCACTTTCGATCACGGCTCACCGCTTCGGAAACCCCGACCCGGCGATGGCCGCCCTCGAGGTCTAAGGACTCTCAATAGCCAGCTCACGATAGTGCGCGGGGATTCGCTTCAGCGAGTCCTCGCGCACTGTCATATCCGTCGTTTAGCCTAAGAACATGATCCCTTCGATACCGCTCAATGATGGCCACAGCATTCCCCAGCTCGGTCTCGGAACGTGGCCGCTCAGCGATGCCGAAGTAGCCGTAGTCGTTCCCACCGCCATCGAGCTCGGGTATCGCCACATCGATACGGCCGTGCGCTACGGCAACGAAGCGGGCGTGGGCGAGGGCATCCGCCGCAGCGGTGTCGATCGCGACGAACTCTTCGTCACGACCAAACTCGATGGTGAATTTCAGGGCGACGACCGTGCCATCGAGGGCCTGCGTGGCAGCCTCGAACGGCTCGACCTTGAGTATGTCGACCTGCTGCTCATCCACTGGCCACGGCCCGACCGCGGCGAGTTTCTTTCCACCTGGCGCACCTTCGAGAAGCTGCAGGCCGATGGCTTCGCGCGCTCTATTGGTGTCTCCAACTTTAAGCCCGCACACCTTGAGGTGCTGCTGGATGCTGGTGCGACCGTTCCCGCCGTCAACCAGGTCGACCTGTCGCCGACCAACGCTCGCCTCACGGACCGGGCCTATCACGACTCCCGCGGAATCGTCACGGAATCATGGAGCCCCATCAAGGGTGTGCTCGACCAGCCAGTTCTGCTCGAGATCGCCGAAAAGCACGAACGTTCAGCGGCTCAGGTTGCCCTGCGCTGGCACCTGCAGAACGGCCTTGTCGCGATCCCGAAGTCGGCCAACCCCGACAGGCTGGCCGACAACATTGCGGTCTTCGATTTCGAGCTCGACTCGCGCGACCTTGAAGCTATCGCCGCGCTCGATGTGCCGGGGTCAGGCGCAGACTCCGACGAGGTCGGTCACTAGGCGCCACGGCGCGACCGCGATCGCGCGGCGGTGTGCAGAGCAGCGGCGCAGTACCCCAGAGGGCACCGCGCCGCAGTATCACCTCGACCGCGGGTGGCTCGCGCTAGCTCGCGAGGGGCTCGTTTGTAACGACGACCTTGCCGAGTGTGCGGCCGGTCTCGACGCTGGCGTGCGCGAGGCGCAGCTGCTCGGCGTTTAGCGGGCTGAAAGCCGAGGTCATGGTGCTGCGGATCGTGCCGGCGTCGATCATTTCGCCGACCGTGGTGAGGAGCTCGTGCTGCACCACCATGTCGGCTGTGGTGAAGACGGAACGCGTGAACATGAGCTCGGAGTGCCACGAGAGGCTCTTGCCGCCGAACAGGCCGAGGTCGACCAGACCGGGGTTGTCCGTGGCGACGATCTCACCGAAGGGGTTCAAGATCTCGACGAAGGCTTCAACCTGGCCTACGGTGTTGGTGCTGTAGATGTAGTCGATTCCTTCGGGGGCGACGCGCTTCACGTCTTCGGTGAGGTGTTCGCCGTGACGGACGACCTCATCCGCTCCGAGCGAGCGAACCCACTCTTGGCTGGCGTCGCGGCCGGCGGAGGCAATGATGCGGATGCCGGGGGTGCGTGCCTTGAGAAGCTGGATGATCATCGAGCCCACGCCGCCGGCACCGCCGACGACGAGCAAGGTTCCCGTGCTCTTGGCGGTGAGCTTGAGCTTGTCGAACAGGCCCTCCCACGCGGTGAGGGTCGTGAGGGGGAGTGCGGCGGCTTCGGCGAAGGTGGCCGACTTCGGCTTGGTACCGACGATGCGCTCGTCGACGGCCTGAAATTCAGCGTTGGAGCCTGAACGGCCCATCGCTCCCGCGTAGTACACCTCGTCGCCGACGGCATACAGGGTGACATCGCTGCCCACTGCCGCGACGGTTCCAGCGGCGTCGAAGCCGAGGACGGTCGGGACCCCACCCGGATCCATGTCGGAGCGAACCTTTACATCGGCGGGGTTTACAGAAACGGCGACGACCTTCACGAGGAGGTCGTGCGGCCCCACGGCAGGAACCGGAAGAGTCACGCCTTCCAGGCTCGTGGGGTCGTCAATGGGCAAAGCATGCGAGTACGCTACGGCGTTCATGGTGTCGGTCATGGCCATAATGCTCCTGCATGACCCCTAGTTACCCGCAAGGGAGTGAGGTTACCCGACGGTAAGCGGCACCTCGCCGCGCACCGACTCGAGCGCGCCATCCACCATGTTTACGACCGCGTGCATGCGGGGGAGATGAACGAGATCGTGGGTCACGAGCAGCGTTGACGTGTTGCGTTCGTCGGTGAGGCGCAGGATGAGTTCGATGATGCTCGCGCCGCGCTCCTGGTCGAGGGCACTGGTCGGTTCATCCACGAGCAGCACCTTCGGGTCGTTCATGAGCGCCCGCGCGATGTTGACGCGCTGGCGCTGACCGCCCGAAAGCTGATGCGGACGCTTGTGAGCCTGATCGGCCAGGCCGACGGCAGCCAGCAGTTCGCGAGCGTGGGCGGTAACCGCGGCTCGCTTGCCACGGCTGTGCGGGGCGCCGAGTTCGTTCATGACGGCGAGCTGTTCCAGCGCCGTCAGCGAGGGCAGCAAATTCGACTGCTGAAAGACGATGCCGATGCTGTCGCGGCGCAGCACTGTGGCTTCGGCGGCGGACAGTTGGGCAGCATCCACGTCATCGATCATGACCTGACCGGAGTCGGGGCGGATGAGCGTGGCGGCGACAGCCAGCAAGCTCGACTTGCCCGAACCGCTCGGGCCCGTGATGCCCGTGACAGTGCCAGGACGCGCACTGAGCGTGACGTGGTCGACGGCCGTGACGCGGCCTTCGCCGTCGGGGAAGGTGAGAGTGACGTTGTTGAGGTGGATCATCGGGTGCTCCCCAGGGCGGTGAGTGGATCGGCGGTAGTAACGGAACGCAGGGCGAAAGCGGCACCGGCGAGGCCGAGCGCGATCATGATGACGCCCGGCAGCAGGGTAGTGAAGGGACTCAGGATGAACGGCAGCGCGCTGCCCATCAGCACCCCGAGGAGAGCCGTGATGCCGATGCCGATTCCGACACCGATCAGCAGCACGATGAGCGCCTGGCCGAGGGCGTCGCGGATCAGCGATGACGTGGATGCTCCGAGCGCTTTCAGCATGGCGATGTCGGCCTTGCGCTGCATCGTCCACACGGTGAAGAACGCGCCGATCACGAGGGCCGAGATGCCGAACAGCATCGCGACCATCAGTAGCAGCGAACCGATCTCTGAACGGAACGAACTCACGGCGGTCAGCGACAGCAGAACAGAGTTGCTGAGGGTGTCAGCGTCAGCATTGATGGCGGACCAGTCGGCGTCGCCATTGACCGCAATGGCGGTCGCGTAGGCATCCGGGTTTCCGGTCGTGGCGGAGTAACCCTGCCAGTCTTCGAGCGTCATCTGAACGACGGGCGTGTGGTTGTACCACCAGTTGCCGCTGACCTTCTCGACCGTGTATTCGGTGCCGGCAACCGTGATGGTGTCGCCGGTGGAAACGTCGAGGGCGGTGGCGGCATCTTCCGAGAGGCCGACCTTGCCGTCGCCGCTCGGGGCGGTCTCGTCGAAGCCGGCAACGACTCCGAAGATGGCGATGGAGGTGCTCGACTCGGGGGACTCCGCCTTGGTCTGGGAGACGCCGATGGGGTTAGCGGAGTCGACGCCGGCGGCATCCGCCCAGGTCGTTGCCTGCTTCTCGGTGACGTTCGAGTCGGAGAAGCTCGCCTCATCCGCCCCCTTGCTGCTCGGGGTGGCAAAAACGAGCTGATCGGCGGGCAGCGACAGAACACCAGAAATGTTCTGGGCAGCGAGCCCACCGGTGAGGCCGCTCAGAAATCCGACGAGCAAAGTGATGAGCGCTACGACGGTGCCAATGAGCACAAATCGTCCGCGAGCAAAGCGCAGATCGCGCCACGCAACAAACATGGGGAGTCCTTTCGGCGTCGACGACTGGCGACAGTAACCAGACTCCTCCGTTTGCGGTCGCGATACATCGGCCGAGATAACGCACTTGCAGACGCTAAGGACGGAGCCCACAATCATCATTTCGGTGGATAGAAGGGGTCGTGCGCGGCAGTAGGGTCGAAGAATGAGCCACACTGCGTTGACCCCTGTCTTTGTGGGGTTGCGCACCAGTTTGCACATTCTCTTTGTCGCGTTAACGGTGCTCGTTGTTGTGCGGGCTCTCGTGGACGGCAACCCCTACACGGTGGCGGTGGTCGCGCTCGCGGTAGTGCTGCTCGCCACCTATGGTTTTGGCGGGTATTTGGCCCGGCATGCGATGAGCTCCGGCGCGAGTGCGCAGTCAGCAACCGCGTATGTGTGGGCTGCCGTGTTGTCGGCCGAGTGGCTTGTGCTGGTGTGGTTGAGCCCGGATGCCGCCTACCTCGTGTTCCCCCTGTTCTTTCTTTATCTGCATCTGTTGCCGCGCGGCTGGCGCACGCTCGCAGTGCTGGGCTCGACGCTGCTGGCTATTGCCGCTCTCGGTCTCCACAGCGAGTGGACGGTCGGCGGAGTCGTCGGACCTCTGGTCGGCGCAGGCGTCGCAATCGTGATTGGACTCGGCTACAAGTCGCTCGCGGCCGAGGCGGCGGATCGCGAACTGTTGGTGAAGCAACTGCTCGAGACGCGTGACCAGCTCGCGCAGACCGAACGCGAATCCGGGGTGCTGGCGGAGCGATCGCGACTCGCGCGCGAGATTCACGACACCGTCGCGCAGGGGCTGTCGAGCATCCAGATGCTGCTGCATGCTGCCGAGCGCGCTGACCCGGATGCCGCTGGCCTCGAGCATGTGCGTCTGGCCCGCGAGACTGCCGCCGCCAACCTTGCCGACACCCGTAACTTCATTCGCGAGCTTGCCCCGGCTGCCCTCGTGGAACAGGGGATCGGTGCTGCGCTGCGCCGGCTCGCCGACACCCAGTGGCAAAGCCCCGACCGCGAAGTGCGGGTGCGAGTGGCGGATGCTCTCGACCTGCCGATGCCCGTGCAAACGGCGCTGTTGCGCATTGCGCAGGGAGCCATGGCGAATGTCGTGCAGCACTCCGAAGCAACGCAGGCGACCATCTCGATCGAACGCGATCATTCGCACGTGCGGCTGACGATCGCCGACAACGGTCGTGGGTTCGACCCGGCGGAGGTTCAGGATGCTTCGGCGCGAGGGGTCTCGGATTCGTTCGGCCTCACGGCGACGCGTGAGCGGGTCGAGCAGCTCGATGGCACGCTGACGGTAACGTCGAAGCCAGACGAAGGTACTACGGTCACGGTCGATTTGACCGTGGTGCCCAGTGTGGTGGCGAACGGCGTCGGTGCTTCTGCCGCCATCGCTGATGGTGGGGCCGACGCTGCTGCTTCCAATACGACCGAGCAGGAGGAGAGCGCATGATTCGGGTAGCGATTGCTGACGATCATCCCGTGGTGCGCGCGGGATTGCGGGCTCTGCTGGAGCACGAAGACGACCTCACGGTGGTCGGCGAGGCGGCGACACCCGATGAGGCGTTCGCGCTCGTGCAGTCGGTGAACCCGAGTGTGGTGCTGATGGATCTGCAATTTGGCGAGCAGGAGACCGGTGCCGATGTCACGCGCCGCATCCGCGCTCTGGATGCGGCGCCCTACGTGTTGGTGCTGACCAACTACGACACCGATGGTGACATTCTCGGCGCGGTCGAAGCCGGCGCGAGTGGCTACTTACTCAAGGATGCTCCGCCCCATGAGTTGATCGCTGCTGTGCGTGCTGCGGCCGCTGGCGAGAGTGCGTTGGCGCCAGTGATTGCCGGGCGATTGCTGGATCGGATGCGGGCTCCGCAAGTGAGCCTGAGCAAGCGCGAGATCGAGGTGCTGGAGTGGGTTGCTGCCGGGATGTCGAACGCGGCGATCGCGGGCGAAATGTTTGTTTCGCAGACGACCGTGAAGTCGCACCTTGTGCACATCTTCTCGAAACTGAACGTGTCATCGCGCACCGCTGCGGTCTCGAAGGCGCGCGAGCTTGGGGTGCTGCGCTAGTTCGCAGTCGCTCGAGCGCACCCTCTAGTCGCAGTAGCTAGTTCGCTGTGCTGCGGATGTTGCGGCGCTGCTACTTCTTGAGCGCGATAGTGATGAAGCGCAGGGCTTCGTCACCGCTGATGCCGAGTTCTGCCGCGCGAGTGGCGTACGCCTTGGCATCGAGTTGCAGCAGGGCGGCGGCGTCGCCGGGCTGAGCTTTAACGACGGTGCCGTTGCGGCCGCGCGAGAGCAGAAAGCCATCGGCCTCAAGTTCGCGGTAGGCGCGGGCGACCGTGTTGGGCGCGATGCCGAGGTCGCTAGCAAGCTGACGAACGGTCGCGAGCTTCGTGCCAGCGAGCAAATCGCCACTCGCAATTTGGGCGATAGCTTGAGCTTTGATCTGCTCGAAGGGCGGGATCGACGCCGAGGTATCGATCTCGAAAGTAACGGGACTTTCGGTCGGAGTGCGACGCCAGGAATCAGCCATGGTTGATTCTCTCATACGGGGTTTGGCTGCATCCGGCCTGTTCACAACTCGTAGCGAGTGGCCACCGGCAAGAGCTTTTCGAGAGCCTCTACCTCGGCTATCGCGCACATTTCGGTGGCTGGTTTCGCTGCGGTGGCGCTGCCGGCGCATACAGCGGAACGGAACGCGGACTCCGGATCGCGCCCCTGCGACAGCCGCCACACGAAAGCGCCCAGAAAAGCATCGCCGGCACCGACGGCACTCTGAACCTGCACGTGGGGTACCGGCAAACGGATGACGCCCGCTGTCGACGCGAGCACGGCACCCTGGTCGCCCAGAGTGAGAGCCACGAGTTGGGCCGAGCCGCGCGCGACGAGTTCGGCGGCGGCATCCACTTCACTCTGTTCGGTTGTCAGCTCTCTGCCGACGAGTTCGCTCAGTTCGCGCAGGCTCGGCTTCACGAGGTAGACGCCTTCGGCGAGGGCCGCGGTCAGCGCTTCGCCCGAGGTGTCGATAATCGAACGTGCGCCGCGTTGGTGAGCTAGGCGCGCGACCTGAGCGTAAAAATCAGCCGGTACTCCGGGCGGCAGGCTTCCGCTCGCGACAACGTAGCCGCCGGGAACGATAGCTTCCTCTAAGGCCGCGAGGCAGCGGCGCCACTCGGCTTCAGTGAACTCGGGGCCCTGCAACACGAAACGAAACTGGGCGCCTGAGGCACCCTCGTCAACGGTGAAGCTCTCGCGCGTAGTGCCAGCAATCGGCACGACGAGGCTGGGCACGTTTTCGGCCTCGAGCAACTGGCGGTAGGTCGCACCGGTGAGGCCGCCGGCCGCATAAATGGCCAGGGCATCCCCACCGAGGCTCTGGATGGTGCGTGCCACATTCACGCCGCCCCCGCCGGGATCAATCCGGCTGGATCCGCAGCGCATCTTGTGGTCTGTGATGACCTGCGCGGTCGACGTGCTGATGTCGAGCGCGGGGTTCACCGTCAGGGTCACGATCGGCCGGGCCCTCGGAGCAAGCGGGAAAGTAGCGGATGCCATGGTCCCCATTTTATGGCGTTGTGCTGTCGCTTCGGCGGGCGTTAACTCTCGGTTGAGGGCTTATGCATTCCGAGTTCGTTGAGGGGCGCGTCGTCGACGGGCACCGGTGTGTGCTCGATGGGACAGTTAAGGATTGTCTCCGGTGTCGAATGGTCAATGAAGTGCTCAGACATTGGCCGCCCGCAGACAGGGCAGACGGCATCCGCCACCTTGGCGACGACAGCGTCGTAAGGGCCCAGCGCCGGTGTTCCCAGAATCGGGAAGAGTTTTTCGTTCAGCCAGTCGATGAATTTGACGTAGCCGTCCAGACCAGACTCTTCGCCTTCGTCTTTGGTGTGCTCGTGTTCGCTCATATTTTCAGGCTAGACCCGAGGGAGTGAGAATGTAAGGGGCGCGGACAGCCCGTTGTCGTGCGCGCTCGCGGCTGAACAACCGTCACTCTTCACATCGCAACGCGTGACACCTAGCCTGATCCCATGACGATGAATGCTCAGACTGTGCTTGCTGGCCCGCGCGGTCGCCGACTCTGCCTCGCGATCGTGCGCCAGGCTCCACGAGAGGAGTTCCCTGAAGTTGCGGTGTTCGACGGGCTGCTCGGTTGGGCAGCCGATCAGCGCGATAAGGCCCGCGGCCAAGGGGGAGCGATCTTCGGTTGGGGCATCCCCGATCCGCTTCCTGACCCGACCGTCGAGGAGATCGTTGAGGCGCTCGAAGCGATCCCGCTGAGTTCGCTGCCCACGCTCAGCTCTGCGGATCTCCTTGAGGCGCTCGCGGACTCGGTTGACAGCGCCCGGTACTGGCAGGAGCCCGACGGTACCGACGAGCTGCTGGCGGATGCCCGGCTCAGGCCGGCGCTCGAGCGCATTGCTGAGCAGGTGGTTGCTTGGCCTGCGACCGCGTGGTGGAATGAACCCCTCGCGGCCGAGCAGTGGGCGGTGCAGTTCCGGGATGCTTACCTTCAGCGATCAGCCCTGACGGAGCCAGCGCTGCTCTTCGAGCAGTGGAGCGCCGCAGCGATCGAAGAGGAGCAGTCTTTTCGGCAACTCTTCTCGGATGATCCCACCGCGGAAACATCGGGCACCTGGTGGTCGCGGCCGCCCGGCGCGCTGGCGATGTCAACGAGCGCACGGGGAGAGTCCGGTCCTGTCGGCGTGTGGCTCATCGAAGACCGCATGGATGAAGAGCCGGCGGATGTGCGGCGAGTGGAGTGGGCGCACGCTGCGCGGATATTCGAGATCGTGGACGCCGAGTCGTGGGCCCAGTTGTGCCGCTCCTATCCGTTCGACGTGAGCGAGAGTCGCCGTCATGTCTGGTACCTGACGACGGGACGCGTCGGCAAGTGGATGACTCCCGACTGGTCGCTAGTTGCCCGCGACTTCGACGCGGTGCACCTCTCGGTCGCGGCCTACCTTTCGGCGGCGGGAACGGCTATCCCGGTGAACAGCGACACCGCGAGCGTCATCGCGGGCTGGAACCCTGATGCGACCTATTGGCTGACCGATGTCGAGTTCGGCGAGCGTGCGGAGTCGAGTTGGGTGCGCGATGAGGAAACACGGCGGTGGCGCCCGCTCCCCGAGTAGCTACTCCTGCGCGTAGCTGCCCGATAGGCGTAGAGTGTTCGTATAAAGAAACTTACTTCGTCTAGCGAAAACTAGGGTACTGCGAACTGCGCAGCAATCCCTACTGCAGGGAGAGAGCATGATCGACAAAGTTGTCCCGTCTCTGGCGGATGCCGTTGCCGGGATCGAAGACGGCGCCACCATCATGATTGGCGGCTTCGGTCACGCCGGTCAGCCTCACGAACTCATCGACGCGCTCGTCGCTCAGGGCGCGAGCGACCTCACCGTCGTCAGTAATAACGCCGGGAACGGCGACGGCGGACTCGCCGCCTTGCTCTCCGCTGGCCGCGTGCGCAAGATCGTGTGTTCCTTTCCCCGCCAAGCCGATTCGTGGGTCTTCGACGCGCTTTATCGCGAGGGAAAGATCGAGCTCGAGTTGGTGCCGCAGGGAAACCTGGCCGAACGAATCCGTGCAGCGGGGGCTGGCATCGGCGCATTCTTCACGCCAACCGGTGTCGGAACCGAGCTGGCCGAGGGCAAAGAGACTCGGGAAATCAACGGGCGTACCTATGCGCTCGACTACCCGATCCATGCTGACTTCGCTGTGATCAGTGCGCTCAAAGCCGACCGCTGGGGAAACCTGGTTTACCGCCAGACGGCTCGCAACTTCGGCCCGATCATGGCCTCCGCCGCCACGACCAGCATCGTTCAGGTCGACGAGGTCGTACCGCTCGGAGAACTCGATCCCGAGACCGTGGTCACGCCGAGCATCTACGTGAACCGGGTAGTCGTGGTGGGGGAGCGACGCTGGCTCGCCAATAACGAATTTATTGGTGGTGTCGACCTCGAAGGGCAGCCACTCGACGCGGAGCTCGCAGCCACAGGAGGCACGAAATGACCACCACGCTCAGTCGCATCGAGCTCGCGCAGCAGATCGCCGCGGCCATCCCCGACGGCTCCTTCGTGAATCTGGGCATCGGCGCCCCGACCCTCGTCGCCAACTACTTGCCTGCCGACCTCGAAATCATTCTTCACACCGAGAACGGCATGCTCGGGATGGGGCCTGCCCCCGAGGCTGACCGTGTTGACCCCGACCTGATTAATGCGGGAAAGCAGGCTGTCACTGCATTACCCGGAGCGGCGTATTTTCATCAGGCTGACTCCTTCGCCATGATGCGCGGCGGTCACCTTGACGTCTGTGTTCTCGGTGCCTTTCAGGTCGCGGAGAACGGTGACCTCGCGAACTGGTCAACGGGAGCACCGGGCGCCATCCCCGCTGTCGGTGGAGCAATGGACCTCGCGATCGGCGCCAAACAGGTTTACGTGATGACTGACCTCCTCACCAAGAAGGGCGAGTCGAAGCTCGTTGCGGCGTGCAGCTACCCGCTCACCGGCGTGGGTTGTGTGTCGCGGGTGTACACCGATCACGCGGTATTCGACGTCACGCCCGACGGGTTTGCAGTGCGCGAACTCTATGGCGACAACACTCTGGAAATTCTCACCAGCCTCACCGGGCTCACTCTCGTTGACGCCACGGCAAGTGCGACGACGAGTGCTGCCGCGAACGACGCAGAAGGACACTGATCATGACGAATACCTATATTTACGACGCTGTCCGCACCCCCTTCGCGCGCCACGGGAAAGCGTTCGCCGACGTGCGACCGGATGACCTCGCGGCCGTGGTCATGAAGGCGGCGATTCAGCGCACTGACCTCGATCCGGCGCGCGTGGATGACGTCATCTTTGGTGACGCCAACCAGGCGGGCGAAGACAACCGAAACGTCGCGCGGTTCGGGGCCCTCTTGGCCGGATTCCCCACTTCCGTTTCGGGAGTGACCGTCAACCGCCTGTGTGGCTCTGCAGTGGAATCCGTGATTCAAGGCAGCCGCGCGATCGAAGCGGGCGACGCCAGCATCATCCTGGCGGGCGGAGTCGAGTCAATGACTCGGGCGCCGTTCATTGTCGAGAAGTCGTCGCGGCCGTTTCCGCTGGCTAACGAGACGATCTGGAACTCCTCGATCGGGTGGCGCATGGTCAACCCAGCGCTGCGCGAGGACTGGACGATCTCGAACGGGCAGAGCGCCGAAAAGCTGGCCTTAATGCACGACCTCAGCCGTACCCGGCAAGACGAGTTCGCCGCGCGCAGCCACCGGCTGGCCGCTGAAGCCTGGGCCGCGGGGCACTACGACGGAGAAATTGTTCAGGTGCCTGGCCACGAGTTGGCGCGCGACGAGGGAATTCGAGATGACACCACGGTGGAGACGCTGAGCGCTCTTCGCCCGGCATTTGCCAAGGACGGCACCGTGACGGCCGGCAACTCGTCCTCGCTCAATGACGGTGCATCCGCCGTGCTACTGGGAGCAGAAGGTGCGCTCGATATCGAACCGTTGGCCCGCATCACAGGCCGTGGCGTCGCCGGCAGCGATCCCGACGTATTCGGAATCGCCCCCGTGGAAGCCGCCAACCGAGCACTCGCTCGCGCCGGACGAACCTGGGCGGATGTCGACATCGTCGAGCTGAACGAAGCATTCGCCTCCCAGTCGCTGGCCTGTATCGCGCTGTGGCCCGAGCTGGACCCAGAACGCGTGAACATTCACGGCGGGGCCATCGCTATGGGGCACCCGCTCGGGGCATCCGGCGGTCGCATCATTGGCCATGCGGCCCACGAGTTGAAGCGTCGCGGCGGCGGAGTAGCCGTTGTCGCCATCTGCATCGGTGTCGGTCAAGGTTTGGCCGTTGTTCTCGAGCGCTAAGACCCCACCACGAACCGTGACGTTGCTGGCGGCGCTAGGTTCCTCGGTAGAGTTCTCGAGGAGGTGCGATGAAAGACACTGAAGTGAGCCCAACGTCAGACGCAGAAGCACCAGCGGAAGACTTCGTTCAGTCTCTCGCACGCGGAATCGCGGTGCTGCGGGTGTTCGACGCCGACAATGCGCAGCAGACGCTGAGCGAAGTCGCCCGTAACGCGGGCATCCCTGCCGCTGCGGCCCGGCGATTTCTTCGCACGCTCGAATCCCTCGGCTATGTGCGCTCATCAGGGCGTCAGTTTGCGCTGACCCCCAAGGTTCTCGAGATCGGCTTTGGCTATCTCTCTTCGCTCTCGCTTCACGACGTGGTTCAACCCCACCTCGAAGCGCTCTCGCGCGCCACGGGAGAATCCGCCTCTGTGGCCGTGCTTCTCGACGAAGAGATCGTCTACGTCGCCCGCGTTCCTACCCGCCACATCATGAACGTGCGCATTACGATCGGCACGCGCTTTCCCGCCTTCGCCACGAGCATGGGGCGCGTTCTTCTCGCAGGCATTCCGGCGACGGAGCGCGAACAGCTGCTGGCCAGCGCCACCATGCCGGCACTCACCCCGACCACCATCACGGATGCTCGACTGCTCGAAGCCGAGATCGAGCGAGTCGCCGCGCAAGGGTGGTCGATCGTGGATGGCGAGCTTGAGGCAGGGCTGCTCTCGGTGGCCGTTCCCATTCGTGATGGCGACGGCACGGTAACGGCTGCGCTCAACATTTCCACAAGTGCTACCCGGGACTCGGTGGAGTACCTGCGTGCGCACCACCTGCCGCTCGCGCTCGCGACGGCGGATGACATCCAGAGAGATCTACGCCGGATCTCTGTCTGAGCGCACTGACTGCACCGAGCGCACTGACTGCACCGAGCGTGCTCAGCGTCGCGCGAGCTGATCTTCGACGTAGACGGGCTTGCGCAGCAGGATTCCGCCGACCGATGCGATGACCGCTGACGCGATCAACATGATGAACACGGCAACCCACCCGCCCGTTGTTTCGCGCAGCACACCCACGAGCAGCGGTCCGAGTGAGGCGATGGTGTAGCCGACGCCTTGAACAAAACCGCTGAGGGCGACCGAGCCGCGCATCGTGCGTGAGCGAAGGTTGATGAGCACGAGGCACACCGGGAACAGCAGCGCGCCCAAGCCGATGCAGACTACCCAGAGGGTGGTCGCGAAGCCGGGGGCCAGCAGCAGGCCGAGGTCGCCGACAATGAAGAATACGACGCCCAGTTGCACGAGGGGGCTGACGTTCTTGAGCCTCGCCGCCAGCACCGGGATGAAGAGCGCCGCGGGCAACCCCATGGCGGCATAGAGAGCGAGCAGCGCTCCTGACTCCGCTGCTGTGGTGTCTGTTGTTTGAGCGAGAATATCGGGCAGCCACGTCAGCACGCCATAGACGTTGAACGACGAGATGGCGAAAACGATGGCCACGGTCCACGCCACGGACGATTGCCAGATCGGGCGCCCCCTCAGCGGCAGTGCTTGAGGAAGTTCGGCGGTGTCATTCGCTGAGGTGTCCCGTTTCTCGCGCGAGCGCTGCACCAGAAGCGTTATCCACGGCACGAGACTGGCAAACGCCAGAATCGACCACATTCCCAGCGACAAACGCCAGTCGGTTGCGTGAGCGACGGGAACGGCGACGAGAGCGGGTATGGCAGCGCTCGCCGAGGCCAGCGTCGCGTAGAGCGCCGTCACCATCCCGATGCGGTCGGGAAAATAACGCTTCACGAGGGGTGGCAGCAGCACGTTGCCAATTCCCATTCCCACGAGCGCGAGCGCACTGCCGACCAGAAGGATGGCGTAGCCGCCCGCAGCGGCGCGCAGCAAGTGGCCGACAATCATGAAGCCAATGGCGAGGATGAGGAACCGTTCCAGCCCGAGTCTGCGCGCGATGGGGGCGCTGAAAATAGCGGAGATGGCGAAGGCCATCGGCGGGATCATCCCGAGCAGACCGAGCGCCACGTTGTCGAGGGGAATGTCGACGGCGATCTCACGCGTAATGGGAGAGATAGCGGAGACGGCCGTGCGCAGGTTGAGCGCGACCAGAAGAATGCCGACAAGGGCGATGGTGCGCCCCGCCCACAGGGGGAGCGGATGGGAGTGCGGCATGGCGTTGCTTTCGGTCCTGGTGCACCTGAACGTCTGGGCGCCGGCTGGCGCAGTTCCGCAGCGAGCGGACGCCTAGTTGGCGACGAGGTCGTTGGCGTGAGTGTTGATGCTCGTCGTGCCGGTTTCGGTCATGAGGAAGACGTCTTCGACGCGCACGCCAACGCGACCGGGCCAGAACACCGACGGCTCGATCGTGAAGAGCATTCCGGGTTCGAGAGGGGTGTTGTCCTCTTCGGAGATGTAAGGCAGTTCGTGCACATCAAGGCCGATGCAGTGGCCGGTGCGGTGACGGAACCAGTCGCCGTAGCCGCCCTCTTCGATCACGGCGCGAGTTGCGCGGTGCACATCGCCACCGGTCGCTCCGGGAACAGCAGCTTGGCGCCCAGCTTCCTGCGCGGCGATAACGAGGTCGTACACGCGCTCGTACTCTTCGTTGGGAGTTCCGATGTGGATGGTGCGGCCGAAGTCAGAGCAGTAGCCCTGCGTAATCGCACCGAAGTCGAAGCTCACACCGGCACCCGACTTGAGGGAATCGTTGGAGACTCGCACGCTGGCATCGCGGCCCAGTTCAGGGCCCATGGCCCA
This sequence comes from Salinibacterium sp. UTAS2018, assembly GCF_004118935.1. NCBI lineage: Bacteria > Bacillati > Actinomycetota > Actinomycetes > Micrococcales > Microbacteriaceae > Salinibacterium > Salinibacterium sp. UTAS2018. The sequence goes on from NZ_CP035375.1 coordinate 2,142,832, forward strand.
CACGCCGGTGTCGAACGAGGCACCGAGGGAGCCGTGCTGACGCATCCGGAGATCGATCTCAGACGAGAGTTCGAGCTCGGTGATTCCGGAAACGACCATCTTCTCGACGTCGGCGAAAACGTCGTCGACGATCTTGGCCGACTGGCGCATGAGGGCGATTTCCTGGTCGTCCTTGATGCGGCGGATCTGGTTGATGATGGTGTCGGCGATCACGAAGTCAGCATCCGGCTTGTGGTTGCGCAACTCGATGGTGGTTTCTGCCCAGCTGCGCCCGCTCAGGGCGATTCGGTTGACGGCATCCGCTTCGTGTCCGCAGCTTTCTTGGCCGGGACGAGCGCCCATGGCGACAGTGTTGGCTTTGCTCGTGTAGCTGTCGAATGCCTTGCGGAAGATCTCGCCTCCGTCGTCTTTTTCGTTCGCGGTCATGACCTCGCCGGCAATGCCGTCGGGGAGGTCGAACTCTTGAAAGTGACGGGTGAGAACGAAGAGCGGGTCGTTGCCGGGGGAGATGAACGCTCCCGAGATCCAGTGGTTGGTATAGCCGATGTTTCCGAACGACGGAAGGCGGCGACCGAGACCGGTGAAGTATTCAAGATCCGATTGCGAAGCGGGGAGAAAGACGACATCGATGTTTGATTCATCGAGTTTGGTCCAGAGCTTCGACAGGCGCTGGGTGTAGTCGAATTCGATCTTTTCCATCATGAACGTAATGCTCGTTTCTGTTCGCTTAACACAGCGGTCCGAACTGAACTGAGCGGCCGCTTGTCCTTTTTCACTGTAGCGGAAGTTTCGAAATTTGAACACTAGTTCGCTAGCCGAACAATTGAGCTGGCGAGATAGTGCAGGAATAGATTCTTTGAGTCGGGCGGTTGCCTCGATACACCCGAGGAGGGGCGGCGTCGTGAGCACACATGCCGCATGATCGCCGCCCCACCCGCAGGCCAGGTCTGCTAGGAAATGGAAGCGTCGAGAATGTCGACGTCCGAACGGTCGCCGAGCAACTCCCAGCGCTGAAGCGAGAACGGCACGTTTCCGTTGAGCCACACGTAGTCGTGGAAGTCGCGCGTCGAGAAAGCGTCCTTCTGCTGGTTGATGGCATCCGTCATTAGGCGAATGAGAAGCATCTTGCCCACGTGGTACGACATGGCGAGCCCCGGCGTCGCGATGTACATCGACGATTCATCGAGAGCGGTCTCGCGGTCCATGGGAACCAGATCAACGAAGAACTGCGTCGAGTCATGAACGCTGAACTCACCCGTTGCCAGGCTCACATCAGCGATGACCCGCAGGCTGCGCAGACGGTTGAAGTTGTGGATGACCTCTTCGGAGTGTGGCGAATCGGTGAAGAGCCCCGCCAGCATCATCATTTCCTCGTTGTAGAACGCGATTCCCTCGTTCGCCGCGGAGTCGTAGTACCGGCGACGGAGCGGGTTCTCGTGACGGGAGGCCAGCGCGAGCTGCTGGTAGTGCGCACCCTCGTGAACGATGCCCAGCCGCGGATCGCGTGCGTTCGCCGCGTAGAAGTAGGGCAGCCCAGGAGTCGGGTCTGGCGAGTAAGAAATGCCGTCCATGTCGACTCGCTGCTCGCTCGTGAGATCATCGGTCACTCCCAGCCAGCGCAAGGGCTCGACATACGCGGGCAGGGCGCCGACGAGGTAGTGGCGCAGGTTGTCGGGTTGGCTCAGAAGGTTTTCGGACTCATAGAAGTCGCGAACCTGCTGCTCTTGCTCTGCCTCGCGAGCAACCTGTGCTTCGACGTTCTCCGAGAGCGTGTCAGCGGCAAGATTGCGATAGCGGTTGGTGACGATCGTTTCGGAGACCACTGCGCGCTGGTAGTCCTGACGGGCGGCGCGAACCATGTCCTCTGGTTCGGCGGCGACGAGTGCCACGTTGCGCAGGAACCAAACGAACTTCTCGCGACCTACGGCCTGATCTGGTGCCATGGAGTCAGCATTCGCTTCCAGCCAGTCGCGGAACGCGGTGAGAGCTTCGGCGGCGGCGGGCGTAGCGCTGCGTAGCTGCTCGAGCACGGCAGCATCGACATAGCCCTCGAGCTTCTCGACGGTGTCGGCGAACTGGGCTCCGGCATCCGACAGCATTTCGGCAGCAACTTTCGCAAGGGTGCTGACGCCGGCCCGGGCGAGGTTCTCTTGAGCCGTGGCGACCTGCGAAGGAATCGCCTCGGCGACGGTCACCAAGGCCTGCTGGCGTTCGGCAGAGAAAGGAGGCACTTGAAGCAAGCGGTCGAAGAACGGGCCGAGGATCTGACTCGTGAGGAAGACGGCGTCTTTCTCCCAGTTGCGCAGCGTGTCAATGTCCCAGGTGACGCGAGCTAGGGAGGAGCCGACCAAGCGGTAGTCGACCTGTACGGGAACGGGCTCTGAGCTGACGTCGATAGCCGCCCAGCGGGCGTGGAACTCGGCGTAGCGGCTGCGGATGTCGTCGATAGCGGCAACGCTGAACTGCGGCACCCAGTCGGCGCCGCGGTCGACGCGGGGAATGTCATCGCCCGTGTGGAACGCTATCGCGTGACGCCACTGCCATATTTCGGCGCCCAGTTGTTGTACGGCGTCGTGTCCCATGTGATCTCCTTTGACGAGCTCACCCGCGGGAAGCGTTGTGAGCGTAGATGTTTGATGTGTAGATGAAGAGGTGCTGTTGGGGCCCTGCCAGGAGGGACACAACCCCAACAGGTCTAGTGCGGCTCAGCAACCCGTGTTGCAAGAAGTTCCAGTCGCACGGCGGGGCCACCGGCGGGCTGATGCCAGCAGGCGGCGGCGCGTGAATCGTCAATCATGACGAGCGACGGATCTTCGGTCGAGCAGCGGTCCATGGCGACCGGGCAGCGCGGGTGGAACCGGCATCCGGTCGGCGGGGCGGCGGGGTCGGGAACTTCGCCGTCCGGGGCAACAGGCGCAGCGGCATCCTCTTCGAGGCTCGGGATGGCTCGCACGAGGGCATCGGTATACGGGTGCAGCCGAGATTCCCACAGCTCGTCGGTTGGCGCCGTTTCTACGATCCGACCGAGGTACATCACGGCGACTTTGTCGGCGATGTGGCGCACCACCGAAAGGTCGTGCGAGATGAAGAGCAGGCCCATTCCGCGCTCTTTGGCGAGCCCCACGAGGAGGTTCGCAATCTGAGCTTGAGTCGAGGCATCGAGCGCCGACACGGCCTCATCCGCCACAATCACCGATGGCTGGGGCGCGAGAGCCCGAGCAATGGCAATTCGTTGGCGTTGGCCACCCGAGAACTCGTGAGGGTAGCGGTCGGCTACAGCTGCGGAGAGTCCTACCGCTTCGAGCAGCACTACCGCAGCGGCGCGGGCCGACGAATCGCTGGAGGTGTCAGTGAGGCCGTCGGCGATCTGGCGCCAGATGCGGCGGCGAGGGTTCAGCGAAGAATAGGGGTCTTGGAAAACCATCTGCAGCCCGCGGTCTGCCTTGGGGCGTGCGCGGCGACCCACCGGACTCACCGGGATGCCGTTGAGAGTGACAGAGCCGGAGGTCAGCTTCTGCAGGCCAACGATGCCGCGGCCGAGAGTGGACTTTCCGCATCCGGACTCTCCGACGAGTCCGACGATTTCGCCCGGTCCCACTTCAAGCGAAGCTCCGGCGACGGCGCGAACGGGGCGACGGCCCGGGGTTTTGTAATCGACAATGACGTCTCGTACTTCAAGAAGCGACATGCTGATCCTTCCGAGGAGCGAGTGAGATATCGAGGGGGATAGCGCCCTCGGGTAGCGAGCCGAAAGGGTCGACGGCGCACGCAGCGAAGTGTCCCGGTTCTAGCTCGCGGAGTTCGGGTACATCGGTGCGGCACGACTCGACGGCGAACGTGCAGCGCGGGTTGAAGGCGCAGCCGCTCGGGCGACGATCAGGCGTCGATGGCTCACCGGGAATGGGAACGAGCGCCTTGCCGAGCGCAGCGCCCTCGGGTAGCGCTTCGATAAGAGCGCGAGTGTACGGGTGGCGAGTGGAATTGAGAACTTCGCCGATGGCGCCGCTCTCGGCCAGACGGCCTCCGTACATCACGTACAGGCGATCGGCGATGACGTTCATAACGGCGAGGTCGTGGGTGATGAACACCACGGCCATTCCCGTCTCCTTGCGCAGTCGGTCAAGAAGATCGAGGATGCCGGCCTGCACGGTAACGTCGAGCGCGGTGGTGATCTCATCGGCGATCAATAGCTTCGGGTCGCACGCCAAAGCCATGGCAATGGCGATGCGTTGGCGCATTCCGCCCGAGAATCGGTGGGGGAACGCGGTCAGTGCCGACGTGGGGTCGGGAATGCGCACCATCTCGAGCAGTTCAGCGGCACGTGCCCAGGCGGCCTTGCGACCGAGACCCTTATGAACCCTCAGGTGCTCAGTGAGCTGCGTTCCGATATTGAGCATCGGATGCAACGACGTCATGGGGTCTTGAAACACCATGGCCACTTCGGTGCCGCGAACGGATTGCAGCTGCTTCGGTGTCATGGACAGCACATCGACACCGTTGACGCGCACCTCTCCGGTGCTGGTCGCGCCCGCCGGGAGGAAGCCAAGGGAGGTCATCGCGGTCACGGTTTTACCGCTGCCGCTCTCGCCGGCGATGCCGACGATCTCGCCGGCGTTCACGGTGATGCTGACACCTTCAACAAGGTTGCGACCACCGCGGATCAGGATGGAAAGGTTATCTACTTCGAGAAGGCTCATTTGTCATTCCTCACAGTTCGCTCGTGGCGACAGAGCGCGCCGAGCGTGGGTCGAGGGCATCTCTCATGGCGTCGCCGAGGAAGTTGAAGCCGAGTACGACGGTAAAGATTGCAAGCCCGGGGAACAGGGCTACCCAGTAGTTGTAGAACACCGCAGCGCCGGAGGAGACCATTGAGCCCCACTCGGGCTCCGGGGGTACAGCGCCGAGGCCCAGGAACGAGAGCCCGGAGAGGAGGAGCACAGCGTTACCCAGTTCAAGCGATGCGAGCACGAGTACGGGCCCGGCGACGTTGGGCATTACTTCTTTGACGAGTGCTTTAGCGCTCGAGTCACCCAAGAGTCGGCTCGCGGCCAAGTAGTTCGTTTCACGAAGACTCAGCACGAGTGAGCGAGTCACCCGGGCGTAGGCCGGCCACGAGACGATGACGATCGCGAGCACCGCGTTCGTCAGCGATGGGCCGAGCGAGGCGGCGACAGCCATCGCGAGGATGATCGCGGGGAAGGCGAAGAAGAGGTCAACAACACGCATGAGCGCTGCATCCACCACACCACCGACGTAGCCAGCGATAGCACCGACTGTTGCGCCGACGATCACCGAGAGAGTGACCAAGAGAACGGCGAGCGGCAAGCTGACGCGAGCTCCATAGATGACGCGCGAGAGGATGTCTCGACCGACGACATCGGTGCCAAACGGGTGATCACCCGACGGCGGAAGGTACCGGTCGAAGTCTTGAGCGAGCGGATCGTGGGGTGCAACCCAGGGAGCAAATATCGCGATGACAGTCCACGAAACGATAACGAAGATGCCGACGACCGCGAGGGGCCTGCGCCACGCGGCCGGAAGCCGCTTGCGCGCGGGCAGCCAGCGACTGCGCTTGATCGGAATGCCGTCGGGGGCGAGGGTGGGGTCTGTAGTTGAAGTTGTCATGCTCTGCGAATCCTCGGGTCGATGACGCCATATAAGAAGTCGACGATCAGGTTGACGGTGATGTACACGAGGGCGACGAACAGGGTGACGCCGACGATCGCAGGAAGGTCGAGGTTGCTTGCGCTCCGGAAGGCGTAGGCGCCGATGCCCGGCCAGCCAAAGATCTGCTCGACGAGTACGGTTCCAGCGAGAAGCGACGCGAACGCGGTTCCCAGCACGGTGATCACGGGCACTAGCGCGCCGCGCAATACGTGACGGAGCACGACGGTGTGTCGAGGCAAGCCCTTCGCTTCGGCGGCGCGCACGTATTCGTTTCCGAGTACCTCGAGCATCGAGGATCGGGTGAAGCGCAGAAGAAGGCCGATCATGGGGGCCGAGAGCACGAGCGCGGGAAGAATTAGGTGGGTGAACGCACTCACGAACAACGGCCAGTTGCCGGCCGCAAGGGCATCGAAGGTGTACATGCCGGTGATCTGAGGGGGCGGAGTCTCACCGGGGTTCAGTCGACCCGAGGAGGGGAAGATGCGATTGACGGTTGAGAACAGGTACACCGCGATGAGGGCGAGCCAGAAAATGGGGATCGAGACGCCGCCAAGGCTGACGACGCGAAGCACCTGGTCAACGATGCCATTGGCGCGCAGCGAGGCAATGATTCCGAAGCCCACTCCCATCACGATGGCGATGAGGGTGGCGGCGATGGCGAGTTCAGCGGATGCGGGGCCGAACTGAGCGAGGTCAGACAGAACCGGGTTCTGAGTTCGAATCGATGTACCCAGGTCTCCGCGAAGGAGGTTGCCTAGGTAGATGAAGAACTGCATGTATAGCGGCTGGTCGAGCCCGTAGCGGGTGCGCATTGCGGCGACGATTTCGGGGTCAGCAGCCGCGCGCTCGCCGAGTCGCGAGGTGGCGGCATCGCCGGGGAGAAGTGCGGTGAGGATGAAGGAAACGAAGATGATTCCGACGGAGAGAATTGCGGCCGAACCGAGTCGGCTAAGGATGAAGCGAAACAACATGAGGGCCTCCCTCTCGCGTCGCAGAATGCGTCGTGCGGTTAGTGGAGTGCTGGTTGGCGGTTCGAGAAGAACCGCCAACCAGCACGATCCTGATTACTTTCCGATGTAGGTCAGGTCAATTCCGAACACTGCGGAGAATACTGCTCCCTCAATGTCCTTGCCTGCGACTACAGACGCTGCGGGCTGGAACAGTGGAGCGAAGACGCCCACCTCGTTCATAGCCAGCTGGTACTCGCGGAAGATAGCTTCGCGCTCTGCCTCGTCGGTGGTAATCGCAGCCTGGTCAGAGAGCTCGACGAGCTCGGGGTGCGAGCCGCCGGTCCAACCGGCGCGGAGACCGACGATGTTGTCCGGAGCGAAGACGAGGTAGTCGGCCGGGTCCGGGTAGTCCGGGTTCCAGAGCCAGAGACCCATTTCTTCGGTTCCGCCACGGTAGGAGTCAAGCGCCGTCGAGATGGGCGACGGAGCGAGAGTGATCTCGAGTCCGACTTCCTTCAGGTTGGCCTGAATACGCTCTGCAACAGCTCCGAAGCTGATTCCGGCTACCGAGAAGTCGCTCGGGTACTCGAGTTCGATTGGGTCGATGTCGCCGAGTTCAGCTACCGCTGCCTTGGCCTTGTCGAGGTCACGAACGGTGACGTCGGCGGGCTTGAGTGCACCGAAGAAGACGCTCGGCACTACGCCGGCAACCTGTTCGGAGCCGTCGCCAGCGATTTCGAGCAGACCGTCGTAGTCGAGGCCGTACTTAACAGCATCACGGAAGGCCTGGGTCGAGGTGATCTCCGAGATCTCCGGGTTCGCGTTAGAGAACAGGAAGAAGATCGTGGGCGAGATGCCACTTTCGATTACGAGGTCAGGGTTCGACTCGATTGCGGGAAGCTGGTCAGAGCCGAGGTCGAGCGCGATGTCGATCGTTCCGCTCTGAACATCCATCAACTGGTTCTCAGCCGTGGCGTTCTTGAGCACGATCTTCTCGTACGCTGCCGGCTCTCCCCAGTAGTTGGGGTTCGCCACGATGACAGTCTCTGTCTCCGTGTTGAAGGTTTCGATGATGTACGGACCGCTACCGGCCGACGTTGTGTTGAGGAATTCCTCAGCGGTGTCGGTCGTGCTGGCGTCTTCAGCATCGGTTCCACCGTTGGCCTTGACGACCTCGGAGTTCACGATACCGAGCGTCTGGGCGGTGATGATCGCCGGGATAGCGGTGTTCGGCTTCTCGGAGGTGATCACGACGGTGCTCTCGTCGGGGGCTGTCACAGACAGACCCTCCATCAAGAAGGAACCGTTGCCCTGGATGTTCTTGACGCGGTCAAAGGAGAAGACAACGTCGGCCGAGGTGAGCGGCGTTCCATCGGAGAAGACGACGTCATCGCGAAGCGCGAAGGTGTATTCGGTAGCGCCTTCGTTGACTTCGTAGCTTTCGGCGACCATCGGGATGGGCGTGGTTGCATCGCCCTTAGCGAAGGTCAACAGGGTGTCGTACACCGCTCGGCCGAAGATTCCGCCGGTCGTTTCGAAGCTGCGAGCGGGGTCAGCAGTGGCAAGGTCAAATGACTTGCCCAATACCAAGGTGTCTTTTACTGTGTCGGGGGCCGCTGTGTCTGCCGGAGTACAACCGGTAAGCACGAGAGCGCCCGCGATGACAGCGGCAACAAAAGCGCCGCCACGTGAGATTCTCATCAGGGTCATTCCTTTCAGTTCCGTTGGTGTTGCAGGGTGTGGTGCAGTCTGTGTTTCTTTAGTGCGCCGCCGAAGCCACAAGTACGTCTTCGTGGTTGTGAGCGACCCGCCATCCTTCTGGGGTCCGACGCCAAACACCCGTGTTGCGGATGCGCTCGTCTGGCGTGTCTCCTTCGAAACGAACCACGAGCATGTGGCGAAGTACAGCGACATCGCCCCACACATCGATGACCTGATCGAAAGCCTCGAGCGATTCAACTTGTGGTTGATCGTCTCCGGTCGGTCGGGTGGCTCGCACGGCGTTCAGGCCTTCGAGGCCGAACACCAACGCTTCGTGCTCCGAGTCCCAGATGGTGCAGTCGGGGTGGATGTGGCGATCGATACGCGGGCGATCCTGCGTTTCGAACCCGCTATACATTTCGTTCTGCCCGTGCCAGATTTCGGCTTTGTCGGTTTCGATCGTCATGTGATCCCCCTCGCCAGATGGTTATCTGCCAGCGGTGCGGTTAGTGCCGTGAGGTGAAGAACAAGAGGAGGCGGTGAGTCTGCGACGCGAGAGCGAACACGACTTTCGTTGTGGGAATGTCGGTTCAGATCTAGGGTAAGACTCGAGCGTCGACCTCTTGAATCGAGAGCCTACACGCAAGTTACATCATAGAACAAGTGTTCGTGTTGCGAACAAATCTCGATTTCGATCGCGGAAACACCGCGGAAATCTGCGGTACATGCGCCCGAAACGCGAGTCAGGCCTAGCGTGGCTCCGTGCGATCCGCGACCCGCTGAGACACTCGAGCGGGTTAGTCCGCGAAGCGTTCTGGGGAGAAGGGTGAGAGGTCTCGTTCTACGGGAATGCCCGTGGCGAGGTCGGCGAGAATGCGCCCCATGAGCGGTCCAGCCGTAAACCCCATGTGCGGGTAGATGCCGACGAAGACCCCGGGGGCCGCGTCGTACTCTCCGATGATCGGGAGCAGGTCAGGCGTCGCGTTTCCGATGCCAGCCCACGTGCGAACGACGTGAGCATTCGCGATCGCCGGTGCCACTTTCATGGCGACGCGCAGATTGTCCCGGAGCGAATCGGGATTCACTACCCACTCGCCTTCAGCGTTGCGTCGCGCCGGCCAGCCTCCGCCAATCAGGAGCGCGCCGGTGTGTGCCTGCTTCAGGGTCAGCTTGTCACCGGCGTAGTACACGAGGTGCTTCACCAGGGGCTTGACCGGTTCGGTGGCGCTCACCTGCACGGGCTCGCTCGTGACGGGAATGTCGAGGCCGAGCATCCGGCCAATGGAATTCATGCCATCACCGGCTGCCAGCACGATCGACCGAGCACGGATGGTGGTTGCCCCGGCTTCGAGCTCGTAGCCGTCGCTGGTGCGCGTGATGCTTGTCACGGGCGCACCCAGCGCAAAGCGAGCGCCGTGGTTTTCGGCGGCGCGAGCGAAGGCGGGCGCGGCAAGAAGGGGGTTGGCTTTGCCCTCGGTGGGCATGTACGAGCCTCCGGACATATCGGGGGAGACCCAGGGGGCAAGTTCTTGCAGTTCAGCTTGGCTGAGCATGCGGGAGTTGTAGCCGGCCTCCTGCTCGATCGCGACCTTGCGCGCAATGTCATCGAGTTGGCCCTGAGTAGCGCCGATCAGGATGCCGCCGTTTCGAGTGACTTCAAGGTCGACTCCGAGCTCGGCGGAGAGCGCATCCCAAAGCTCGAGGGAATCGGTGAGAAACCGCAGGGCGGGGAGGAAACTGCGTGCCCAGTCTTCGCCACGTTCCATGAACGACGGATGCTGGATCATCCCGTGAAGGCTGCCAGCGTTACGACCGGAGGCCTCGGTGTTGAGGTCTTTGCCGTCGACCAGCACGACATCGACGCCGCGCTTGGCTAGTTCGTAGGCGGTCGCAGCGCCGGTAATTCCGCCACCGATGACGGCAACTTCTGCATTCTGTTTCACTGTGTCTATCCCCGATCAACCCGTGAGTTCTGTGTCTACTATGCAGCCTGGGTGCTGCGCTCACGGGAGCGCAGCACCATGAAGGCGGAGGGGGAGGTTATTCCCACGAACGCTGTTCTTGATTGTGGATGAGGCGCCATCCCTCGGGTTCACGCTGCCACACGCCGGTGTTGCGCAGAAGCTCGTCGGGGGTGTCGCCCTCGAATACGACGGTGGCGTAGTGGCGAAGGACCGCGATATCTCCCCACACGTCGGTGACGGGGTCGTGCGCGGTAAGGGAGAGGACCTTGGGCTGGTCGTCGTCGGCGGGACGTGCCGCGCGAATAGCGTTGAGTCCGTCGAGGCCGATCACCATGGACCAGTTACCTGAATCCCAGATCGTGCAATCGGCGTGGATGTACTGATCGGTGCGAGCGCGGTTGCTGGTTTCAAATCCGACGTACATGTCTTGCTGGTTCGCCCAAATCTCTGCGGCATCGGTTTCGTTCGACATTCGTTGTGCCTCTCCTTTAGATGATGTGCAATCATGAATGAGAATAACCGCTATTCGCCCTCTCGTGCGCAAAGCGGATAGATGACAGAATTGATGTGAACACCACCCACGCTCCAGGAAGGCGCCGCCATGGTTGAACCACTAGCCCCCCGAACACACTCACTGCTCAGCGACCACAAGGTTCCGCTGGGAATCTTCATCGGGGGTGCCTGGGAAGAAACCGGCCGCGAGTTCTCGGTAGTTAACCCGTCGACCGGCAGCGTTATCGCCAGCGTGAGCGACGGAGACGCCTCGGATGCCGTACGCGCGCTCGACGCCGCCGTCGCCGCGCAAGATGACTGGCGCGCGATGGCGCCTCGTGCTCGCGCAAACCTCTTCCACGCGGCACACCGTCTTCTCGAATCCCGGGCGGATGCCTTTGCCGACATCATGACGCTCGAGAGCGGAAAGCCGCGAGCAGAGTCCGTGGGCGAATTCGCGCTCTCGATCGGGTTCTTCCAGTGGTACGCCGAGCAGATCGCCCACATCCACGGCACATACTCGTCGTCGTCGAACGGCGGATTCCGCGTGATGACCACGAAGCAGCCCGTGGGGCCCGCTCTGCTCATCACCCCGTGGAACTTTCCCATGCTCATGAACGCGCGCAAGGGTGGGGCGGCGCTCGCCGCAGGATGCACCGTGGTGTTCAAGTCGGCAAGCGAGACTCCGCTGACCGCGGCTCTGTTTGTGGCGACGCTCGAGGAAGCAGGTTTTCCCGCTGGCGTGGTGAACCTCATCCACACGAGCAATTCGGCATCGATCTCGGCGCCGCTGCTTGCCGACCCGCGACTGCGCAAGGTGAGCTTCACCGGATCGACCGGGGTGGGAAGCACGCTGCTCGAACAGGCCGCTCGCAACATCGTCAACACCTCGATGGAGCTGGGAGGCGATGGACCGTTTGTTGTACTGGATGACGCGGACGTCGATCTTGCTGTGAGGGAAGCCGTCAATTGCAAGTTCCGCAACGCTGGCCAAGCCTGCGTCGCCGCCAACCGAATCATTTTGCACCGCGACATCGCCGAGGAATTCACCGAGAAGTTCGTGGCTGCAGCAGGCAAGCTTGAAGTGGGCGACGGCTTCGATGCGAGCGTCGTGGTTGGGCCGTTGATCAACGCTCGCCAGCGTGACCGCACCGGGCATCTCGTTGAAGACTTCCAAAGTGCCGCTGGCGCGACGCTGCTGCTTGGCGGCAAGGCGATTGATCGTGACGGTTTCTTCTTCGAGCCGACGGTAATGAGCTTCCCCGACAAGAAGCACGACTTCTGCAACGACGAAATCTTTGCGCCGGTCGCCGCGCTCTACACCGTTGACTCTGTTGCCGAGGCGCTTGAATTTGCCAACGACACCCACTACGGCCTGGCGGCATACCTCTTCACCCGTGACATTTCGCGGGCGGTCGCGCTGTCAGAACGACTCGACTTCGGAATGGTCGGGGTCAACCGCGGAATCATGGCCGAACCAGCGGCTCCGTTCGGCGGAGTGAAGTCATCGGGACTGGGCCGCGAGGGTGGCCACGAGGGCCTCGAGGACTTCCTGGAGACGAAGTACATCGCGCTGACAGTTGATGAGTCGAGCTTCGAATAGTCAGCACTCTTCGTAATTAACAAGTAAAGGGCCGAGATGAAATCTCGGCCCTTTACTTGTTGTTGGTTATTAGCGCTTGATGTCGCGTGAGATCTGCTCGGTCACTTCGAGCAAGCGTGGCAAGAACTTTGACTCGAGCTCTTTCATCGAGGCGCGGGACGCCGGCACGGAGATGTTGACGGCCGCCCATATCTTTCCAGCAGCGTCATAGACCGGGGCGGCGACAGCGCGAACTCCGTGCTCGAACTCCTCGTCGTTGATGGTCCAGCCCTGTTCTCCCGCCGTCGCGATGAGGGCTCGAAGTTCACCTTCATCGGTGATGGTCTTGTTGGTGAGTGCGGGGCGAGGGTAGGTCGCGAAAAAGTCGTCGAGCTCTGCAGGGGAGAGCGCCGACAGCAAAAGCCGACCGGTCGATGTGGCAAAAGCGGGGAGTCGGCGACCCACTCCGATGTTCACAGTCATGATTCGGTCTGCGGCGGCACGCGCGACGTAGACAATCTCACCGCGATCGTACGTGCACGCAGAGCAGGACTCATTGAGTTCTTTGCTGAGTTCCTCCATGTAGTGCTGAGTTACCTCAACCGTCGTTGACGACGAGAGGTAGGCGTAGCCGAGTTCGAGAACACGCGGGCGGAGGTAGTAGCGCTTGTCGTCGACTCCGAGGTAGCCCAATGACTCGAGGGTAAGGAGGAAGCGACGGGTGGCTGCGCGGCTCTGATTGGTGGCGCGAGCGACGTCGGCCATAGAGAGGCGATCATGCCGATCGCTGAATGCCCGAATGACGCGGAGGCCGCGATCGAGGGACTGGACGAAATCAGCCGCTCCGTTCGCTGGGCTTTCTGGATCGCTCACTTTTTGTCCCTACCTGAATCTTAATCGACAAGAAAACTAGCATATAGCGGATACGGACCATTTGTGTGCGCTATACGGACAACTCGACCGCATAGTGAAGCACTTTGCGTCGATTTTGGCTCCGTGGCGCGGAACTCCCGTATGCTGTAAATGTTCATTACACGCACACTCGTGCGCAGAGAGGAAACTGTGGTCGCCGAACTCCGAGGTAGTTATACCGTCGCCGTAACCCCATTCACCGCCGACGGCTCGTCAATCGACGTCCCCGCGCTCAAGCGATTCCTTGATTGGCAGCTCGAAGAAAAGGTCCCCGGCATCATCATGCTCGGCACGACCGGCGAGTTTGTTGCCATCACCGATGACGAGCGTCAGCAGGTCGTCGAGGAGACCGTCAAGCATATCGATGGTCGCATTCCTGTCGTCGTTGGCTCAATGGCCGCCAGCACGAAGGAAGCGGTTCGTCGCAGTGCTCAGGCTGAAGAGTTGGGCGCCGATGGCCTCATGATTCTTCCTCCCTTCTACTACACGCCGACGGATGACGAGATCTTCCGTCACTACAAGGCGATCAGTGAAGCCGTGCAGATTCCGATCATGTTGTACAACAACCCGGTCACCTCGAATGTCGACATGAGCGCCAAGCTGGTTGCTCGACTCGCCCGCGCTTTTGAGAACGTGCGCTACATCAAGGAATCGAGCCAAGAGCTCGGCCGGGTACGCGACGTGCTCGAAGCCAGCGACGGCCTCATCAATGTCTTCGCGGGAGAGCGCGTTGTCGACTCCTACCTTCTGGGTGCGGTCGGCTACGTCAACCCGTACGGAAACTACATTCCTCGCGCATCCGCTGGCTTTGTGCAGCTCGCCGCTGAGGGGCGCTACGAAGAAGCGCGCACGATCCAGCGACTCATTGATGAACTTGACGAGATCATCGCCGAGGGGCACCCCACGTACGGTCACCAGTGCTACTCGAAGGAGTTGGCTGCTCGCGCAGGCTACCCCGTGGGTACCGTTCGCCCGCCGCTCACGACGTTCGCGCAACTGGGCGACGAGGGTGAAGAGCGTGTCAGCCGCATTCTCCCGATCATGGAACGGATCGCGCAGCAGTCCACTCACCTGGGCCTGTGATCGACGCGTGAATACGAGCCTCGAGCACGACGGCGAAGCGCCGACCATAGCGCTTATCGGCGTCGGCACAATCGGTATCGGTTGGGCCGTAGTGTTCGCAACGAGTGGCTGCCGTGTTCGCGTGTACGACTATGAGCCCGCGATGCTTGATCGCGTCATCCCCGCTGTGGAGTTCCGCCTCAACAATCTTGCTGAGGCGGGACTCATCAGCGAATCTCCCGCGACCGTTCTGGAGCGCATCGTCGTAGCGACATCCCGCGAGGATGTAATTGTGGGTGCCGTGCACGTTCAGGAGAGTGTCACTGAGTCTGTCGAGGTGAAGAGGGATCTCTTTGCTTGGCTTGATGAGGCGACCGGGCGCGGCGTCACGCTGGCAAGCTCAACGTCGACGATTCCGTCGTCACAGTTCACCGCAGAGCTTGCCGGGCGCGATCGCTGTCTGGTCGTGCATCCGGCAAACCCGCCCTATCTACTGCGCGTGGCCGAAGTCGTGCCCTCGGAATACACGAGTGATGCAACGGTGGCAATAACCGCTGCCCTCCTCAGCTCAGTGCGAATCTCTCCGATCGTCGTGAAGAACGAGATCGAGGGCTTCGTCTTCAATCGGCTGCAAGGGGCGCTGCTGCGCGAGGCGTATTTTCTCGTCGGCGAGGGTGTCGTTACCCCGCGCGATGTCGACACTCTCGTGCGCGAAGGTCTCGGCAGGCGCTGGTCGATTACGGGCCCCTTTGCGACTTCCGAGCTCAACACCCGCGGCGGTACGGCTCAGCATGCCGAAGTCATCGGCGCCGTCTATGCCCGCATCGGAAGCGCTCGCGGCACCGGTGACCCTTGGATTCCCCAGACCATTGCTTATGTCATGGATGAGATGAATGAGCTCCTTCCCGGTGACAACTGGGAAGCGAACGTACTCCGTCGCGAGCTCGCCATGATCAAGCTCGAGGGCCTGCGCCACCAAGGCGATGTGCCGAGCGTCATTCTCGAAAGCTAGCGCCCTCACCGCACGACTAGCTACGAAGAGGGCGCCTCGCTGCTGCTGCTACGACGTGGTGTTGGTCTTGAGGATGCGCGAGAGGAACTGCTGCGTGCGTTCCTCCTTGGGGTGACCGAGAACATCTGCCGGCTTTCCCATCTCGATGATCGAGCCGCCATCCATGAAAACAACGCGGTCCGCGACGTCGTTGGCAAAGTCGATCTCATGAGTAACAACCATCATCGTGAGGCCTTCGGTCGCGAGCCGGCGCATGATCGAGAGCACTTCGCCAACTGTCTCGGGGTCGAGAGCAGAGGTCGGCTCGTCGAAGAGCATCACTTTCGGCCGCATGGCCAGTGCGCGAGCTATAGCTGCACGCTGTTGCTGTCCGCCGGAAAGCTGACGAGGGTAGGTGTTCTCCTTGCCTTCGAGTCGCACCCACTCCAGCAGCTGTAGGGCGTGCTTCGTGGCGTCGGCGCGGCTCGTTCCAAGCACCTGCATGGGTGCCTCGATGATGTTCTCGAGCACCGTCATGTGCCCGAAGAGATTGAAGCTCTGGAACACCATGCCGATGTCAACGCGTTGGCTTGCGAGTTCGGCGGGCGAGAGTTCGACGAGATGGCCGCGAGACTCGCGCACGCCGACCGGGTCGCCCTCGAGGCGCACGACCCCACCGTCCGGCTTCTCGAGGTGGTTCACGCAGCGCAGTAGCGTGCTCTTTCCCGAGCCGGAAGGGCCAATGATGCAGACGACTTCACCGGGAAAAACATCAAGGTCTACTTCACGCAAGACCTGAAGCTTGCCGTAGTGCTTCGACAGGCGCTGAATCTCGATGATGGGTTCTGTATCGGTGTTCATCAGCGCACGGGCTCCTGGGTAGCAAATTCTTGACGGGCGGATGGGCCAAACAAGTTCTTGAATTTGGTGAGGTACGAGTCGGGCACGTTGCGGTTGGCACCCTTGGCGTAGTGCTTCTCGATGTAGTGCTGACCGATCGAAAGAACGGTGGTGAGGAAGAGGTACCAGATGCAGGCCACGACGAGCAGGGGAATGGTTTCGAAGGTACGGGCGTAAATGACCTGCACGGTATAGAGGAGTTCGCTAATGGCGACGATGCTCACGAGGCTGGTTCCTTTGAGCATCGAGATGACCTGGTTGCCCGTCGGGGGAACGATGACGCGCATGGCCTGGGGGAGCACGATGCGGTTCATGGCGCGGCGGCGCGACATGCCTAACGCTGCTGCTGCCTCGGTCTGGCCATGATCGACCGATTGGATGCCGGCGCGGAAGATCTCCGACATGTAGGCGCCCTCATTGAGCCCGAGACCGAGCATCGCGGCAACCATTGCCGTGACGACAGAGTTGGTTTCGACTTCGAGAAACTGGGGACCGAAGGGGATGCCGAAGCTCAGCGTCGGGAGGAAGCTTGCGAGGTTGTACCAGAACAGCAATTGCACGAGCAGAGGTGTTCCGCGAAAGAGCCAAATGTAGCCGTCGGCTGTCACGTTCAACAGGAGGCTATTGGAGATCTTCATGAGCGCGAGTAGGAGGCCGATGACGCAGCCGAGCACCATCGCGACAACCGTGAGGAAGAGGGTGAGGCCTACGCCGCTGATGACTTTCTCGCTAAAGAGGTAGGACCAGACGACATCCCATCGCATGGCGTCGGCGGTGAGAAACTTCGAAATGATTTCGAGAATGACGAGAACGACGAAGATGCGCAGCGCCCAGCCGCCGATGGTGGAGAGAGTGGACCGCCCGCTTCGAGCAGCCTTGACTTTCTTGCCCGAGGGGAGGATGCCGAGTTGCAGCTGAGTGGTGAGGGGGCCCCGCTCGGGTTCCCTCTCTACGGTCTCTTTCGTTCCCATGGGGCGTCCCGTCTTGTCGATTCTCGGTCGCACGTGACGTGGTGACCGGCAATTTATCCATCATAGGGGTTTGTGCGCTTAGTGACCAAGTGTTCGAAAACTTTACACAATCGTAGCCAGAAGCGTGTCCCGGGTTATTGACACCTCCGCACGCTTGGTGAACACTTGCACGCTAAGCGAACAATTCTTGTTACAGCGAAGGAGCCCCACAGTTATGAAGAAGCTCACCCCCCAAACGCACCGCCGCATTGTGGCCGTCGCCGCATCCGCCGCGCTTGCCGTTTCCCTGGTCGCCTGCTCGAGTGATTCCGATTCCGATACGGATGCCGGAAACAGCTCAGAGGGCACCGAAGTCGCTGGCGTCATGATCACCAAGGATGCGGACCTCGCGGCAATGCTGCCCGAAGCTGTCGCAGAATCCGGCAAGTTGACGGCCATCCAATACGACAACGCTCCGGCAGACACCTTCCTTGACGAGAACGACGAACTCGCCGGCTGGGGCCCCGACCTTGCTCGCGCCACGGCTGCCGTGCTCGGCCTTGAGTACGACGCCGAGGTTTCGGGAGCCTTCGACACCTTCATCCCCGGTATCGAGAACGGGCGTTACGACACCTCCTGGGCGTCGATCATCGTGACCGAAGAACGTCTCGCGGTCGTCGACATTGTTGCCGTGCACGAGAGCACCACCGGCGTCATCACGAAAGAAGGCTCTGGTCTCAGCATCGGCGCCCCCGACGAGCTCTGTGGGCTGCGTATTGGAGCGCTCGCGGGTTCCGCGTTCCTAATCCAGCTCGACGAAATCATTGCCACGTGCGAGAGCGCTGGCGCAGAAGCGCCTTCCGTTGACTCGTTCCCGCAGCAGGGTGCGGCGTTGCTCGCCGTATCCTCCGACCGCATCGATGCCTTCATGACCGCAAAGGGCCAGCTCTCCTGGCTGCTGCGTGATGGTGGCAGCGCTGATGGATTCGAGATTCAGGCGCTCGACTACCAGCCGAACCTCGAAGGTGTTGCTGTGGGTAAGGACTCCGGAATGACCGAGGTGATCACCGCCGCGGTCAACAAGCTGATCGAAGACGGCTCCTACGAGAAGATTCTCGGCTTCTGGGACATCGACTTCGGCTTGGTTGACGAAGCAGTAGCGAACCCCGCGCTGTAAGGAACTCTCGCTCGAATACGCCACACACACGAAGGTCCCCGCACCGCGACAACTGTCGCAGTGCGGGGACCTTCGCTGTTAAGCGTGACGAAGGTGGCCGACTAGCCCCGGGCGGCGGCGTACTGATTCGGCCAGCGCGGCTCGGCCCCGAGCTGTTCGGCCGCGACGTTGACCCAGTGCGGGTCGCGCAGCACGGCCCGACCGAGCATGACAGCGTCGGCCTGGCCGGAGCGAATGATCGTCTCGGCCTGAGTGGCGTCGGTGATGAGGCCGACGGCAGAGGTGGTGATTCCGGAGCCAGCCTTCACCTGGGCAGCGAACGGCACCTGGTACCCCGCACCGATCGGGATCGACGTGCGCACAATGCCCCCCGTTGAACAATCGATGAGGTCGACGCCAAGATCTTTCAACACGACAGAAAGCCGTACCGTGTCGTCGATATCCCAGCCGCCCTCAGCCCAGTCGGTCGCTGACACGCGCACGAAGAGGGGGCGACCGGGCGCCCAGACTTCGCGCACCGCCGTCACGACTTCGCGGAGCATCCGGGTGCGCCCGTCGAAGTCGCCGCCGTAGCCATCGGTGCGCTGATTCGAGAGCGGTGACAGGAACTGATTGAGAAGGTAGCCGTGGGCCGCGTGGAGTTCAACAACGTCGAATCCGCAATCGAGTGCTCGTTGGGCTGCCGAAACGAAGTCGCCGGTGATCCGCTCGATCTCGGGGATCGTGAGCTCGTGGGGTTCGGGAAGTGTCGAGAACGCAATCGGCGACGGGGCGAGCGTCGACCATCCGCCCTCAGCGGGATCGATGTAACCGGTGCCCGACCACGGCGTGGAGGTCGATGCCTTGCGGCCGGAATGCACAAGCTGCACTCCGATGTGAGTGCCCTGTTCGTGAACAAAGTCGACGATGGGTTTCCAGCCGGCCGCCTGCTCGTCGTTCCAGAGGCCAGTGTCGTGGGGAGACAAGCGGCCTTCGGGGCTGACCGAGGTTGCCTCGGTCAGGATGAGACCGGTTCCTCCCATCGCAAACTGTCCGAGATGAATGAGGTGCCAGTTGAGCGGCACGCCATCCGCTCCCGCAGAGTATTGGCACATGGGCGAGACCCACGCGCGGTTCGAGAAGGTGACGTCTCCGATGGTGAGGGGGCTGAAGAGCTCTGAGGCGCTCATCGAACGTAGCTCGCGCCGTTGACGTCGAGCGTGGCGCCGGTGAGGTGACGCAGGCGCCCCTCGCACAGCATGCCCACCAGAGTCGCGATGTCCGTCGGGGGAACCCATTCCTTCATCGCGAGGCTCTCGGTGATGCGGTCGACTCCGCCAGAACTCAGTGCCGCGGTCTGGCTCATCTCGGTCTGAACGACGCCAGGAGCGATGAGGTACGCGAGCACGTTCTCTGCGGCGTAGGCGCGAGCGACAGTCTTGAGCATGGCGGCGTAGGCCGCTTTCGACGCCGAGTATCCGACGAGGCGCGAGCTGGAGGCTCCGCGCTGGGCAGCCCAGCTGGAGATGCCGACGATGACGCCGCCGCCGTTCTCGAGATGGTGTTGGGTGGCAAGACGGGTCAGGTCGGATGGTGCGCGAGTGTTGACCTGAAGGGCGAGATCCCAGGCGGCGTTCCATTCCGCTTCCGGGGCATCGAACTCCACCTCGGGCATCACGGCGGCGTTGCACACCACGGCGTCCACACGGCCGTGCCAGTCGACGGCGGTCTTCCAAAGCTGAGCCGCCGCCGCTGGGTCGGAGAAGTCTGCCGAGACGAGAAGTCTCTCGGTGGCGGATGCGGTGGCCTCTTCTGCGCCGGCAGCAGAGGTGTTGTATTGGGCGATCACGTGCGCGCCGCGCTCACTCAGTTCACGAGCGATGCTGGCCCCGATGCCGCGCGAGGCGCCGGTCACGAGAATATTCTTGCCTGCGAGATAATCCATGGTTTCCTCCGCGGAAGCTTTAATCGTCAACTATCGCGATTCCGTCGTTGATTTGGTAGGTTCATATTACGAACTTAAGTTCTTAGAACGCACTTTATTGCTTTTGAGCATAGCAAACCATAGGGAGTCAACCCATGTCGCACCAGTCCACGGCTTCCCTCCAGGAGATGGATCGTCACAACCTGTTTCACCCGTTCACGGCGCTGAAGTCGTTCGACGCAACAGGACCAGCCTTGACGATCGTGAGCGGATCAGGATCCACCCTGACGGACTCCACTGGCGGAACATACCTCGACGCCATGGCGGGATTGTGGTGCGTCAATATCGGCTACTCTCGCCCCGAAATGGCCGAAGCGCTCGCCAAGCAGGCCAATACTCTCCCGTACTATCACGCGTTCTCCGGAATGGGCACCGACCTTCCTGCCCGCCTCGCGAAACGCCTCACCGACATGGCGCCTGTACCGGTATCTCGCGTGTTCTTTGGCAACAGCGGCTCCGATGCCAATGACACTCAAGCCAAGCTCGTCTGGTACTACAACAACGTGCGCGGACTGCCCAACAAGAAGAAGATCATCTCCCGCACCCGGGGCTATCACGGGGTCACCGTACTGAGCGCGGGATTGACCGGGCTCACGAACCTGCACGATGGCTTTGACCTGCCGCTGCCGATGATTCGCCACGTACGCCCGCCGCACCGTCTGTGGGAAGCGGAACCCGGCATGACCGACGCCGACTTCGTTGCCGTTCTTGCTCGGGAACTCGAAGAGCTCATCCTCGCCGAAGGCCCCGACACCGTTGCCGCCTTCATCGCGGAGCCGATGCAGGCTGCCGGCGGAGTCATCATCCCGCCCGCCGGATACTTCGAGGCGATTCAGGCTGTGTTGAACAAGTACGACGTCCTTCTCATCGCGGATGAAGTTGTGTGTGGCTTCGGGCGTCTCGGCGTCGACTTCGGAACAACCGCCTTCGGAATGAAGCCCGACCTCATCACCGTGGCCAAGGGCATCACGTCGGCCTACGTTCCCCTCTCGGCCTGCCTCGTGACTCCGAAAGTCTGGGACGTCGTGATGGCCGGACAGGACCTCTACGGAGGATTCGGGCACGGCTACACCTACTCCGCCCACCCGCTTGCCGCCGCAGCCGCCCTCACCAACCTCGACATCATCGAGAACGAGAACCTCACCGAGCGTGCCGCTACGGTGGGCGCGCACATGCACCGTCGCCTCCAAGAAGAGTTCGCCGGGCATCCGAACGTCGGAGAAATCCGCGGACAAGGTCTCGTCGGTGCAGTGGAGTTCGTGCAGAGCACCGCACCCATGAAGGCCTTCGACCCCGGCATGGCATTCGCTGCCAAGGTCACCAAGCGCAGCCTGGCGCACGGCGTTATCACTCGTGCCCTTCCTGCCGCCGACACGATCTCGTTCTCCCCGCCGTTCACCACCACGGAAGAAGAAATCGACGCCATGGTCGCGGGAACCCGACGGGCACTCGACGACGTAGTGAAAGAAGAAGGACTGATTGGCTAAAACCCTTTCCACGGTGGTGCGGGTTGGCGTTATCGTCAACCCGATCGCCGGTATGGGTGGAGCGGTCGCACTTCACGGAACCGATGGCGATGCTTCTGAACAGGCGCGCGCCCTCGGCGCGTTGCCGGGAGCTGAGGAACGGATGCAGCGGGCGCTCGCCGTGCTGCGACGCGAGCATCCGGCCGCGATCGACATCGTGGCCGCGGCCGGTGCAATGGGCGAGAACAGTGTTCGCGCCAGCGGGCTGACCGTGGCACGCACCGTCGGAGTCGCGAGCAACACCACTTCGGCGGCCGACACTCGTGCTGCTGCGATCTCGATGCGAGATGCCGACGTTGACCTCGTGCTTTTCGCGGGTGGCGACGGAACAGCGGCCGATATCGTGGCTGAGCTCGGAACAGCAATTACGGTGCTCGGCACTCCCAGCGGAGTGAAGATGCACTCGGGAGTCTTCGCGCGCACTCCGGAGCGCGCCGGTGAGATCGCCGCCGAATATCTCGCCGCCGGCGAGCGTCGCGTTTCGTTCGAGACTGAAGTTCTGGATGTCGCCCCGGGGGAGCATGACATCAGCGACATTGCGGTGGCACGAGTTCCGCACGCGACGGCCGGAGTTCAAGGCCCGAAGGTGGCCCGTCCCGACAGCTCGGAGGCCGACATCCCGGCGCTCGGTGCCGACATCGCGGCCAGCATGACGGCGGGCACCAGTTACATTCTTGGCCCGGGCACGACCGTGGGCAGCATCCTTAGTGCATTAGGGCTCGAGGGCACGCGCAACGGTTGTGACATCGTCGCCAATGGGGCACTCGTCACGGTCGACGCTTCGGAAGAGACGTTGTTCGAGCATGTCTCCACCCACCCCGGCAGCGTTCTCATCCTTGGCGTTGTCGGCGGGCAAGGGTTCTTGCTTGGCCGCGGCAATCAGCAGATCAGTCCGCGAGTCCTCTCTCTGATCGACGAGGAGAACATCGTGATCGTCGCCGCGCAAAACAAGATCGATGCCTTGCAACCCCCTCAACTTCACGTCGACCTCGGTCGGGCTGAGCCATACCTTGCACTGCACGGGTATCGCCGCATCCGCACGTCGCCGACACGCAGCACTGTCCTCAGAATCACCAACTAGTTCCCGCTGGAAGGAAGCGAAAATGACTCCGCTCACCCCTCATCCCTATATGGGAAACTCAACCGAGGCCATTCACGAGAGAATGCTCGCCGCGGTTGGCGCCTCGTCGATTGAGGAGCTGTTCGAGCAGATTCCTGCCGAGCACTACGGCACGCAGGGCGAGACCCTGCCCGACGGGATTCTGTCGGAGGCAACGCTCGAGCTCCACGTCGATGGCATTCTGCGGGCGAACAAGAACACTCGCGACAACCTAAGTTTCTTGGGTGCCGGTAGCTGGCAGCATCATGTTCCGGCGGTCTGCGATGAAATTGCGGGACGAAGCGAATTTCTTACCTCGGTGTGGGGAACTCCATCGTCTGACCACGGACGCAACCAGGCGTGGTTCGAATTCTCGTCTCAGCTTGGCGAACTCCTCGACCTCGAGTTCGTGGGCCTCCCGGTCTACAGCTGGGGATCGGCGGGTGGCAACGCATTGCGCATGGCGGCTCGCCTCACGGGACGCAACCGGGTCATTGTCACGAAGGCCATCGATCCCGAGCGTCGTGCCGTTATCGAAAGCTACTGCGGTACTCAGGGGTCATCGCGAGCCCTCGAGATTATCGACCTCGATTACGATGCCGAGACCGGCCACACCGATCTCGACCAGCTCGCCGCGCAGCTTGATGACACCATTGCTGCCGTCTACATCGACACCCCCAACCACCTTGGAGTTTTCGAAGCTCAAGCGGCCGAAATCACCGCGCGGGCGCACGCTGTTGGCGCGGAGATGATCGTGGGAACCGATCCGCTCAGCCTCGGAATTGTCGCATCGCCCGCCAGCTATGGTGCGGACATCGTGATCGGCTCCACACAGCCTCTCGGCGTTCCTCTTAATGCGGGTGGTGGAGTCGGCGGTTTCATCGCGACCCGTGACGAAGAACGGTACGCCCGCGAGTTTCCCACGCTGCAGGTCAGCATCACAGAAACGCTGGTTCCCGGTGAGCGTGCCTTCGGCTTGACGCTCTTTGGCCAGAGCTCCTACGGTGCACGCGAAGAAGGTAACGACTGGACGGGTAACTCGGTCTACCTGTGGGCAATTCGCAACACCGTCTACATGGCGCTCATGGGTCCTGCGGGATTCACTGAAGTGGGAAGCACCATCATCTCGAACGCCCACGAAACCGCGAAGCGTATCTCCGGTATCGACGGCGTCACCGTGCGCTTTGATTCCGGCTTCTTCAAAGAGTTCGTCGTGGACTTCACCGGCACCGGGCTGACCGTCGCCGACATCAACGAGAAGCTGCTCGCCGAGGGTATCTTCGGCGGGAAAGACCTCAGCGGTGATTTCCCTGAGCTCGGCCAGAGCGCGCTCTACTGTGTGACAGAAGTGCACACAGAGGACGACATCGAGCGATTGATCAGCTCTCTAGGAAAGGCGGTCACGCGATGACCCGCAGCGAAATTCGTCCCTTCCACGCCGCACGCTGGAGCGAACCCGTCATCATGGAAATGGGTTCCCCCGGCCGTCGTGGAACAGTACCGCCCACCTCGTGGGCGAGCGCGGATGCCGCCGGGCTCGTTCCTGCCGGGTTGCATCGCACCGAAGCGCCGGGCCTTCCCGAGATGTCGGAACCCGATGTTCTTCGTCACTACCTTCACCTCTCCCAGCAGACGATGGGAATGGTGGGCATCAGCCTGTTCGGTACCTGCACCATGAAGTACAACCCCCGCATCAGTGAGCGCATCATCGCCCGCCCGTATGTTGCGGATGTGCATCCGGCCCAAGATCCGTCGACGATGCAGGGTGTTCTTCAGATCGTGGATGAGTTCTCTCAGGCGCTCACGTCGCTCTCGGGAATGCCGGCCTTCACCTTCCAACCCGGCGGTGGAGCCGCAGCGGCATTCACCCACGCGGCCGTCACTCGCGCGTACCACGCCTCGCGCGGCGAGCTCGGGCAGCGCACTGAAATCATCACCACTGCTCAGTCGCACCCGTCGAGCCCCGCCACGGCTTCCGCCGCGGGCTTCGACATCATCACCCTTCCGGTTGAAGAGGATGGATATCCGTCGGTTGAGGCGCTGCGGGCCGCGGTCAGTGATCGCACAGCAGCCCTCATGGTCAACAACCCCGACGATATGGGCATCTACAACCCCCAGATTAAGGAGTGGGTCGACATCGTTCATGAAGCGGGCGGGCTCTGCTTCTACGATCACGCCAACTTCAACGGCGTGATGACTCGTTTGCGCGCTGCCGAGCTGGGTTTCGATGCGTGCATGTTCATGCTGCACAAGACCTTCGGCGTTACCAAGGGCGGCGGCGGCCCGGCTGTCGGCGCCTACGGATGCTCCGAGGCTCTAGCGCCATTCTTGCCGGGGCCGCGCATCGAGAAGGTCGACGACACGTACACTCTCGTCGAGTCGCCGTCGAGCCTGGGCCGCATCCGGGAATACCTCGGAAACGTGCCGCAGGTTATTGCGGCGTACACCTGGCTCAAGGCGATGGGTGGCAATGGCTTGCGCGAAGCCGCCGACCTGTCGGTGCTCACTAACAACTACATGGAGAAGCGCATCCTCGAGATTCCTGGAATCACGAAGGCGTTCCCCGAAATGACCAAGCGTCGGCTCGAGATGACGCGCTTTAGTCTGGGCGACATCACCGCCGAGACGGGCGTGACGGCGGTAGACATTCAGAACCGGATGACTGACTTCGGCATCGATGCTTACTGGTTGAGCCACGAACCGTGGATTGTTCCCGAGCCCTTCACCCCGGAAGCCGGCGAAGCGTGGTCGATTGAAGATATCGACTACTGGATCGATGTGCTCGCTCACGTCGTGGACGAAGCTCGCAGTGATGCCGAGCTCGTGAAGACCTCACCCCATAATCAGGTCGTGGCGCGTCCGAACGGAGCGGGGCTTGATGACCCCGAGCGTTGGGCAACAACGTGGCGCGCTTATCAGCGAAAAAACGGTAACCACTAGTGCGAATTCATAGCAAGGGGTTCGGCGACGCTCCCCGCGCGATCACCGTCAACTACAACGGGGAAACGGTCGAGGGCCAAGCCGGTGACACGGTAGCCTCGGCGCTGATTGCGGCGGGCGATCCCGCATTGCGGGTAGCCCGAGAAGGCGACAAGCGCGGGGTCTTCTGCGGAATGGGTGTGTGCGCTGAGTGCACGGTCATGATCGAGGGCAAGGGCGAGAGTCTCGCGTGCATGACTCCGGCAATGGATGGCATGGTTGTCGACTCTGCTGAGCCGCGGCTCGATCTGCCCAGCTTGGATGAGGGTGCGAGCCTTCCGGAGTCGACGCTAACGCCCGACGTTGTCGTGATCGGTGCTGGCCCATCGGGGCTTGCCGCCGCAGCGGTGGCGGCCGAGGGCGGGCTCGATGTCATCCTGCTCGATGAGCGCGGCAAACTGGGTGGCCAGTATTACAAGCAGCCTGCGCCAGACTTCGACCTTGATGAGCAGCGCCTCGATGGCCAATATCAGCGCGGGCGGGCTCTGATTGAGCGCGCCCGGGCTTCGGGCGTGCGCATCCTCGACCGTGCCAAGGTCTGGGGAGCGTTTGCTCCCGATCACATCGTTGCCGCGAGTCCGGTAGAACGGTGGGTGATTCGGGCCAAGCGCGTCGTTCTCGCGACCGGCGCGTACGAGCGTGGTGTTCCGATGCCAGGCTGGACCCTGCCCGGAGTCATGACGACGGGAGCCGCCCAAACGCTCTCTCGGTCGTATCAGGTCTCGCCGGGTCAGCGCGTGTTGGTGGCCGGAAACGGACCGCTGAACATGCAGGTCGCGGCGGAGCTGGCGGCGGCAGGAGCGCGCGTTGTCGCGCTTGTTGAATTGGCTCGTCCGGCACAGGTGACCAACGCTCTTTCGGTGGCGACGATGGCGTTCTCGTCTCCCGGACTCATTGCCGATGGGGCAAAGTACGGCCTTGCCCTCGCGCGAGCTCGCGTTCCGATGATTACGGGGAGCGCGGTCGTACGTATGACCGGCGATGAAAACGGAGTGACCGGGGCGGTCGTTGCGCAGTTGCGCGCCGACGGAACCCCCATCGCGGACACCGAGCGCAGCTTCGACGTCGACGCAGTGTGCATGGGGTACGGCTTCTTGCCATCGAATGAGATCGCGCGGATGCTCGGCTGTCGCCACTCCTGGGACGATTCCCTCAAGACGCTCGTGGTGGAGCGCGACGCTGACGGTCGCACTTCGGTGCCGGAGGCGTTTGTGATTGGTGACTCTGCTCAAGTGCACGGTGCAAAGGTTGCGCAAGCGCGGGGCATCATCGCCGGTTCCTCGATTGTCGCCGAGCTCGGTGGAGCGTCATCGAGTGCTCACGCCAGTGAACTCAGTGCTGCTCGCCGAAACTTGGCGCGCAACCTGAGGTTCCAGAACTCCCTCAACCGAGTCTTCGCTGCGCCAGTACTCACGATCGAGCTGGCGACCCCCGAAACGACGGTATGCCGCTGTGAGAGTCTCAGCCTTGAGACGGTAGCGCGCGGCGTCGACGAACTGACGTCGAGCGCCGGTGCCAGCAAGCGAGTATCGCGAGTGGGCATGGGCAAGTGTCAGGGGCGTTATTGCGGTCCGGTTGTGGTGGCTCTTTCCGCAGAGCGAAGCGGTAATCCTGTGGATGAACGGTCGGGGTTTGCCCCGCAGGTTCCGTTCAAGCCGACCCCTATTTCTGTCATCGCGTCACCCGAACAGTAGAAAGAGGCACGCGTGAGAGTTGTTGTCATTGGAGCGACGGGACACGTCGGCGGCTATCTGATTCCCGAGCTTGTAGGGTCGGGCCACGATGTTGTCGCGGTGAGTCGCACAGCAACTCCGCGCTACCGCCAGCACGAGGCGTGGGATTCGGTTGAGCATGTCATGGTCGACCGCGAGGCTGGCGAAACGGCCGGCAGCTTCGCTGACGACATTGCGGCGCTGAACGCCGATGTCGTCATCGACATGATCTGCTTCACTCCGGAGTCAGCCGCGCACCTCGTCGAGGGGCTTCGAGGGCGCGTTCAGCGCTTCATCATGTGCAGCACAATTTGGGTGAAGGGTCGCTTGTCGGCGGTGCCCGCGGATGAAGACGTCGTGAGTGAGCCCTGGGGCGATTACGGCGTCCTCAAGGCGGCGATTGAAGAACTCTTACGCCTGGAGTCGCTGCGGCCTGACGGGCTCCCGAGCACCGTCATCCGCCCGGGCCAGATTTGTGGGCCAGGCTGGGCCGTCATCAACCCCCAGGGGCACGGCGGCCTTGACGTGTGGGAGACGCTCGCCGCCGGCGAACCGCTAGCGCTGCCGAACTTCGGGCTCGAAACGCTTCACCACGTTCACGCGAGTGATGTCGCGCAAGTGTTTCAGTTGGCTCTGGAGCGAGAAACCGCTCCGGCCTTCGACGTCTTCAACGCCGTTGCGGCGCGTGCCAGTAACCTTCGCGGGTTGGCGGCGGCGATCTCTCAGCGCTTCGGTCACGAAATCACCTATGACTTTCTCCCGTTCGAGAGCTTTCGCGAACGAGTGACACCCAAGCAAGCATCCACGTCGTTCGAGCACATCACTCGAAGCCATGTCATGAGTATCGAACGCGCGCAGACCGAATTGGGCTATCGCCCGCGCTTCACATCAGAAGAAGCCGTGGCATCATCCGTTGGCTGGCTGTGCGCAACGGGTGGGCTATCAGCAAAGGCCGCCGAGCGGTGGCTGAGTTAACCACTGCTCGACGGCCTCCCAGGACTGCGGGCGACTCGCGCGCTTAGGGAATGCTGTTCCAGTACTTTGCGCGGTTGTACTGCCACGCCCACTCAAGCTCGCCACCGAGCTCCGAGGCTGCGCGCAGTGCAAAGTTGGGCTCGCGCAAGAACTGGCGCGCGACGAACACGATGTCGGTGTCGCCGGTGACGATGGCGGCTTCTGCCTGTTGGGGCGACGTGATGAGGCCGGCAACACCAACGGGCAGGTCAACCTCGGCGCGGATCTTTCGTGCCAACGGCTGCTGGTAGCCCGGTCCCGGAACGATGTGCTGACCGGGGTTGTTGCCGCCGGAGGAGACGCTGATGAGGTCGACGCCCTCAAGGCTACGAATAACCGCGATCGTGTCATCGACGGTCACGCCGCCGTCAACCCACTCGGTGGCCGAGAGGCGCACGACAAGGGGCATGTCGGTGGGGATGACTTCGCGCACGGCGGCAACGACTTCGCGAAGGATGCGGGTGCGTCCGGCCTCATCGGTGCCATATTCGTCGGTGCGAGTGTTCGAGGTCGGCGACAAGAACTGCCCCAAGAGATAGCCGTGGGCGGCGTGCACCTCAACGAGGTCGAAGCCCGCTTCGACTGCTCGGCGTGCAGCATCCCGATAGTCGTCAATAACCTTGGTGATGCCGGCGTGATCGAGCGCGAGAGGAGCCGCGAAGGGCTCGTACGGAAGATTGGTAGGCCCGACCGTCTGCCAGCCACCCTCAGCCGGAGGAACGTAACCGCGACCGCGCGTGGGCGGGGCTGTTGAAGCCTTGCGGCCCGCGTGCGAGAGCTGCATCCCGATGAGAGAGTCCATGCTGTGCACGAAGTCCACGACGCGACGCCAGCCGATGGTGTGCTCGTCGTTCCAGAGCCCGGCATCGTCAGGCGAGATCCGGCCTTCGGGCGAGACAGCGGTGGCCTCGGTCATGATGAGACCCGCGCGGCCGAGTGCAAACGAGCCATAGTGGGCGATGTGGAAGTCAGCGGGCTGACCATCAATCGACGAGTACATGCACATGGGGGCTACCCAGAGGCGATGCGGAACAGTCAGACCATTAATCGTGATCGGTTCGAATAGTTGAGATTGGGGCTGAGACATACAGGGTCCTTTCGAGGGAGATCACTACACACGGTGGTTACTGCGGGTCAGAAGCAAGCCCTGAGCCGCGCTGTCGTTCTACGGTCAGGCCATCCCGCACCCACGTCACGCACGTGCGGGTGTTGGGAACGCCGTCGACCGTCATGACGCAATCGAAACAAATGCCCATGCCGCAGAAGTATCCCCGCGGCTCACCTGATTCGTGTTCGCGAAGATCGTTCTCGCCGCACGCCATGATTGCGGCGGCGACGCTTTCGCCTTCAAACGCATCCTGGGGCGCACCGTCAACAACGATACGCACCGGCGCTCCACGTTCCATGCCGTGGCCCGGGATGCGGCCCGAGGTCACGCGTGCCTCGCAGTGGAGCTCAGCAATCCTTCATCGACAAGCACGGCGCGCATGGCATCCAATGCAGCAGGGTCGCTGACGGGAAGGCGCGGGCGTCGAACATGGCCGGCCGGCTGGTCGAGCATGTGCATGAGGGCCTTGAGCTGCGACTGGTAGCCGCCATAAATGCCTGCCCAGCCGCCGGGAAGCCAGAGTTTCGGAAAGAGCTGGTCTTGCACCGCGGCGTAGCGTTCCATCGCGTCGAAGTCACCTGCCCAGTAGTTCTCCCAGAACTGCGGATCGGGAGAGCCGAAGAGCGAACCGCCACCGACCGTTCCGTCGCCGCCTTCGGTACGCAACACTTCGACTCCACGAGCGGACATGTACGGGCCGAAGACACGAACGCGATCGCGAACACGTCGCGAGGTTTCAAAGAACTGGTCGACGTTGGGAGTGCTGTCTTTGATTGCCACGACCGAGTCGATGTCGGCGAGACGATCAGCAAGGTCAGAATCGATATCGATGCCGGTTCCGTGCGGCCAGTTGTAGACCACGATGGGGCCCTGAACGGCGGCACTGATCTCTTCGTACCAGGCCACCACTTCGTTCGGAAAAAGCTTGATGTACGGGGGTGGCGAAACGAGAACGCCATCCGCACCGGTATCGAGCGCGTGACGCGCTAACTCTGCGACGTTCTCAACGGTGTTCGAGGTGCACCCAATGAGTACGCGCATTCTTCCGGCGGCCGCAGCGACAGCAGTTTCGGCTACCGTCTTGCGCTCATCGACACTCTGCGAGAACCATTCACCGCAGGTTCCGTTGACAGCGACACCGTGCATCCCGCGTTCGGCGTACTGATTGATCAGCGCGTGCATCGTGGTGGGGTCCAGCGCTCCCGACTCGGTAAACGGAGTCACAACGGCGGGAAAGTACCCTGCCCAATCGACATCATCACGGTTCATCTCAACACTCCTCTATATCTGGTCTAAAAAATCTGGTCTAACGAAATCTGGTCTAACGAAGCTGGGGCTGACGTCGTGCCGCGCAACCTACGACATCCGATCGAGGGAGAAGCGCTGGTGGAAGGGCGACGTGCCCTTGTGTTCTGCAGCGATCTGTTCCGATAGTTGGTAGGCGAAGATCGGTGAGAATGTAAAGCCGGTGGTGGCAACGCACGCGTAGTACCCGGGCACTTTTTCGGATTCCCCCACGATGGGCGACTTGTCGTCGGTGAAGGCAATTACTCCCGACCAGGTACGGATGACCCGCACGTCGTCGAGCGCTGGAATGATGTCGCGGGCCACGTTGAGGTTGCCCGAGGCGCTCTGCCACTGGGTGGGATACCGAGTGGGGTAGGCAGATTCGCCCGTCGGCCAGCCACCACCCACGATGAAGCCGCCCTGCGACGTTTGCTTCAGAGTGAGCCGCCGGCCGATGTGCTGAACCATCGATGGCAGCAGTGGCGGGCGTGATTCGGTGACGTTCACGTGCAGGCCTTCGCGACGAATCGGGAAGTTGAGACCTACCATTTCGGCGAGTTCGCCCGCCCACGCTGCAGCGCAATTGACCACGCGGCGAGCGTAGTACGTGCCTTGGTTGGTGCGCACGGTGAAGCGTCGTGACTCTGATGCCTCATTCACTTCGATGCCGAGCACTTCGGTATGGGTCTTGACGGTGCCGCCAGCTTCTACTGCGCGCAACGCATAGAGAGGAGCTGTCGAGAGTGGATTCGCGTGGCCTTCAAGCCCGCAGTACGTCGCGCCGATGACGCGGTCAGAAAAGTACGGAGCACGATTCGCCAGTTCGGCGCCCGTCAGAACTTCGGTTTCGATTCCCGCTTCTGCCTCGAGCAGGTGCTTGTCGCGCAGAATCTGAAGCTGTTCCGGCGTCTCGGCAACCATCCAACCGCCGGTCTGGTGAAGCCCGACATCAGCCCCAAGCTCGGCGCTGAGACCCTTCCACAGCTCGTAGGCACGAACGCTGTCGCGCGCATCGCCGAGGAGTCGATCTCGGTCAGCGGACGTTCCCTGACCAGAAAGCTGGTGGATGGCGAGTTGAAAGTGGAAGCTTCCCGCGTTGGTACCGGATGCTTCACGGTTGAGTTCGCCGCGCTCGAGCAGCGTGACATCGACGCCCTCTTTGGCGAGGTAGTAGGCCACGGCGGCCCCAGCGATTCCGCCACCGATCACCAACACGTCGGTCTCGCCGATCACGTTCGACGCTGCATCAGAGAGCGCGGCGGCGTTGAGGTCGGTGCGTTCGGGTTCCGTTTGTTGCCCGACCGAGGTGTCGAAGAGGCCGGGATCGGTGACCGCGGGGTTCGCGATCGCGCCGATTGCGGTTGGTCGCAGCGGCATCCGCGGTGTTGCGGGTTCGACGTCAGTGAGTGGTACTCCGCGACTGGTGGCAATCATTGCCGCAATGTGGCGGCCGCACATGCGTCCTTGGCAGGGGCCCATGCCGGCTCGAGTGAGGCCCTTGACGGCACTCACATCGGGAGCCTGCGTAATCGCGGCGGCGATGGTGGAGAGCTTGGTGCCCTCGCAGCGACAGACGGTGGTGTCTGGCTCGGCAAGCTCAAAGATTCCCTCGCCGACGTGGTACATCCGATCAGCGGCTGAGGTGAGGGCGCGACGCCGTGTCACTCTTTTTAGCAGTGTGGATGCTCGTGAATCACTGTCGGGAGCGCTGAGAGCACCGGCGTCATTCGCGACCGCGAGGCCGGCAAGTCGCCCTTCATCGGCGGCGACGGCGGAGCCTTCAACGCCGGCACCGTCTCCGGCCGCATAGATTCCAGAGATTGTCGTGCGGCACCACTCATCGCGGCGTACGACGGGGCCACCCAGGTCTTCGTTGCTGTCGAAGTCGCAGCCGACCAGGCGGAGCAGTTCTGTTGACGGCGAGAAGCCGTAGCCGACGCAGAGAACGTCAGCTTCGATGGTCTCTTCCGTGTTGGGCCGTACGCGCCATTCAGCGTCGACGGCGGCGTGCACGACTCGTTCAACTCGCCCGTCACCCTCAACACGCACGATGATGCGACCGTATTTCAGGGGGATCTTGTGGGTGAGGAGTGATGCCCGATACTTGGCCGCATCCAGAAGCAGTCCGATGTTTCCCGGTGCGGCGAGTCCCACGCGGGCGAGATCGCTGATGCCGGGAGTGGGGCCCGATTCAAGCGCGGTGACAATGTTCGCGCCGTACCCCGCAAGCTGGGCGGGAAAGGCTAAGGCAACCGGCCCTGAGCCGGCAAAGACGATGCGCTTTCCGGGAACGACGCCTTGAGTTTTGGCGAGGGTTTGTAAGCCACCGGCGGTGATGACCCCGGGGAGAGTCCAGCCAGGAAAAACCACTGGCCGGTCATTGGCGCCCGCAGCGACGATGACGCGCGGGGCGCTCAGCCGCTCGACGGGGTTGCCTTCGCGCTGCACCATGGCGGTCCAGCCGTTGGCGGAAGGTTCAAGATTGACGACGCTGGCGCGAAGAATGATTTCTGCGCCACTTTGCTCAGCCTCGTCAATGAGTAGACGCCCGGCACGGTACTGCGCGCCCATGGCGCGGGGGTCGGTTACCCGCATCCCGGGGCCAGGTTGTTTATAGACCTGGCCCCCGAGAGTTGGGCGTTCGTCGATGAGCGCTGCTCTGAGGCCTGCAGCCGCTGCGGTGGATACCGCAGCCATTCCAGCGGGGCCGCCCCCTACTACCAGAACATCGAAAGTACGCTCATCTGTTGTCATGGTTTAGCAGCCAGCTGGCATTTCGGGCATGGTCGGCGCCATGATCGACGTGTAGAGGTCGGCCATCGTTCCGTCGTTCTGTACGGTGCAGAGGAACTCGTCGAGCTGCTCTACGAGAGCGCTGTTGCCCTTCTGTACTCCCCAGGCGCCGTAGTAGAGGCTCAGCGGCCCATCGACCTCGGCCTGAGCAAGCTGGCCGGGGTTGGCGGTGTCGAACTGAGCGAGGATGTAGTCCTCGACGACGACTGCCGCGGCACGACCGGTAGCAACCTCAAGGAGCGCTGCGTTCTGGTCGGGGAATCCCTGCACCGTGGCGTTCGGGAAGTTGTCGCGGATCAGCTGTTCGTTACTCGACCCCTGAAGGGCAGTGATGATCACGCCCTCCTGGTTGAGTTCGTCGATCGTGAGGCTCGTGCTTTCCCCCTCTGGAACAGCAAGGATGCTGCTGTAAGGAACGTAGCCACGCGAGAAGTCGATGACTTCCTTGCGCTCATCCGTTGCACTCAGGCCAACGGAGACCATGTCGAACTGCTGTGCTTGCAGTCCAGGAATGAGGCCGGCGAAGTCAAGGTTCTTGATCTCCAACTCGACGCCCATGTCGTCGGCGAGCGCATTGAGTAGCTCGACGTCGTACCCGGTCGGCTCATCGCCCTCGAGGTACATTTGGGGCTTGTACTGCAAGTTCATGCCGACGACGAGTACGCCGGGGGTCATGAGCGCGCTGTCTTCTTCGGTCATGGTCTCTTCAGTAGTGCTGCCACTGGCGCAGGCGGACAGCACCATCGCTGCCGCTGCCATTGCCGCGACGAGCGGCATACGGAGTGATTTCTTCATTGCATTCTCCTTCTAGTGTCAATCGTTGGGTGCGAACTAGGTACCGGGTCGGTCGGGGAGTTACTTCACAAACAGTTGTGCGGTCGCGAGTGAGTTGGCTTTCGTACTCGCGACAATTTTTTCTATTGTGCGGCGCTGGCGTGCCCGAATAGCACGACCGATCAAGGCCTTGGGCGGGCGCACGTACACCCCTTCGATGAGGCGGAAGATGAGGTCGATTGCGAATGCCGCGATCACGTAGATGATGGCTGCGGCGGTGTAGAGAACGAACGGTTGGAAGGTTGTCGCGACCAGGTTCTGGGTTACGCGAACTACCTCAAGCAGCCCGATCACGGTGAAGGTCGACGTGTCCTTGACCATGCCGATGTACATGCTGCCGATGTTGGGCAACGCAATTTTGATGGCCTGGGGGAGCGTTACCGAGAAGAAGATCTGACTGGTGCGCATTCCGAGTGCCCAGCCGGCTTCGGTGTGGCCGTGCGGCACGGCAGCCAGTGCTGAGCGAAAGATTTCCGCCAAGAACGCGCTGTAGAGCATCGAGAGCGCAATGACGCCGGCTTGGAAGACGCTAAAGCTAATGCCGAGTACCAGAGAGAGCCCGAAGTACACCCAAATAACACTGACTAGTGCGGGTACACCTCGAAAGACGTTGATGTACACGACGGCGATCCAGCTCACCGATTTGGGGCCGTTTCGTAGGACTGCCAACAGCAGCCCGACGACCGTGGAGATGAGCAGTGCCACTGTCGAGACGGAAAGGGCCGTCCACATCCCGTTGATGAGTGCTTCCCGGTTTTCCCAGATCAGCCCCCAGTCGAAGTCTGCCAAGTTCATTACTTCACCGCTTTCAAAAACTCTTTGGCACGATCGGTGGTGCAGTCGTCGTAGAACCCCCGTGGGCCCGACTCGATAATTCGTCCGTCTTCCATGAAGACGTTGAGGTCGCCGATTTCACGGGCGAAGCCGAATTCGTGGGTGACAACCACGATCGTCATTCCTGTTTCTGCCACTTCGCGCATGCTCTTGAGCACCTCACCCACCAGTTCAGGGTCGAGGGCGGATGTCGGCTCATCGAACAGGATGACGTC
The DNA here is from genome assembly GCF_004118935.1 of Salinibacterium sp. UTAS2018. Classification (NCBI taxonomy): domain Bacteria; kingdom Bacillati; phylum Actinomycetota; class Actinomycetes; order Micrococcales; family Microbacteriaceae; genus Salinibacterium; species Salinibacterium sp. UTAS2018. The sequence continues at coordinate 2,178,544 of NZ_CP035375.1, forward strand.
AGGGTCGAGCGCCAGCGCGCGGGCAATCGCGACCCGCTGCTGCTGGCCGCCAGAAAGTTCGGAGGGGTAGTGGCCTGCGCGTTCCAGCAGCCCTACCTTGCGCAAGGCCTCGGCTGCATGTTCGCGAGCGTCGCTCTTGCTTTTGCCCTGCGCTTTGCGCTGCGGGAGTGCGACGTTATCAAGAGCGCACAAGTGGGGGAAAAGGTTGAACTGTTGAAAGACCATGCCGACCTTGCGGCGAAGTTGCAGCTTGGTACCGCGCTTGATTTTGGCGTCGCGCTCTAGGCCGGGGCCGTATTCGACGCCATCGATCTTGAGTGAACCCTTCGTGGGTTCTTCGAGGAGGTTGATACTGCGAAGCACCGTCGACTTTCCCGATCCTGACGGGCCAAAGAGTACGACGTGCTCGCCGCGGTGGATGTCGAGGTCGATGCCGTGCAGAACCTCGGTCTCGCCAAAGGACTTATGAATCCCACGCAGTTGCACGATGGGTGTGCGGTCGGGATTCTGCTGTTGGTGCGGGGTGTCAAACATATTCTCACTCACGCTCGGACTTCGGTAATGGAGACGTACAGGCCTGCGGGGTCTTGGAAGTAGGCGTAACGCCACACTTGGCCGTCGGGCATGGCGATTTCGACGGGCTCTCCGACGAGCGGAACATCAATCGACTTGAGGTACGCCAGTGCGAGGTCAAGGTTGCGGGCGCCGATTGCAAATTCGAAGGTGCCGAGGTGCCCCCACTCGCCGCGCATGTCCGCTCCGGGAGGGTCTTGTTGCACAGGCTCGAGCGCGCCACCGTGAGGACTGGTGAGCAGCATCATCCGCTGCACGGGAGGTACGCGACCGACCGATTCGAACCAGGGGTTCATCGGCTCATTGACTCCACTGGCATCAAATAATTTGCCGGTGAATCCGAGGGCGCGGTAAAAAGCTTCGGTGCGGTCGATGTCGTGCACGCCGAAGGCAACGTGGTTGACCCCTTGAGGGCCAGTGGGATGCGGCCATCCGGCTTCGAGGCTCGACCATTCGATGAGTTCGATCTTCGCGCCGTCGGGGTCGGACACATAAGAGAGGCCGCAGTGCGTCTGGTAGGGCTCGAGTACCTGATCGTCGGGTGCCATGAGGCTGGTGTGGCCGGCGCTCACGAGCGACTCGTAAAACTCGGCTTGACCCTTCACATGAAGGCACACTTCACAGATGCCGGGCTCGCCGTAGGCGAAGCCTTCGGGAATGGGTGCTGCCGGTCGGTTCGTTAGTTGTACAAGCTTCACGCCCGACCGTCCGAGAACAGTGGGGTTGATGCTGCGGAGATAGACGACGCGGGCCTCGGTGGCAGCGTGCCCGGTGGCCTGTTCAAGACCGCCGAGGGGGCCGCTGTAGTCGAAGACCACGTCGGAGAAGCCGAGCTGAGCATAGAAATCGAGCGACGCCTGCATGTCTGAGACGCCGACTCCGATGTGATCGAGGCCGATCAAGGAGCCGAAACCGTACGTGGAATGACTGGACATTCGAATCCTCCGGTGCTCGAAATAGTGGCGACTGAGGTGCCGAGAGGGCTTGCTGTGCTGATCACGGCACGGGATGACTGCTGTGTCGCCCGTGCAGAAATGTTTGCACACCGAACGTTTGAGCGCAATACGAACATAAAAGTTCGTATTGCGTTCAAAGGTTCGCATATCGTACTGTTTTGTACAGCGACCCCCCGATTTCTCGGGAAACCACCAAATTTTGGGGTCGGACCGCCGTCGCCACGATCTTGCGAGGATGCGCAACAGAACGCCGCACCACACTCGTCAGCCGAAGAAGCACTGGAGGGGAAATGGACGAAACAGCACACACGCCCCGATCGATTTTCGCATCAACCGAATTCGCATCGCGCCGCTTTCTCGTATCCGGTGGAGCGCAAGGTCTCGGGCTCGCCATCGTGAACCGCTTAGCGGCAGCTGGTGCCTCAGGACTCATCCTTGACCTCGGCGCGAACTCCGCGTCACCAGCCCCCTGGCCTTCCGTTGCCGTCGATGTCACCGATGAATCAGCGGTGCGGCACGCGATCGAAAGCGACGTCGCCGCCCACGGTCCTTTTAATGGACTCGTAGCAGCAGCCGGAATCGTTCCGGCGTGGCACAGCCCGACGGATATCGATCTCGAACTCCTTGATCGCACAATGGCCGTGAACGTCACGGGTTTCGTTTCGGTCATGAAGTACGCGGCGCACGAGATGCCTCCCGGGTCCACGATTGTCGCAATCGGATCGCTCAACTCGTGGCGCGGAGACCCCAACGTCATGGCGTATGCCGCGAGCAAGCATGCGGTACTGGGCATTGTGCGTTCGGCGGCTCAATCGCTTGGACCTCGCGGCATCCGAGTCAATGCTGTCGCCCCAGGCCCCGTCGCCACCGACGCATTGCTCGGTCGGATGAAGTCGCGCAGTACTAGTACTGGGCTGCAACCCGCCGACGCGATCCGCGCCGCGGAGCAACTCACCGTGCTGGGGGCGCTCGCCACCCCCGACGACATCGCGAACGCTGTGGCCTTTCTTTCGGGGCCACAGTCTGCGGCAATCACCGGCCAGATTCTTCCCGTTGACGGGGGGCTGCTCTAAATGGTCGATCACACGAACACACTCGATCTCTCGAACCGCACCGCGCTTGTAACGGGCGTCTCGGGAGCGATCGGATCACAGATCGGCTCCACGTTCCTAGCCCGCGGCGCCCGGGTGGCGGGCACGTTCCGCAGTCGCGAAGCAGCGGGGCGGGCCGCGCTCGCCGCAGCGAGCCCCGGGCAATCCACTCTCTTGCCGGCAGAGATCGACTCACCGGAATCGGCGCGTGACCTGTGGAAACGTGCCGAAGAGTGGAACGCACTCGACACTCTGGTGGTGAACGCTGCGGCGATGGCATCCGCCCCTCTCAGCGGTCATGACAACGACGCGTGGGACCGCAGCTGGGAAAGCCTTCTCCAAGTCAACGTGCTGGGGGCGGCAACGCTCATGCGTGAAGCGGCACTCTCCTTCGCGGAACGTGGCTATGGCAGCATCATCGCAATCTCAAGCTGGGCAGCGGAGCAGGGGTCACGAATCCCCGACGCGAACGCGTACGCAGCGTCGAAGGCAGCACTCCGCAATTTCGCTCAAACTCTCGCCCGGTCCTATGCCCGCGAGGGGGTGCGCGTCTACATCGTCGCCCCCGGCGTCGTCGGCGGAGGCATGGGCACTTCCGGTCTTCAGCCCGCCGAGATTCAGGCCACCGCCGAGGGACTCGCGATGGGGCAGCACGTTGATCCGTGCGAGGTCGCTGAGCTTGCCGCCTTCTTGGCTACCGATCGGTGTCCGAGTCTTACCGGGTCAACGATCGACCTCAATGGGGCGTCGTACATCCGTTAGCCCCTCTCACTTCTTCCTGCCTCGCGCACTCACACTTTCTAGTTAGGGCCAACCCATGACACACCATTCGAATCCCGCCGAAGTCACGGAGGATGCCGATATTCATTCGGTTGCCATCATCGGTGCCGGCAGTATCGGCATTGCCTGGTCAATTGTGTTCGCGTGTGCCGGAATCAACGTACGTATTTTTGAACTCGACGATGCGCGACGGGCGTCAGCGCTGGATGCGGCCGAATCTCTGCTGTTGGAGATGCACGAAGCCGGCCTATTCACCGAGTCGACCGCGGGCATCCTCGCCCGCATGAGCGTGTGGGAAGAGCTGGCGGATGCCGTTGACGGCGTCGGATATGTGCAGGAGTGCATCGTAGAAGACGTCGAGGTGAAACGAGTTCTGTTCGGTCGGCTCGACGAGTTGACCCCGCCACACGTGGTGCTGGCAAGCTCCACCTCCGCAATTCCGTCTTCTAAGTTCGCCAGCCACCTCGAGGGCCGCGCTCGCTGTCTCGTCGTCCATCCCGCTAACCCTCCGTACTTCTTGCGCGTGGCGGAGATCGTGCCAGCCGACTTCACCTCGTCAAGAGCCGTAGATATTGCCGCTGCACTGCTCACGAGGGTGGATATCTCGCCGGTGCTCTTGAACACCGAGATCGAGGGTTTTGCCCTCAACCGTTTGCAGGGGGCGCTGTTACGAGAGGCCTACTGCCTCGTTCGGGATGGCGTGGTGTCGGCGGTCGACGTCGATACTCTCGTGCGGGAGGGGCTCGGTCGTCGCTGGTCCGTTATCGGTCCGTTCACGACCAGCGAGCTGAACACGCGCGGTGGACTCCGCAAGCACTCCGAAGTGCTGGGATCGGTGTACGCGCGCTTTGGGCTCGAGCGCGGTCAAGACAACCCGTGGACCAACGAGACGATCGACACTGTCGCGAACGCGATTGAGAACCACCTTCCGTATCCGCGGTGGGAAGAGAACGTTCGGGAACGCGACCACGCGATGATTCAGGTTGCGTCGCTCCTTCGCGGCTTCGACAACCCGCTCAAACCCCGCGGGCCTGTCTAAACGCGCTGATCTTTGATCCGCTAGGCGCGGACGACAAAGAAGAGCGTGGCCGGCACAATCGCCGACCACGCTCTTCTGCGTTGTGCTCTGTTAGCTGCAGACCTTCAGGCTGGCGACCGAGGAGCTCAGCACTCCGGTGCCACCGAGCAGAACAACCTTCGGGTTATTCAGGCTGCTGATGGCGGTCAATACCGACTGCGGAACGCACTTCGCGTCGCTGATGAAGAGCGGGGCGCCTTCCGAACCGGCGAGAGCGGCACCGGCGAGAGCGTCAGCGAATCCTGCTCCCGTAGCGAGGTACACCGTGGTTGCGGAACTGAACTGATCCGCGTTGATCGCTACTGCCGTGGCGTAGCGGTCACCGCCACTGAGGCGCTTCACGGTGGTGAACTTCGTCTTCAGGTGCGTCGAGATTGCAGTTGTGACTGCGCCCGTGCCGCCAGCGACCTTGATCGAGGTCACGCCCAGCGACTTGAGCAGTGTCACGGTTGCGGTATCCACTGTGCTGGCCTTGCCGGGGATCAGCACGACGGGGCCACCAAAGTTGGCAGCCGCCGGGCTTGCCGTCAACGCGTCCGGAAAGTTGCTTCCATCGGCGAGGTAGGCGGTGGTGACAGACGAGGCGGGGAAGGTCGCTTTCGCGATCATCCGGGATGTCTCGTAGCGGTCTCCGCCACCAATGCGGCTCACCGTTGGCTTAAACGAGAGCGCTTGAATGCTCGACTTCACGCTGTTCGATACTGCGCCGGTGCCGCCCACGATGATGACCTTGCTCGGCTTCAAACGAAGAAGCTCTGCCTTGGCTGCGGCGGACAACGAGTTGGGATCGGTGAGCAGAAGCGGTGCATCCTTGAAGGCGGCAGCTGAGCTTGCGCTGAGGGCATCAGCAAATCCGGTTCCGGTGGCGATGTAGACAACGGAGGCGCTGTCCCACTCCTGCGCAATCGTGGCCGCGGTCGCATAGCGGTCCGAGCCGGAGAGGCGCGAGACAACAATGTGGTCGTTGGTCACCGAGGCTGTCGACGGTGAGGTCGCGGCCGCGCCGGTGTAGCCCGAGAGGGCGCCCGTCACCGTTACCGTGATCTTCTTGCCGAGCTGGGCTGCAGCAACCGTGTAGGTTGCGCTGGTGGCGCCGGCGATGGCGACTCCGTTTGCTTTCCACTGGTAGCTGAACGCGACTCCGGTATCCGGGGTCCACGTGGTTGCCTTGGGCTGGGCGGTCAGTGTCTCGCCGACCTGGGGTGTCCCGTTGATCGCGGGAGTCGCGGCGGTGATGACGGCGTGGAAGCTGTATTCCGTGTTGCCCCACGTGAGGCTAGATACCTGCGCGGCATGGTCAGCCTGAATTCCGAAGGCAGTGGCCCTAGCGTCGCCCGCAGCGTTCAGGGCATCGAGGATGTCGCCGAGGGGGTACTCAGTGTTAGCAACGATCGTGTTACCGATGGCCTTGCTCGACTTCCACGGGTCAGTGAGGGAGAAGGTGTTCTCGCCGGCGGGCAGGCTGGCGGAACGCAATGTTCCCCATCCAATCGTTCCGCCGTGCTTGAACGCTACCTGGTACGTCACCGTTCCGCTGTCGACCGTCACAGCGGCGTGGCGGGTGAGTTGCGTGTAAAGGTCGCTTCCGTCGATCGGTGTGGTGAGTCCCTTGAGAATCTGAGAGTGAGCGGGATCTCCGAACGAGAGAACACCATTGGCTACCGAGAACGAGACGTCTGTGTTGTCGTATCCCTCGTGCCACTGCGTGTAATTTGCCGAGGTTTCGCTTGGCTGAATCTGCGCGGAAGTCACGACGACCTGTTGCGTTGCAGCCTGAAGTGAGCTGGGGCCGAAGTGGTACGTGGTGTCGTCGAAGGCGATGTCTTGAACGATGGCCGCGTTATCTGCCTGAACGCCAAAGCCCAAGAGAGTGATATTCCCTTGTGCCTCAAGGAAGGCGACGAGGTCGGCGATCGTCGGAGCATTCGCGGGCGTGTACGTCGCGCCACTGTTGAGCTTGAGTGGTTTAGACGACACCCACGTGTCGGTTACATCGAAGTGATGTTCGGTGCCGGCAAGCAGCGCGGTGGAACGCAGCGTCGTGAAGCTGCTCGCGTCGCCGTACAGAATCGGGATCTGGAAAGTCACTTTGCCGTCGACAGTAGTGACGCTCGCGCTTGTGATTAGTTCTTCGAGCTGAGCCGCACTGACGGTACCTGGTGTTCCCAACATGATTTGCGAGGTAGCACCGGTGCCCAAGTGGAGGCCATCGGCCGCAGTCGAATAAGCGCGGTGGGCGTTGTTGTAGCCCTCATGCCAGCTCGTGTAGTTGTAGGTGGCGGATGCTGTGTTGCCGTCCTCGAAGGAAGCAATCTGGGAGTCATCGACGTTGACGGTGCTGGAGGTCGAATAGGCGTCGTCGCGACCGAATCCGTAACTCACACAGCCAACTTCGATCGACTCGATCACGGCATCGCCCAGTACGCCGGAGCCAAGGCTGTAGCCGAACTGGAGAACGCGAGCGGTAGGGAATTCCTCAAGCCACTCATCGAGGGTGCCGTGGTACTGGCTGCCGGCAGAACCGGTGCTGTCGGGGGAACCGTCTTTCACGAACTGCGCTGTGCTGGAGTGGTCAGGAACCCAAAAATCAGCTCCGTAGTGCAAGGGTTCGCCAACGAGAATCCCGTCGGCGGTGCCGTTAGCGTCGAAGTCGGTCACAAGCTGGAGACTGGGAACGCCACCGGAGTTGGACACAAAGTTGACGAGGGGTTCACCGACATCCTGGAGTGCGATGTCGGTCGCTTTGTAGGCCGCGGCCTTGTCAGTGGAGGTCGTACCGTCGGTCCACACGCGGAGGCCGGTGGCGGTGAACTCGTTGTGACCGGTCGCACGAGTGTCGGCGAAGGTCCAGCCCTTAGCATTCTGGTTAGTGGCGGTCGGGCCTGCGGTGATGGCCGTGCACGCTTCAGTGGTGGGTGCTGAGGCTGCAGCGTTGGCGGGCAGCGCTGCGGTAACCGAAACACCGACAACCAGAAGCGCGGTTGAGCCGATGGCCGCGATGCGACGTGAGCGTTTCGCCGCAAGTGGCGGCTTTTTCTGGGCAGAAGGGTCTTTAAGGGTCGACAAAGCAACACTCTCCGAATTCGGGTTTGGAGGCGAGATGAAGAAGCGGCTCGGGTGAACCTTGCCGCGTGGCACATCGGGTGTGAAGGGTCACGCGGGTGACGCAGGGTAGATCGGGTAAGGCACATCGGGGCGCGGTGATCGGCCACGCACGATACGACGAAACCCTAGCGGCGCGGCTATCACGGGCAACAGGGGTGCCAAAAGTGGTACCGAGCGCAACTCCGGAAATCCGGGGGTATTTGCGAAGTGGTTTTTTCTCAGGAGCCTTTTTGGTGCCGAAAGTGGTCTACGTCGTTCGGCGGGGCAAACGGACCTTCTCAGCGCTCGATCCAGCGGCGCCCACCATTTACGCCATTTCTTGAGGCCGTGAAGCAACAGAAAGGGCGATGAGGCTCGGCATCGGTGGACTAACTGGTCTACCCCGATGGTCCTCACCGAGGGGTGAAGGGGTAGACACAACGGTCAACCGGGCCCCGGGGTCGCGGTTTTCAGAAGATCCAACTGATCGCCGCAATCGAATACACCGCAGAGAAGAACAGGCGAAGAGGGGAATGGTGCACGTTCGACATTGCAGAAATTAATTGCCGCTCGACTCATGAATCGCTCGACATTTTCTCGACTCTGGGCCTTGCCAGGGTGTGGGAGCACCCGGGAGTTCGGGGAGTGTTCGATTCCTATGCTTCTCGGATTCGTCGCTGGGGTGTGAACGGGCCTGTCGCCGGCACCCTCGCGCGCATAACATGAGCACATGTCTGATTTAACGAGAACAGAATTGATCGTTGTCAAAGTTCCGGGTGCCGATATGGAGGTCGCCGCGGCCGCGCTTCGCGAGAAGCTGGCCGAGTACCCCCACGCTCGCGTCACGGCGCTGACGCAACGCTCAACCGGGGCGTGGGATGGCGGTTTTCGGAACATTCAGCTGATCGCCGCGATCGAATACACCGAGTAGCGCGGCTGCCCGTGCTAGCCGTTGCGCGCGTTGGAGAGCGCCCTTCAGTATCTAGCGTCGGCCCGCAAACCCAGCTCACTCAGTGTTCGACGCCGGAACTCTGGGGGCTGCTGGCTCAGCGGACCTTCGCGCTGCCTCACGTCGTCGAGGGGCATAGCCAGGTCTCTCCGGCATCCTCGCGTGCGGTATTTCTCAACGATCAGCGCCTCGAGCGCGCACCTGAGACCTCGCTGGCACCCGGCCAGCGCCTCGAGCCTGTCCACCTCCATGGGGTCTCTGACACGAGTCTTCACTTGTGCCTCCCCGCTGAGAGGGGCCGCGAGCTTGCTGGATTGGGGTGGGGTGAGCCGCACCAGTACGAAGAATTCGGCACTGAGTTTCTGATTTACGGGCCGCGATCAATTGATGAGCTGGATGCCGTGGTGTCGATCATCGAGGAGAGTATCAACTTCGCTCGCGTCGAGTAGTTCTGTTATTCGGTCCATCATGCTTTCCACTTCGTAGGGCCGCTCCTACTCAGTACATGTCCGACTGCACTATCGCTGTCCACGTTCGCGGCGATTAATTGTCACTTGCCCATCAATCGCTCGACATTTTCTCGACTCTGGGCCTAGCCTATGAGTGGGGAAGGGGCTTACGTTCGATCGCGAGGATTTTCTCATGTCACAGGACTCGATGACCAAGCTGGTGGAGTCGGCCGACCTGTCGCAGGCGAAAGTGATCGTGGCACGTACCCAGCGACTGATTGTGACGGCGGCGCTCGCAACGGTCGGCTACGGCGCTTTTCTTCTGACGGGCAAGGGCATTTGTGCTGGCCTGTTAACCAGCGAAGGCGGCTTTATCGACGCGGACCGCAACGTCATCGTCAGCGTGCCGCAGTGCGTGTCTCTGGCTCAGGCGCCCAGCGGCGTCATCTACGTCGCGATCGCTGTCACCACGATTTTTGCGATCGGTACAGCGCGGCGCCGGGCAAGCACGGTTGCGGAGGCGATGCGCTATCTCGACCGTGCCGCCGTCGGCATCGTCATCCTGACGGTCGCAGCCCTCATCCTCAGTTATGCCTGGTTCTCGCTGCTTCCAAGCACGGGTGCGGACGGCGGCGGCACGTTCCTCTACCCGTGAACTTCGGCGCTGTAAATCCCGACATCCCGCTGCGGCCGTTGCCGTAATTAGCAGGGGCGGGTTGCTGCGAGAATTAGCGCATGACCGCCACCGCCGCCGCTACTCCGGCTCGCCTTCGCGCTGCCACGATTGCGACCTTCGTCGTCTTTGGAATCAACGGTTTGGTGTTCGCTAGTTGGGCGGCTCGCATCCCGGCGGTCACCGAAACGCTGGGCCTCACTCCCGGCCAGATGGGCGGCCTGTTGCTGTGCCTCGCGGTGGGTTCTCTCGTCGCGCTCCCGACCGCCGGCTACATCACCGAACGAATCGGCGCCGCCAACACAGTGCGTGCCGGGGGGCTGCTCGCTGCCCTCGCCGGAGTAGGAATCGCGCTATCGCTATCCGCTGCGACCACCGTCGGCACCGCGATTTCCCTCTTCGTTTTTGGTATCGGCATTGGGCTCTGGGATGTCGCCATCAACATTGAAGGCGCCGACGTCGAACATCGACTGGGGCGCACCATCATGCCGCAGCTGCACGCGGCCTTCAGCGGGGGAGCATTCCTCGGTGCCATCATCGGTGCGGGCCTCGCCAACCTCGGCGTCGGGCTGCCGGCTCACCTCTTCGTCATCGCCCTCGTTGTAGCGGTGGCGACGCAATGGCTTCCGCGCTACTTCGTGCCGCGCATCCCGGAGCCAGCGCAGCCCGAGAGCGACGTTGCTTCGCCGAAGGTGCGCAGCGCCTGGAGCGACCGCCGCACCCTACTGATCGGTGTTGTAGTGCTCGGCGCGACCCTCACGGAGGGCGCCGGAAACGACTGGATTGCCAAGGCCGCTGTCGACGGACTCGAGGTGACCGAAGCCAACGGGGCCTTCATGTTCGCCACCTTCGTGCTGGCAATGACCGCCATGCGCTTATTCGGTGGCCGGGCGATCGATGCCTTCGGTCGCGTTCCTGTATTACGGGGCAGCATGGTCGCGGCTGCCGTCGGACTCACCGTCTTCGTCTTCGCTCCGACCCTGTGGCTCGCTCTGATCGGGGTAGCCCTCTGGGGAGTCGGCGCTGCACTCGCTTTCCCCATGGGGATGTCGGCTGCCGCTGACGACCCCAAGCACGCTGCGGCCAGAGTCTCTGTCGTTGCCACTATCGGTTATGTGGCATTTCTGGCGGGCCCGCCATTGCTGGGGTTCCTCGGCGACGCTGTCGGAATCAGGGTCGCGCTGCTCGCTATCGGGGTGCCGATTCTGGTGGCGCTCGTGCTGGCAGGTGCGGCAAAGCCGCTGCCCAAGAACTAGCTCGCCGGAGATTAGCGGAAGCGCGGCGGTTGTGGCGCGTGCTGCGGTTGCGGCGCGTTAAACCTTTTCGTCGACGATGCCCACGAAACGGCTGCCAATGCCGTCGACCTCTGAGCGGTACACGCCCTCAGCGGGAGCGGGAAGCTCATCGGCGTCATGCCAATCGCACGTCAGGTACGTGAACGCCGGCCACCACTTCTTGGGGCGCGATGCCTCCGTGAAGCCGCAGACCGTGCAGGTCAGCTGCATCCACACGGGGCGCTTGCCGGTGCGGTTGGCGCGCGACTGAACCAGCCACGCTGGCGGGTTGGATTCAAGTTCTTCGAACTCGGCATCAGACATCCGCGACGGAATGCCGTGCCTCGTGGCCATCTCCAGAGGGATGTCGAGGCGAAGCGCAGCTTCCCGTTTCGTAATCATGCTTCTACGGTACGCGACCCGGGCGGCGGCAACAGCCCCCGTTAGGTCGGCACGCTAGCTGATGTAGACCTTGCGCAGGGTTTCAGTGATGGTCCACGTGGTCTGCATGCCCTCGGTGAGCCGCACAACATCACCGGGGCCGACAGCGATCGTGCGATCATCCGCAGCGAAGTGGATGCTGGCGCGCCCGCTAATCACAACAAAGACCTCATCGACCTCGGTGTCTGTCGCGGTGCCCACGCTCATCTCCCAGACGCCGATCTCGCTGTCGCCGAGGGTATCGAGCACGGCGTAGCCCGCGGTGGGAGTGCCCTCCACCACTTCGTCGGCCCCGAGGGCTTCGTGGGTGATGGGAACGGCGCTCGCCGCAAGGGGCGTGGCGGGCGTGAGAAGGGCTGCGGGTTCGGTCATGGGCTCAGCCTATGAGACTGGGCTGCAGATCGCGCAGGGTGCGGCGGTGGGTCATCCGTGTCACTCCGATCGCGGCGAGAATCAGTGCACCAGCGAGCCACGCGCCGAGCACGATGGCGTCGGTGCCGACCCTGGCAAGGTCACCGCCGTACATGAGCTGACGCATGGCATCCACGACGTACCCCATCGGCAGCACGTGATGCAGGGCGGCCAGCGGCGCGGGCAAGGTTTGCCAGGGGAAGGTGCCGCCAGCGGTGACGAGTTGCAGCACCATCAGCACGAGCCCGAGGAACTGCCCGACGGAGCCGAACCAAATGTTGAGCGCGAGAATGATCGCGGCATAGGTGAAGCTCGCGGCCACCATCACGCCGAGCGTACCGAGCGGATGAGTGAACGTGAAACCCAGAGCAATGGCGAGGACGCCGAAGAGGGCAACCATCTGAATTGCTCCCAGCACGGCGGGAGTAAGCCAGCCGGCGAGGGTAATTCGAATGGGCGAGCGCAGCGCGGTGACGGCACGCTTGGAGACAGGCTTCACGATGAGGAAGAGAGCGTAAATGCCGATCCAGCCCGCGAGAGCAGCGAAGAACGGCGCCAGACCGGCACCGTAGTTGCTCGCCTTCGTAACGGCGCTCGATTCGACAGCAACCGGGTCGGCGATGGCTTCAGCCTGAAGAGCGCGCAGCTCGGAGCTCGAATCGGGCAGCGCCGTGACGCCGCTCGCCAAGCCATCCCGCAGCTCGGCGGTGCCATCGGCAAGGGTCGAAAGGCCGCCTTCGAGAGTGCTGACACCGTCGCTGAGCTGCGATGCTCCGGATGTTGCAGCGTCTGTCGCCGTCGCAATCTTCTCTGCCCCGGAGGCAAGAGTGGCGGCGCTGCTTGCGAGGGTGTTCGCACCCGCGGCAAGTTCATCAACCTGCGAGACGGCGGACTGAACGGTGCCGTTGCCCTCGGCGATGCGATCGCTCAGCGGATCGAGGGCCGTAAGCACGTCCTCGATCTCTGTCGTGTCGAGACCCTGCTCGGTGAGCGCGGTGATGAGATCGGCGCGAGCGGTGGGCAGAGCATCCGCGATGGTCTGGGCGGCGGTGCCCGCACGATCGGCGTAGCCGGCGAGCACGGTGTTGCCGTCGGCAACCTGCGCGGCTCCCGCTGAAAGCTTGTCGGCGCCGCTGGCGAGGCTCTCGGTGGCGGAGCTCAGCTCGGTCAATCCCGAGGTCAGCGTGCTCGCGCCATCCGCTAGCTCGCCAGCCCCCGAGGTGGCATCGCGAGAGCCATCGAGAAGCTGGCTAGCGCCGTCAGCGGCATCCGATAGTTCACCGCGGATGTCGGAGATAGCCGTCAGCAGAGTGCCGGCCGCTTCTTCTCCCACGAGTTCCGCTACCGAGCGCCGAATCTGCTCGACGGCTTGCTTGCCGATCGTGGACGCCAAGTAGTTGTTGGCGTCATTGGTTTCGAGATCGATTTCTGCCTGGTGCGGATCGGTGCCCGCGATCGAGCGCAGAGCATCCGAAAAATCGCTGGGGATAGTGACGGTGAAGTCGACGTTGCCCTCAGCGAGAGCTGTTTGCGCGTCGGCGGGGGAGAGCACGTGCCAGTCGAAGTCGTTACCCGCGAGAAGGTCTTTGGCTACCTCTTCACCGTAATTGACGGCGGCGTCATCTCCGTCGGCGGCAACACCGTCATCAGCGACGACCAAGCCGACCGGCACTTCGGTGAAACTGCCGTAGGGATCTTGATTAGCCCAGAGGTACACGCCGCCGTACAACACCGGCACGAGCATGAGGGCAAGCAGTGCCAGCACGCCCATGCGGGAGGACGTCAGCCGCCGCAGTTCAGCAGCGATCATCGAGGGAACCTTCATGCGTTGTCTACTCCTACGCCGCCGCCACTTTGGGCCCAGGCAGCGGTACGTTCGTCAAATGCTCCGAGGCTGCCACGCAACGTGGCTTCGGCGGCTTCAGCACGCTCGATGACGTCGGCGTGGGTGATGGCCCATTCAGAGGCGCGACCGGCGACCGCCAAGACCGCGAGGCCGCGCTCCGCAAATTCACCGAAGAGTTGCCACCAGTCGAGGGGCTGGCCACCATGACGGTCAGGCGCCACGATGACGAGCGCTTCGACGTGAGGTCGCAGCACCGCGAGTTCGCACAGCACGCGCAATCGCGTCGTGGGCTCAATGTCAGCGATCGCGGTGGAGGCGAGAGGGCGGAGGCCCAGCTCATCCAGCCAGCGGCGCGCGGCGAGCGGGTCGGAGCGACGGCCAGCAAACATCAACTCTTCGGCCACGACGCCCACGAGCGGCACTCCGGCATCCGGATCAGAAACTCCCGGAGCGTCGACGAGGGCGACGCGACGACGGAGGGCGCGGGCATCGGGCTTTCCCTCGATCGTGACGCTGCCCGAATCGGGGCGCATGCGGCCGGAGGCGATGAGCCCCAGCACGGTGGGGCGCTGCTCGGTTTCGGCCACCGCCAGGGTCACGCTGCCGCTGGTAAAGGTGGTGGATGTCGCGGGCAAGTCTTCGGCGTCGCGACCTTTCGTCACTCCGCTCAGTTCGACGCGCATCAGCGGTCGCCGCCAGACGCGGGAGCGCCCAGAATCTCGGGATGCTCTTCAAGTAGGGCGACGGTTTCGCGCCACGACAGCCCGGCCATGCTGAGCGTCGTGCGTACGGCGAGCGAGCGCGCTTCGGGCAGGGACGCGTCAACGCGAGTGATGGCGGCGCGGGCGGCCTCTTCGACGAGGCGAGCGAGGGTCGCGACATCCACATCGGTGCGCAGAGTGTTGTCGTTTTGGCCGCGCTGCAGAATGGCGGCGACGGCCGCACGCAGCGGCGCGAGAGCCTTGCCGGTGGAGGCCAGGTGTGCGTCGTCGAGGGCAATGGATGCCGCGACCTGCACGTGGGCGGCCTCTTGCCAGAGCAACGAGGTGAGCCGCGCGAGAGCGAGGGGCGCAGCGGTGTCAGAAACGCTCAGGGCGATGCGGTTGAAGCGTTCGGCGCCGGTGTCGATGATCTCGCCGACGAGAGTATTGCGGTCGGCGAAATGGCCGTAGAGGGCGCGGCGCGAGAGGCCGGCACTGCGGGCGATCGTGTCGATCGACGCGTGCGGGTCGTGCGCAATAGCGGCGGTGGCGGCGCTCAGGATGCCGGCACGGTTGTCGACGGCATCCTGCCGCGGGCGACGGGGAGCGGGGGTGGTCATTCCCTCACTGTAATAACTTGCACACTGCTGTGCAAGTTATTACAGGTGACGTTCAGGTGCCGAACGACACCCCCGCTTCACCGTCAGAGACTACGAATCGAAACCGAGCCCCAGAGCATCCAGCGTCTTCAGAATCACGTTGCGGCGACCCTGATTGTGGTCGGCCTGATTGAGAGACCAGCGCGTGCCCTGAACGCCCATTGACGCGATCGGCTCGGGAGGGAACGGCAACGGCATTTTCTTCACCATCTCGAGCTCGGTGCGCTCAGTCGTGAGACCGTCGAGTTTGTCGAGCATCACCTGAGCGGCGAAGCGAGTTGCGCCAACACCCAAGCCGGTGAAGCCGGCCGAGTACGCGACGCGACCCTTGCGAGCCAGCCCGAAGAACGCACTGAACTGCGTCGACGCGTCAATGGCGCCGGCCCAGCGGTGGCTGAACTTGAGACCTTCAAGCTGCGGGAACGTCGTAAAGAAGTGACTCGCGAGCTTCTCAAAGCTCTCGGGACGGTTCTCATACTCATCGCGAACCTTGCGGCCATAGTGGTAAATGGCGTCATATCCGCCGAACAGAATGCGGTTATCGGCGCTCAAGCGGTAGTAGTGGAACTGATTGGCCATGTCGGCAAGACCTTGGCGGTTCGACCAGCCGATCGAGGCGAGCTGCTCCGGGCTCAAGGGCTCCGTCATGAGCACATAGTCGTAAACGGGCACCGTGTGCAGGCGCGTGCGCTTGAGCAACGACGGAAAGGCGTTAGTCGCGAGTGCAACCTTGGCGGCGTGAACGCGACCATGCTTGCTGTGCACGATGGCGGCATCCGTGGGACCGCCGGATGTTGCGACCTCCCGCACAGGCGAGTGCTCAAAGATCTCGACCCCGAGTTCGGTCGCGATGCGCGCCAGCTCATGAACGAGCTTGGCGGGGTGAATGATCGCGTTGATGCGCTTGTTCCAGATGGCGGCAAGGTACGTGGGCGAGTTCACTTCGGCGCGGGTCGCGGCTTCGTCGAGAAAGACGGTGTCGGCGTCGGTCGTAGTCTCTTTGAGCCACGCGATCTCGTGCTCTTCGATCGCGAGGTCAAGCGAACCGGTGCGCTCGAAATCGACATCAAGTTTCAAGGACTTGACCGTCTCTTCGATCTCGTCGAGGTTCTGCAGGCCGAGGCGTTCGAGCTGGTCGTATTCGGTCGGCCAGCGGCTCAGACCGTTTTCTTCACCGTGGGTGAGGCTGGCTTCACAGAAACCACCGTTGCGGCCCGAGGCGGCCCAGCCGAGTTCGCGGGCTTCGAGAAGTACTACGCGAGCGTCGGGGTTGCGCTGCTTCGCGAGCACCGCCGTCCAGAGGCCGAGATATCCTCCTCCCACAATGGCAAGGTCGGCGGTGACGTCTGACTTCAGCGCGCTAAAGGTGCGGGCTCCGGCGACGTCATCGATCCAGAACGGCTTCTGCATCGAACCCTCAAGGGAGTGGCTGATGACGGATGCGGCTGGTGCATTTCTTTCGAACACTACTTTGCCCATGGGGCACTTTCCTCTCTCGCCTGGCGGCGAGCTTTATGGTTGCGCGGGCGCGCGGTACACGCGCTCGCCTTCGACGAACGTTTGCTCAGTGCGGGTGCGGCCGATGTCGGCTTTGGCTCCCGCGAAGGGATTGCGATCGAGAACAACCAGGTCGGCAAGTTTGCCTACCTCAATTGTGCCCGTCTCATCGAGGTGGTTGGTAAACGCGCTGCCGGCGGTATAGGCGGTCATGGCGGTCAACAGATCGATGCTTTGTTCGGGCAAGAACGCGTCGTACTCGCCCTCTTCGTGGCCGGGGGCCGCGAGGCGATTGACGGCAACGTGGATGGCCGCCATCGGGTCTGGGCTCGACACCGACCAGTCGCTGCCGGAGGCCAGGTGCGTTCCCGCGCGGTGCAGATCGCCCCACGGATACTGCCACGAGCTGCGCGGGTCGCCCAAGAACGGCAACGTGAGGTCGACCATTTGCGGCTCGAGCGCCGCCCAGTACGACTGCAGGTTGGCGGTGACGCCTATCTCAGCGAAGCGGTGAATGTCATCCGGATGCACGACCTGAAGATGCGCAATGTGGTGACGGTTGTCGTTGGGCCCGTTGATCGCTCGCGCGGCCTCCACGGCGTCGAGGCACTCGCGCACGGCGCGGTCGCCGATGGCGTGGAAGTGCACTTGGAAGCCCAACGCATCGAGCTCGGTCACGTTCGAGATCAGTTGGGCGGCATCCACGAAGGAGATGCCGGAGTTGTCAGTGTGGTGACCGCAGCCGTCGAGGTAGGGCTCCAGCATGGCGGCGGTGAAGTTCTCGGCAACGCCGTCTTGCATGATCTTCACGCTCGTTGCGGCGAAGCGGCCGGCAGCGTTCTTCTCGCGGCGCATCACGAGTTCGGGAATCTGCTCGGGGCCGCGCGTGCGGTCCCACCACAGGGCTCCGACCACGCGAGCCGTGAGGTCGCCCGATTCAGCCGCGGCCATGTACGCGGGAGTGGCATCGCCGGCATCCCCGTAACCACCGAGGATGGCGTCTTGCCACGAAGTCACGCCGAGCGAGTGCAGATACTCCTGCCCGATCATGAGGGCGCGCGTGTAGTCCTCGGGCGAGGTTTCGGGCAGCAGAGTGTTGACGAGCGCCATCGCGCCCTCGTGCAGCGTTCCTGTGGGATTGCCGTCGGCGTCGCGTTCGATGCGGCCATCGGTGGGGTCGGGCGTCTCAACCGTAATGCCGGCAAGTTCGAGCGCGCGCGAGTTCACCCACGCGCCGTGGCCGTCGCGGTTCGGGATGAACGCGGGGCGGTCGGCAATAGCCAGGTCGAGATCGGATGCCGTGGGCGTGCCCCCGGGGAAGGCCGACATGTTCCAGCCACCGCCCAAAATCCACTCGAGCTCAGGGTTCGCCGCGGCATAGTTCTTCAGCCGCGCTACATACTCATCGCGCGTCGAGTCCTGCGAGAGATCGCAGCGGATGAGGTCGAGCCCGCCCCACACAGCGTGCACGTGGGCATCCTGAAAACCGGGAATCAGCAGCTTGCCGTCGAGGTCGACGACCTCGGTTTCGGGGCCGACAAAGGGTTGGATGTCGGCATCGACACTGCTGAGCGCGATGATGCGGCCGTCGCGCACAGCAACACTGCCGTGCTGGGGTTCTTCACCGGTTGCTGTGAAGACGGGGCCGCCGGTAAAAACGAGGTCAGCGAACGTCATAGTTTCGGACACTTTCTGGTCAGGACTAATTGCTGCAGCGAGGAGGCGCGAGCGGTTTAGCCGCCACCGACGGTCTTGGCGATGTCGGTCGCGGAGTCACCGGCGCGACGCAAGACATAGGCCACAAGCCCCAACGCCACGAGCGTCAGCAGCAGCATGATCGTCGAGACAGCAGCGATTTCGGGGCGGAGTCCGGTGCGCACCGCGCTCAGCACGTAGACGGGCCACGGCGTTGATCCGGAGACCTGCACGAACGCAGAAACGATCGTGTTGTCGAGGCTCAGGGTGAACGAGAGAAGTCCACCCGCGAGAACGGCGGGCATTACCAGCGGAAGAGTGATCTGCGTGAAGCGCTTGAATGGGGGCGCGTAGAGGTCGGCCGCGGCCTCCTCCAAGCTCTCGTCGATTCCGACAAGGCGCGAGCGCACGATGTATGCCACCACGGCGGTCGCGAAGAGCGAGTGGCCAACGACAAGGCGAACGAGTCCATTGTCGAAGATGCTGAGGCCCAGGTCTTGCCCGAGGAAAACCATCCAGGGCAGGAGGGAGACAGCATCCACGATCTCAGGTGTCACGGTCACGAGAACCAGCAGGATCAAAAACGGAGCGGCCCACTTGCCGGCGCGACGAGCAAGCGCAACACCCGCCATCGTGCCGAGCGCGGTAGCGATGAGAGCGGCAACGAAACCGGTCTGAATCGACACCAGCACGGCATCCGTGATCGCGGGTTTGGTGACGATTGCTGCGAACGAGCCGAAACCGAATTGGTCCCACGAGACGAGCAGGCGCCCCTCGTTGAAGGAGTAGGCGATGATGACGGCGATCGGCATGAACAGGAAGACGAAGACAATGACTGCCCAGATCTTGAGCGAAATATCGGTGAGAGCTACGCGCTTCATTTCTTGTCTCCCAACACGAGTTTCTGGCTAGCGCGCAGCGGCCAGCCCGCCAGCCACGTTACGAGCGCGGCGATGCCGACCGTGGTGAGAATGGTGAGCACGAGCACGACAGCCATTGCTGAACCGAGAGCCCAGTTTTGGGCGGTCTGGAACTGGTTGGCAACCATTTGGCCGGCCATGTTTCCCTTGGCTCCGCCCAGAACCGTTGCGGTGATGTAGTCACCCATGAGCGGGATGTACACGAGCAGGATGCCGACGACGATGCCGGGCTTGGCCAGCGGTAACGTGACGTTGAAGAAGGTCGAGAAGCGGCCAGCACCGAGGTCCTTGCTTGCTTCGCGCATGGGAAGTGACACGCGGTCGAAGGCCACAAACATCGGCAAGATCATCAGTGGCAGGTAGTTGTAGACCACACCGATGAGCACCGCGGTGCGGGTATACAGGATTTCGAGGGGCTCGTTGAGAAGCCCGATCGATTGCAGAGCATCCGAAAGAATTCCACTCGGGGCGAGGATGATTTGCCAGCCGATCGTGCGAACCAAGAAGTTGGTCCAGAACGGGATCATGACCATCGCGAGCAGGATGCCGCGACGGGCGACGGGCGCTTTGAACGCGAGCCAATACGCGAAGGGGATGGAGATGGCCAGGCAGATAAGCGTGCCGACTACCCCCACCCACAGCGTGTTTTGAAATGTCGTAAAGAACGTCGGAGACAGCGCCTCGGCGTAGCGGTCAAAAGACAGCACATCGTTGGCGTGGGTTCCGAAGATGCCCGGCTTGTAGCCAAAGCTGAACCACACCACGAGCGCCACTGGCGCCACGAAGAATGCAAACAGCCAGGCCCACGCCGGGATGGCGAGGGCAAAGCTGGGCATCTTCAACCAGCGAGGGCGCTTGGAGGGCGCCTTTCGCGGCGGTGCCGTGGGGCGCTCGAGGGTAGTGGTCATAGTGGATTCCGGATGGTCGCGGGTTAGGCGCCGGCCGACGCCTTCGTCTTGTCCCAGATTTCTACGATGCGCTGTTGCGCGTCGCCAATGGTTTGCGTGTGCATCGTGTCGACCTGGTCGCTGTCGAAGAAGACGAGGTCGAGCATTTCGAGGCCCTCGGCACGAGCGGTCTCTTCGATGTCTGCACCACCGGTGTGGTAACCGATGTAGTCGAGTTCGCGAAGTGACGCCTCGGGGGTGAGCACGTAGTTGATGAAGGCGTGAGCTGCTTCAGGGTTGGGTGCGCCCTCGGCGATAGCCCAGTTGTCCATCCACAGTTCGGTGTCGGGCGAACCGAGAACCCACTGCCAGCGGTCGGGGTCTTCGCTCTCCATGATGCCAATGCGGGCGTCGCCGTTCCACGACTGCATGAGCATGTGCTGCGCCTGCGGGATGGCGGCGCCGCCGGGGTAGGAGTCGAACGCGGAGATGTGCGGTGCGAGCTGCGTGGTGAGAAACTCTTCTGCCGCAGCGAGGTCAGCTTCGTCGGTGGTGTTCCAGTCGATGCCGTTGGCCCAGTAGTAAATGCCGAGTAGGGGAGCGGGGTCATCAAGAACGGACGTCTTGCCGCTGGCCTCGTTCTGGGCCGCGTCGATGAAGTCAGCCCAGTCGGTGAGCTCTCGCGTGATCTTGGTCTTGTCGTAGACGAAGCCCGTCGTGCCCCACGCCTTGCAGATCGAGTACTCGTTCTTCGGGTCCCAATCGCGCGCCAAGAAAGCCGGGTCCATGTCGGCAATGTTCGGGATGAGGTCGAGGTTCAGCTTGCTGAGCAGGCCGTTCTCGATCATCTGCGGGATGAAGGGTCCGGTCGGTACGACGATGTCGTAGCCACTCGTGCCGCGCGCGGCAACCAGCTTAGAGATGAGCTCTTCGTTGGAGTTGAAGGCATCGAAGGTGACCGTGGGGCCAAGCTCATCGCTGAACTCGCTGACCAGATCGGGGTCGTCATAGTCGCCCCAACTGTAGACCGAGAGCGAACTTTCAAGGTCTCCTCCGGTGGCCTGCGTCGCCGAGTCAGTGCCGCCATCGGTGCTGCACGCGGCGAGAGCAGCAGCGCTCGCGGCTGCTCCGGAGAGTGCGAGGAAGCGACGACGGTTCAGCTCGCTCTTCATGATCTTTGTTGCCGAGGTTGAGGCAAGAATTCGAATGGAATTGTCGTGTGACATCAGGGTGCTCCCTTAAAGCGAGATCGAGCTGGTCGGTGGTGCGGGGTTGAAAACAGCGCGAGCAATGTCGGCCTGAGCCTGGGTTGCTTGCTCGCTGGGGAAGAGGTGAACGGACGACGCATCCCACGTGCAGATGACAGCGTCGCCGATAGCGAGTCGCGGCGCGTTCGGGCGCGGAACGCGCGACAGCAGGGTCTGATCGTTGCCGATTGACACTAAGAACTGCAGCGTCTCACCCTGGTGGGAGACTCCGAGCACCTCGCCCGCGATGCGGTTTTCGGTGGTGGGAGCGGCGGTGCTGGTGCCGGCGGTCGCTGTGACCGTAACGGCCTCCGGGCGAACAGCGGCTTGAGCATCCACCCCGGCGTCGAGTTCGGGGTGAGTGGTCATCGACCGCAGCACTCCGAATCGGGATTCCATGACGCTGAGATCGTTCGTCATCGTGCCCGGGATGAAGTTCTGCTGGCCGATGAAGCCCGCGACGTAGGCGCTCGCGGGGGAGTCGTAAATAGAGTCAGCGTCATCCAGCTGCTCAATGCGACCCTTGCGCATGATCGCGATGCGGTCGCTCATCGAGAGCGCCTCGCCCTGGTCGTGCGTCACGAAAATGAAGGTGATGCCGAGGCGAGACTGCAGAAGCTTGAGCTCGATCTGCATTTCTTCGCGCAGCTGGCGGTCGAGCGCACCGAGCGGCTCGTCGAGAAGAAGAACGGCGGGGCGATTGATGAGAGCCCGGGCGAGCGCAATGCGCTGCTGCTGGCCACCCGATAGCTGAGTGGGCTTGCGGTCGGCGAACGAGTGCATCTGCACAAGGTCGAGCGACTCTGTGACGCGTTGGCGGATCTCTGACTTGGGCGTGCCCTTTTGACGAAGGCCGTAGGCCACGTTCTCGGCAACACTCATGTGCGGGAAGAGAGCGTAGGCCTGGAACACCGTGTTGACGTTGCGCTTGTGGGGAGGAATGCCCACGACATCCTGCCCAGAAATGCGGATACTGCCCGAGGTGGGCTCTTCAAAGCCGGCGAGCATGCGCAGTGTTGTCGTCTTGCCGCAGCCCGAAGGGCCGAGCAGAGAGAGGAACTCACCGGGGCGCACGTGCAAGCTGATGTTGTCGACAGCAACGGCGCCACCGAACTTCTTGGTCACGCCCTCAATGACAACAGAACCTTCAGGTTCACTGGTGTTCGCCGCGTCGGCGTTCGCATGATCCGCGGCTGAGCCTGCGGGCATGGTGTTCTGGGCTGAAACCGTCACGTTCTTGCGCACCTCCGAATTCGCGAAAACTGATTCGCGAGTGACACGTAGTCAAGCGGAAATTGGGGGGAAGCGCAACGGTTTGCATGGTTAAGTTCGTGTTACGGAACGGATTTCGTTGTTTTTGGGGGAATCCACGGTGCAAATCTAAGAATTCGCCAAGAAGCCCGCGGCGGAGTTGCTATTCGTAGCGGCGGTGGATCAGGCGCGACAGCACAATAGAACTGCGGGTGTTGTCGATGTTGGTGGCGGTGCGCAGTCGCTCGAGGGCAATTTCAAGCGAGTGGATGTCGCGCGAGCGCATATGAACGACAGCGTCAGCAGACCCGCTGACGGTTCCGGCATCCACTACTTCGGGGATGGCGCTCAGGATTCGCTTGAGTTCATGCGGAGCCACATTGCCGCGACAAAAGAGCTCAACGTACGCCTCGGTGCCCATGCCATCGACCGCGGGATCGACCTGCACGGTGAAGCCGCGGATGGTGCCGTTGGCCACCAGCCGATCGACGCGCCGTTTAACGGCGGAGGCCGAAAGCCCCACGGCTTCTCCTATATCTCCATAGCCAGCGCGGGCATTGAGGCGGAGCATGTCGATGATTCCTGCGTCCAGCTTGTCCATCTCTTCAGCGTACGGCGGATTGTTGTGCGCTGGCTAGGGTATGCGCGTAAATAGTGCGCAGATTGCGGAGACATTGCGGATAGGTGCGTGGAACACTAGGGGTATGACGATCACTGACACCGAATCGACCATGCCTGCACGCCAGGCCACCGCGAAGACCGTGCTGATGTGCCGTCCCGACTTCTTTACGGTCAACTACAGCATCAATCCGTGGATGAACCCCAACGACCCTACCGACACCAGCCTTGCCGTGAAGCAATGGCAGACGCTGTACGACACGTACATCGACCTCGGCTTCACCGTCGAGCTCATCGACCCCATCGATGGTCTGCCCGACATGGTCTACGCCGCTAACGGCGGATTTGTCATTGATGGCAAGGCGTACGGCGCCCTCTTCACCTACGACGAGCGCAAGGCTGAAGGCCCCGCGTACATGGACTGGTTTGGAGCCAACGGCCTCGAGGTCGCCTCCCCCCAGAACGTTAACGAGGGTGAAGGAGACTTCCTCCTCGTCGGCGACAACATCCTGGCCGGCATGGGCTTCCGCACTTCCATTGAAAGCCACCGCGAGCTTGCCGAGATCTCGGGCCGCAACGTTGTGTCGCTCAACCTCATCAACCCGAGTTTCTACCACGTCGACACCGCCATCGCGAAGCTCGACGAAACCAACATCGCCTACCTCGAGAGCGCCTTCGACGAGCCCTCGCTCGAAAAACTCCGTGCGCTGTATCCCGACGCCATCCTCGCTAGTGAAGAGGATGCGGCAGTGCTCGGACTCAACTCCTACAGCGACGGCTACAACGTTGTCATCGCCTCACGCGCGAAAGACTTCGAGCGTCAACTCAAAGAACGCGGCTACAACCCCATCGGCGTCGACCTCTCCGAGCTCCTGCTCGGTGGTGGCGGCGTGAAGTGCTGCACCTTGGAACTTCGCCGCTAAGCGCGGCACGGTACCTCAAACTTCGGCGCGAGACGCGTCGGACTGCGCTTGGCGCACTGAACAGAACGAATGGCCTGCGACTCGAACGCGGGCCATTCGTGTTTTCTCTAGCGGCCAGCGGCCAGCGGCCAGCGGCCAGCGGCCGAGGGGTGTTGAGCCTTGCGGGGCAGAGGGGCAGCGCGGCAGCGCGTCGCGTGGGCCGCGCGTTAGCGCTCTTCGCAAATAACGACGGGGATGTCGCGCGTGGTCTTGGCCTGGTAGCCAGCGTAGCGGGCGTTGGCGGCCACGATTCGCGGCCACAGTTCCGCTTTCTCGGCGGGGCTGGCGGTGTGAGTGCGCACGGGGAAGGTGCGACCGCGAATGGTGAGCTCAGCATCCGGAGCGGCCTGCAGGTTGCGATACCAGAGGGGATCGCGGTCGTCGCCGCCCTTGGACGCCACAATGACCCAGCGGCCGTCGCCATGCACCGGTGCCGTCAGCAGCGTGGAGCGGCGGATGCCCGACACTCGGCCTGTCGTGTGAAGCTCCAGCGAGGGCATGCCCCCAAGGTTCCAGCCGAGGCGACCGCCGGAGACGGCGAGGATCGTGCGGTGCACGCCGTTCATCAGTTTCATGCCGAGGTCGCTGAGGCGGTTGCTGGTACTCATGCCTCTATTGTCGCGCGACGCTGCGGCGGACGCACGAAGAGCGCGAGCACCGCGACGGTGAGGGGGAGGCTCGCGAACCAGAACGCTGGCTCGGTGAAGTTGCCGCTGGCGTCGACGGCGAGCGAGAGCGCGATGGGGCCGAGGGCCGTCGAGCCCAGAGCAATGGCGGTCGTGACGCCGCGAATGGAGCCAATGTGAGCGGTGCCGTAGTAGCGCACGTAGGCGGCCGCCTCCATCCCGCGCAGAGTGCCGCCGGCAGCGCCGAGCACGAGCCCGTAGAGCACGGCGGTGCCGTTGGGCCCGACGACGGAGAGCATCAGCAGTGAACCGGCGAGCGTGAGCATCGAGAAGATCACGAAGAGTTTGGGGCTCACGCGGTCGACGAACGCCCCGACGACCAGTGTCGCGGCAATGCCGGTGATGGTTTGTGGCAGAAAGTTTGCGGCCGCTTCGAACGGGGTCAGGCCGCGCTCGCCAAGGATCGCAATCTGGTGGAACGCGAGGGCGGTGCTCAGCATGCCCGAGACAGCGAGGGAAGCGGCGATGACCCAGAACATGCCGGTGCGGGCTGCTTCGCCGAGCATCCACGATTCCTTCTGGATGACGATCTGCGCCGTCGAGAGATCGTCGTCGCTGGCAACAGCCCGGCTGCGCTTCGGCAAGATGAACGCGAGAGGCACGACAACGGCGAGCACAATCGCGGCTTCCCAGCGCCAGGCGGCGTGGATGCCGACGGCGGAGATGAGCCGTTCGAGGCCGACGGGCGCGAGAGAGATTCCGGCCGATCCGATCGCGGCGGTGATGCCCAGCGCGAGCCCGCGGCGATGGGTGATGGCGCGGGCGACGGCCGTGGTGGCGGCGAGGCTGAGGGCGCCCTGGCCGAGCATCCGCACGCCGACAAAGCCAGCGGTCAATCCGGCGATGCCGTCCACGAAACTGAGGGCAAGCAGCACGCTCGCAAAGAGGGCGCCGATGACGATGGTGACGTACCGGGCGCCGAAGCGGTCAAGCGCGCGGCCGATGAAGGGTTGAGCCGAGGCGCCGGCGAGCGTGCCAAAGAAGTAGCTGACGGAGATGCCGGTGCGGGAGACGTCGAGCTCAGAAATGAGAGGGTCGGTGAAGACGGAAATGCCGGCGGTTTGGCCCGGAGCGGTCATCACCGAGATCACGCCCGCGGCAGCGACGACGCTCGCCCACGGCAACCACCGTGCTGGAGAACGACGACCCGTCTGAACCACGTTTACGTCAGAGGAAACCACAACCACTCAACCCTTCGAAGCCACCGTCGGGCTAGCGCGTGACGTTGCTGCTTCTGCCGCAACGCCTAGCCAAAATCGTACTCGCCTCTGGCGTGCTGAAATTCAGGCGCGTGGGGCTGCGGGTGCGTAAAGTTGTTGCATGAACGCACTGCGCTCGCGGGTAGTGGCTCGGGATATTGATGAGCCTCACCGCAAAACGACTCCACTTGAACTGCTCTTCGACCTGACCTTCGTGGTCGCGGTCGCCTCGGTGGTGCGGCAGCTGACGCACGCCGTCGAAGTGGGGCACGCTTTCGAAGCTATCGCGCCATTCCTTATGGTCTTCTTCTCCATCTGGTGGGCGTGGAACCAGTTCACCTGGCTGGCGTCGGCCTACGACACGGATGACGTTCCTTACCGTCTGTTCACGATGCTGCAGATGGGTGGCATCCTCGTTCTCGCCGCCGGAGTTCCCATGGCCTTTGACAGCGGCAACTTTGCGGCCGTCACTGTGGGGTACTTGATTTTGCGAATCGGGCTGATCGCGACCTTGCTGCGGGCGGTAAAAGATGATCCCGAAACGCGCGCCACCGCCGGGCGCTACGCCCTCGGTATCGGGATCGTGCAGGTTGGCTGGTTGTTGCGGCTGCTCCTACCCGCCGAGCTGGCCATGGTGTCGTTCGTGATCATCGTGCTCGCCGAACTGGCGGTGCCGCTCTGGGCTGACCGTGCGAAACGACTCTCCTGGCATCCGCACCACATCGCGGAGCGCTACGGAAAGTTCACCATCCTGGTACTCGGCGAAAGCGTTCTGGCGTCGACGTTCGCGGTGCAGGAGGCGCTCGAAGAGGGGCTGACGCCCTCGCTCGTAGTCGCCTCGGTGGCAGGACTCGTGCTGCTCTTCGCTCTGTGGTGGCTCTATTTCTCGGAGCCTGCCGCCGAGGGCCTCGAGAACAAACGAGAACGCTACCTGTACTGGAACTACGGCCACTACTTCCTGTTCGCGGCGCTCGCCGCCGTCGGAACCGGCATCGAAGTGTCGGTGCGTTCGGTCACGACGGACCTCGAGTCGAGCGAGCTCGTGGTCGGCTACTCTCTGGCATTGCCTGTCGCGCTCTTCATTCTGCTGCTGTGGCTGCTGCACGCGCCCATGGTGGAGCGGGTGTCGATTCCGCGATCGGCGACAGTCGTTGCGGTGCTCGTGATGCTGGCGTTGCCGTTCACGGCATCCGCCATTGGCACTATTGGGGTGGCCGTGGCTATTGCTGCGGTCTCGATAATTCTGCTCGCGGTTGCGCTGTTGACGGGGCGGATGCGCGCCGCGAAGCTTAAGGCCAAGCAGGGTTAACGAAGAAGGAGTGGTGCACGATGTTTGCTCCGAAGAACGCATTTTCTGGATTCAGTGTCAACGATCTCGATGCCGCTGCGGCCTTCTACCGCGACAGCCTCGGCCTCGCGGTCGCCGATGGCGGGATGGGCACGCTGCGCCTCACGCTGCCTGGCGGAGCCGAGGTGACCATTTACCCGAAAGAGAACCACGAACCGGCGAGCTTCACCATCCTGAACTTTGCAGTCGAGGACGTCGAAGCTGCCGTCGATGCGCTCAACGAGCGTGGCGTGGTCACCAAGATCTACAGCGACGGCGACCTTATGGGCGGCATGGGCACTGACGCGAAGGGCATCATGCGCGGGCACGGGTCTGAGATTGCGTGGTTCAAGGATCCCGCTGGCAACGTGCTTTCGGTTATTGCGGCGTAGCCCGGTTTAGCTCTCGCGTCGCTCGGCGGCAATGTCCCGTTTCCAGCGGGCCGCACGGCAGGCTTCGACGACCTGCGGGTTGGCGTCCCAGAAACCTTGGGGGTTCGGGGCTGCCGCTAGTCGTTCGAGAAATTCGATCGGCAGCAGCCACTTCGCGTGGAGATCTTCGAGTTCGTCTTGGAAGACCAACTCGCCCATATTCTCCCAAGCCCATTCCACGACATGGTCATCGTGGGGGCTAGTCGAATCCCATTCCTCTCGGGTAGAGGCCAATTCGTCTGCGGGCCAGGGAACTCCATCCAGCGCAATTTCTTCGGCTTGACGCTGCAGCGCGGCGTAGTGCCCGGCACGAGCGGCTTCATCGCCTGTCTGGGTGGTCAGCGCGTCCGTGTGCCTGAGCGCTTGTTTCACTTCTGCCTGAAGTGCCTTGCCGAGTTCGGAGAAGAACTCTTCTTGGTTCTCGAGTGTGGCGAAATTGGTGGGGGCGAGTGCTCTCCAGCGTTCGCGAACTAGTTCACCGAGCGGGTTCATTGTTTCCCTTTCGTGGGCGAGGCGGATAAATGGATTATTTCTCAGGCGTCTGACATCGCGCGAGAGTCAGAGAGGGGTGAGGCCGTGTGGCCTCACCCCTCTGGCGTTAGTTGTGGCGAGCTATTCGGCGGCGAGAGTCCAGCTGCCGTCGGCCCGCACGCTGATCACGGAGGGCCCTGAGCTGAGCGGCACGGTGCCGGAGTAGTCGCCGATGTCGTTGATGAGCAGCCCGAGCGAGAACGCCTTGTCGGTTTCTTCTTGCACGATGAAGTTCATGGTTCCGTCGTGGGTGGCGGTGAGCTTTCCGGCTGAGCCATCGAAGAGAAAGACTCCGTCGCCAGTTCCGGATGCCGCAAGGGCGGGAGCGGTAGAGAGCGGCGCGACGGTAATAGTCCAGTTTCCGTCAGCGGTGATCTGCAGTGAGGTTGCATCCGTGAACGCGTTGAAGCCGTAGACGGTGGTGCCCGTGTAGGACCCGATGGTGTTGACGAGCAGGTCGCCGGTGGGTTCGTTGTCGGCATCGAGGGCGTTGACCACGAAGTTCATTCCGCCGTCGTGGGTCGCCGTCACCATCGCGGCACTGACACCGGCGGGCAAGGTGATCAGATTATCGCCAGCACCAGATTCGGTGATGGTGTCGAACGTGCCGAAGCTGTCATCCGCCCAGCTCTGAGCGGTATTTGTCTCTTCGGCGGGTTCTTCGGCGACGGGCTCTTCGGCGGCAGGCTCAACGTCGGGTTCTGTGCCCGCTGATTGTTCGGTGCTCGTGCTTGGCGCATCGACGGCGGGAGCGTCGTCGCTGCCACCACTGAGCGCACTGCTGATGAGCGAGAGCACGATGATGGCACCCATCACGATCCACGCGATCTTCTTGTGTTGGGCGTACCCGGCAAGGATGAGGCCCTGTTTGTCTTTCTGGGCTCCGGTGAGCACGAGGATGAGATCGATCAGGTACCAGATGCCGAACCCACCAAAGGTGATGAGCTTCAGGATGCCGGTGCCGACCTTGCCGAGGTAGAAGCGGTCGACGGCAATGAAGCCGAGCAGCAGCGAGAGAACGAAGGTGACGAGAAACGACTTCTCGGATTCTGGGGCAGCTGCGACGTCCGGCACGGCCGGGGCAACGGGTGCGGGTGGTGGGGTTTCTGCGGTGGGGTGCTGTGTATCAGTGGTCATGATGCTCCTTCGATGGTGGTGCGGATGATGGGGTGGTTGCGCGACTGGTTAGTCGCGCGTGAAGTCGATGATGATGTTGGCGCCGCTATTGGGGTGGTAACCCCAGGAGGCGGAGAAGTTGCCCCAATCGGCGGACTGTCGACCGTCGAGGGCGCGGGTGCTGTTGATGCGGTTCAGCACGCTGTCGGGGGTATCGAGTTCGTCGAGCACGCAGAGGATGTCGGAGTAGGGGGCACCCTTCGACTCCTCGCCGGTGCTGTCCATCGACAGGCTCGCGCCATCGTCGCCGACGACGATGTAGAGACTGTCCTCTACTCCGCAGGTTTCCGTGGCGGCGATGATGGGGCTCGGTTGTGCAGCGTCAACGACTCCGCCGGCGACGCTCCCGGCGACGCTCCCGACGGCGGGAATCACAGCGAGGCCGATGACGAGTCCGAGTACGAGGCCGATTCCGAGGCCAACGCCCCCGAAAGCTACTGCCCGATTCGAGGATGCGGGGGCGGCGGGTGACTGGCCAGCGGTGGTGGCTTCTGCCGATGTTTCAGCCGGGGCGTTCGTCGGATCGATGCTCATGGTTTGTCTCCTTGTGGGTGGGGCCTAAACGAACCGGGGTAGTTCGAGCAGGTTGTTGGTTTCGCGGTTGTCGGCGATGGTCGTGATGTACGTGGAGCCGCTGGCTCCGGCGCGGGTGACGACAGTGGCTTCAGCGCCGGTGACGTCGTTGCGGGTGCGGAAGTCGTGCCCGCCGGCGTCGATGACGGCGGCGATTACGTCCCGGCTCACACTGACGAGGGGCCCGGTGATCGTCGTCGAGTACTTGACGTCGGTGATGTGCAGATTGGTGGTGCCCGGCGCTTGAACGCGGGCCTGTCGGATGTACAGCACGGTGGCTCCTCGGGTTGTTGCCAGGGCCTCGTGCCGTGACATAAGGAATCGTGGCGGACTTGCTGAACCTGCAAGCGGTATTGCTTGATAAGGGGGATTATCAGCGGATTCGTCGCGATGTCGCCCGGTCGAGCTAAACTCATCCCGTGCCCAACCGAGCACCCCAAGGGAAGGAGGAGTGATGACCGCAACGAAGCCGGCCCTGTTCATTTCCCTTTCCGGCATTGCGCGTTTGGCGCAGGTGCAGCGTCCGGTGGTGTCGATGTGGCGCTCGCGGGCTGCAGCATCCGATTCACCGTTTCCGGCTCCTGTTGCGCAGGATCGCGGCAGCGAGATCTTCGATGCGCGGCAGGTGGCCGACTGGCTCGTCGCAACCGGCCGGGGCAATAACCCCGATGTCGTCGACGATGCTCCGGCTTTCGCCCGCTTCGATGCGACGAGTCGGGGCGACTCCGAATCTTTCGACGCGCTCACCGCGTTGGTGGCGTTGCGCGCTACCGCCGATGAACCCATAGGCTCGCTCGACCGCGCGCAACTGCTCGATCTGGCCGATGAGGTCGACCCGGATGACACGAGTCTCCAAACCGAGGTTGTCGCCCTGGGCGATGAACTGGTCGCTATGGCCCGCTTCGTCGACGTTCTGGTCGATGGTGCTTACGGCGCGGCCGCCGCGTTCGAGTCGCTGCTGGGGGAGCGCTTTCGTGACGGCCACCGCGCGCTCTCCCGCACTGCCCTGGAGCCGGAGGCCACGGCCTTAGTCAGCGAGCTCGCCGTCGAGTTGGCGCGCAGCAACCCAGCCGCTCACCCCAACCAGCCACTCTTTGTCGATCCCACGGGTGCCTGTGGCGACCTTCTCCTTGCGGTGCTCAAGTCGGTCGACGAGAGTCTCGACCCGGCTGCGGTCACCGCGAACACGAACGGGGCGGGCGCACGTCTGCTGCGTCGTCGTCTCGTCGCGCACCAACTCCCGCACGCTTCTTTGGCAGTAGCGCGCACGGGGGAGTTCGCCGCGTCGGGGGCCCCGGTGCATGTGGTTCAGTTCCCGCATCCTGAGTCTCCGGTGATGTCACCCGAGCAGGTCCTCGCGGAGATCGACAACATCGTTCTGCAGATGGATGACGCCCAGCGGGCTGTCATCCTCGCGCCGGCCTCTGTGCTCACTGATGCGAAACTCGATGCCGAGGCTGACCAGTTGCGTTCGCAGATTCTGCGTTCGGGCAAGCTGCGGGCGATCATCCGGTTGCCTCGTGGTTTGGTGACGAGTACACCACGGCAGGCTCTTGCGCTGTGGGTGTGTGGTCCGGCCCATGCGTCGGTGGCGCGTGCCGACAAGTGGACGATGGTTGCCGACTTGGGTGATGAGTCGCTGTCGGCGGGGATGCGCACCGATCTGGTGAGCGACCTGACGGCAGCAATGGGTAGTGAGCAGTCGATCCGTGCCCATGCGTTCCGTTTCGCTCGCCCCGTGTCGACGGGTGCGCTTCTTGCCAGCTCGGGTTCGCTCGTCGCCTCGACGAAGCCGGTGGTGACGGTTCCGCGGGTTATCTCAACGCAGCACCGCCGGCCCGAGGGCGCAGAGTTCCCGGCCCGGCTGGATGCGCTCATCGCAGCCCTCGGCGACCATGCCCCCGAACCGCTCCGCCACGTTGCTCCCACCAGTTCTCCGCTGTCCTTGCCGGCGGCCACGCTGGGTTCGCTTGCTGGTTCCCGCCACGTTCGGTGCTTGCCCGGCGCCCGCCTCACATCAGCGGATCTGCAGGCCGAGACCGGCTACCCCGTAATCGGCGTTGACGAGCTGACCGGTCAGGCCGAGGTCGGCGCTCGCCGCATCGACCGCCTCGCGTTGGCGGCAGAGTATCCGGCCGCTCGGCTGACGGAGCCGGGTGATGTCGTGTTCTGCACGAGCCCGCATCCGAAAGCCCTCGTCGACACCGCAGGGTTCTCTGTCGTGAGTTACCCGGCACGCATCTTGCGTATCAACCCGTCAGACCCGGCGGGCCTTGTCCCGGCGCTGCTGGCATCAGATATAACCGCTCAGCAGTCGCGGGAGTGGAAGCGTTGGCGTGTGCGCCGTGTGGTCCCCGCCGAGCGTGCCGGTCTCACTCAGGCGCTGCAGAGCGTTGCGACCGAGCGGGCCACGTTGGCGGAGCAACTGCGCACGCTCGACGATCTCACCAGTGTTCTCGTCGGCGGCGTTGTCGCCGGCACCCTGACTACCCAGAACAACCCCATAACTACCGGCACTGATGCCGCCATAATTGCCCTACCGGAAGGAACTAACTGATGCCCCCTCGCACCAAAACGAAGTCGGATGCTGCGCCGTCGACCATGAAGGAACTGAAAGACACCCTGTGGAAGGCCGCCGATAAATTGCGCGGTTCGATGGATGCTTCGCAATATAAGGACATCATCCTGGGACTGGTTTTTCTGAAGTATGTGTCGGATGCCTTCGAGGAGCGTCGCGCCCAGATCGCGTCTGAGCTTGAGGCTGATGGTCTCGCCGAGGACCAGATCGCGCAACTCATCGATGACGTCGATGAGTACACAGGTCATGGGGTGTTCTGGGTTCTGGCGAATGCGCGCTGGGGTTTTCTGTCGGAGAACGCAAAGGGTATTGCGGCGTCGACGGCAGAGCCGACGAAGTCGATTGGTCTTCTGATTGATGAGGCGATGGATGCCATCATGGCGTCGAACCCTGCGCTCGCCGCGACGCTCCCACGCCTCTATAACAAGGACAATATCGACCAGCGCCGTCTGGGCGAACTGGTAGACCTGTTCAACTCAGCACGGTTCACCGGTCAAGGGTCGACGCGCGCGCGGGACCTTTTGGGTGAGGTGTACGAGTACTTCTTGGAGAAGTTCGCGGCCGCTGAGGGTAAGCGTGGCGGCGAGTTCTATACGCCCGCAGGTGTGGTGCGGGTGTTGGTGGAGATTCTGGAGCCGACGCACGGTCGTGTGTACGACCCGTGCTGTGGCTCGGGTGGCATGTTCGTGCAGGCGGAGAAGTTTTTGGAGTCGCACAAGAAAGAGGGAAGCGACATCTCTGTGTATGGCCAGGAGCTGAACGAGCGCACCTGGCGTTTGGCGAAGATGAACCTCGCCATTCATGGTCTGAACGGTAATTTGGCGAGTCGCTGGGGTGACACGTTTGCCCGCGATCAGCACCCGGATATGCAGGCCGATTTTGTGATGGCGAATCCGCCGTTCAATATCAAGGATTGGGCGCGCAGTGAGAGCGATCCGCGCTGGCGTTACGGGGTTCCGCCGGTAGGTAACGCGAACTATGCGTGGATTCAGCACATCATTTCGAAGCTCGCCCCCGGCGGTAGTGCGGGTGTGGTGATGGCGAATGGTTCGATGTCGTCGAACTCGGGCGGTGAGGGCGACATTCGCGCCCAGCTCGTCGAGGCCGATCTGGTGTCGTGCATGGTCGCGCTGCCGACGCAGTTGTTCCGCAGCACGGGTATTCCGGTGTGTACGTGGTTCTTCGCGAAAGACAAGACCGCGGGCGCGGGCGGGAGCATTGACCGCACTGGTCAGGTGTTGTTCATCGATGCCCGCAATCTCGGCCACATGGTTGACCGCGCCGAGCGTGCGTTCAGCGACGACGACATCGCCAAGATCGCAAACACGTTCCGTGCGTGGCGCGGCACGAAGTCGGCGACGGATGCGGGGCTCACATATGAGGACGAAGCTGGGTTCAGCTACTCGGCGACTCTGGCGGAGGTCAAGGCTGCCGACTACTCACTTACGCCTGGCCGATTCGTGGGTGCACCGGAAGCGTCTAGAGACGAAGAGCCTCCAGAGGACAAAATCACGAGACTGAGCGCTGATCTCCTCGCGCAGTTAGGCGATTCCGAGCGACTCGCAGCGATCGTTCGTGAGCAGCTCGGTCGAGTCTCATGACGTTCCGAACGACGACGATTGCGGAAATTGCCAATCCGGCACCGCGGTCCATTGCAATAGGCCCATTTGGGTCATCGCTCAAAGCAGACATGTATACGAGCACAGGGGTTCCTCTAGTCCGGGGACAAAATCTGACTAGCGCCAGTGAGATTGATCTTTCGGATGTGGTTTACGTCGCCCCGGAAACCGCGTCCAAGTTCCCTGCCTGCATGTTGGAAGAAGGAGATCTTGTTTTCCCTCACCGAGGGGCGATCGGCCGGGTTGGTATCGTGGGCGAAACACCCGCACTCCTTTCATCCAGCATGATGAAGTTGAAGTGCGATCGGAGCAAGGCTGATCCGCGGTTTGTCTTCTACTACTTTCGCGGGCCAGGACGCAGAGAGCTGATGATGCGCGCGTCGACAGTTGGGACACCGGGCATAGGTCAGCCCCTTACCTCGTTAAGAGAGATACCAATTCAACTGCCCTCGATTGAGGAACAAAGGAACATTGCAGGAGTTCTCGGATCAATCGATGAGAAGATCGCTGCCAATATCCGTCTTTCTGCAATCTCCGAGCAACTCCTTGCTACTGAGGTGCAACAACGCTGGCTCACTCAACCATCTGGTTCCGCCGTTTCTATTCTGACGATTTTCGAAGTCGGACGTTCATTGCCCGCGCCCATCGGAGCGGAACCGGTCTACTTGGGGATGAAGAACATTCCCGAGTCAGGTGTTGGCATCACGAACTGGGAACACCGTTCTGCACGAGGAGGTGCACGCTTCACGAATGGCGACACTCTTCTGGCGCGAATCACACCCTGTCTCGAAAATGGGAAGACGGGCTATGTTGATTTCCTTAAGAGCGGTGAAATCGGAATTGGTTCTACTGAGTTCATCGTCTTGCGATCTCGGGAGGGAATTCCAAGTGCTCTGTCATACTTCCTCGCTATAGATTCGAAATTCCGAGATTTCGCGATCCGCCACATGGTGGGCACCTCTGGTCGGCAACGAGTGTCCGCGTCCAGCATTTCGACCTACATGTTGCCTTCTCCGGACAAAGGCTGGATGAACGACTTTGGAGCGCGAGCTGCTCAGCAGTTCGCGCTCATGAAGTCGCTGAGAGGTGAGAATCGAGTTCTTGCGGCTCTCCGCGACGCCCTCCTCCCCGAACTCATGTCGGGCAGGCTTCGCGTGAAAGATGCCGAGAAGCAGATTGAAGAGGTGCTGTGATGGTCGGAATGTCAGAAGCGGACTGGGAACAACTCACCCTCGACACCCTCGGAGAGCTGGGGTGGCTCCCCACCGCGGGCGAGAAAATCGCGCCCGGCTCAGGTGAGCGCGACAGTTGGGATGAGCTCCTCATCCGCCCCCGCCTGCTCGCCGCACTCCAAAAATTCAACCCCGACGTGCCCGCCCAATACCTGGCGCAGGCCGTCGCCGAGATTGCGGCACCGAAGTCGAAAGATGCGATTGCCGAGAACCTTCGCATCCACCAATACCTAGTCGACGGGTTCCGCCTCAGCTACATCGACACCGACGGGGTCGAAGCGAACCCCACCATCAGTCTGCTCTCCGCCGACCCCGACCAGAACGACTGGCTCGCCGTCAACCAAGTCACCCTCATCCAAGGCGACCACAAACGACGCTTCGACCTCGTGCTCTACTGCAACGGCATGCCCGTCAGCATCATCGAACTCAAAAAAGCCGGCAGCAAAACCGCGGATGTCGCCTCTGCCCACGCCCAACTCGGCACCTACCTGCGCGAATTTCCCCTCGCCTTCCGCTTCTGCGTCTTCACCCTCGCCAGCGACGGCCTCGACGCCAAATACGGTACCCCCTTCACACCCCTCAACCACTTCGCTCCCTGGAATGTGGATGACGACGGCACCCCCGTCGCCCCCAACCGCAGCATCGACGGCGAAACCGTCACCGGCCTCGAAGACGCCATCGACGGCCTCTACAACCAAGACCGCTTCCTGCAACTACTGCGCAACTACACCGCCTTCGACGAAAACGCCGACGGCCTCACCAAACGCATCGCCAAACCCCACCAATACTTCGCCGTCTCCAAAGCCATCGGCAGCACTGTACAAGCCGTCGAATCCAACGGAAAAGCGGGCGTCGTCTGGCACACCCAAGGCTCCGGCAAATCCATGGAAATGGAGCTCTACGCCAACCTCGTCACCCGCCACCCCAAACTCAAAAACCCCACCATCGTCGTCATCACCGACCGCACCGAACTCGACGGCCAACTCTTCCAAACCTTCAACCAGAGCATGCTGCTCGCCGAAAAGCCCCAACAAATCAAGAGCCGCACCGGGCTGCGCGACGAAATAGGCAACCGCACCACCGGCGGCATCTACTTCACCACCCTCCAAAAATTTGGTCGCACCGACGCCGAACGTGCCACCGGCGCCGACCACCCCCTCCTCTCCGACCGCCGCAACGTCATCGTCATCGTCGACGAAGCCCACCGCAGCCACTACGACGACCTCGACGGCTACGCCCGCCACCTGCGCGACGCCCTCCCCAACGCCACCCTCATCGCGTTCACCGGCACCCCCATCTCCTTCGACGACCGCAACACCCGCGACGTCTTCGGCGACTACATCGACATCTACGACCTCACCCGCGCCGTCGACGACAAAGCCACCGTGCCCGTCTACTTCGAACCCCGCCTCATCAAAGTCAGCCTCGCCGACAGCATCACCCAAGAAGAACTGGATGCCGCAGCCGACGACGCCACCACCAGCCTCGACGACACCGAACGGGCCCGCATCGAAGCATCCGTCGCCGTCGTCAACGCCATCTATGGCGCCCCCGAACGCCTCGAAGCCCTCGCCGCCGACCTCGTCACCCACTGGGAAGAACGCCGCACCCGCATGCTTCCCTTCATCGAAGCTCCCGGCAAAGCCCTCATCGTGGGAGCGACCCGCGAAATCTGCGCCCGCCTCTACGACCAAATCATCGCCCTCCGCCCCGACTGGCACTCCGACGATATCAACGGCGGCACAATCAAAGTCGTCTACTCCGGCACCCCCTCCGACCCGTCGCCCATTGTCGAACACGTGCGCCGCCCCTCCCAAAACGACGCCATCAAAACACGCCTCAAAGATGTGGATGACGAACTCGAGTTGGTCATCGTGCAAAACATGATGCTCACCGGCTTCGACGCGCCACCCCTGCACACCCTGTA
Organism: Salinibacterium sp. UTAS2018; assembly: GCF_004118935.1. Lineage (NCBI taxonomy): Bacteria > Bacillati > Actinomycetota > Actinomycetes > Micrococcales > Microbacteriaceae > Salinibacterium > Salinibacterium sp. UTAS2018. The sequence goes on from NZ_CP035375.1 coordinate 2,215,865, forward strand.
TTTGGACCGCCCCCTCAAGGGCGCCCTGCTCATGCAAACCCTCGCCCGCGTCAACCGCACCTTCCGCGGAAAACAAGACGGACTGCTCGTTGCCTACGCACCCCTCGTCGACAACCTCAAAGAAGCTCTCGCCGAGTACACAACAAGCGATCAAGAGAAGAAACCCATCGGCCGTTCGGTTGATGAAGCCGTCACGCTCGCCACCGAACTCGTCAACAGGCTGCGCGAACTGCTCGCCGGCTACGACTGGCGTGCTGTGCTGGCCAAGGGTGGCCCGAAGGCGTACCTCAACGCCGCCAGCGGTGCTGCCAACTATCTGCGCGACGCGTCGACACCGGGCAACGACCCCTCGCTGGGTGACGACACTCTGGCCGCCCGCTACCGCAAGTTCTCCGGCCAACTCGCTCGCGCTTGGGCGCTCGCCAGTGGACGCACCAACCTCGCCGACCTGCACCCCGAAATCTCCTTTTACGAAGAGGTGCGCGTCTGGATGGCCAAGTTCGACGCCATGGCCCGCCAGGATCGCGACGAACCCATCCCCGAAGACATCCAACGCCTTCTCGGCAAACTCATCGCTCAAGCCACGGATGCCGGCGAGGTCTACGACATCTATGACGCTGCCGGGATGCCCAAGCCCTCCTTGAGCGACCTCACCCCCGAGTTTGTTGCCTCGACCCAGAACGCGCGCAACCCGCAGCTCGCCATCGAAGCACTGCGCACGATGCTCACCGAAGAGTCGACGGCGGTCACCCGCAACAACATGGTTCGCCAGCGCGCCTTCTCAGAACGCATCACCGAGTTGATGAACAAGTACACCAACCAGCAACTGACCTCTGCCGAGGTCATCGCGGAACTCGTGGCGCTGGCCCGCGAAGTTGCCCTCGAAGGCAAGCGCGGCGAAACCTTCACGCCGTCGCTGTCCTCCGACGAACTTGCTTTCTACGACGCTGTCGCCCAGAACGAATCCGCCGTCGAAGTACAAGGCGACGGCAAGCTCGCCGAAATCGCCCGTGGCCTCGTTAAGGTGATGCGCCGCGACGTACGCACCGACTGGACCGTGCGCGACGATGTGCGCGCCAAACTGCGCTCCTCGATCAAACGGCTGCTCGTGCTCAACGGCTACCCGCCAGACAAGCAACCCGAAGCCATCAAGCTCGTCATGGAACAGATGGAGACGATGGCGCCCCGGTATGCGGATGAGCGCGAGGCGGGTGCCTAACCCGACCGCTTGTTTCCAGCCGCAACCGTGTTTGACGACCGGCTCCCTAACAGGTGAAGGTACTTCGCCAGATTGACAGTCTTACGCGATATGCTGAAAGACACGGTGACAAGGGGCCACAATGTCAGACATGCAAAAGCGCTATGAACTTAAAGTCTCACTGAGTTTCGCAGGCAGCCCTCTCGTGCAGATTGATCAGGTCGTGCCGCAACTCGAAACGGCCTTGGCTGCGGTCCTCAAGGACTACCCAGCCGTCACGGCATATTTCGTCAGCGGGGAAGAGGCTGAGGTCGAGATCGTGGTCGGGCTTCGGTTCGAAGGAATGATCTCCAAGCACATACGATCAACCGCTGACGAGATTCTCCAGACGAGTCTTGAATCGATTTCAATTGGTGGAGACAGAGCTATCGAGGCGATTCGCGAGGAATCAACCCTCATCCCCGCGTGATTTCAGAAGGCTCGGAGCGAGCCGCCGTTTTTCGGGTAGCTAATGTTCTGCTTTGGGTGTGGCGTGCGTGTAAAGGGTGGGCGCCGCAAGCGGCTGCTTCGCTTGGTGCAGTCTTCTCTTTGATCTGGGCTGGATACGGGAGTGCGATTTGGTCCGCAGGAACATGGGCCTTTGTGGTTGCAGTGAGTTTGGGACTGCTGTCGTTGATCCTGCAAATCACGCTACAACGCCCCACATATATGGAGCTATCGCGGCGGGAAGAGCAAGCGGTAATCGAATCTGCTGTGAAGTCGGGAGCGATAGAACGGTCGCTCACCGTGTTGATTCGCTACCTGGCTGAACACTGTTCGATGGCAGGAAACAACGATCGTGTATCCGTCTATTACCACCATGATCAAAAGTTCGTGATGCTTGCTCGTTGGTCGCAGAACCCCGGCTTCGCAACCTCTGGGCGTGGAACATATCCAATTGGTCAAGGCGCGATCGGTGAGGCTTGGGAATCACGATCCGCCGTCGTGGAGTTGCCCGCCACCCGAGCGCGTTGGAACCAACGACTTGAGAGACACCATGGCTTCCCAAAAGGCACCGCTGCCAACCTAACGATGCACAGCTTGAGCATCGCAGCGCTCAGAATCGCGGCTAACGGTGAGTCGGTAGGAGTGGTCGTCTTCGAATCCACGGTAAAGGAGCGGGCGACTCAGGACACTTTAGATACGTTGGAAGGATCGATGCTTTACGCGACGCTCCGTGAGCTGGTCGCGACCGTCGCTACCCTCACCCCTAGAGTGCAAGAGGCCTCGAAAACGAAACCGCCTTCTGCCCCCGAGCCCGAAGCCTGGCGAGAAATGGGAACCGAGTAGGAGAGATGAGTATGCAGAACCCTCCCCACCCTGGCCTGTTGCTGGAGGATTACCTCGGCGACGTCAGCCTCGCTGAAGCTGCCCGCCGACTCGGCGTCACGCGGGCGACGCTGTCGCGCATCCGTAATGGTCATGCGTCCGTGACCGCTGATATGGCGGTGCGCCTCGGAATTCTGCTCGGTACCAGCGCTGAGCTGTGGCTCGGCATGCAGACCGCGTATGACCTGTGGGTCGAGCGCCAGAAGCCTCGCCCCGAAATATTGTCGCTAGCGAGCTGGGCGTAGCGCCAAGCGCAATAGGAGAAAATCGATGACGCTCACTAAACAGTCCTACGTAGCAACGACTCGCAAGGACGGCGATTGGTGGCTCATCGAGGTGCCCGAACTCGACGCCGTCGGTCAAGCGCGGAGCGTCACAGAGTGCACAACGGTAGCCCGCGAAATTATCGGGCTTTGGCTCGACATCGAGCCAGAAATGATTGATGTCACGGTGACAGTCGAAAAATAGGGGTGCATCGTGACATTCCTCAGGCACTCGACCGCTCGAGCGACGCCTTGTCTGCAGAATGGAAGCGGCAAACGACGTTGCGCCTTGGGGCTATTGAGCCCGAGTCCACATCAGCGTATTATGGCTAGGAAAGCTAGCCATAATGGTGGAGGCGTTAAGTGAGACTTGTGAACATCCTTGAAGCGCGCAATACGCTGTCCCGGCTGGTGGCGGCGGTGAGCGACGGTGACGAAGTGGTTATCGCCAAGCGAGGCAAGCCGGTCGCGCGGCTGGTCCCTGCTGTCGAGATCGTCTCCGAGCACACTGCGGCGCAAGCTGCAGAATGGCTTACCCGTAACCCAGTTCCTAGCCACCCGGCGCGCTCCGCAGATGAACTTGACCGTCAGATTGCGGCCGAGCGTGAGGGCTGGGAGTGATCTATCTCGACTCCTGCATTGTGATTTACGCTGTGGAAGATGACGGACCTCGTGGCAACGCAGTGCGTCAGAGGCTTACTGACGCTGCCGATGCGGTTGTCGCAGTGAGTGCCCTTGTCACTCTCGAATGTCTCGTCGGACCACTTCGCGACGAAAACTTCGGTCTCCACGACCACTACCTCCGAGCGCTCAGCAACTTCAAGGCGCTTCCGCTGGAGGCCGAGCACTACATGCGAGCGGCTGAGCTTCGAGCCCGCTATGGTCTTAAAACGCCAGATGCGCTTCACCTCGCCGCCGCCCAAATGCATGGGTGTGACGAGTTGTGGACTAACGACGATCGCCTTGCTTCGGCGGCAAAAAATTTGGCGATGAACGTGACTTCGCCTTCCGCAAATTCGTAAACCTCGTTGTTGCTCCGGCTCGCGCGGTAGCGTGAACCCATGACGGTACTCACCCCAGCACTGCTAGGCCGCATCCGCTCGCGGGCCGCGCGCTATGACCGCGAGAACATCTTCTTCACCGAAGACCTGCAAGAGCTGCGTGCCGTCGGCTACCTGAAGCCACGCAGTCTGCGCGAGCTGTCGGATGACCAGCGCCTGCTCGCCGCCTACGCTCCGGCCACGGCGCTCGCCATCAACATGCACCTCGTGTGGATCGGCGTCGCCTGGGCCCTGCGCGAACGCGGCGACTCGAGCCTCGACTGGCTGTTGGCGGATGCCGAAGCTGGCGAAGTCTTCGCCTTCGGCTTGAGTGAACCCGGCAACGATCTCGTCATGTGGGACTCGCACACCACCGCCGAAACCGTCGAGGGCGGTTACGCGTTCACGGGCACCAAGATCTTCACTTCGCTCTCTCCCGCGTGGACCCAACTGGGCCTCTTCGGCAAGCACACCGCCGACGATGGCACCGAAACCCTCGTGCATGGTTTCATCTCTCGCGACGAGCCCGGCTGGCGCTCCCTCGGCGACTGGGACACTCTCGGCATGCGCGCCACCCAAAGCCACACGACGGTGCTGGATGGCGCCTTCGTTCCCGCAAATCGGGTCGCCCGCGTGCTGCCCGTCGGCCCCAACGCCGATCCTTTCATCTTCGCGGTGTTCGCCAACTTCTTGCCGCTCATCGCCTCTGTGTACGCAGGGCTCGCGGACCGCGCCCTCGAACTCGGGGTCGAAGCACTGCAGCAGCGCAGCTCGGCCATCAGTGGAGAGGCGTACTCCGAGCATCCGGATCTGCGCTGGCGCATGGCGGATGCCGCCCTCGCGCTCGATGCGATCGAACCCCAGCTGCACAGCATCGTCGATGACGTTGATGGACTCGTGGATCACGGGGCAGGCTGGTTCCGCAAACTGACCGGTGTGAAGCACCGCAGCATCGAAACCGCACGCCACGTCGTCGATCAGGTCATGCGCTCAGCCGGGGGAGGAGCCTTCCGCAGCACGAGCGAACTCGCGCGCCTGCAACGCGATGTGCTCGCCGGCATCTACCACCCCTCGAACCCGGAGTCGGTGTACAAAACGGTCGCGAGCGACCTGTTCGGGAGTTAGGTGGGCACGCGTTTGATGGTTCAAGAACTTCACTTACCGCGGGCGAGTATGGCCTGATGTGGTGGCGGGAAACTTCGACCAAAGGTATGCAGGCGCATGGCACAAGCCGATGCATTCTGCACAAAAGATCGCCGCGGAGAATCCGCCTGCGAAGTGGGGGCCACGATGTTGGCTGCATTGTGGAAATCGATGCCCGCAGCATCTGTGGTCGGAACAAGGTCTCTAAGCTGCGGGCACCGATAGATATAGGTTCCTGAACGGGTGCTAGTTTTCGCCGTGGCGGCGAGGTTCCGCCGACCGCCGACGACGAATTGCGGTAGCGAGCATCGCAACGGTGAAGAAGCCGACACCGGTGAGGATCGCCATGTATGTGGTCGCACCGAGCAGATGAATAGCCAATCCGAGTACGACCGCACCGGCTAACCAGCTTGCGACGATATAAGACCAAGTGCGCATTTCTTGCCTACTTTCTTGTGTATTGGACTGTTAGCAGGTCACTGTGTGCAGCGACCATGTTAGGGGCCCGCCGATAACCACACCAGCGTATGGCATGTTGATTTGGATGCACTTTCCAGCAGCTGCGGCGGACTTGAACTGGTTCCCGAAGGCAAGGATTAGAGCACCTGAGACCACGCCGCAGGTCACCGCACCGGGCCCGCTAGCAATTAGGCCACAGAATGCGCTTAGTAGCGACGCGTAACCAGCGTTAGCTGCATTGGCAACCTGTTTGGTCTCCGACTTTGAAAACTTCATGGCCTGTCCCCACCAGAAGTACAGCGTTTGGGGGTCCGCGACGACAGGGTATGTGACAGGCTGGGCGTCTAGATCAACGACCTGGGTGAGTGTCCCCCCGGAGATTTCGTAGGATGTTGCCACATCCCTCCCCTCAGCGTCGACGGCCCATGGCGCGGCTACCTGCGCGATGGGAACTCCAGATTGGTCGGTAACTATCACCGCACCGGTCTGTGGGTCGGCTATCAGTTGCGCCTCGCCCTCGACGTCAAAAGTGTATTCGTACCGCTGAGGTGCGTTCTTATTAGAAATAACTGTTGCAACCTGCACCGCGCCCGCTGATTTCCCCACCACCACGGTTTGGGAACCATTCTCGTTGTCGAATGAGACAGCGCCTGAAGGGTCAACGGTTGCCTCGCTACTCTCGGAGGCAAAGGGGAGAGTTAGGCCGACTTGAGGATTTCCCTCCGCACCCAAGCGGATGCTATCGGAGCTCAGCGCAGGCAACGTGATTGCGACGCCATTCTGCGCGAGAGCTGTCCTCTGCCCAGACGCTGTGGCCTCCATTGGGGAAGTGACGGCATCGCGCAGCACATCCATTTCGGCCGCGCTAGTTTGCTCCGCCACATTCTTTACTGCCGCTATCGGATCGTTGACGACCTGCGCAAAAGCCGGGCCGGGAGCCACGCCTACAGCAGCGATGCCGACAACGATGGACGCCGCCATGCTCAGGGCGCTCTTAGGTAGAAAACGCACAATTTCTCCTTCGATCGTTCTGTGCGCAGTTCGGTAACCACACAACGAAAATTGATATATATTCATTCAGCATAACAAGGGTAGAAGAAGGTGTCTATGGTTGATCCATGTTCCGAAGAACGCTCCAAGAATGGTGGCAATGCGCACCTCGTATGGACCGGCGTCGCGGAGGCTCTGAGCGAACCCGGCAACGATCTCGTCATGCGGGACTCGCTCACCACCGCCGAAACCGTCGAGGGCGGTTACGCGTTCACGGGCACCAAGATCTTCACCTCGCTCTCCCCGGCAAGCACACCGAGGGCGATGGCAGCGAAACCCTCGTGCATGGTTTCGTCTCTCGCGATGAACCCGGCTGGCGCTCGCTCGGCGACTGGGACACCCTCGGCATGCGCGCCACCCAAAGCCACACGACAGTGTTGGATGGCGCCTTCGTTCCCGCGAACAGGGTCGCCCGCGTGCTGCCCGTCGGGCCCAACGCCGATCCGTTCATCTTCGCGGTGTTCGCGAACTTCTTGCCGCTCATCGCCTCCGTCTATGCGGGCCTCGCAGACCGCGCCCTCGAACTCGGGGTCGAAGAACTGCAGCAGCACGAGCGAACTCGCGCGCCTGCAACGCGATGTGCTCGCCGGCATCTACCACCCCTCGAACCCGGAGTCGATGTACAAGGCGGTCGCGAGCAACCTGTTCGGGAGTTAGCCGCCGTTGATTGCGATGCTCACCCAGCCCAACAGCGCGAAAACAAGAGCGACGCCGCCGAGCGAGATTGCGATACGCGGTCGCTTGCCCAGAACTAGGTAGTACAGCGCGGTCGTGATGGGTGCGGTCCACGCTCCAGCCGCGATCATGAACATGCCCAGGAACACGGGAGTGTCTAGGTGGGTAATGAGCCCCGTAACTAAGACGGCGAGACCCGGCACGATCCCGAAGAGTGGACTCAGCGCGATGAAAAGTGCGATGGGGAGTGCGCGAGCGGGAACCCGTGTGCTCAGCCACAACCATATCGGCACACCGAATAGGGCTGCTACCGGGAGGCCCACTGCGGTGACGCGGGCGAAAGCGTGCAGCAGCTCCGAGCCGGTCGAGCCGTAATAGGGAGTTCCCAGCACTACGAGCGCTGTGCCCAGAGCCAATGCCACCGCGACGCAGCCGAGAACGGCGGCGATGTCCTTGGCGTTTCGGCGCGGGTGCGCGCTCGCTGGGATCGGAACACTATCGATGCGCTGTTCTGGTGCCGATGTCGTCACTGGTCCACATCCCCTCGAGCCACCTCGAAATGTGACTCGTCCTCACTCGAGGTTACAGCGAAGCAACTTGCTCGCGCACCCCGAGTCGCAAGCTCACGTCGTCGTCGCGACGCTCGTCGTCGTGGTGGCTCACGAGCACCACGATCTTGTCGGCGAGAGCCGTGCGCAGGTCGGTGATGAGTTGCTCGGCGCTCGCGGCATCCAAGTGGGCGGTCGGCTCGTCGAGAAGTACGACATCCGCCCGCGTCAGTAGAGTGCGGGCAACCGCCAACCGCTGACGCTCGCCGCCCGAGAGGCTTTCGCCCGCCGAGCCGACACGAGTGTCGAGGCCGCGGTCGAGCGAATCGAAGAGCGGACCAAGACCTACCTGACGCAGCACCGCGACGAGCTCCTGCTCGGTCGGCTGATCGTCGTGCGCGCGGCCCAACAGCAGGTTCGCGCGGATCGTTGAATCGAAGAGGTGCGACTCTTGCGGACACCACGTGACCGCCGCGCGCAATTGCGCTGGCGAGAGCTCCTGCGCATCCACCCCATTGAGGCTCCAGGAGCCAGCGGCCGCCGGAAGATACCCGAGCAGCGCCGCCAACAGCGTCGACTTACCTGCGCCTGACGGACCCTCCACGACAAGCCACTCGCTGCGCTCCACCCGAGCGGTCGCGCCCGAGAACGCCAACGTTGGGCTCGAAGGCCAGCGGATGCCGAGCTCGCTCAGTTCGAGAACAGTCACGTCACCAAGGGGTTGGTCTGCGTTCGCGGCTTCCGCCTGCGCGCGGTGGCCGGCGCGCTTACCTGCAGCACCATCCGCACGCTCAACCCCCGCCGTAACCCCGCGCACCTTTGCCAGCGCGGCGCTGAGCGCCGGCCACTGCTGCACCGAGTCGACGAACGCGATCAGCGAGTCCACGAGCCCGATGGGGATAAGCACGAGCACCGCGACGATACCGATCGGAAGGGTGCCGGCGATGACGGCGGGCGCGGCGACGGGCAACATCGCGACGGCCGTGACGGAGCAGGCGAGTACGACGACGGCGTTGCCGATTCCCAGGGCGCGAGCGCTGCGGCGGGAGAGTGCACCGGCTTCGGCGTCGATGTGATCGAGGCGGGCGAGCATCCGCCCACCAACACCGTTGGCGCGCAAGTCGGTCGCGGCACCGGTCATGGCGGCGAAGGCGCGCACGACGCGGGATTGCACTTCGGCGATGCCGTTGGCGGCCGAGCGGTCCACGATCACGGCGATGATGGGCGCCGCCACAAGCCCAACGGCGAGACCCGCGAGCAATACTGGCACAGCGGGCGCGTGCAGCAGGCCGACCGCGATGAGGGCGGCAAGAGAAGTGCCGAGAGCAACAGCGGGAGGCAGCACCACGCGGGGAACAAGATCGCGCACGCGGTCAGACGCCGCAACGAGGTAGTCGAGGGCGACCCCGCCATTGGCGAGAGCACGCGAGCCGAGAGCGCGAGCACCCAGACCGTTCCACAGGGCAACCCGCAACTCGATGACCGACCCGAGCACAGCGCGGTGCGTGGCGAGGCGTTCGGCATAGCGCAGTGCCGCGCGACCGATTCCGAAGAACCGCACGCCCACAATGGCGACGAGCAAGAACATGATCGGCGGCTGCTCGCTGGCTCGCACGATCAACCAGCCGGAGAGGGCGGTGAGGGAGAGGGCGAAGAGGCTTGCGCCGGTGCCGAGAGCGATCGCTCCCACGAGGGTTCCGAGAGCGGGGCGCACAAACTCGAGCAGGCTGGCGAGAGTCGCGCGGGTGGTGCGCGGCGCGTCGAGAGCGTCAACATCCACGTCACCGTCGACGGTGAGCGGGTCGACGCGCGCTTCAACGGCACGGGTTCCGCCCGAAGTGCCCACCGCCACAACCTGATCGGCCAGCGCCGCGATTCCCGTTTCGTGAGAAGCAACGATCACTGTGACGGGACGACCACGAAGCTCAGCAAGCGCTGCTTCCACACGCGCAGCGGATGCCGGATCCAAGTGTGCGGTCGGCTCATCGAGCAGCAACAGGGTGGCGCCCGCTTCGACGCGCAGCAGCCCGCGCGCGACGGCGATGCGGCGCAACTCGCCGGGACTCACCTGGCGCGGATCGGCATCCGCGACACCGGTGAGACCGAGGTCGAGCAGCACCGAACGAATGGCTTTCTCATCGTTGCTGTACAGGCGAAGCTCGTCGAGCACGGTGTCAGCAACGGTGTGCGGATGCTGCGGAACCCACGCCACGCGGGAAACGTCGATGCCCCACACGCTGCCGCCGCTGGGCTCGCGATTGCCCGCAAGAACCTCAAGGACACTGGATTTTCCGCTACCGCTTGGCCCATCAAGAGCCGTGATGGTGCCGGGCGCGGCACGGAAGTTGAGCTTGTCCACAGCGGGCCGCGCACGACCCTCATAAGAGATGCTGAGGTCGACGACCCGGAAGCCGCCGGCACTCTGGCGGTGCTCCCGAGCGCGCGGTGCGTCGATGATGGTGCGGGCGCGGCGCAGAGCAGTGAGCCCATTCTCGGAGGAGTGGAACGCGGCACCCAGATCGCGGAAGGGCGCGAAGCACTCGGGCGCGAGCACGAGAGCGATGAGGCCGACGGTGAGGGAGAGCTGACCATCCACGAGTCGAACGCCGACGAAGACAGCGACGACCGCGACCGAAATGGTGGCGATGAGTTCGAGCACGAGCGCCGAGAGAAACGCGGTACGCAGGGTCTCCATCGTCTTTGTGCGGTTCTCGGCGGAGATCGTGCGCAGTGCCTTCGACTGTTCAGCAACCCGGCCAAGGCCGACGAGAACCGGAAGGCCGCGGGCCAATTCAACCAAGTGATCCGAGAGGCGTTCGAGGCTGGCGCTGGCCGCCTCGGCACGCTCGCGCGTGTGACCGCCCACAAGAATCATGAACACCGGCACAAGCGGAACGGTCAGCACGATGATGAGCGCGCTCACCCAGTCGACCGAGAGGATGCGGGCACCAATCAGCAGCGGAACCGTTGCGGTCGTGACGATCGCCGGCAGCACTACGCGAAAGTAGTTGTCGAGCTCATCGAGCCCCACGGTCGCGATCGCGGTGCTTGCGCCCGAGCGGGCGTCGGAGCCGGTGAGTACTCGCTCCGCGAGTTCGTGGCGCAGAGACTCCTTGGCGCCGAGCGCCGCGCGGGTCGCGAAACTCTCCGTCGCCCAGGCGGTAGCCGCGCGGAGAAGCCCGGCTGCAATACCGAGAATGATCGCGAACTGCCAGGCTGCGGCATCCGCTTCGATAACGCCGACGACACCGCGAGCGACAGCCTCGGCCATAAGCACGAGGGCCAATCCCTTGAGGGAAGCCAGTAAACCCAGCCCGAACAGTGTGTGCACACCGCCCGGGCCGAAGCCTGCTGCAAGTCGTTCTTGGAGTTTGGCTCTCATGCCCTCCATCGTGCCCTAGCTAGCTGAAGACGAGGAGGCGCTAGCTGACGAAGCGGAGGCAACCGCGGGCTTTACATCGTGAGCCTCCGGGAGGTGGTGCACGCTCAGGCGGTTGCGGAACACCCAGTACGTCCAACCCTGGTAGACGAACACCAATGGCAGACCGATCGCCGTCACGATGCTCATTACGCCAAGCGTATATTCACCGCTTGCTGCGTTGGCGATGGTCAGGTCGAACGCGGGGTCGATCGTCGACGGCAGCACTACGGGATAGACCGCGGCGAAGATGGATGATGCACCAGCGACCAAGAACGCCGCGACGCCCACGAAAGCCCAGCCTTCACGCCCGGCACGCGCACTGATCCAGCCGAAGACGACCGCGATCACCGCGACCACAACGAGTGCCCACGTGATGGGGGTGCCGTGCTGGAACTGGATGATCAGCACCCACGCCACGATCGGCAGCAGCGCAACGGGGCTCCAGCGCACGACGAAACTGCGGGCGCGGACGCGCACGTCGCCGTCGGTCTTGAGGCCGAGGAAGACGGAGGCGTGAACGAGCGCGAAGCCGATAACCGCGAGGCCACCGAGGACGGCATACGGGGTGAACCACGCGAAAGCGCCGCCAACGCGGTCACCGTTGGCATCGATCGGGAGGCCGGTGGTGGTCAGCGCGAGCGCCGCACCGATACCGAAAGCCGAACCGAGGGAGCCGAGCCCGAGCGCGCGGTCCCACCACATACGCCATTTGTCAGTGGAACCCTTACCGCGGTACTCGATCGCTACGGCGCGGAAGATCAGGCTCACGAGCACGATCGTCAGCGGGATGTAGAGCGCCGAGAAGAGCGATGCATACCAAAACGGGAATGCAGCGAACGTGGCGGCTCCGGCGGTGATCAGCCAGACCTCGTTACCGTCCCAGACCGGGCCGATGGCATTGAGCATGAGGCGACGTTCGCGGTCCTTGTGGGTACTGAAAAGCAACAGCATCCCGACGCCGAGGTCGAAGCCCTCGAGAAGGAGGTAGCCGATCCACAAAGCGGCGATCGCGATAAACCAGATTGTTGGAAGATCCATGAGTAGCTGCCCTTCTGCTTAGTAGGCGAACGCGAGAACGTCGTCGCGCTTGTCTGGTTTGTTGGGATCGTCGGGGTCGCTGCCGTCGTCTTCTGGATGCCCGAGCTCAGGCATTGCCGAGGCGACGCCACCGCGTACGTACTTGACCAGCAGCTTGATCTCGAAGACCATCAGGAAGGCATAGACGAGAGCAAGCGCGGCGAGCGAGAAGATTATCTCTTCGCCGCTGACACCGGGGGAGACGGCGGCGGCGGTGAACATGTAGACACCGTCAATGCCACCGGGCGTCGGGTTGGGCACGACCACGAACGGTTGGCGGCCCATCTCGGTGAAGACCCAGCCGGCGATGTTGGCGCCGAAGGGGGCTGCGATGCTGAGCAGCGCTGTTCCCATGAGGAACTTCGACCGCGGCACGGTGCCCTTGCGAACGATCCAGAGCGTAAGGGCTGCAAACCCTGCCGCGAGCATCCCGAAGCCGATCATGAGGCGGAAGCCCCAGTAGGTGACCTCCATGAGAGGGAGGTAGTCGATCTCCTGGCCGGCACGCTCGCCATACAGCGGGTCATCGGGGAGGTTGGTGCCGTACAACTCTTGGTACTGCGGGATGAGGGTGTTCACACCCTGAATTTCGGTATCGAAGTCGCCGTGAGCGAGAAACGAGAGCAACCCGGGAATTTCAATAATGCCCACGACATCTTCACAGTCTTGGCCTCCGAGCGGGCCAATCGAAAGCACTGAGAAGCTCGTGCCGTCGTGGCACGCGGCTTCAGCGGCTGCCATCTTCAGGGGCTGCTGTTCAAACATGAGCTTGGCCTGAAGGTCACCGGTAATGGAGAGCGCACCGAACCCGAGGATCGCGATGACGGCACCGATGCGGATGCTCTTGATCCAGACGCTGTGGTCCTTGCGGTCGCGGCCGGGGATGCTGAGGTTTTCGCCGACGACGACGCGTCCGGTGGCATCCACCGTGTCGATTCCGTCGCGACGGCGCTGCCAGAGCTGGTACCAGGAGATGCCGACGACGAAGCCAGCACCGACGGCGATAGCACCGGTGACCGTGTGAGAGAAAGCGGAGAGGGCGGTGTTATTGGTGAGCACGGCCCAAATGTCGGTCATGACGGGGCGGCCATCGATGAGTTCAACACCAACCGGGTGCTGCATCCACGAGTTCGCCACGATGATGAAGAAGGCGGAAACGATCGAGCCGGCAACAGCGATCCAGAGGGTTGCAAGGTGAAGCTTCTTGGGGAGGCGGCTCCAGCCAAAAATCCAGAGGCCAAGGAAGACGGACTCGAAGAAGAACGCGAGCAGGCCTTCCATCGCGAGCGGTGCGCCGAAGACGTCACCAACGTAACGGGAATACTCGCTCCACGCCATGCCGAACTGGAACTCCTGAACGAGGCCCGTGGCCACACCCATGATGAAGTTGATGAGGTACAACTTGCCCCAGAACTTGGTCATGCGCAGCCACTTTTCATCGCCGGTGCGCACCCACTGGGTTTGCATGAGCGCAACGATAGGGCCGAGACCCAACGTGAGCGGAACCATGATGAAGTGGTAAACGGTGGTAATTCCGAATTGCCATCTGGCGATCTCTAGGGGGTCCACTCCTGGCCTCTCTCTGGCGAACTGTCGCGCTAGTTCTACATCCCGTAGAACCTCTATGTATACATTTCTACACCTTCGTAGAAACTATTTCTACTTAGGGTAGAATTGCTTGCATGAACTCCCTTGGTGAACTCGAGCGCAGCGTCATGGACCTGCTGTGGGCGAGCGCTGAAGGCCTCTCGGCTTACGATCTGCAGGCCGAGCTGGCTGGTCCAGACGGTACTGGGCGTGAGCTCGCAGCGACGACCATCCTGACTGTGCTCTCGCGGCTCGAAAAGAAGAACTTCGTCGTGCGGGAGCGTGACCTGCGGCCGCACCGTTACCGTGCAGCCTCCGGTCGTGAATCTCACATGGCCGACCTCATGCACGAAGTGCTGGGTGGGGCGAATGACCGTACCGCTGTGCTTGAACGCTTTGTGGGCCAGGTGTCCAACGAAGAAGCCGAGACCCTCCGCCGCATTCTCGCCGGTCGCTAAGAGTGGTCGCCGCCGCGATCATTCTCGGAGTCATTGCCATTCTCTTGGCGTGGCCCGTGCCGGCGATCCTGCCCGGCGCACGGTGGGCCTATCGTCGCCCGACTCTCGGATTACTGGTGTGGCAACTCGTGGCCCTCATCGGTGGCTTCAGCATGATCGGTTCTCTCGTGCTGCTCGGGGCGGCGACCTTCGCCACCGACCTTCCGGATACCGCAACCGGCATGTGGCGTTTCGTCACCCACAATGAGCTCCCCGAGGGCTCCTCGGTGTGGTCGTTGCTCGCTCTCTCAGGAGCGCTCTTTCTCACCGCGCACTTGCTGCTCAACCTGCTCGTCACTGTCGTCTACGCCGAACGCGAGCGCGCCCGCCACTCGCAGTTGATCACGCTCCTCAGCGAACCAATGACTGACCGCCCCGGCACGCGCGTGATCAACACTCCGGCCCCCGTCGCCTACTGCCTGCCCGGCGCGCTCACCTCCATCACCGTGCTGAGCGCCGGCCTGCTGCAGCTGCTCGATGAAGAAGAGCTGCAGGCCGTGATCGAACACGAACGTGCGCACGTGCGGTTACGGCACGACATCGTGTTGATCTTCTTCACCGCGTGGAAGCTGTCACTGCCCTGGCTTCCCACCGCCCGAAACGCCTCGCGAGAAGTGGCCCTTCTTCTTGAAATGCACGCGGACGACAACGCCCTCGCGCGCGTCACGCGCGGCAGCCTCGCCCGCGCCATCACCGTTGTCTCCGAAGGCGGAGCTCTTCCCCAGCGCAGCGAACTCTCCGCCGCCCTGCCGGAATCGACGCCCAAGGAACTGCGCGCTCGGCTTCTTCGGCTCGCTTAGCGTCTCCGCTCCAGTCCGCCTTAATGACGACTAGAAAGACCCCCGTTTGGGGTCTAGCGTTCAAGTAGAGAGAAAGTTTCAGACTTTTTCTCACGCTACACAGTCGCACTAACCAGCAGAACTGAAAGCAAGGGGGCAGTCATGAACAGAAAAATAATCGGGTGGGTGGTCGTTCTTCTCGCGAGCCTCACCGCCGCTGCGGGCGCTGCCGTCTGGCTGATCGTGGCCGGCGCTGGGCTTGAGCTGGCTGCGGGCATCCCTCCACTCCCGACCCTGTCGTTGGCTGTTTCGGCTCTGCTGGCAATCGTTTCGAGCATTGTGCTCATCCGGGCAGAGCTGCCTCCTCACCGCTCTCATATGCGTGCGACCTACATCTCGCATCGCACCGGAGCAGCCTAAACTCAACGGCATGACAGTGCGCGCGCCACGATTCTCGTCGCCAGCGATCTGTGTCACTGCGGTGCTCGCGGTTCTTCTCGTGCTGGCCGGATGCTCGGCTGCAGTTCCCCGTGCGACCGAGACAGACGCCACTCCCACCGCTACCGCCTCACCGACTCTCTTCGCCGCAGGCGCCGTCGCGGACTACCAACTCGGCGGAGCGTACGAGCCCGACGCTGCCGTCACCGTCGTCGTGCGTGACGCGAGCGAGGAGCCTCTCGCCGGTGCCTATTCCATCTGTTACCTCAACGGGTTCCAGTCGCAACCGGGGGAGTCGTGGCCAAGCGAGCTGCTGCTGCGCGATGCCGAAGGCGACCCGGTCATTGACGCGAACTGGCCAGACGAGACGCTGCTCGACATCCGTACCGCCGGCAATCGCGATGCTATCGCCGCACGCTTCGCGCCACTGATTGAGGGCTGCGCGAGCGCGGGGTTCGCGGCCGTGGAGTTCGATAACCTCGACAGCTACGCGCGCTCCGCCGGGGTTCTTGAGCGGGAGCAGGCGGTGGCCATGGCGATGCTGTTCGTGCAGCTCGGCCACAGTAATGGGCTCGCGGTAGCCCAGAAGAACTCGGCGGAGATGCTCGGGGAGGCGGCATCCGCCATCGGCTTCGACTTTGCGATCGTCGAGGAGTGCGACCAGTACTCAGAGTGCGGCGACTTCACCGACTTTTATGGAGAGGCCGTCATCGACATCGAGTACACCGATGAGCTGCGTCGCCCATTCAGCGAGGTGTGTGCGGATGCTGCGACACCGCGCATCACGATGCTGCGGGATCGCGATCTCACGCCGCCCGGCTCAGCGGAGTACGTGTTCGAGCACTGCTGACCGCATTCTCGCGAAGCCAGCCCGGTTGCTGCGGCGAGCCAATTCGGCCCGCATTCTCGCCGGGTGGCTAGTCGGAGACCTTCGGGCCGCGTAGGAACGCGAGCGGCAGGGTGAGCAACGCGATGGCGGCGGCAGCCAAGACGGCGGGCGGGAACGAGAACGCGGTGGCGAGGGTTCCAATGAGAACTGAGCCGAGCGCGGTACCGAGGTCGAAACCGATGTTCCAGGCGGCGCTGGCGGTGCCGTACTGCTTGCGCTTCACCGCCGCGAGAGAGATCACCAGCGTGAGGTTTTGCAGGCCACCGTAGGCGATACCGAGAAGCGTCATGCCGACGAGGAACAGCAGGATGCCGGTCGCATTGGGGTCTCGAACAGCGGCGGCGATCGCCAACAGGCCGACCACCGAGACCACGACCAGGGGCCAGAGGAACCGTTCGGCGCCGAAGCGGTCAGAAATCCCGCCAATCGACCAGCGCGTGATGGCCGCGCTCAGGGTGAGGAGCGCGAGCGCTCCCGCCGTCGCTGCGGGCGACGAACTCATTTGCGGAGCGAAGGTGAGCAGGGCACCACCGGCGAGGGTGACGCCGCTGAGCAGAATCATGGGGCGCAGAAGGCTGATCGCCAGAGAGCGGCGCTCAGACTTTCCACCATCAACGGAGACGACCGGCGTCGCGTCGGTGGGTGGCAAAAGGTCGCGAGCGGCGGACTGCTCGCGAAGCACTCGAGCGAGACGCGGAGCGGAACTAATGCCCAGTAGGGGAAGGGCTCCGATCACGAAAACCGCCCAGAACCCGACGGTGTCGGCGAGGAACGATGCGGTCGGTACGAGAATGATCTGCGGAACAGCAATCGCTGCGCCGTAGATTCCGACGGCGGCACCGTGCTGGGCGCGATCGACGAGGTTCGCCACGACCGTGGAACCCGTGACGGTGAGGATGCCGAAGCCGATACCGCGGACGGCCGAGATGGCAAGAATCCAGGCCAGCTGATCAGAGATGATGAGCAAGAGCGCGGGAGCGCCGAGAAGGGCGAGCCCTACCGCCAGCACGCGGCCGGTGCCGAAACGATCGAGAAGGCGCGGCACGAACGGCTGTGTCATAACCGTCACGATCAGCAGAAGACCATTGACCAGCCCGGAGCCTGCTTCCGTGGCGCCGCCCTGAACGGCCCACAGGGGGACAACCGGAATCAGGGCGACAAAGCCCCCGAAGCCAGCGGCCGTGAGCACCAGCAGTGCTGGCATTCCGGGTGCTCGCCAGACGGGAGTAGGGACATCGACAGAGTTCTGAGTCACGATGCTTAACCCTATGCCCCGCCGGGCTTCAACCGACCTCAGTCAGAAGCTGAAACCCGGCGGGGGAGAGAACTCGCGCGGCAGCCCACCACAGCCCGCGGCACGAGTGGCCTTACTTCTTTACAGCGGCTTTCTTTGTGGCCGGCTTCTTCGCGGCAGCCTTCGTGGGTGCGGCCTTAGCTGCGGCCGCGGCCGAAGCGGATGCAGCAGCCTTGCGCGGCGCAGCACGCTTGGCGGGAACCGCAGCGGCGGCGCTCGGCGCGACGGCACGGGGTGCCAGTCGCTGCAGCTGAGTGACGTGCTTGGGCTCGAGCTCTTCGATGCTCGTGACTTCGAGCAGCTTCATGGTGCGCACGATCTGGTCCGAGAGGATCTCGATGGTGCGGTCGACGCCCTGGCGGCCTCCGGCCATGAGGCCGTAGAGGTAGGCGCGGCCGATGAGGGTGAACTTGGCGCCGAGCGCCATCGAGGCCACGACATCCGCACCGTTCATGATGCCGGTGTCGACCATCACTTCAACGTCGTTGCCGACTTCGCGAGCGACCTCGGGCAGCAGGTGGAACGGGATGGGCGCGCGGTCGAGCTGGCGGCCACCGTGGTTCGAGAGCAGGATGCCGTCAACACCGAGTGCGGCGAGGCGCTTCGAGTCTTCGAGGTTCTGCACTCCCTTGATGACGATCTTGCCCGGCCACATGGCGCGGATGATCTCGAGGTCTTCGTAGTTGATCGACGGATCCATGGCGGAGTCGAGCAGTTCGCCCACGGTGCCGCCGGTGGTCGCGAGCGACGCGAACTCGAGCGGGGGAGTCGTGAGGAAGTCGAACCACCACCACGGGCGGGGGATCGCGTTGAGGATCGTGCCGGCGGTCAGCTGCGGTGGAATCGAGAAGCCGTTGCGCTTATCCCGCAGTCGCGCTCCGGCAACGGGGGTGTCGACCGTGAACATGAGGGTGTCGTACCCGGCAGCGGCCGCGCGCTCGACGAGTCCGTACGAAATCTCGCGCTCGCGCATCACGTACAGCTGGAACCAGTTGCGCCCGTTCGGGTTTTCGGCTTTCACATCTTCAATGGATGTCGTGCCGAGCGTCGAGAGCGTGAAGGGAATGCCTGCTGCCGCTGCTGCGCCCGCGCCCGCAATCTCGCCCTCGGTCTGCATGAGGCGCGTGAATCCCGTGGGGGCGATTCCGAAGGGCATGGCGGAGGTGCCACCGAGAATTTGCGTGGTGGTCGACACGTTCGAGGCATCGCGCAGGATCGACGGGTGAAACTCGATGTCCTCGAACGCCTGGCGCGCCCGGCTCAGCGAGATTTCGCCTTCGGCCGAGCCATCCGTGTAGTCGTAGGCAGCCTTGGGGGTGCGTCGCTTCGCGATGTCTTTGAGGTCGTAGATCGTGAGCGCACCGTCGAGGCGGCGCTTTTTACCGTTGAGCTCGGGGGCCTTGAACTTCATGAGCTTCGCGAGCTCTACGGGGTTCGGAAATTGACGCTTAACCATGAGGTGCCTTAGCTGTCGGTGTCGAGGTCGGTGTCGAGGTGTGTGAGGAGGCGATCGCGCGCCCCCAAAATGTGGTCGCGGGTGAGGCGCTCTGCGGTGGAGGCATCCCCGGCGGTGATGGCATCGAGGATGCCCTGGTGTTGCTCGGCCACCTCGTGAGCGGTAATGAGCTGGGCGGACTGAACCTGCCCAATGCACAGCTCAACTTCACCCATGAGCAGTTCGTGCAGACGGGTGAGGCGAGAGCTGGGCTGACCGGCGACAAGCGCGCGGTGAAACTGGATGTCGTGGTGCGCGAAATCTTCGGTGGCGGTGAGCGCGCGGTGGGCTGCCAGCGCCTCCGCCGGGATCGCGCCGGCTTCGGCTAACGCAGCCATGGCGGCGGTCTCCACGATGGAGCGGGTGTCAAAGAGGTCGAGCACATCGTCATAGCTGAGCTCGGGCACGCGCGCGGCGCGGTGGGCTTCACGGCGCAGGATGCCGTCGGCAACGAGGCGATCAATCGCGAGGCGCGCGGTGGGGCGGGCGACGCCGAAGCGGAGGGCAACGGCCGACTCGGTGATGGCAGAGCCGGGGGCATCGCGCTGAGCAATGATGTCGGCACGAAGTTTTTGGGCGACGGTTTCGGGAAGCACGGCGGCGTTCTCGATCATGGTTGCTCCTTCTGCACTGACGGGGATTGTCAGACAATCTAACAGAATGTAAGACAAAGTGAAATAGCCTCCTGCTACATTGGCGACGTATGTTTTCGTGCGCAACAAAGGAGATGGCATGACGAAGCAAGTGGCATGGGGAATCTTGGGCACCGGGTGGATTGCGACGCTGCAAACCAGTGACCTGAAGGAGCACGGCCACAAGGTCGTCGCGGTCGGATCACGCACTCAAGAATCGGCAGACAAGTTCGCCGCCGAGTACGGCATCCCGACCGCTCACGGCAGCTACGAAGACCTCGTTGCTGACCCCAACGTCGACGCCATCTACGTCGCAACGCCGCACCCCTTCCACGAAGAGCACGCCCTGCTCGCGCTCAACGCCGGTAAGCACGTTCTCGTGGAGAAGGTGTTCACGATGAACGCGGCGCAGGCTGAGAACGTCGTGGCCCGGGCCAACGAACAGAACCTTGTTGTGTTGGAAGCCATGTGGACCCGCTACCTGCCGCACATGGTGCGCATCCGCGAGCTCATCGCCGAGGGCGCACTGGGAACGATTCGCAGCGTGATCGCGGACCACAACCAGAACCTGCCCAGCGATCCGCTGCACCGCATCAACAACCCGCTCTTGGGAGGTGGCGCGCTGCTCGACCTCGGCATCTACCCCGTGTCGTTTGCCTTTGACATTTTGGGGGCACCATCCAGCCTGGTGGCCGTGGCCACTAAGACTGGTACGGATGTCGACCGCCAGACCTCGATGATCTTCAGCTACGGCACCGAAGCTCAAGCAGTGCTGCAGACTACCCTCGACCTGCGCGGCCCCACGCGCGCCGTCATTGTAGGCACCGAAGGCCGCATCGAAATCGATGAGACCTTCTACGCCCCCACGACCTTCACTCGCTTCGACGGCGAGGGTAACCTCGTCGAAGAGTTCGACGGCAGCACCACGGGTCGCGGCATGCAATTCCAGGCCGCCGAACTCGAGCGCCTCGTTGCCGCTGGTGAGCTGACCAACGACATCCTCTCGCCGACCGAGAGCATCGAGATCATGCACACGCTCGACGAAATCCGCCGCCAGATCGGGCTCACGTACCCGATGCTCGACGAGGGCTAACGAGCTCACTCGCGCTAGCGCGGGCTGCCCAGACTTCGCCCGTTAACCAACACAGCGCCAGCCACCGAACTGATCGGTGGCTGGCGCTGTGTTCGTTAAGCGCACACGAGGGCGTTGTGCATGCCGCGGGTAACGCCGGCGTGCACAGCGCCCCTACGGTCTACTACGAACGCGGCAGATACTGCTTCGGCGAGAACGCGGTAGCGACGAGGCTGCGCAAGCTCTCGAGCGAACCTTCGACGAACCCCTGGG
Source organism: Salinibacterium sp. UTAS2018 (assembly GCF_004118935.1). Lineage (NCBI taxonomy): Bacteria > Bacillati > Actinomycetota > Actinomycetes > Micrococcales > Microbacteriaceae > Salinibacterium > Salinibacterium sp. UTAS2018. The sequence continues at coordinate 2,237,063 of NZ_CP035375.1, forward strand.
CGCGCGCCTGAACGAGCACGTTGCCAATGGCCGTGGCCTCCACGGGGCCGGCGAGCACCGGCATTCCGCTGCGGTCCGCGATCAGCTGGCAGAGCAACTCGTTCTGCGAGCCACCGCCGACGATATGGATAACCGACACCGACTTTCCGGAGAGATCTGAGGCCGTGTGTACGGCATCCACGAAAGCAACGCTGAGGCTTTCGATAATGCTGCGCACAAACTCCACGCGCGACTGCGGAACAGCCACATCGAGTTCGGTGCACCAAGCAGCAATGCGCGCGGGCATTCCCTCGGGAGCAAGGAAGCGTGGGTCGTTCGCGTCGAAGATTGGCACCGTTGTCGTGAGAGCGGATGCCGCCGCCAGCAGTTCGAGAAGGTCGACGCTGGCGTCTTCCTTCTGCCAGTCGCGCACGCACTCGCTCAGCAGCCACAGGCCCATGACGTTGTGCAGGTAGCGCACGCGTCCGTCGACGCCGCCCTCGTTGGTGAAGTTCGCGGCTCGGCTAGCTTCGGTGAGCACGGGGGAGTTCAGCTCAACGCCCACGAGCCCCCACGTTCCGCACGAGATATACGCGAAGTCGTCGTTCGTTGCCGGGACCGCGACGACAGCGGATGCCGTGTCATGCGATCCAACAGCGACCACATCGGCACGGATGCCGAGCTCGTCGCGCACCGGCCCCAGGGTCGTGCCGGGAGTAACCAACTCAGGGAAGAGGCTGCGGGAGTATCCGAGCTTCTCGATGAGCGCGTCATCCCACTGGCCGGTCGCCAGATTCAGCAGCCCCGTCGTCGACGCGTTGGTCTGCTCGGCAACCTGTCGCCCCGTCAACCAGTAGTTGATCAGGTCGGGGACGAGCAAGAAACCATCGGCATCGGCAAGGTTCTGCTCGGCCGCGAACTGGTACAGCGTATTAAAGGGGAGGAACTGCAGGCCGTTCGAGGCATAGAGCTCAGCGTGATCAGCGATCGTGTGCACGCGCTCCACGCCTGCGGCCGTGCGGTCATCGCGGTAATGGAACGGGGGAGCAATCATCTGCCCGCCCGCCATCAACGCATAGTCGACCGCCCACGAGTCCACTCCGATGCTCGACAGTTGCGGTTCTTCGCGAATAGCAGCCGCCAAACCGGCGAGCACGCTCGAGTAGAGCGCATCAATGTCCCAGTGCAAACCGTCTTCACGGCGCACCGGACCATTGGGAAAGCGCGCTACCGGGCGAACGCTGAGCTCGTTGTGACCCACGAGGCCGAGCATGACTCGGCCACTGGTCGCACCGAGATCAACCGCAGCGACCACTCCCGCATTCATCGGAGGAAGGCTGCCGCAACACCAGCATCAACGGGGATGTGGAGACCGGTGGTGTGGCTGAGGTCGGGGCCCGTGAGCACCGATACAGCGTTGGCGACGTTCTCGGGCAGAACCTCACGCTTGAGGATCGTGCGCTGAGCGTAGAACTTGCCGAGGTCTTCTTCTTCAACGCCGTAGGTTTTGGCGCGGTTGGCGCCCCACCCTGCAGCGAAGATTCCGGAGCCGCGCACAACGCCGTCGGGGTTGATGCCGTTGACCTTCACGCCGTGCTCGCCGAGCTCGACTGCCAGCAGTCGCACCTGGTGAGCTTGGTCGGCCTTCGTGGCCGAGTACGCAATGTTGTTCGGGCCAGCAAAGACCGAGTTCTTCGACGAGATGTAGATGACGTCGCCGCCCATGGCCTGGTCGATGAGCACTGGCGCGGTGGCCTTCGACACCAGGAACGAACCCTTGGCCATGATGTCGTGCTGGAAGTCCCAATCCTTCTCGGTCGTCTCCAGCAGGGGCTTCGAGAGCGAAACTCCGGCATTGTTCACGACGATGTCGAGCCCGCCAAAGGCGAGTACGGCATCCTGCACCATGCGGTCGATCGCTTCGGCGTCGGTCACATTGACCTTCAGGCCGATCGCGACATCCGTGTTTCCGATCTCGGCAGCAGCGGCCTGAGCCTTCTCAAGGTCGAGGTCGGCAATGACGACGCAGGCGCCATCCGCAGCGAGGCGGGTAGCGATGGCCTTGCCGATACCGGATGCTGCGCCGGTCACGAGCGCAACGCGGGTGGCGTGCGACTTGGGCTTCGGCATCCGCTGCAGCTTGGCTTCTTCGAGTGCCCAGTATTCGATGTTGAACTTCTCAGCATCGCTGATGGGAGCGTAAGTGGAGAGGGCTTCGGCGCCGCGCATCACGTTGATGGCGTTGACGTAGAACTCGCCAGCAACGCGGGCGGTCTGCTTGTTGGCGCCGTAGCTGAACATGCCAACACCGGGAACGAGAACGATGAGCGGGTCAGCGCCGCGGATCGCGGGGGAGTCGGCGGTGGCGTGCTTGTCGTAGTACGCGGTGTAGTCCTTGCGGTACTCCTCGTGGAGTTCCTTGAGGCGCTCGATGCTCTTCTCGATCGAGGCGTCCGCGGGAAGGTCGAGCAGCAAGGGCTTGACCTTCGTGCGCAAGAAGTGGTCGGGGCAGCTCGTGCCGAGGGCGGCAAGCTTCGGAGCGTTGGCCGAAGCCAGGAAGTCGAGAACGACATCCGCGTCAGTGAAGTGGCCGACCATGGGGCGGTCGTGGCTGGCGATGCCGCGGATGGTGGCAGCGAGGGCGGCGGCCTTGGCGCGGCGCTCGTTTTCGGGCAGCGCAGCGTTGGCGGCTACTGCCTCGCCGAACGGGGCATCCTTACCCTCGGCGGCAATGAAGTCTTCGGCGGTCTTAACGATCCAGAGGCTGTTGGCTTCTGCTTCGTCGCTTGTGTCACCCCACGCGGTGATGCCGTGGCCGCCGAGGATGCAGCCGATTGCTTGGGGGTTTGCCTCCTTGATAGCGGCAATGTCGAGGCCGAGTTGGAAGCCGGGGCGACGCCACGGCACCCAGACAACTTTGTCGCCAAACGCCTTCGTCGTGAGTTCTTCGCCGTCTTTCGCGGTCGCGATGGCGATACCGGAGTCGGGGTGCAGGTGGTCAACGTGGGCGGCATCGACGAGGCCGTGCATGGCGGTGTCGATGGAGGGCGCGGCGCCACCCTTGCCGTGCAGTGTGAAATCGAACGCGGCAACCATTTCATCTTCGCGGTCGATGCCGGGATAGACGTTGGTCATCGAGCGCAGTCGGTCGAGGCGCAGCACGGCGAGGCCGGCTTCCTGAAGCGTGCCGAGGTCTCCGCCGGATCCCTTGACCCACATGAGCTCGATCGGCTCTCCGGTAACGGGATCCGTTTCGGTGCCCTTTGCCGACGTGTTGCCGCCGGCGTAGTTGGTAACGCGCGGGTCAGAACCGAGGCGGTTCGACCGTGCGATGAGCTCAGCGGCAGTGGGGTTCGTCATGAGAGATTCCTAAGAGGTCAGTGAAGTGAGAGGGCTGAGGAAGACCGCGAGGGCTAGGCTCCCCACCCAGCCTGAACGCCACCCACGCGTTCTTCAGCGATCTTCTGCTGGTAACCAGATGCCGCATAGGCGGCCATCGGGTCGGCCGGCAGGCCGCGCGACTCGCGCCACGCAGCGAGGTCAGCGCGCACGTCGGTGTAGAAGGCATCCATCAGAATTCCGTTGGCGCCGAGAACATCGCCGGCATCCTGGGCCGCGGTAAGCGCTGCCGAGTCGACGAGAAGCGCACGCGCCGTCATCTCCTGCACGTTGAGCACCGAGCGCATTTGACCGGGAATCTTGTCTTCGACGTTGTGGCACTGGTCGAGCATGAAGGCCACACCGCTGTCGGCGCCGTAACCGCCACCACGAACAACTTCGTAAATGATGCGGAACAACTGGAACGGGTCGGCGGCACCCACAATGAGGTCGTCATCGGCGTAGAAGCGTGAGTTGAAGTCGAACGAGCCGAGCTTGCCGACTCGCAGCAGCTGCATGACGATGAACTCGATGTTGGTACCGGGGGCATGGTGACCGGTGTCGAGGCACACGAGGGCACGCTCGCCGAGGGCAGTGACCTGCGCGAAGCTTGTTCCCCAGTCGGGAACATCCATGTGGTAAAACGAGGGCTCGAAGAACTTATATTCGAGCACCAGACGCTGCTCGTCGCTGAGGCGGGCGTAGATCTGCTCGAGCGAATCGGCGAGGCGATCTTGACGACCGCGGATGTCGGCCTGGCCGGGGTAGTTCGAGCCATCAGCGACCCAGATCTTGAGGTCACGTGAGCCAGTCTGATTCATCACATCGATGCACTCGAAGTGGTGATCGATGGCCTTTTGGCGAATTGTGGGGTCGACGTTGGTGAGCGAGCCGAACTTGTAGTCGTCTTCTTGGAAGGTGTTGGAGTTCACTGTTCCGAGGTCGACACCGTGGTCCTGGGCGAAGCTGCGGAGGGCGCTGTAGTCCTCAACCTTGTCCCACGGGATGTGCAGAGCCACGGTCGGCGACAGTGCCGTGTACTTGTTGACCTGGGCGGCATCCGCGATCTTCTCTTCGGGGGTGCGGGGAGTGCCGGGGGTACCGAAAACCTTGAACCGGGTTCCCGCGTTGCCGAAGGCCCACGAGGGGAGTTCGATGGCCTGCTCTTCGAGGCGGGATGCGATTGAACTGAAGCTGGTCACTGCTGGGTCCTTTGTTCTGCGGAGTGCCGCGTCTCGCCCTCCGATGCGGAGAACGAGACGCCTCACTCATCAACTCGTCATTGAATCGTTTTAAGTCGTTCCCACGAGAATACGTTCTTTTGCCTCATTCCGTCAAGAACTGGCGAATCGTGGCACAATTGAACGATTCAATAAAATGGGGCGATTTCGCCCTCAGGAATGGGATTCAATGAGTACCGTTAGCGTCAAAGATGTCGCTCAGCACGCAGGCGTTTCCGTCGGAACGGTCTCGAACGTCATGAACCATCCGGCCAAGGTCGCGCCGGCCACCGTCAAGAAGGTGCAGCGGGCCATCGAGGCCCTCGGGTTCGTTCGCAACGACGCCGCCCGCCAACTGCGCGATGGCCACAGCAAAACGGTAGGCCTCGTCGTCCTCGACGTGCGCAACCCCTTTTTCACGGATGTCGCTCGCGGTGCCGAAACCCGCGCTGGTAAAGAGGGACTTTCGATCATCTTGGGCAACAGCGACGAAGACCCTTCGCGCGAGCTCGCCTATCTCGACCTCTTTGAACAGCAACGTTCCCACGGCGTCCTGATCTCGCCGATCGGTGAGATCACGCCACGGTTGACGGCGCTGCGTGATCGCGGCATTCCTGCCGTTCTTGTCGACCGGGCAAGCCCCGACCGCAGCTTCAGTTCGGTCACAGTGGATGACGTGGCAGGCGGACGAATGGCCGTGAAGCATTTGATCGCCGAGGGCCGAACGCGCATAGTGTTCGTCGGTGGCCCGCTCTCGATCCACCAAGTCGCCGACCGTCTCGAGGGCGCGCGTCTGGCCGTGCGCGAACATGATGACGTCACCCTTGAAGTGATTGACCTTGAGTCGCTCAGTGTCATCGCGGGCCGTAAGGCGGGAGCGAGTATCGCAGCGCGTACCGAACGGCCCGACGCCGTTTTCGCCGCCAATGACTTGGTAGCCATGGGCGTTTTGCAAGCGCTCATGCTCCAGGGGTCGGATGTGCGGGTTCCCGAAGACATCGCCCTTATCGGCTACGACGACATCGACTTTGCCTCGGCTGCCGTGGTCCCGCTGTCGTCGATCCGTCAACCAGCAGGCATGATCGGGCACACCGCGCTAGAGATTTTGCTGGAAGAAGTCGAAGCGCCCGACATGGCCGCGCGCCACGTCGTCTTCCAGCCGGAGCTGGTTGTACGCCGCTCCACCTCAGCAAGCGCTATCGACTCGATGTAGCCGCGGCGCGGGATGATCGGGGCCGAACGCTACCAGGTGACGTTAACCGGTGGCGCTTCGTAGGTGGGCAGGTATGACGCGAGCGGGTAGGGTGACTCGAACTCGGCATCGATCAGCGTGAGGTCGGGCACGCGCGTCAAGAGCTGTGTGAGTGCTTCGGTAATCTGCACGCGCGCGAACTGCTGCCCGACACAACCGTGGGGGCCGTGACTGAAGCCGAGGTGGCCGGCAGAGTCGCGCGTGATGTCGAAGGTCGAGGGGTCGTCGAACCGCTCCGGGTCACGGTTAGCGCCCACCGGGGAAACCGTCACGGATTGCCCCTTCGGGATCGTCACGCCCTGAATTTCCATGTCCTCAAGTGCTGTCCGGCTGAAGACGGTGAGGAACATCGTGTTGTAGCGCACGAGCTCTTCAATTGCGCCCGGCAGAAGTTCGGGTTCGCGCTTGAGCAGTTCCCACTGTTCCGGGTGCTTCAAGAGTGTCAAGACCGACATCGAGATCATGTACGCCACAGAGTCGCGACCGGAGACGGACAGCACCCACGCGAGTCCTTCTACTTCGGCAGCAGTGAGGTCAGAGGCGATGAGGTCGCTAAAGACGTTGTCGCCGGGGGAGAGGCGGACGAGTTCGAGAAGTTCGCGGATGACATCGAACTTGCGCTGCGTCGTGGTCGGCTTAGCGAAGGTATCGCCGAAGAGTTGCACGTGGCTGTCGGGGACACCGAGAACGAGGCAGTGGCTCCGCACCGAGATGGGGGCGGCGAGGTCGTTGGTCACATTGCCGGGGTTGGGGCCGGCAAGGAAGGCGTCGAGTGTTTCGGTGACGAAACCGCGCACCGCTTCACGACGTCCGCGGGCGGCCTTCACCGAGAAGCGAGCGGTGACCGAACGGCGGATGCGACGGTGCTGGTCTCCATCGAGAGAGAGGATGTCGGCGACGGCCAGGGCATCCTTCGCTCGCTGATCGACGTCGTGGACTTCGCCCTCGGGTGGTCCTAGGAGAAAGCGGCGAGGGTTCTGCGTAAAGCGCGGATCTTCGAGCACTGCCTGCGCCATCCCGAACTGGGTGACGAGCAGGCCTTCGTGGTCATCGGCGAAACGAATCGGCGTGGCCGGGCCATTCTCGCGGAATTCGGCGAGAGCCGGGGTGGGAACGTGCGGGTTGCCGTCGAGCGGAAGTGCCGAGGAGCGCCCGGTGAAGGGGCATACTCCGGCGGCGGCAGCGGGGGTGGTTGTCATGACTGTCCTCCTAGAGGGGCGGTCGAAGGTGTGGTGGTTGTCGCTGGGGCGGGAGTGCCCGAGAGGGTGGCATCGACGGCTGGCCTGGCCTGCCGAAAGTCGCGGGACATGTTGCTGGCGACGACTCCGTGGGGGAGCCCATCGAGCATGCTGAGGGCTACGAAGTCTCCGCTTTCGCGGTCGCCGTGCGTCGTGACGAGTTCGGCCTCTGCGGGGAATCGCCCGTAGGCCTGAAAACGGACGCCGTAGAGCTCGCTCCAAAAGAAAGGAACCGGGGGTTCAGCCTTCTCGCCCGTAGCGATGTGGCGTGCAACGGCTTGACTGTGTTGGAGCGCTGTCAGTTGGTGCTCGTCAGGGAGCCAGCGGCCGGTGCGAGAGTCGTGCCAGGCGGCGACGTCGCCGACGGCATAGATGTTTTCCGCGCACTGTCCGTGCGAGTCACAGTTCAGTGCTGGGGAGGTGGTGAGGCCGCTCGATTCGAGCCACTCCACATTCGGGATGGCGCCAACAGCGGCGACAACGGTGTCAGCGTCGAGCTGCTCACCCGAGGTTAGAGTCACGTGGGCCGTCGTGCCGTCGTGCGTGATCGAGGCGACGCCCTCAGCTAAACGCAACTCAACATCATTCTGCGCGTGAAGTCGTTCGAGACGTTGTGTCAACAGATCGCGAACCGAACCCAACGTCAGGGCCCCGGAGCGGCCGACGATTGTCACGGCGCACCCCTTCTTGCGAGCCGCCGCGGCGATTTCTGAACCGAGAACTCCGGAGCCAATGACAACGACGGAGCGGGAGTTTTCGAGGCGTTCGCGAAGCAGCACCGAGTCTTCGCGAGTGCGCAACGTGAGCGCTACGTGGTCTGGGTCGACGCTGGCCGGTAGCTGGCGAGCCCGGGCACCGGTGGCGATCACAAGCGCGCCGTAAGAAATGTCGCCGCGGCTCGTGGAGACACTGCGCTCGGCCGTGTTCAGCGCGTGAGCGGTCACGTCAGTGTGGAGGTCGATGCTGGCACGCTCCGCTGCACCGTCGGTGAAGATATCTGCCTTCTCCGATTCCCATTCCCCGAGCAATACGTGCTTCGAGAGCGGAGGGCGATTGTAGGGTGCTGAGGTCTCGTTGCCGAGCACGGTGATCGAGCCCGTAAAGCCTTCGTGGCGCAACGACTCTGCTGTGGCGCATCCGGCGGTCGAGGCGCCGATAATCAGCACATCAGGGTGCGACTTCAGTTCCACGATTTACTCGTGAATGGTGATCGCGCGTGCGGGGCACAGCGCGGCGGAGCGTCGAGCGGCGGCGTAGCGAGATTCGTCAGGCTCAGCGTTGAGCAGCAACACGATTCCGTCGTCGTCCTGGTCGAAAAGGTCTTCTGCCGTGAGAACGCACTGGCCGGCACCGACGCAAGCAGCGGCATCAATTTCGATTTTCATGGGAACTCCTGTGTTCGGTTTCGTGCTGAGGTGCAGTGAGGGTGCTGTGGTTGAGGGCGCGGTGGTTAGGGGGTGCCGACGATGTCGTGCCCGAGCAAGATAGTGCGCCCGCCGATGATCCATTCGGTCAGAACAACGCCGTCCTTGGTCGTGGCAATACCGTGTGGGCTATTGATCTGGCCGGGGATGACTGCCGGGCGCAGCAGGTTGTCGCTGTCGCCTTCGTTCGGCCAGGCGCCAACGCGCTCGCGAGGGGAGCGGTTCAGCAGATCCGTCACGGTGTCGTCGGATGCCACAGCGATCAGGCCGCCGAACAGCTCGGTGACAATAAGACGGTTGTCATACACGGTGATTGAGCTCGGGCTCGTGATGAGGGGGCTGCGCAGCTCGCGAACGTACGCGCCGGTGAGGTCGAACCAGACCAAGCGTTCATTCGAGCGGTCGGCGACGACCACGAGGGTCTCGTCGCCGCGATCTTCGAGCGCGATACCGTGCGGGCAATCGAAGGCTTGGCCAGAGGCTGAGCCATCGATCGTCAGGGTAATGCGACCGTCTTCGAGGCGGTGCACCAGCGAGTGACCGTAGCCATCCGCCACCCAGAGCACGGAACCGGCCGGATCGGTGATGCCGCGCTCCACAGCGAGAGCGGTGGGTCGCCAGCCGACGACGTGCGCTGTCGTGCGGTCGTCGGGGCCGACATCCGTCAGTTCCTTCGCGTCGACGTCAAAGAGGAAGAGCCCGCCGCCGTCAGCCTCGACGCCGATGTCGGCGAGCCAGACTGCAGAGCTAGAAGCACCGGGGTCGGTGGCCATGCCGTGGTAGATGCCTGCGCCACAGGGGAGCGTGGTCACGGAGCCGTCGGGCGTGATCACGCTGACGTGTGCGCTGCCCGGAGTCGACACGACAATGCGGCCGTCTGCCAGCACTGCGGCGCCGGAATGCGACCACTCGGCGATCTGCGTGAGTTCAGGAGCAATTTCTCGCCAGCCGTTGCTCGACGCATCGGTGGTGCTGGTCGTGTGCAATGCCGACATCGTTGTCTACCCTTCAGGGCTGAATCCAGCCAAGTT